>JBEKTU010000034.1:0-58087 GCA_049515735.1 Bryobacteraceae bacterium
GTCAGCTCTTCGCTCTCCTTGGGATCGGAGGGCGTGGCGATGGTGAGCGAGAGTTTCAGCAGCTTGATTTTGCGCGCCGTGACCGGATCGAGCTTCAGCCCGTCGAACCGCGTCGACTGCTTGGCATACTCCACAGTGGCGGCGATGGCGCGCTCGTCGAGCTTGGCCGAGAGGGTTTCGGTGTCGTCGGTGATGTAGGTGTCCTTGACCCAGTCCGCGCGTGCCGAGTCGACGCCCAGGATGAGCAGCTTCTGCTCCGCGTCATCGATGAACCTGCGGGCGTCCTCGGGGGTCGGCTTGCGGTCCGCGCCATAGGCCAGAGCCGCCAGGGAGCAAGTAAGGCACACAACGCCGCGAATCGTCATGTTTACACCTTAGCGCGGTTTTCCGCTCCCGGTGCGCGCCGGGATTACCCGCGCCGATTTTGCGCCCGCGCCGCCGTCATGTTAGCATCGGAATGTCCGCCTGACATTGCGGGGACGTAGTTCAGTTGGTTAGAACGCCGGCCTGTCACGTCGGAGGTCGCGGGTTCGAGCCCCGTCGTCCCCGCCATTCCTTTCGCCGGTTAGAATGAACTCTCCCGGAGGTGCCCATCCCGACCGTGTCCATTGAAACGCTGGCGGACGAAATGTTTGCCATGGTTGCGGAGTGCGCCGGCAAGCGCAATCTGAAGCCGGGCGACCTGACCAAGGCCATGATCGCGCGCCACGGCGAGGCCAACTGCGGCAGGGACGATTGCCGGCAGGCTATCCGGGTCCTGATCGATTCCGGACGCTGCATCTACAGCTATCTGGGCGGTCCTATATCCAGCTTCCACAACCGGACGAGCCGCAATAGCCCGCGCATCGTCGTCGCCGGGCTGGCCGGCGATTCCGGAGAGACGCTGGTTTCGCTCACCGCCATTCTGCTGGCCCGGCGCGCCGGCATGAGCGTCCGCGCGTTCAATAAAGGCCCCGATTACATCGACCCCGCGTGGCTCGGCTGGGCCTGCGGGCGGCCCGCCATGGCTGAATCTACCGGCCTGGTGCTTCAGCCAGAAACAGTGTCTCACCTTCACTGCTGCGGAGGAGATGCAAAGTCCAACCCTCTGCCCGAAGGCGCCCCTCGGTCCATTCCAGGCTGGGCTGGCCGGCGCAATACAGCAAGAAACGGCGGTGAGTCGAGAGGAACTGCCGGTAGTCATCGACCTTAGAGGGCGTAAACTGCTGAGTGACTATCAGCGAAAGCTCTGGAAGAAAGTCGGCCTGACGAACGGCAAATGGCCAATCGGCAAGATAGTGGAGCCGTTCGCGGAGGGGTGGGGATGCGTACTTCCATTTCGGTAGGTAGGTCACTGCGTTGGCCACGACGATTGGTTCCCCGCCCGGCGCAGCATCGAGGACCGAACTGGCGCTCCAACTGTCAGCCGGGGGATTCGCGATCGCTCGAATGACCGCCTTGGTTTTGGTGCCGGCGAAGACCAGGGCAACCAGGACCATGCTCAGGGAAGCTACGGCAGTGACGTGACTTCTGTTCCGTCCGAGAAGAGGCGCCGCCATCCCAGCCAACATGGCAACCCCCATAGCCGCCCCAATCGCGTAGCGAAACAAGTAGTATCCCGTTGCCAGCCAAGTGACACCGATCATGATCGGGACCAGCAGCGCCAGCCCCGCCGCAGCGGCGAATTCGTGAGCGGGAACGCTCAGATTGTCACCCGCGGGCCGGCCGGACTCGTCGCCGGGCGCGAATGCCGACTTTGTCAGCCACAGCAACAGGAGAAAACAGAAAGGAAGCCCCAGGTTCACAAGGTCCCCGTAAGAGCGGATGCTTCCAATCTGTGGTTTTGCCCAAAAAGCAACCGATCCTTGCACGTAATCGACCATGATTCGATGCATCTCGCCGGCAAAAGGCATAGTGACTGCCAGCATCGACAGGCCAGCGGCGCACGCGCAGTAGAGCGGAAAGTCGAGCCGCCGCCGCTTCGCGAGACGAAATGCTTCGCCGCACACCAGCGGGACGCCGACGTGGAAAACACCGAAGTAATGGCTGGCGATGGCGCCTGCAACGCCGATAGCTACGCCGGCCAGTGGAAAAATGCGATTATGGCCCTCTTCAGTGGCTGCCTGCCAACTCACCATGGTCAGACCGGCAAAACCCAGCAGTAGGGCGTACGGTCTCGCTTCGTGTCCGTAGTACGCCGCTCCGCTTGTCGTCAGTGCCAGCATCGCGAACAAAGCGAGGACCGCGCCGCAGCGCCGGCGGACGAAGAAGTACGTCGCCAGCATGGCCGCCGCGAACGCCAGTATCGATGGAAGCCGGACCGCAATTTCCGTCTCGCCGAGCCAGCGCATACAAGCCCCTGCCAGCAGGTAGTACAGCGGGGGATGGGTGTCCGTGGGAACGGCCCGAAGCATCTGGCTGACACTCGGCAAACGTGCAATATAGAACGTGAGCATCTCGTCAAACCAGAGTGGCGAACGGGCGCGTATGAACTGCGCGAGCACGAAACCCATTACAACGGCCAAGACGATCCCCGCCTCATATTGGGCGATCCACGAGGCGCCCCTGACACCCAGCGCGGCTGGTATCCTGGCCATCCGGAACCGCCACGAACCTTCGATCCCCGCTGGCGATGGGCTGTTGTCGAGCATCAATGCCAAACCTGAGGTCCCCCGTTACCGCCCGTACGCGGAGGATGGCTGCGATGTAGAATCGGGGCTAGCCATTTAATTCTACTCGCTGGAGCAGGCCGGACGCCGCACGGCCGGCAGAAATGTGCTAGACTGAAATCTAAAATCATTGTGGGACTTCTGCCCGATACTTTTGTCTTCTCTTCATCGTCGCCACCTCATATCCCCAGCAATCCATCCGAGGATTAACGCGCAGGAAATCTATGGCTTCCAACACTTTTTCTCAGGGCGCCCAGGTCGAGCACCAGAAGTTCGGCCTGGGAACGGTCCTGTCCAGCAGTGAAGAACGCATCGTGATCAAGTTCGACGATCACGGCGAGAAGAAGTTCGTCACCAACATGGTGATGGGCAGTTTGAAAAAAAGCGACCGGCAGCCCCCCGCCGAAAAGAAGGCCTCGCGCCGTAAAAAGGCCGCGCCGATTCCGGCGTAGAGCCGCCGGGACTAAAGGAAACTTTCGTTGAACGCACGTCAAAAGAGGTTATTTGAAGAGGCCCGCAAGCGCAATCCGGACCTCAAGATGCCCTCCAATGCGCAGCCTGCGGATTGGACCGAAGACGACCTCGCGCTGATCAAGCAAGGGGTAGGAGACAAGAGCAGCCGGCCCGGGCAGTCTGCCGCGGAGGCCGGCGACGCCAGCGGAGAAGCGCCCACCGGCGAGCAGGCCGGCGCCGTGGTCACGTACTTCGAAGCCAAAGGCTTCGGATTTCTGCGGCCGGACGATGGCGGAAGAGATATCTTCTTCCACGTCTCGCGGCTGGCGGAGGGCCTGGCCACGGATTTGCGGCCGGGCACGCGGGTGGTCTACGACCCGCAGTGTTTGCCCGGCGGAGGAGTTCCGTTCTCATGTTCGACAACCTATCGGAAAAACTGCAGCGGGTTTTCAAGAACCTGCGCGGCGAAGGAAAACTTTCGGCCGAAAACATGGAGGGCGCCCTGCGCGAAATCCGCATGGCGCTGCTCGAAGCCGATGTCAATTTCAGGGTCGTCAAGCAGCTCATCGAAAACATCAAGCTGAAGGCCATGGGCGAGGAGGTCCTGACCGCTCTCTCGCCTTCCCAGCAAGTCATCAAGATCGTTCATGATGAGCTGATCAAGATCCTCGGCAGCCACGAATCCAAGCTGCGCTTCGCTAACGAGCCGCCCAGCGTGTTCCTGATCGTGGGACTGCAAGGGTCGGGCAAGACGACCTCCGCCGGCAAGCTGGCGCGCTGGCTTTCCAGGAACGGCCACCGTCCCATGATGGTTTCGGTGGACGTCTACCGTCCCGCGGCCCGCGAGCAGCTCAAGGTGATCGCGCGCGAGGTCGGCCAGACGCTTTACGAGGGCGCCCCCGAAGAGACCCAGCCGCTTGCGCTGGCCCTCTCGGCGCGGCGCGAGAGCGCCAACACCGGGCGCGACGTGCTGCTGGTGGATACCGCCGGCCGCCTGCATATCGACGACCAGCTCATGACCGAGCTGCAGCAGCTCAAAGCGCAGCTTAATCCCGTGGAGATTCTTTTCGTGGCCGACGCCATGACCGGCCAGGACGCCGTCAAGTCGGCCGACGAGTTCCACAAGCGGCTGGGAATCACGGGCGTGATCCTCACCAAGATGGACGGCGATGCGCGCGGCGGCGCGGCGCTCTCCATCCGCCATGTCACCGGCCAGCCGCTGAAGTTCATCGGCGTGGGCGAGAAGTTCGATGCCCTCGAGCCGTTCCATCCGGATCGCGCCGCCAACCGCATCCTCGGCATGGGCGACATCCTCTCCTTCATCGAGAAGGCGGAGGAGGCTATCGACAAGAAAAAGGCCGTCGAGATACAGCGGAAACTCATCGAGAACGATTTCACGCTCGAAGATTTCCGCGACCAGATGCGGCAGATCCGCAAGCTGGGGCCCCTCGAATCGCTCCTGGGCATGATGCCCAAGGTGGGGATCCTCAAAGAGCTGAAGGACGTCAAGGTAGACGAAAAAGAGATCGGCCGCGTGGTGGCGATCATCGATTCCATGACCCCCCGGGAACGCGACAACCACATGATCGTCAACGGAAGCCGCCGCCGGCGCATCGCCCGGGGCAGCGGCACGTCGGTGCAGGAAGTCAACCAGTTGTTGAAGCAGTACGCCCAAGCCAAGAAGATGATGAAGTCCTTCTCGGGCGGCTTCATGGGAAGGAAGCTCGGGAAGATGAAGTTGCCCGCTGGGTTTCCCTTCGGGGACTTGCCGGGACGTTAAACAGTATTGGAGCTCAGATGCTAATGATTCGCCTGGCGCGGTTTGGCGCCAAGAAGAAGCCGTTTTATCGCATAGTCGTAATTGAGAAGGAGCGCGCCCGCAACGGCCCCAACCTGGAAGTGGTGGGGCATTACAACCCGCTCACCAGCCCGCCTCAGGTGGTGTTGAAACACGACCGCTTGGACCACTGGATCAAGAACGGGGCCAAGATGTCCGATACCGTGAAACGGCTGGTGGAGAAGAACCCCGCCCCGGTGGCCCAGCCGGTGGTCGAGTAAGAACCGGGGTTACCCGCGCGTTCCTTTCGCGCTACCATGAAGTCAAGGGAGGCGGGATAGCAATGAAACAACTGGTCGAAGATATTGCGAAAGCTCTGGTGGACGTCCCGGAAGAGGTCTCCGTCAGAGTGGTAGAGGGGGAACAGGTTACCGTTCTGGAGTTGAAGGTGGCGCCCAGCGATCTGGGTAAGGTGATCGGAAAACAGGGCCGCACTGCGCGCTCGATTCGCACCATTCTTGGGGCGGCCGGGATGAAACTCAATCGCCGCTTCACGCTGGAAATCCTCGAGTGAGCGTGCCGCCAGGCGGATGGGTCGCGGTGGCCTTGCTGGGAAAGCCCAGGGGCAACCGCGGCGAAGTCACCGCGCTGGCCCTGAGCGACAAACTGGAACGTTACGAGGCTCTGCGGGAAGTCTGTCTGTTTGGCCCGGGCGAGTCCGCTTCGTCCCGGCGCTACCAGGTGGAATCCACGTGGTTCCATAACGGCACGTTGATTTTCAAGTTTCGGGGCGTGGATACCATTTCGGATGCCGAACCCCTGGCTGGAGCTGAGGTGCGCGTGCCCATGAGCGAGCGCGCGCCACTGGAACCGGGCGAGTTTTTCCAGTCGGACCTGGTGGGCTGCGAGGTGGTGGACCGGCGCACGGGCGAATCTCTGGGGCGCGTTTCGGGCTGGGAGGATTCCGGCGGCTCGGGGCTGCTGGTAGTGGAAGGCGGATTATTGATTCCCTTCGTGCGCGCGATCTGCCTGGAAATCCATCCGGAAGCCAAACGCATCGCGGTGGAATTGCCCGCAGGCCTGAAGGATCTGAACCGGCCGTGATTTTTCATGTGCTGACCATCTTCCCCGAGTTTTTCGAGGGGCCGTTTGCGCATGGCGTGGTCAAGCGGGCCAGGGATGCGGGCCTGGTCGAAATCCGCATCCATAACCTGCGCGACTGGACTTCCGACCGGCACAAGACCGTGGATGATCGCCCGTTCGGCGGCGGCGAGGGCATGGTGCTGAAGCCGGAACCGGTCTTCCGGGCGGTGGAATCCATCTGGCCCGAACGCCGGGCGGACCAGAAGGTGCTGCTGCTTTCGGCGCAGGGCCGGCTGTTCGATCAGGGCGTGGCCAACCGCCTGAGCCGCGAATCCGGGCTGTTGCTGATCTGCGGCCGCTACGAGGGCGTGGATGAGCGCGTGGCGGCGCACCTGGCCGACGAGGAGATCTCCATCGGGAATTACGTGTTAAGCGGCGGCGAGCTGGCGGCGGCAGTGGTCATCGATGCGGTAGCCAGGTTGTTGCCCGGGGTGCTCGGGAACGAAAGTTCCGCGGCCTTCGAGTCGTTTCAGGATACCGGCCACGGAGAGGGCCTGCTGGATTGCCCGCACTGGACCCGGCCAGCCGACTTCCGTGGATGGAAAGCGCCGGAAGTGCTCCTGAGCGGCAACCACGAGGAGATCCGCCGGTTTCGGAAGGACTCCGCGCTGGAAAAGACCGCCCGCCTGCGCCCCGATTTGCTGGCAGGGGCCGGGCATGTCAAGATAGAAGATTAAGGAAATTCTCATGCAGAACGCATTGTTGACGAAGTTCATACAGAAAAACAAGGCGGCCGAAATTCCCCCGTTCCGCCCCGGCGACACCATTCGGGTTCATGTGAAGATCAAGGAGGGCGACAAGGAACGGCTCCAGGCGTTCGAGGGCACCGTCATCGCCCGCAACAACACCGGTTTGGGGGAAAGCGTCACCGTGCGCAAGGTCAGCTTCGGCCAGGGCGTCGAGCGCATCTTCCCCGTGCACGCCAAGGTGATCGACCACATCGAAGTAGTGCGCAAGGGCCGGACGCGGCGCTCCAAGCTTTACTACCTGCGCGGATTGAAAGGCAAGGCTGCCCGTCTCCGGGAGCGCGAATAGTCACGGTTCGCCAAATGCGGCCGGAGGCGGCGGGTGGCAAATTCCGGTGCGAAGCAACTTTCGAGCGTGAGTTGCGCGCGCGCGGTTTCCACGCCATCGCGGGCGTGGATGAAGTGGGCCGCGGTGCGCTTTTCGGCCCCGTGGTGGCCGCCGCCGTGGTGCTTTCGCCCGACCGACCCGTGCGCGGCCTCAACGATAGCAAGCTGCTCCAGCCCCAGCGTCGCGAAGTGCTGGCCGGGCGCATCCGCGAGCGCGCCGCGGCATGGGCCATCGCCGCCGTGGACGCCGCCACCATCGACTCGATCAACATCTACCAGGCCTCGCGCCTGGCCATGCGTCTGGCCGTCGGCCGGCTCAGCCCGGCTCCCGATTTCCTGCTCACCGACGCCATGCCCATCGAGCTTCCCCTGCCCCAGCAGCCCCTCATCAAGGGAGATGCGCGCTGTCATGCCATTGCCGCAGCCTCCATCCTGGCCAAGGTCTATCGGGACGCTTGCATGTGCGTGTGGGACCGGGTCTTTCCCCAATACGGACTGGCCTCGCACAAAGGCTATTCCACCCCCGAGCACTGCCGGGCCATCCAGCAATTCGGCCTCACTCCCCTGCACCGCCTGAGCTTCGAGCCGGTGCGCGCGCGCTCTCTCTTCCCCGTCGATTACGATCCGCAACTGGGTCTGTTCGACACCGCGGGCGCCGCATGATGCCAACCCAGCCCGGCGAGGACCTCGCGGCGCCCATGCCGTCGCCTGGGCCTGTCTACCGCTGGTACCACAAGATGTCCGCCGTGGTGTTCGTCACCATCTGCCTGGAAATCGGACTCTTCCTGCTGATCTTTCCCTGGACCGAGTATTGGGAGGGCAACTACTTCGCCGCCTTCGTGCCGGAGTGGCACCGGTACTGGGACAACATGTACGTGCGCGGCGCCATCAGCGGCCTGGGCGTGGTGAATCTGTATATCTCGTTCGTCGAGATTTTCCGCCTGCGCCGCTTCGCGAGGCACTAATGTACCGTCTCCTGCTGCTGGTCATAGCGGTGATCGTCTACGGCTCCCTCTACCCTTGGCATTTCGATTTCCAGGTTTCCGGCGCAAACCCGCTGTGGGTGCTGCTGCATGCGTGGACTCCGGAATTCGACCTATACGCGGTGCGCGACGCCGCCATCAACCTGGCGCTCTACTTTCCGCTGGGTATGGCCGCATTCCTGGCGGTAGCGCGGCGCCATGGACGATTAGTCGCCTTCAGTGCGGCGCTGCTCTTGGCCCTGGGGCTTTCCGCCAGCATGGAAATGCTTCAGATTTACGACCCCGGCCGCGAGTGCGATCTCTTTGACGTGTTGTGTAACGTGTCCGGCGCCGCCGCCGGCGCTGTCGCGGCGCTGGTCTTCCGCCCCGAGTTGGAGAGGCTGGCGCGCCACAAGCCGGGGCGGTACGGACTTGCCGCTCTCCTTCTGGCGGCCTGCTGGGCGGGCTATCAGCTCTATCCGTTCTTCCCCACGCCCACCCGGACGAAATTGCGCACCTCACTGGCGTTGCTGGCCGGCTCCTCTTCCCTCTCTGGGGTGGAAGTCTGGGCCAACGCCGCCGAATGGCTGGCAGTGGCGCTGGCTATGCAAGCGTTTTTTGGCCGCATGCGCCTGCGGTGGCTGCTGGCGGCGATGTTCTTCCTCCCGGTGCGGCTTTTCGTTGAGGAGCGCTGGCTCACCCTCAGCGAAGCGCTGGGCGCCGCCCTGGCGCTGCTGTTCTGGAGCCTGTTGCCGGAGAGGAAACGGCTGCCCGCGGGTGCATCTCTGCTGGCTTCCGCAATCGTTCTGCGCGAGTTGATCCCCTTCCGTTTCGCGCCGACGCCGCACCCCTTTTCCTGGATTCCCTTCGCCGCCATCTTCCACTCCAACCGCCTGCCCGCAATCGTCGCCCTGCTTCGAAAAGCCTTCGACTACGGCGCTCTGGTTTGGCTGTTTCGCACCCAGGGCATCTCTTATGCGCGCGCCGCGCTAGCCGTGGCAGGTTCGTTGGCGGTCCTCGAAGCGATCCAACGATATCTGCCCGGCAGGACTCCCGGAGTCAACGATTCCGTCCTGGCGCTCCTCATGGCTTTGCTGCTGTGGGGGCTGAGCGACTTCCGTTGGCGGCGGGGTTTAGGATAGTTAGAGGAGGGTGTTATGCGTTTGGCCATTGTCGCTTTGTCGATTCCGTTTCTCCATGCGGCTTCCGAGATTCCGCAGGGCAGCCACGCGCTGCTGCGCATGGTGAACTCCGTCAGCACGCGAACCGCCCGCGAGGGCGATTACGTTTACATGCAGACCGCCACGCCGATTGTGGTCCATGGCGAGACTGTGGTTCCCGTGAATTGCTATGTCCAAGGGGTGGTCTTAAGCGCCAAGCGCAGTGGACGCGTGAGCGGCCGCGCGGAGCTGGCGATCCGCATTGACTCGCTGACCCTTCCCAGCGGCAAGGTCGTCCAGGTCTCTCCTCACCTGGCTTCCGTGGATTCCGAAGGCAGCGACCAGAAGGTCGCGGGCCAAGAGAACGAGAACGAAATCAAGCAGGGCAGCTCGCACGGAGAGGATGCCAAGCGGATTGCCGACACCGCGGGCGCCGGCGCGGCCCTCGGAGGTCTTGCGGTCCGTACATGGACAGGCGCCGGCATCGGCGCGGGCGCCGGCGGCGCCGTAGGCCTGGCAACCGTCCTCCTGACCCGCGGCCGCGAAGTCGAGTTGCGGCAGGGCGCCACCTTCGATGTGGTATTCGATCGCGCCGTCCCCGTCGAATAGGCCACGCTTCCGGGCCTCACTTCTTACCGAAGTGCGTGTCCATGAGTATCCAGGTGTTGGGATCGAGCGACACTTCCGCTGGCTCTTGGTCGGCCGCGATCTCGAAGCGCTGCTGTTTCTGCGTCATCTCGATCTTTGCAATCTCTGCAATCCGCGCGTCGACGCCCACTTCCAGCGGCAACCGGTAAGCATCGCCCGCCTGGGTCTGCGCCAGTTCGATCTCGACCTTCCTGGCCGCGGCCCCAGTTTCTTGCGCAGGCTTGCCGAAACCTCACGAAGCAGCACGGCGCTCCGATGGAAATCGAGGTAGCCACGCTGGCCTTCTGTAAACCCGCCAACGTTGACGACGCACTGCGTCTCGACTTCCCTTTGTCAGGCAGTCTTCACAACACAAGCTGGTCTCCGCTGCTCGGCTTGAGGTTGAGAGCACCCTCACTTTCGAGCTGCCTGGCGGCCGCGATGATCGCCTGCTGCGCTTCTTCTACATCCCGGATTCGCACCGGTCCCAGAGTCTGCATGTCTTCGTTGAGCATCTCAGCCGACCGGGAAGACATGCATGACGTGAAGTGGCTCTTGAGTTGGTTGTTACACCCTTTCAGAGCCACCATCAGCACCTTCTGGTCGATCTTGCCGAGGATCTTTCGCATCGCCGCTCCGTCCACGTGCAGAAAGTCGTCAAATACAAACATCAGGTTTCGGATTGTCTGCACCAGATTGGCGTCTTCGGCCGCAATTTCATCCAGAATGCTTTCGCTCGTCGACGTGTCGACCCGATTCAGGAGTTCTACTGCCGCGCGAACGCCGCCGTACGACTCAAGGCCCGACCCCCCTCGTAACCTCAGCCGGGAGCCGAGCGTCCCAGCGATCTTGTTGACGACTTCCGGAGAGATTTGATCCAGCACAGCCATGCGACGGACCACATCGGCCCTTACATTGTCCGGAAGATTTGCCAGTAACTTAGCGGCGTGAGACGGGCTCACATGCGACAGAACCAGGGCGATGGTCTGCGGATGCTCCCGCTGAACGACCTTGGCCAGGTATTGCGGGTCGGCTTTTTGCAGCGAGTCGATGCCCGTTGTGTCGGTCCCCAGCGACTTGAGTACGCGCTCCGCCATACGCTTGCCAGTCTCCGGCCCAAATGCTGCAATTAGAATAGATGTCGCATATTCTACACCCCCTGGGCCAGAAATGTGGCCCCGCTCAACTGCATCCGCGAAGCGCCCCATCACGAACTGCCGTTCGTCGGCGGTCACGGGTGTCAGGCGGCTCATTTCGCGGGTCACCTCGTGGACCTCATCTTCCGTCATGCGGCGCAGCAACTCTGCGCAGTTTTCATCACCGAGACTCGTCAGCAATATGGCCACCTTTCGCACACCCGTTATCTGGAATTTCGCGCGCGCGTTCGTTGTTGGCCTCGGCTCAGGAGGTGCCAAGGCCGGTGAAGCCATTGTCGCCATACGAATCGTCTGGAGAGCAAGTTCCTCACCAAATCCAATTCTATTCAACCACTGACAAAATGGCAGATACAAGTAACGTTAGTCGTTGTTTTCGCGTTTTCTTCGACTGTCAAAATATTGACCCGTCAAAAACTTTCGGGCATTGTCGGTACTGAAGAAGCCGGATTTTTAAGGTTTGGAAGGTGGTCATCCTTTGGCATTTGAATTGCTAGCTTTCCAAGGCGTCAATCCAAAATGGCCCCTCTTCGCAAGAGCTTACTCGAGAGCGTAGATAGCTTCAATGACGTTCCTGTGACTATCGAAGCTCGCTTTGAAGAGCGGCTGATGGATGTCCGCGACGTTCTGGCGATCCGCCCCGACGCTGTCGTTCGGTTAAGCCAACCGGCTGGCGAGACGCTCGGTGTCTATGTCGGTAATGTGTTACTCGCGTCTGCCGAAGTGACTGTTCTCGGCGACCGCCTGGCCCTTCGCATCACCGAGTTTGTAAGGTTCGATCCATGAGTACCCACACCGACGACAAGTCCCCCCTCCCCGACCGCGCTCAGATGGCGACGCGGATGATGGCTTCCTGGCTGGACTCCCTTATCACGGTTCTCGAATCCATGACTGGGTACCGGCCGAAGGCTGAGTCGCACGCATCGCCCTCAAATGAGGTCAAGGATGGCCTGGCTTGGCGGGCACAGTCCTTGAACCTTCTGGAAGAGCCTTCCTTTTGGATCGGTGCGCCAGCCGAATCCTGGGCTGGCCTCAGCCGCTTGACTCTTGCCGCTCTTGGCGTGAATGCGCCAACCGACCATGACATTCAGTCCACGTGCCGCGACCTGATGGCTCAGACGAGCTCCATCGTAGCCAGCCAGCTGACTTGCCAGTTCGGGAAAGAGATCAGCGGTGGGGACTCCATTCCGAACAGTCAGCCTAACCGCGACGGGGCCTTGGTCTTCAGTTGGTCCCTGGATGCCGGACTGGCGTCCGTGGAGGGAGCGGCGGTCTGGTCGGAAGCACTCCTCCGTCGATGCGCTGACTTCACGGTTCAGCAAGCTGCCGTCAAGGCCGGCTCAGCGGAGGCCACACCCGCCTCCAGCAGCGAAACGGTGGAGTTCGGCGGCCGGACCCTGGACTCAATCCCCAGGCTCGACCTGAGGGTCAATTTCATCCTGGGGCGAACTACCCTGCCCCTGCGCGACGTATTCAAACTGACCGTTGGCTCCGTGATCGAGTTGGACCGTTCGGTCGTCGATCCAGTTGACGTGGTCATTCGCAACCGTGTGCTGGCCCGCGGCCACGTTGTCGTCGTAGATGGTAATTACGGACTCAAGATCTTGTCCCACCAACAGTGAGAGTGGACCCCGGAGGGTACGATTTTGGAGCATCAACTTAGCCAACAGGAGATCGATAGGGCCTTTGATGCCGCCACCGGGGCGCGCCCGTCTGCCAATGACGGCGCGGTTCCTTTCGATTTCCGGCGCCTCGACCGCATCCCCATATCGCAGATCAACGCCATCCACTCCTTGCACGAAGCTTTCGTCAGGAACCTCAGCTCTAGCCTCACCATATATTTGGGCTCCGTCGTTTCGGGCAGCCTC
The DNA here is from genome assembly GCA_049515735.1 of Bryobacteraceae bacterium. Classification (GTDB taxonomy): domain Bacteria; phylum Acidobacteriota; class Terriglobia; order Bryobacterales; family Bryobacteraceae; genus Fen-178. The sequence goes on from JBEKTU010000034.1 coordinate 12,866, forward strand.
ATCAGCGTCGAACAGTTGCCATACTCTGACTTTGTGGAAGCCTTGCCCACGCCTACATGCCTGGTTTACCTCAACATGGACCCCTGCCAGGGTCATGCACTCATCGAAGTCGATCCCACGTTGATTGCGCTGATCCTGGACCTCGTGCTCGGTGGCGGCGGAAGAACCAAAACCGGGCTGGATCGTGAAGTCACGGAAGTGGAGAAGAACTTGCTTGATGGCTTCTTCCATATCGTCACGAGCGATCTGCGTGAAACCTGGAAGCCGGTGGACGTTCTAAGCTTCGCGATGAGCGCCATCGAGACGAGCCCGCAACTTTCGGGCAGATTCGTGGCGACGGAAGCGGTGGTCGCTGTCGCGATAGAACTCCGGATCGGAGAGACCGCTGGGATGGTGAACCTGGCGATTCCTTCTCTAACCCTGAAGACTATAAGGCAGAGACTCGACCAACAGCGGACGAGCCACCGATCGGAGAACCCTGCAACCGAGCTAGCTATCAAACGAAAGCTGGCGCGTGACCTGAAAATGACGGTGGAATGCGAATTTTCGGGTGCCATGATCGGCCTGAGAGACCTTTTGAGCTTTTCTCCCGGCGATGTCCTAATGCTCGGACCAGAGTTCGATGGGGAAGTGGACATCCTGGTGAATGGAACCCCCAAGTTCACAGGCTCTTTGGGCGTCTCCCCAAAGAACAGGCAAATGGTTGTACTCAAGTAGCCCTGAAGATCGTCTTCATTGCCTCAGTTCCCGGCGATACCACGCCGCAGCAGCATCCGCAATAGCAGCTGCAACCGGCGGTATAGAGATTCGGATGTCGTGGTCTGCATTAGAGCCTGATTCTCCCGCCGCGCGAGCGGGCGCGCATCCGGCTAGCGGATCGGCGAAAAGGGTAGCGGCCGCAGAATCGCGTTGCTGATATTGTTCACGATTTCGGCGTCCGACAGGCCCGGCGTGGCGCGCAGTTTCTGCCAGCCGGGATCGGCGGAGAACGCACCCCAGGTTTTATCCCGCGCTGCCAGATCGTCATACGCCAGCATGTAGGTGAGGTTCGGCATGCGGCTCCCGACGATGGTCTGGCCGAAGAACACCGTCAACATGCCGGAGCGGCGGAAGGCCTCGATCTCGCCATCGCCAAACATCTTGATCTTGCGCGCCAGTGCCTTATCGTTGGGCGCTTCGTAGGTGCGCAACTCGAAGATGCGCGCCGCGCGATTTTCGCCGGTCGGAGGCGCCACCACCGTGGGCATGGAGGGGAAGGCCCACAGCAGCGAGCTCTCCATGCGGATGTAGCTCAGCTCGGTCATGGAATTGTACTCGTCGGCCGCCGCCAGAAACTCCTTGTCGGCGCTGAGCTTTTCGCGAGCGGTTTCGAAGGCAGCCAGCGACGGGTAGCTGGCCAGAGTCAGGACGAAGGGACTGTCGGGTGCGATGACGGCGCTGAAGCAACCGACCGGCCGGATACCGGCCCGTTCGGAGGCGGGCAACAGGCCGCGCCGCAGATAATCGGTGGTGCGCTCCACCTGGCGCCCGTTGCGCATGTGAATATACCGAAGCTCGATGACCACCCGCTGGTTGGCGGGGGATGTCTGCGCCTGCATCAGAGAGGCTCCTATAGGAAGAGTCAGGAATGTTCGACGATGCACATATCTACTGTAACGAATCCGAGCGGTAGCGCCTACTGGTACAGCCGGCGGTACACGTCGGCATTGCGCAGGACGGCCTGCACGTAATCGCGAGTCTCGGTGAAGGGGATGGATTCCACAAACTCGGCGGGCTCGCGATAGGTGTTCCACGCCAGCCACTCGGCCGCTCGGTTGGGACCGGCGTTGTAGGCGGCCAGCGTCTGCTCCAGCTTTCCGTCGTTCTCCTCGAGCATGGCCGAGAAAATCGAAACGCCGATCTTCAGGTTCGCCGCGGGCTGGAACAGCAGCCGGCTGCTGAAGCGTTTGATCCCCGCCTGGCGGGCGAAGAGACGGCCCGTGGCGGGGCGCACTTGCGTCAGGCCCAAGGCGTTGGCGCGCGAGCGCGCCTGCGGGTCGAACTCCGATTCCTGGCGGATCAGGCCGGCCAGCAGGTAGGGGTCGAGGTTCTTCTCGCTCGCGGCGCGGACCACGTCGGCGCGGTAGGGAAGCGGAAAGAGCAGTTCCCAGAACCTGCGCGGCGCTTGATCGAAGGCCAGGTTCAGATATTCCGGGGCCATCGACTTCATGATGCGCATGGCCTGGTGCGGAGCGCCCGCGGCCCCCGCCATCTCCATCGCCAGCAGCGGAGGCTGGCCATCGGTGCGAGCACCGAAGCGCAGTTCGAAATCGGCCAGGTCGCCCAGGCCGGCGGTCCGCAACAGGCGCGACCGCTCGATGCGCACGGTGGTGGCGCTGGTGCTTTGAGCCGGCACCGGCTTCCGTTCCGGGAACGTCACTGCCGCCAGAAACCGAGCAGTCTCCGCCGACGCCGCGGCGCCGGCCATCTCGGGACTGCCCAGGCGCTCACGCGCCAGCATGGCGTAGTAGTGGTTCTCGAAAGCCTGGGGAAGGCGCTGGTAGCAGGCTCGGGCGGCGGCCAAATCGCCTTCCTGTTCGGCGCGCCGTCCCAGGAAATAGAGCGCCGCCCCGGCGGTGAAGTGATTGGGATAGCTGCGCAGGTGCTCGCGGAGCAGGTCTCCGGCATCCGCCTGTCCGTGCAGATAGGCGTAGAAGGTCACCTTCCAGTGGCACACGCCGGCGGCCGCGTCGGCCGGAAAATCCTGGTACGCCGCCCGGTAAAGCGGCAGGTAATCGTCTGGCCGGTTCACCAGCAGGAAGCGATTGGCCGCGGAAACCAGCGCCTTCAAGCGCCAGAGCGATTTCGGATACTGCCGGCCCAGACGCTCGACCGCGGACATCATCTCGCCATCGCCGCCCTGACGGCGCGCGCATTCGCCCAGTTCATACAGGCGCTCGGCATCGGCCTCCGATTCCCCCAGATCGAGGCCGCTCAAATAGGAGCAGGCCACCTTCGTGCTGCCTTTGAGAAAATCGGCTTCTCCGATGCGCACGCGCGCCTGGTCGCGCTCCAAGCCGGCAATCCGATCGACCAGCGACCGGTACTCCGACCGCGCCAAAACATACTCGTGAAGCTCCATCAGGCGATCGGGGCGGCGCAACATCAGGCGCGACGGCGGCGGCGGATAGGCCTCGCCCATGGCATCTTTCAGCGTGAGCAGAGCGGCTCCGGCGCGCGTGGCGGCGTCGCCGGTGGGGTATTGATAGTAGACGCGCTGGTAAAATTCCGCGGAATGAACCAGGTCGTTGGCGGCCCGGTAGCAGTCGGCCAGTGTCGCGTCCCCTTCAGGCTGCGGCAGCTCGGCGTAGTGCTCGCGCAGGAAGCGTGCGCCTTCAGCGGCCTGGGTGGTTTCGAGCGCGCGGGCTTCGAGCAGCCATGCCTTGGCGGAAAGCGGCGAGAGTGACGAAGCGCTGTGCGTGGCAGCGAGGTCGTTCGCAATGCCTGCGGCATCGTTCGATTCCACACGCGACGCCGCCAGATACCAGGCGGTGTAATCGGCAATTTGGGGCAGCTTTTGAACCTTCCTCAGCGCGGCGATGGCGGCGGGATAGTCTCTGTGCTCGTAGGCCGCCACGCCCAACGCCAGTTGCGCCAGCCCGCCGTTGGTATCTTTGGAATGCGCCGCAGCGTACGATTGCAAGGCCGCGCGTCGCGCGAGTGTGGGGGACTCGCGATAGGCGCGAACCAGAGTGGCGAGATCCGTTGCAGGCGCGGCGCCGGCGCCCCACCAGCCCGCACAGGCCAGCAAGCCTGCGCCGCATAAAACCCTATACCATCGGGCCGGGATAGTTGTTGCCAAGCAAGTCCGGATCGTCATTGGCCAGGGTTTGCACCAGTTCCAGGTGAAGGTAATCGACCATACTCGGGCAGGGCGCGAAGAACGACTGGTGAAAGGCTTCGCGCGCGCCGTCGATGGATTTGCGCAGCGTATCGTAGAGATTGCGGCCGGCGCGGCCCGCCTGCACCGCGTCCGCTTGGAACAGGCGCATCTCGGCCGCCTGCACGCGCGCGAAGCGCTGCGCGCGGAGATGAATCCGCTGCTCCTCGACGGGCAGGCGGTCCCACGTGGACGCGGGCTGCGGAGGCGCCGGCTCAATGGTCACAAGCTCGGGCGCGGCCGGCTCCGGAATCGCGCTCCAAGCGGCGGCAGCCACCTGGGTCAGCAGCTCGACCGCGGAACCTTGCACGTTTCCCCACGCATACAAAAGCGCGGGGACGCGCTCCCGCACCACCACGGGAAAGATGGAAACGCGGCCCTCGGGCGAGTGCTCCAGAAGCTTCGCCATCTCCTCCGAGACTTCCCGCGGAGTGGTGGCTGCAATCACCGGATCGCGGCTCTCGACGGCGGCGGCCAGGGCCGCCGCGGATGCGAGCGGAATCTCCAGCGCGTGGAACGCCTCGCTCGCCTCCTCCGGCACGCCGCGGATCCGTTCGCCCTTAGCGGCTTCCCCGGCAATGCGGAACCACGCGGCGCCGCCCGCCAACGCGCCCGCGGCATCCAGCAGCGTGGCGCCGAGCTCTTCCGGATCCGCCGCCTGGCGGATCCGCCGCACGGCCTGGTTCAACTGGTCGGCAAAATCGCGCCGCGCTCGTTCGCGCGCCTCGGCGAACAGGCTGTCCACTTCGAGCGACAACTGCGCGAGGCGGTCCTCCAGAATCTGCCGCAGCGGAGATGTGGACGGCCCGGAAGCCATGGCTGGATTCATTCTAGCAAGCCGGGGCAGATGGTCCGCTGGGGGCTGAAGAGTGTGCTGAGCGCGGATCGCGGACGCAGCCTGACGCCGGAGCGGTTTGGACACGGCACTACCGTCTCGGGGCTTCCGATTGGGCGAGCATCCGGGAGCTCGGGTGCGCCGGTCTACACGGTGGCGCTTTCGCGGGTGGTTGTCTTTGGGCCTTCATTGATCGCGAAACGTCCGCCTGCCGATGGGCCAGACCTTGCCCTCGCATTTGATGGTGAGACCCGGCCGGGAGATGCCCCGACTCCGAGCCGACTGGATGTTGCCCCACGGCTTGATCGAGTGAATGAGCAGACTTTCCACATCAAGTATCAACTCGCGAGTGATTCTCCGGGTTGACTCGAATTGCGCTACGATCACTCGCACAGTTTGAATACTCCTCTGCTGGGCCAGATCGCGGAACAGCGCACGCTTGTCCGAATCGTGAAGACGTTGAAGGACAGTTCGGCCAGCGGCCTTGCCGATGTAGAGGATCTCCGGATGGCGCGGCCGCAGGTACGCGTAAAGGCCGTAGGTGTGCCATCGCGCGTCATCCTCCCCGCGGTAAGGTAGGGACCACTTTAGGACCACATCTGGGATAGCCGCCACGTAGTCATTGTAAGGCTTTGCGCGAACCAGGAGACTCACCAGCAGCGCGGATCCCCGAAGGTCGCCCAGCGTTTACCGGTGATCCGTAGCGCATAGCTTGATATTCCGGCCAGTCGAAGGCCCACTCGCAGGCGATCTCGAGGAATTCATATGCTATCGAGCCGACTCCAGGAACTCCTTGATCGTCAAGCCAGCCTTCGCTATTAGCGCTCGCAAGGTTCCACGGGCGACCTGAGCGTGATCGGGGATCGAGAGTGTCACGGGGGCGCCGGGCCTCGTCAGCACAATGTGGCTGCCTCGTTGCCTCGCGACCCGCCAACCCAGCCGCTCAAACACACGAACGACTTCGCGAGGTCGAAGCAGCGGGAGAACGGGCATCAGACCGCCACTTCGACTTCGCGCGTGGTCACGGTCAATGGCATGCCGAGTTCTGCCCTAACAGCCAGACATTCGCGGATTGCATCGGCGATGTTCGACTCGGCCTCGGCCTCTGTTTGCCCTTGGCTGACGCAGCCCGGTATCGAGGGGCACTCGCCAATGTATACACCGTCTTCGTCTTGATAGATGCTGACAACGAATTTCATGCTAGTTCCCATTTTAGCCCATGGCCCGCGCCCGCACGGAAGCGTTGACGTGACTGATAAAGGTACGGAAGCAGCAGCCGCGCCGTCCGCTACGCACTTGCAAGCGAGCCCTGCCCCTCCCTTACAATCTGAATATGGAACCACTTTCAGGCAAGATCGCAATCGTCACCGGCGGCACGCGAGGCATCGGTCGTGCCATCGCCGAGCGGCTTTTGCGCGAGGGAGCGTCGGTGGCCATCTGCGGGCGCACCACCGGATCGGTCGAGCGGGCCGTCCGCGAGATGCAGCCGCTGGGAAAAATCGCCGGCTATGCCGCGGATGTCACCAAGGTGGAGCAGGTAGGCGAGTTCTTCCAGTCCGTGGACCGGGAATTCGGCGGGCTCGACATTCTGGTCAACAACGCCGGCGAAGGGGTCTTCCGCAAGGTGGCCCAGATGACGCCCGAGGAGTGGCACCGCAATATCGATCTCAATCTGAACGGCCCGTTTTACTGTTCCCGCGAGGCGCTCGAACGCTTCGCCAGGCGCGGCGGCGGCTTCATCGTCAACATTTCCAGCCTCGCCGGGAAGAACCCGTTCAGCGGCGGCGCGGGCTACAACGCATCCAAGTTCGGACTTAACGGTTTCAGCGAAGCCATGATGCTGGACCACCGTCACGACAACGTTCGGGTCAGCTACATCATGCCGGGAAGCGTGGACACGGATTTCCAAGGCGACCCCGCCAAGCGCGCCGGCGACACCAACTGGATGATCGCGCCGGAAGACGTGGCCGAGGCCGTCGCCCTGGTGCTGGGCATGCCCGCGCGAACCATGATCAGCCGGATCGAGATGCGCCCCTCGCGCCCCAAGAAGTAAACCTCGTTCCTTTGGTACAATTCGGCTCTTAGTGAACATTCCAGCCGAAAGACGGGATTGGCGCCGGATGCGGGCCATGTTCCACACGATAGCGCCTCGCTACGACTTCATTACGCGCGTCTTCTCCTACGGGATGGACCGGCGCTGGAAGAGGGCCTGCGTCGAGCGCGCCGGGCTGTCCGAGAATCCGCTGGTGCTCGATCTGGCATCCGGCACGGGTGACTTTTCTCGCCTCGTCGCGCGGCGATACCCCGGCTCCCGCGCCTTGGCCGTCGACCTCACCGAGCGCATGTTGCAACTCGCCCGGGCGCACGGCGTCGCTCGCGCGGTCTGTGCCGACGCGGCATCGCTCCCCTTCTCCGACGGGTGTTTCGATGGTGTTTTCATCGGTTACGGGCTGCGCAATTTTCGGGATCTGCCGGCGGCGTTGCGCGAGATCGAGCGGGTCACCCGTCCCGGCGGAATGCTGGTGAGCCTGGACTTTTTCCTGCCCGCCAACCGCTGGCTGCGGCGGTTGTATCTCGGCTGGCTCTACGCGCAGGGCGCCTTCTGGGGCTTGGTGCTGCACGGGCAAACGCGAGTCTACACCTACATCCCCGATTCGCTCAGAAGCTTCGTGTCCATCGACGAGTTTTCCTCTCTGCTGCGCCGCGCGGGATACCGTCCCGTGGATACGCGCCGTTTCATTCTGGGCGGAATCGGGATACATTGGGCGGCGAAGGAATCATCCATTGAAAGGCCACCACTATGAAAGAACGGCTGCGCACCTCCGATTACCGTTTCATCGCCGTTTGCCTCGTACTGTTCGCCGGGGCCGCCTGGTATTCGGTACGCAACTTCTACCGGGCTTTTCCGGAGGCTTCCATCGATTTCCGCGTGAGCCGCGACGACGCCCAGGTTCTCGCCGGGCGCTTTCTGGCCGGGCAGGGCTACCGCGTCCAGGGCTACCGGCAAGCCTCGCGTTTCAGTTACGACGATGAAGCCAAGACGTTCCTCGAGCGCGAAGCCGGCCTCGAGCAGGCCAACCGACTCATGGGCACGCGCGTCCGCCTGTGGCGCTGGGCTTATCGATGGTTCCGCCCGCAGCAGAAAGAGGAGTACGGCGTCGAAATCACTCCCGCCGGCGAGCTGGCCGGCTTCCAGCACGAGATTCCCGAGGAAGCCGCGCGTCCGGCTGCGACCGCCGAACAGGCGCGCGCCCTGGCCGAGGATTTCCTGCGAACCCGCATGCATCGCGATGCGGCGTCGCTCGAATTCGTCGAGGAATCGGACCAGACGCGCCCGCATCGCGTGGATCGCGAGTTCACCTGGAAAGAGCGCGACTTCAATCTGCACGACGCCACCAACCGTATGACCGTCGCGGTTCTGGGCAATGAAGTGGGAGGGTATCGCGAGTATCTCAGAATCCCGGAACAGTGGACGCGCGATTACGAGCGCCTGCGCTCCAGGAACGACATGGCGCAGATGGTGGATTCAGCGCTGCTGGTGGCGCTGATTCTGGGCCTGGTGGTGGTGATCATTATGCGCGTGCGCCGCCAGGATGTGCGCTGGCGGCGCGCGGCGGTGGTGGGGCTGGTGTGCATGGCGCTCTCGCTGTGCGCCAGCCTGAACCAGTTTCCACTGCACGAATTCGGGTATCCCACCACGGATTCCTACGGCAGCTTCCTGTCGCAGCAATTGTTGCAAGCCCTGCTCTCCGCGCTGGGATCGGGCGGCCTGTTGTTCGTGCTCATGGCGGGCGCCGAGAGCCTATACCGCGAAGCGCTTCCCAATCAGATTTCGTTCGGCAACCTCTTCCGCCCGCGCGGGTTGCGCACCAAGCGCTTCTTTTTGGGCGTGATTTTAGGCATTACGTTGGCCGGTATTTTCATTGCCTATCAGACGGTGTTCTACATTGTGGCCTACCGCTTCGGCGCTTGGTCGCCGGCGGATGTTCCTTACGACGATCTGCTCAATACCCGCTTTCCATGGCTGTTCGTGCTGTTCTTCGGATTCTTCCCCGCGCTTTCGGAGGAGTCTCTGTTCCGCATGTTTGCCATTCCGTTCTTGCGCAAGCTGGTGCGGTACCTTCCCGTGGCGGTGGTGCTGGCGGCCTTCCTTTGGGGCTTCGGCCACGCTGGATATCCGCAGCAGCCGTTCTACATTCGCGGCGTGGAAGTAGGCATCGGCGGCGTGGCGCTGGGCTTCATCATGCTGCGATGGGGTATCCTGCCGACGCTGGTGTGGCACTACTCGATGGATGCGGGCTACACCGCCCTGCTGCTGGTACGCTCCCACAACCTCTATTTTCGGCTCTCCGGCGCTGCCAGCGCGGGGATTGTCGTGCTGCCGCTCCTGGTGGCGCTGGTGGCTTATTGGCGGCGCGGCGGATTCGAGCCGGAGAGCGGGCTGCTCAACGCGGATGAGAGTGCCGTGGTCGAGGAACCGGTGGAAGCGGCGCCGGCGCCCCCGGCTGTCACCATGGAGTACCAGCCGCTCACCAACCGCGTACGCCTGACGGCCATTGCGATCTTCGCTGCCGGCCTGCTCAGCCTGCTGATTCCGGTGAGCCGTTTCGGCGATTCGCCGAAATACCAGATCCCGGCCGGCCAGGCGCGCGCGGGGGCGGACGCGTTTCTCCAACAGCAGGGCCTCGATCCCGGCAGCTTCCGTCATCTGACTTACCCGGCCACGCACTGGAGCGGCGACGACAGTCTGGCGGGCAAGTATTTTCTGGAGCGGCGTTCGGTGAGTTTCGCCTCGAAACCTTTCGAGCGCTATCGGCCAGTTCAGCATTGGATGACTCGTTATTTCAAATCGCTGGACCAGGAAGAAGTCACCGTATCGGAGCATCCGGAAACCGGCAAGGTGCTGGGATTCACGCACACCATTCCCGAAGACCGCCCCGGCGCCGATATTCCTGAGGATCGAGCGCGCCAGATCGCCTCCGCCTTCGCCGCGGCGCAGGGGTTCGAACTGGCTGCCATGGACTTGAAGGAGAGCTCCTCGGAAAAGAAGAAAGCGCGGCGCGATTACACGCTCGAGTGGGAGGCGCGTCCCGGCGACCCTCGCAACCTGGACGAAGCCCACTACCGCGTTCACATCGAGGTGGCCGGAGACCGCGTCTCTTCGCTGCGGTCGTACTGGAAAATCCCGGAAGCCTACGAGCGCGGGCGCGACCGTCAGAACGCGCTTTCCATCGCCGTCCTGGCGCTGCGCATTGCGGTAACTGCGGCGGCCGTGGTCTACGCACTCTGGCTGCTGATTCAAGCCACGCGCCAGGGACTGGTGCGCTGGCGCGGGGCTATCCGCCTGGCCGTGCCCGCGACGCTGCTGTTCGCGCTGGGCTCGCTGCTCTCGTTCGAGCTCATGCTGAAGGGCTATAACACCGCCATTCCACTCGAAACTTTCCAGGCCGTCCTGTACATGACGCTGCTGATGAGCGTGATCTTCGTTTTTCTGGTCCTGGGCGCGGCGGCGGCGCTGCTCGCTTTGTTCTATCCGGAGAGCGGGGGCGCCTTGCGCGCGGCCAACCGCCGGCTGCTGGGCCTGGATGCCGGAGCGGCGCTACTGGCAGCGGCCGGCCTCGGGATTCTCCTGAATCAGCACGACGCCATGCTCCAAAGCCACCATCACGCGCAGGCGCTTTTCGCCATCGTCAGCCCGGACCTGATCGTCAGCCGCGCGCCGGCCCTGGCGGCCGTGGCGGGGGCTGCGCGGTCGGTGCTTCTGAACGCCGCCATCCTGGCGTTTATCGCGATTGTCATAAAGAAGCTGCCTAAGTGGTGGATGCTGGCCCTGCTGGTGCTGGCGGCGCTCTCGGCGAATCTCTCGGGAGACATCCGCACGCCGGGTGAATTCGCGCTCCAGTATGCCATAACCGCCATCTGGGCCGGGTGTGCCGTGCTGTTCTGCCTGTGGTTCGCGCGCAAGAACTACCTGGCCTATGCGCTGGTATTGTGGGCCATGGCGCTGCGCCCGGCCATGATGGAGTTGTTCGGCAATGCCAACCCGGCGCTCGATCGCCAGGGGTGGATTGTGGCGGGCGTGCTGGCGGTAAGCGTGGTGTGGGCGCTGGCGCCGGCGCTGCGGCGGAGGGCCAACACGTGACCATAGCGCGATCCGCGCCGGCCGAAGCGTCGGGCGCAAGCGACCACCGCGCCGCGCTGCTGGCGGGTTACCTGGGCTGGACCCTGGACGCGTTCGATTTCTTCCTGCTGGTCTTCTGCCTGACCGCCATCGGGCGCGAGTTTCAGAAGTCCGACGCGGCCATGGCGCTGACGATCGCCGCTACGCTGGCCTTCCGTCCCGTGGGCGCCTTTTTCTTCGGCCTGCTGGCCGACCGCTACGGGCGCCGCTTGCCACTGATAATCAACCTGGTGTTTTACTCGGTAATGGAAGTTGCCTCCGGCCTGGCGCCCAATTACACCGTGTTCATGGTGCTGCGGGCCCTGTTCGGCATCGGAATGGGCGGCGAATGGGGCGTCGGCGCGTCACTCGCCATGGAGAAAGTTCCAGCCCGGCTGCGCGGATTGCTCTCGGGGTTTCTCCAGCAGGGCTATGCCATGGGCTACCTGCTGGCGGCTGTGTGCTATTTCTTCGTGTTCCCTCGCGTAGGCTGGAGGCCCCTGTTCTTCCTGGGCGGGTTGCCGGCGTTGCTGGCGGTGTTCGTGTACATGCGCGTGAAAGAGTCGGAAGTGTGGAAGAAAACTCGCCATGAAAGCTGGGGCCAGTTGGGCCGAGCCATTCTGGGGAATTGGAAACTGTTTCTCTATATGGCCGCGCTCATGACGACGATGAATTTCGCCTCCCACGGCACGCAGGACATGTACCCGACTTTTCTGGAACGCCAGTGGGGATTTCATGTGGCCGGGCGCGCCGGCTTGACCGCGTTCTCCATGGTGGGCGCCATTGTGGGCGGGACGCTCTTCGGCTTCCTCTCCGACAGCATCGGCCGGCGCCGCTCCATGGTGATCGCGTTGCTGGCCGCGGTGCTGGTGATTCCCATCTGGGCCTTCTCGCCATCGCTGACACTCTTGTTCGTCGGAGCGTTCGTAATGCAGTTCCTGGTTCAGGGCGCCTGGGGCGTGGTGCCGGCGCACCTTTCCGAACTGTCTCCCGACTCGGTGCGCGGCTTCCTGCCGGGCTTCGGTTATCAGTGCGGCGTGTTGATCGCCAGCTCGGTGGGTTACATCGAGGCGGTATTCGCCCGCCGCACCAGCTACGCGGTGGCCATGGCGGTGACGGCCGCCACGGTGTTCCTCATGGCGGCCATTGCCACGGCGCTGGGGCCGGAACGGCGCGCCGCCAAGTTTGGCTAGTATGCCGCACTCGACCGAAGAGATCCGCGCGGCCATTGCGGCTTTTCTGAAGAGCTCGAAACAGCCGGCCCTGCTGGAACCCGGCGAGGAACTGCTTCCCATCAAGGAAGACAATTTCTCGCTCGATCTCCGCGGCGGGCGTCTCACGTTGCAGGCCTGGGACCGCACCCGCAATCTCACGCGGCGCGTCACCGCCATCCAGCAGCCCACCAGCGCGCGCCTCGAAATCACCGTCGAGCGATTTGCTCGCCGCCAGGGCCAGCTCTTCCTGCTGGATCTCGCCCGGCGCGCCGGAGCCGATCTCGGCCGGCGCAGCGCCCGTCTGGTGTTCCGCGAGCGCTTCCGCCTCTTTCTGCGCCGCCAGTTCCCGGAGTGGAAACTGGCCGAATTGAGCGCCGAGCCGAACCTGGAATTCAGCCTCTCCCCCGCCTTCCCGCGTGCCTTTCTGCGCCACGGGCAACACGGCTGGGCGGCCATTGCCTGTCCGCCGCAAAGCGACGCCGCGGCGGTTCTTTCGTTCGGCCTGATCTGGCTCACCTACCTGCGCGGCCGCGAACGGCGTGTGGCGCTGGAAGGCCTGGCCATCTACGTTCCGGCGGGCCGCGAGCGCCCCACCGCGCTGCGTCTCTTGTGCCTCGACCCCGCCGCCGCGCGCTTCGAGCTGTTTTCCTATTCCGAGCAGGATTTCGTCGCGCGCATCGACCCGCGCGACCACGGCAATCTGGATACGCGCCTCGAGCCCTGCCGCCGCCCCGCGCCCAACCTGCTGGAAGCCTGGCAGCGTATCATCTCACTGCCCGGCGTCGAGCGGGTTGTCAAACACGATGGGCGCGCCAGCCTGCGCGTTCGCGGCATCGAGTTCGCCGAACTCTCCGGCGGCGATCTGCTGTTCGGCCTGGGCGAACGCCGCCCCGCGCGCGAGCATCACGCCGCCGAAATCGAGCGCCTGGTCGAGGAACTCGACCGCGCCCGCTCGCCCGAATCCCAAGACCGCGGCCATCCGCTCTACCGGCAATCGCCCGAAGCCTGGCTGGAATCCCAGGCGCGCGCGCAGATCGAAACGCTGGACGCCTCGCTCCTGTGCGACCCCATCTACGACCAGGTGCCCGCCTTCGCCGGGGGCGAGCGCGGCATCCTGGACCTGCTGGCCGCCGACCGCGCCGGCCGCCTCACCGTTGTGGAACTGAAAGCGTCCGCCGACCTGAACTTGCCGCTACAGGCGCTGGATTACTGGATTCGCGTCAAATGGCACCTGGACCGCGGCGAGTTCCCGGCGCACGGCTACTTCCCCGGCCTCCTGTTGCGCCCCGATCCGCCGCGCCTGCTGCTGGTCTCGCCGTCGCTCGAATTTCACCCCACCACGGAGACCATCCTGAGCTATTTTTCGCCCGCGATCGAAGTAGAGCGCATCGGCCTGGCCGCAGACTGGCGCAAGGGTTTGCAGGTGATGTTCCGGCTGCGCGGCGCGGAGCGGCCCGAATAAGGCGAGGCGGGGCGGCGATTTGGGGATTACGTAGCCCTGAGCCCCTGAAACCCTTTCTGTCCCGCCGAGAGCGGTAGAATGGACGCATGCGTAACGAGTTCACCGCGATCGTCGAGCAGGACGGCCCATGGTACGTTGCGTACTGCGCCGAAGTGCCCGGCGCAAACGGCCAGGGCAAATCGCGTGAAGACTGCTTGGCGAACCTTCGAGAGGCGATCACTCTCATTCTGGAGCACAGGCGAGAGGATTCCCTGCGCGCTATTCCGCCCGACGCCGAGCAGGAACTCGTCGTGATCGGATGAAGCGCGAGGTCCTCCTCCGCCATCTGCGGCGGCACGGCTGCGTGTTGCGCAGAGAGGGCAAGGAACACTCTCTTTGGGAGAACCCTCGAACCGGCCACGCCGAAGCAATTCCTCGTCGCACTGAGATTGCGGACCTCTTGGCCAAGAGGATCTGTCGTAAACTCACCCTGCCGGACCCACCCGGGTGATGGGCGGCAGCAGCCTCCATTCTCCATCAAATGGTTACCTGGCGGTCAGGGATACAAGCTGGAGCTTGTCCAGGTGGCGGTAGTCCTTGGGGTTGTTCGTCACCAGCGGCGCCGACAAAACCAGCGCCGTGGCTGCAATCCATGCGTCGGCTGAACTCATTTGCCGTCCCTTGCGCGTGCTCTCGTTCCGAAGGGCGGCCCACGTAGAGCACAGTAGGCTGTCGGAATGGAGCACTGAGAAGTCGGCCAGATACGTTTCCAGCACGTCCCGTTTGCGCGGCCCCCAGCTCGCATCCAGAGCGCCTTGGCGCATCTCAGCCAGAGTCATGAATGAAACTACCAACTCAGAGCCGCGCATTATGGAAACGTAGCGCGGCGCATATTCGGGATGCCACTTGAAGACAAAGCTGGCGACGTCTGTATCAACGACCAGTCTTGCCGTTTCGGCCGGAGGAGAGATCAAGGTAGCGCTGCTCATAAATGCGGCTCACGAAGTCTTCGGATTCCTCCACCGTGCCAGGGTCGATGTGGCTCAACAGCCGATCCAGGGAGAACGAGCCGCTCCGGATCAGGTTCGGTGGATCTTTGACGGGCTGTTGCGGCACATGATCCATATTGACAACTATTGTAGCGCCGCTGGCCGATCCGGCGTATTTCGGCTGTATTTCAGGGAAAGTCCCCTCCCACTTGGAGTTACCACTCCGTGGCCGCCCCGCTAATTCCCCACCGCCACGGTCACGCCCGCCTGGGTGGAGACATTGCCCACCTTCACCACCACCGGGACTGCGTTGCCGGCCTGAGTTCCGCTGGGGATTTGCGCGTTGATCTGCATCACGCCAGCGACGGCATCGGGCGCCTGGCCGGCGTACTCGACCACCGCGACTTGTCCGCCAATCGTCACACTGACCCCGGCTATCGGCATCGGCAGGGGAGCGGTTCCCGGCTGACCGTCCACGCCCGAGGGATTCGTCTGGCCCGCGCCCGTCAACCACAACGAGATGTAACTTCCCACTTTGGCGGGATGCGCAGCCCCGTTCAATGTCCCGTCCTGGTTGGAGGCCGCCGCCTGCCCCTTGCCGGAACTGTCCGCGGTGAAGAGAGCCGGCGCCACCGGCGCCACCGGCACCGTCACGGGAGCGCTGGTCTGTCCCTGGTACTCGACGAATACCTGTACGTTCGATCCCGCCATCGAGTACGGCGTCACGGCGCCGATTTGCGTGGCGGAGGTGTATAACACGGGTCCCGGCGTGCCGTTGAACATGACGCTGGTGCCGGCAAGACTGGTGTCCACCAGGCCGGTGGTTGGGTCAAGCTGGGACTGCGTCAGCCCGGCAGGGCCCAGTCCGGAGCCGTAGAGCACCACTACCTCGCCCGGCGCCACCGGTCCGCTGAGGTTGCTGGCGGCGTTGGTCACCGCGTTTATGGACAGGCCGTTGCCCGCGTACTGGAGCAGCCGAATGGCGTTGTTGGCCGTATCCGCCAGGTACAGATTACCGTTTTGCCCCAACGCGATGGCCAAGGGAGCATTGAGCTGCGCCTGGGTGGCCAGACCGCCGTCGCCCGTGTAGCCCCGCGACCCGTTGCCCGCATCGGTCACGATGAGACCGTTGGGGTAGACCTGGCGCACGCGCACGCTGGCATCCACGATGAAAATGTTGCCCACCGCATCCACAACCACGCCCACGGGGTTGCCGACTTGCGCACTGGCGGCTGGCCCCCCATCGCCCGAGTAACCCGCGACGCCGTTTCCGGCCACCGTCGCGATCAGGCCGCTGGGGGTAACCTCGCGGATCAGATTGTTCTCGCTGTCGGCGATGTACAGGTTCCCGGCGGTATCCACCGCGACGCCCTGGGGGCCATTCAATTGCGCGTTGACGGCCGGGCCGCCGTCGCCGGAGTATCCGAAGGTTCCGTTTCCAGCCACGGTGGTAATATCGCCGCTGGCAGCCGAGACCTTGCGCACCCGGCTGTTCCCGAAGTCCGCGATGTACACGTCGCCGGCCGTGTCCACCGCCACGCCGATGGGCAGATTCAGTTGCGCGTTGCCGGCCGCGCTGCCATCGCCGCCATAGCCGGGAGTGCCGCTTCCGGCCACCGTGGTGATGACGCCGCTGGTCGAGACCTTGCGCACCTTGGCATTCAGGGTGTCGGCGATAAAGAGATTGCCGGACGCGTCCACGGCCATCCCCTGTGGCCCGTTGAGTTGCGCGCTGGTGGCCGCGCCGCCATCGCCGGAGTCGCCCGCGCCGCCCTTCCCGGCGAAGTTGGCGATGATTCCGTTCGGCGAGACTATCCGGACCACGTTGTTGAGGGTGTCGGCAACGTAAAAGTTGCCGGCGGCGTCCGCTGCCACGCCCTCAGGCGCGTTCAGTTGGGCCTGGATGGCCGGTCCGCCGTTACCGGAGTAGCTCAAAGTGCCGTTTCCCGCAAACGTGGAGAGGGTTCCGCTTGAGGTTACTTTGCGGATGCGGCAGTTCAGCGTATCCGCGATATATAGGTTTCCAGCCGAATCCACGGCCACACCGGTGGGGGAATTCAATTGCCCGCTGGAGGCAGTCGATCCGTCGCCTGAGTATCCGGGCGTGCCGTTCCCCGCCGCCGTGCTGATATCGAGGCTCGTGGCGTTGATCTCCCGGATCCGGCTGTCGCCGTTTTCGGCGAAGTAGACGTTGCCGGAGGAGTCCACAGCCACCGCAAAAGGCGCGATCAAGCCCGCACTGGTGGCGTACCCGCCATCGCCGGAGAAACCGATACTGCCGTCGCCGGCGATATAGTTGATGTCGCCGGTGGAAATGGTGACCTCGCGGATGTACCCGTTGGCCGTGTCGGCGATGTACACGTTGCCGGACGAATCCACCGCCACGTCTTCCGGGCTGTGCAATTCCGCTACGATGGCCAGGCCGCCATCGCCCTCGTAACTGGGAAAGCTGTCGCCCGCAATGGTGGCGATGTTGCCATCGGCGGTGACTTCGCGGATGGTGTTATCGCCGGTGTCGGCAATGTACACGTTGAAGTGGGCATCGACGGCCACTCCCATGGGCAGATGCAATTGCGCGCTGGTAGCCGGGCCCCCGTCGCCGTAAGCGCTGGGGCCGCCGCCGGGGCTGATGCTGCCGTTGCCCGCGAAGGTGGTAATGATGCCGGATGTGGTCACCTGGCGGATGCGATTGTTCCTGGAATCCGCAATATACATGAAGCCATTCGGGTCGAAGGAGATGCCCTGCGGGGAGTTCAACTGCGCATTCACGGCCAGGCCGCCGTCGCCCGAAAAGCCCGCCCGCGAGTTTCCCGCGACGAGCGTGACGGTTCCAGTGGCATCGATCTTGAAGACGCAATTCGAGCTGCTGAAATAGACATTGCCCGAGGCATCCACGGCGACGCGCGCCGGCTGCCCCATCGAGATGCTAGCGGCTGCGACTGGCGTGGCTGGCGGCGCGCCTCCGGCCACGGTAGATATGGAATACTGCTGCGCCAGCGCGATCGAAGCGCCCGCCAGCAGCGGAATGAATCTTAACATGCGAAAATCCGGTCCCGGCGGGATGCGTGATGGGTCATGAAGCACATGGGTACGTTTCTTACCATGATACCGTTTCCGCAGGCTCATGACGCCACTGCGGCGGCCACCGCTTCGAGGGCCTGTGCACAATCGGCACGGGTGGCGTCGTAGTGCGTCACCGCGCGCATCAGGCGCTCGTTGATGCCGTTGATCAGCACTCCGCGCGCTCTCAGCCGCGCGCTGATTTCGGCGCTGGCGCGGCCCGTGCCGCCGACGTCGAAGACCACGATATTGGTCGCCACTTTCCGCGGATCGATCTGAATGCCGGGAATGCGCGCCAGCCCTTCCGCCAGGAACCGGGCGTTGGCATGATCGTCGGGGAGCCGCTGGGGCGTGTCTTCGAGCGCAATCAATCCCGCGGCCGCCAGAACCCCCGCCTGGCGCATTCCGCCGCCCAGCCGCTTGCGGTAGAGGCGGCCCTTGGCTATCAGGCTGGCCGGACCGGCCAGCATGGAACCCACCGGCGCACCGAGCGCCTTCGAGAGGCAAAACATCACCGTATCGACAGGAGCCACGATCTCTCGCACTTGCACGTTTATTGCCGCGGCCGCGTTGAAGACCCGCGCGCCATCCATGTGCACCTTCAAACCGCGCTCGTGCGCCCCATCGCAGATTTCGCGGATGACGCTCATCGGGTAAACCGTTCCGCCCGCCATGTTGTGCGTGTTTTCGATTTCGATCAGGCCGGTGGGCGCCCAGTGCGGATGCGGCGGCCGGATGCTGCGCCGCACCTGTTCCCAGGTGAGGATGCCGTCCCCGGTGGGGATGGCGCGCGCCAGGCAACCGGAGAACCACGCCATCATGGCCAGCTCGTAATCCAGCACGTGGGCACGGGAATCGCAGATCACTTCCTGGCCGTGCCGGGTATGCAGCTTGACCGCGATAGTGTTCCCCATGGTGCCGGTGGGCACGAATAGCGCGGCTTCCTTGCCGGTGATCTCGGCGGCGCGCTGCTCCAGATGGTTTACGGTGGGGTCCTCGCCGTAAACGTCGTCGCCGACTTCAGCCTCCATCATGGCGCGCCGCATGGCGGGCGTCGGCTTGGTCACGGTATCGCTTCGCAGATCGATCATGGGGTGAGAAACTCCTGGAAAACTTCGTTCGAGAGGAGCACGCCGCGGCCGGTGAGCCGCAGAACGCCGCCCGCGGTTTCGAGCAGGCCGGCATCCAGAAAGCGGCGAATGGGCTGCTCGAACCGCTGCCATTCCTCGGGCGCTGGACGAATACCGGCCATCAGCCGCAGCCCGACGAAGAAGCGCTCGTCGTGGTGGTGCAGGTCCCTGACCTGCCCAGTCCCACTGAGATATTCCTCCACCGATTCCGCATTCTGCGTCCGCACGCGCCCGTCGAAGGAATGCGCGTCGGCGCCGAAGCCTACGTACGGCTCCAGCTTCCAATACTTGAGATTGTGCAGCGATTCGAAGCCGGGCCGCGCGAAATTGGAGATCTCATAACGCGCCATGCCCAGCGCCGCCAGCCGCTCGACGGCCATCTCATAGAGCGCCGCCGTCCCATCGTCGCCGGGAGTCTCCCCCGCCCCGTAGCGCGCCCCGCCGAGCAGTATTTCCTTGCCCAGGCGGCTGTCCTCATCCACTTCCAGCATGTACACGGAGACGTGCGCCGGGGCCAGCCGCTCGATCCAGTCGAGTGATTCGCTCCAGCTCTCCTCCGTCTGGCCGCTGAGTCCGGCGATGAGGTCGATGTTCAGGTCGCCGATGCCGGCATGGTCGAGCGTGCCGATCTCATCGGCCACCGTTTGGGCGGTATGCTTGCGGCCGGTGCGCCGGATTTCCTTCTCCACGAACGACTGGACTCCCAGGCTCACGCGGTTGATGCCGCAGTCCGCCCACGCGCGGGCTTTCTCGGCGGTGACGGTTCCCGGTGCCGCTTCGATGGTGGCTTCCGCCCACGGCCGGCCGGGGATGATGTCGAGCAACCGGCGCAGGGCTTCCGGCGCCATGCCGCTGGGAGTGCCGCCGCCCAGGTACACCGTCTCGGGCATCCATTCCCACTGGTGGGCGCGGATCTCCGCCTCGATTGCTTCCAGATAGCGCGCCTCCAGAGCGCGCGGGAAAACGCCCGACGCGAAGTTGCAGTAGGTGCACTTCTGCGCGCAAAAAGGATAGGCAAGATAAACGCCCGGCACTTCTCCGATTGTAGCGGCTGGCAAGCGCCGCGCGCGCACGTGAGCGAGAATGAAAACTGTGAGGCGGATTCTGCCCCTGTTCGCGGTGCTGGCGCTGGCCTCGGGCCAGGAACGGGTAGTCGAGAGCGTCGTGCCCGCGCTGGCCTACGGACCTCGATGCTCCTCCACGGTGGAGTTGCAGAACCTCAGCGACCGGCCGGTGGTGGTGGATGTCGAGCCACACCGGGCCAGCGGCGCACTGGTGGCCATCGCCGGGCACCCCGAGATCACCATCCGCTTGACGCCGCGCGAGCGGTCGAGTTACAAGCTCGAAATCGAGGAGGAGACCGAGAGCGCCTGGGTGAAGGTGCGGGAACGGGTGCCATCGCCGCGCCTCTCGCCGGTAGTGGCCGTCAGCGGCGAGACGGAGTGCGTGATTGGCGACCAATTGCGGAGCGTCGGCCGCGGGGTGGTTTTTCCCACCCAGAGCCCATGGTTCTCCGGGGATGTAACGGACCTGCCCGGCGGCTTGCTCTCGCTCATCAACACGTCGGAGCGTGCGGTCAGGGCGTGGGCCTGCTATTCCTCCGGAGGACTCTTTTCGGCGCCCAACGGCACGCGCGCCGCTGCGGAGCTGATGCCCATCTGCACCACCGCCTTCGAGGTGCAGATTCCGCCGTTCGGCGCGCGGGAATTCCCCGTGGCGCGCGACGGAAGCTCGCATTTCTCGTTGAAGACGCAAGGCGCGGCCATCGTTCTGGAAATGCTGCGTCCGGTGGATCTCAGCGTGAAGATGTACAAGGTGGATTCCACGATCCAATTCGGGACTGAGGTGCCGGCAAAGCGGTAAGAGGGCGTCGGAGGCGACCTGCTGCAAATGTAATCCTCGCTTTCGCTTCAAATCCACGCCGTACCAGTTCAGACCGGCGTGGCGTCAGAAGGTAAGCAGGAGCCGGTCCGAGACAATCTCGTGCTCAAGAGTTCGGCCGTCCATCTGGAAGCGCTTGAGCATCGACCGCCCGATATCGATGAACAACTCTCGCGCAAACAGGCCCTCTGGAATCGGAAGTTCGCAAACGTGCCTGCCAGATCGCTTTGTGCCGTCGATGCTGACCACCACGTAGACGCCCTTGCGCCTGCATCGCTCGACGATGCGGAAGAGGTGGCTCAGGCTGAATGACTGCGCGCCATAAAGAATCGCCTGGCTGTGGCTGTAGGGAGGGTCGCAGTAAATGAGATCGCCCGGCTGCGCCCGGTCCATTGCTTCCTCGTATCCCATCCGCAAAAAGGTCGTGCCCTGCGTTCGGCGATGCCACTCATCGACCCTTCGGCCAAAGGATTCAGGCTTGATCGGGTCATGGATACCGCATGGCGTAGACATGTAGCCGTCAGCCTTCCGAAAGCGAACCACCCCCCCATAGCAGGACCGGCAGAGGAAAAGGAGGTCAGCCGCATTGGGATTCGCGTTGTAGGACTGCTTGACCCGCTCGTACCCCCTTACCTTGTCACCGCTCGCCACTTGATGCCAGCGGTCAGCGTACCAGGCCTTTAATCTCTCCGGTGCGTCGTGCAGAGTTTGCCAGATCTCGATAAGGGGTTTGAACGTGTCGGACGCCACTGCGCTCCTCGGAGCGAGGGTTGCGAGCACGGCTCCGCTTCCGATGAAGGGCTCGTAATACGTGCCGAAGTCGGCTGGGAAGTAAGAAGCGATCTCGTGAGCAGTCCTCTGCTTGTTGCCGATCCACTTCAGCAACCCGGTCTGGAACGGCTCCACCCTGACGGGGCGCTCCCTATCGAACATGGCCAACTGCGTCATGGGCGCCGTCTCTTTCATCGGCATCTTCCGCTTCCCATAGTATAGCGCAGATTATCCGATTTTGGCATAATTCTAGCACGCTGGATACGCTGGGTGAGTCATGACAGAAGGCCATGCCGTCTCTGCGGAAGAGCGGTTGCGACTGCTCCTGCGCCAGATGAGAACGGAAGCGGGCCTCACCCAAGCCGAAGTTGCGCAACGATTGGGGCAGCCGCAATCCTTCGTGAGCAAGTACGAATCGGGCGAGCGCCGCTTAGACGTTCTTGAACTCCGCGAGGTCTGCGCTGTTGTCGGCGTGGACCTGGCCGATTTTGTCCGGCGGCTAGAGCAGGCTCTCCAATGATTCCAAACACGCTGTTTCTCAAACAGCCTCCCAAGTTCTGGGCTTACGTGCGCTCGATCAGCCAGAGGTTTGGGTACTCCGTCCGCAAAAAGGGACAGATCAAAGTGCCTTCCATCGAGCAGATGGCGGAGGCGCTCAACAGAATCGGGCTGGACAGCGGCCACCTGACCGCCGCGAGAGCTGACGCGCCCCCGATAGGCGAGGAGCTTCACGCCTATTTTCAGTACCGCGCCGAGACGCTGAACACCTTTGTGGAACCGAGGCTCATGAACAAAGACTCGGCGCGCGAACTGTTCCTGAAGATGAAAGAGGAGCTTTCGCCGAAGATTCCGATTCCGATGAACAAGCAGAAGGGTGATAAGAAGGCGCCCGCCTACATGACCGCGATTGTCAACATGCTGATCGAAGCAAACGCGGGCGGGATGAAGTGCGACTATGACCCACGAGCGCTAACAACCGTCACGCGGAACGGCGAACCGCTGCGCACACTTTCGCGTCGTGTTGACGGAGCGTTCCCTTGCGCCGTAAATCCCATCGCGGTCTGGGAGATCAAGGAGTATTACTACACGAAGACATTCGGCAGCCGCGTTGCTGACGGTGTGTATGAAACGCTCGTGGATGGTATGGAACTCGAAGAATTGCGCGTCACCGAAGGTGTCAACGTCCTGCACTACCTGATGGTTGACGACCATTTCACTTGGTGGAAGTGCGGACGCTCTTATCTTTGCCGCATCCTCGACATGCTGCACATGGGCTACATTGATGAGGTGTTATTCGGGTCCGAGGCCGTTGAACGACTGCCGATCCTCGTGAAGGAGTGGTCTCGCCTCGCAGGTGAGCGTTGATAGGGGTGCCCGGAAATCCAGGTTCCCGGCGTAGCCGTAGCCGCACATATCACCGTGAGCTTTACCCCACCAGTTCCGGCTCGCTCACGCAGGTCCCGCAGCCCTTCTTCCCTTTCAGGGTGAGCCGCTGCATCTCCTCCTGCTCCTCGAACGGCACGGAGAATTCCCTCTCGATGCGCTCGCGGTAGACCGGTCCGGAGTTGTACGCGCAGAACGGATACACCTTGCCGTTGGGCGCGGCATAGTGAATCACGCAGCGCTTCACGCGTTCCACGTCGTAGTTGTAGGAGTCCATGAAGTGCATGCCGGCCAGCATCAGGGTGCGGTAGGTGAAGCCTTTCTTCTCGCTCTCGCCGCGGCCGTAACGCTTGTCGGTAAAGCCCTGGAGGGTTTGCAGGAACATGGTGAAGTTCAGGCCCTCGGGCGCTTTCTCTTCATGGAAGAACTTGCGCAGGCTGTTCCACGCTTCCAGCTTGGTGTAGAACTGAACACTGCGCTTGCCGGCCTTGCGCGCCAGCACGTCCATTTCCTTCAGCATGGGACCGACGTCCACGAATTGCGTCACCGGCTTGGCCTTGCGGTTCTGATCCACGAAAAGGTAGGTGCCCAGCGAGCAGTGCGGATGGCAGCTCAGGGTGGTGGTCTCCTCGCCGCGCAGCGCGCTGATCAGCTTCGAGAACGGCGTCACAAAGCAGAGAGGGAACCAGTCCTCGTATGGATCGGCAATACCAGTCTGTTCCTTTACGGCGTGGGCGAAATCGGAGAGCGTGAACCGCTTCGCTTCCAGTTCGTGGCGCGCGATCCGGCCGGTGAAGGCCACCGGCTGGAAGCTGATGCCGCTGGTGCACTCGATGTATTCCAGCGACAGCCGGATAATGTCGCCGATCTGGTGATCGTTCAAGCCCTTCACGATGGTGGGGACGAACACGATCTTCAGGCCGGCCTTCTTGACGTTCTCGATGCACTTCAGCTTCTTCTCCCACAGCGACTCGCCCCGCGTGCGGCGGTAGATGTCGTCGCACACGCCGTCGAACTGGAGGTAGAGCGTGTGGAGTCCCGCCTCCTTGCACTGTTCGGCGTATTCCAGGTTGGTGAACTTGAGGCCGTTGGTGGCCGCCTGTAGGTGGGAGAAGCCCATCTCCTTAGCCATCCGCAGGACGTCCAGGAAGCGGGGATAGATGGTCGGTTCGCCGCCCGAAAACTGCACGATCCGGCAGGGCGCCGGACGCTCGTCGCGCAGCGCCTGGAGCATCTTGCGAACGGTCTCGAAATCCGGTTCGTAGAGGTAGCCGGCGGCGTTGGCGTTGGCAAAGCACACCGGACAGGTCATGTTGCACCGGTTCGTCAGATCGACATTGGCCAGGGCCGTGTGGCTGGTGTGCAGGTTGCAGAGGCCGCAATCTTCCGGGCAGCGTGCGGCGTTGGACACCACGGGGTTGTGCAGGCCGCGGTTGTCGCCGAAAGACCACTCCTCCATCTTCAGGTACAGCTTGGCGTCGGAAAAGACGATATCCCGGAAGTCGCCGTGGTCCGGGCAGCGCTTCTCCATTACCACCTTGCCGGCTTCCTCAAATATCCTGGCATCAATGAGTTGCGTACACTCGGGGCAAAGCGACTGGGTCTCCTTGGGCAGACCCGTCTTTAGTGCGTCGATGCGCGAGCCGGTGTAGGTAGTTTCCGGTTGTAATACCTGAAATTGCGCCATGATGTGCCATCATAAAGACGCCTCGCCGGGAAAACCACAATAAGGCGCTAAAGTGTGAATCCTTAAGGTCGTAAGGGGAATATCGGGCACTGAATGGTAAGCTGGGAATCTGTGCTCGTACTGGACTTTGGACGCGCGGGCGTGGCCTTTGGAGCGGCTTTCCTCGCCGGGGCCATCAATTCCGTGGCCGGCGGCGGGACGCTGGTCTCCTTCCCCGCCCTGATCTGGCTGGGCCTCGGGTCCGTCACGGCCAATGCCACCAGCACGGTCGCCATCTGGCCGGGGACGGTGGGGAGTATCTGGGGCTACCGGCGCGAATTGAGCGACTCCGAGCCGCGCTTCCAGTGGCTGATTGTGCCCAGCCTGGTGGGTGGTCTCGCCGGCGCGCTGTTGCTGCGCTGGACCCCACCGGCCATCTTCGACCGCATGGTGCCGTTCCTGATCCTGTTTGCCACCCTGCTCTTCATGGCTCAGGAACCGATCCAGCGGATCTTGAAGACGAATGGGCGTTCGGCGCACCGGTCGGCCCATTGGTTCGCCGGGGCGATGTTGTTTCAGTTGATAGTGGGGCTGTATGGCGGCTATTTCGGCGCGGGCATCGGCATCCTGATGCTGGCGGCGCTGAGCATCATGGGGCTCCAGGACATCCACGAGATGAACAGCCTCAAAGTGGTCTTCGCGGGTAGCGTGAATGGGATCGCATCGCTCTACTTCATCTGGGCGCGCATGGTTTACTGGCCGTATGTCGTGATTATGGCGGTGGCGGCCGTGGTGGGCGGATACGGCGGCGCGGGGGTAGCGCGGAAGGTCGGGCAAACGGCCGTGCGGCGTATCGTGATCGCCATCGGATTCGGCATGGCGGTATCGCTGTTCATCAAGAAATGAAGGTGTCAAGCTGATGGCGAATCCGCTGGAGGCGCTCAGGTACGAGTAGAGCTACTCCGCCTCCGCATGAAAGTTGACGGGACCGCAGCCGCGCCCCAGCCCGGGGTTGGTGCGGATCGCCTCGTGGATAAACCGCTTGGCGCGCTCGATGGCGCCGGCTACTCCCAGGCCGCTTGCCAGCCCGGCGGTGATGGCAGCCGAATACGTGCAGCCTGTCCCATGGGTGTGAGGGGTGGCGAGGCGCTCGGCCGGGAATTCGCGCCATTCGGCGCCATCGTACAAGACATCGGTCGAGCCCGCGTCCAGGTGTCCGCCCTTGATCAGCACCGCGCGCGCTCCCATCTCGCACATGCGTTCTGCCGCGCGGCGCATATCGTCGAGCGTGCGGATGGTCATGCCCGTGAGCGCTTCGGCTTCGGGCACGTTGGGCGTGATGAGCGTCGCGCGCGGCAACAACTCCTCGCGGATGGCGGCGGCGGCCGTCTCCGGCAGCAGCGGCAGCCCGTGTTTACTGACCATGACGGGGTCCACCACCAGCGGAAACCGGAACCAGGCGGCGGCATGGGCCACGGCCCGCACCATTTCCGCCGAGCCCAGCGCCCCGGTCTTGGCCGCCGCGGGCGGGATGTCCTCGAGCACGGCCTCTATCTGCTCGAGCACCAGCGAGACCGGCATCACTTCCACGCGCGACACCCGCACGCTGTTCTGCACCGTCAGCAAAGTCACCACCGCTTCGCCGTAGACGCCGAACTGGTGAAATGTCTTGAGGTCGGCCTGAATACCCGCACCACCGCTGGGGTCCGACCCGGCGATGCTCAGGGCGACAGGCGGCCTCACGCGAAAAGCTGTTGCGCTTTATACAGGCGCGCGGACACCTGCACTCCGTTGGGGCACTTGACGGTACAGTTGCTGCACGAAGCGCAACGCACCCCGGCAACCTCCGCCGGCAGGGTCTTGAAGTGCTCGCGCGCCATGGCGAACTGGCCGTAGCCCTCGGCGTACATCAGGAAGCGCAGCACGTCCGCCACCGGCAACCCCTGGGAGCACTGGCCTTCACAATGGCCGCACATCCGGCAGTAGAGCGGCTTGATCTCTTCGAGGCGCCGCGCCAGCAGCTTGCCGTCCGCGGCGCTGAACGGGGCGCTCATGGCCGTCAGGTTCTCGTCGAGCTGCTCGTTGTCCACGATGCTCGGAATCGTGGTGTCGATGTTGGGGTTCTTCATCGCCCACTTCAGGGCCGCCAGCGGCGCCCCTTCGCGCGTCAGCTTGCTGAGCTTGTCCGGGTCCACCTTGTAGAACGACGAGGGCTTGGCGCCGCCGGCCATGACCTTCATGGCGACCAATCCCACGTTGGCCTTGCGGGCCGTTACCAGCAGCGGCTCGATGCTGGGATCCATAGTGTAGTTGTAGCTCATCACGAAGACGTCGAAATGATTCAACTTGAGCAGGAAGGGGATCATCTCCGCGTGCCCGCTGTGGAAGCTCACGCCCGCGAACCGGATTTTCCCGTCCCGCTTGGCGATCCGCTGCGCTTCGAGCACATCGTCGGGAACCGCATCCGGGGTGCTTCGGCTGTGGAGGTTCCATACGTCCACGTGATCGGTCTGCAACTCCTTCAGGCTGGCGTCCAGGTCCGACAGGGCCGTCTTCCGGTCCTTGGCCCCCGTCTTGGTGCTGATGTAGACCTTGTCGCGATAATTCTTGAGCGCCGCCCCCAGCATGCGTTCGTTGTTGCCGCCCTGGTAGACGCGGGCGGTATCGAAATAGTTGATGCCGGTATCGGCTGCGCGCTCCACCACGCTCTGATCCGAAGTGACCATGCAACCGAAGGCGAGGCGCGTGACCCTCATGCCCGTTTTCCCCAGGGTTCCATAGGTAAACTTGGGGGCGGACTGCGGCGCGCGGCCCTGCGCGGCTGGCGCCTGGGCGGGCGAGCCGGTCTCCGAAGGCACGGAAGCAAGTGCCGGAAGTGCAAGGCTGGTTCCTAAAAAGCTACGGCGAGACGTCGGGTTCATTGCGACTCCTCCTTTGGGAATCGGAAAATCGGACCTGAATTTCAGGCCTTGGTCCAGTATACACTCAAAATCTCGCGTCCGCACGCCTGAAAGGGATTTATTTGAGCCAGATGGTCAGGTCGGGCGCCACGGCGCTGCCCACGGCGAGTTCCGCCGCCACCGGGCCTGTGGGGATGAAGCCGGACGGCACGCGCGCGTTCACCTGCAGCAATCCCACGGTGCCGGGGGCGCTGCCGGCGTACAGGATCTGGGCGGGGAAGCCGGCCACCGTCAGGGTCACCGGCAGCATGGGGCTCGGGTAGGGGGCCACCGCGGCCTGGCCCGATACGTTGGGGCCGTTGGTAAGCCCTTCACCGGTCGCATAGAAAGTCAGAATCGATCCCAGCGCCGTGGGGTCGATTGCGGAATTGGTAGAGCCGTCCAGGTTCACCACCACCGGGAACACGGCGGGGGACGCGTCCGCCACCGCCAGGTCCAGCGAGCCTGTCGGGCTGCCCTGGTAGAGTGTCTGCACCTGGGTAACGGTGTTGCCCGCTACCGTGTAGGGCACCTGTACGTTAAGCTGGCCATATTGCGCGTAGAACATCGGCGCGGGGACGCCGTCGAACCGCACTTCGGCGCCGCTCAGCAGGTTGGCGAGCAGGCCGCTCGAGTCCAACGCGCCGGCCACTCCCGACTCCGGGCCGAGTCCCGCGCCGAAAATAACGATGATTTCTCCAGGAGCGACGGGTCCCGGAAGAAGGCTGGCGGCGTTGACCGCCGAAAGCGGCGGCACAACCACCGGTGCGGGCGGCGGCGCCGCTTGCGCAACCAGGCAGCGGACGCGGTTGTTGCCGCTGTCGGCAAAGTAGAGGTCGCCCGCGCCATCCAGAAATACGCCGCCGGGCGCATCGATCTGCGCGGATGCCGCCGGCCCTCCGTCTCCCGAGAAGCCCGCGCCATCTTGTCCCGCGATGGTGTGGATCAGGCCGTCCGGCGTGACCTGGCGAATGCGGTTGTTGCCGGTGTCGGCGATGAAGATGTTGCCGTTATCGTCCACCACCACGCCGAGCGGAGCGCTGATGCTGGCGGCAGTGGCGGGGCCCTCGTCGCCCGAGAAGCCCGCCGCGCCGGTGCCCGCTACCGTTGAGATCGTGCCCGAAGGGTCCACTTTGCGGATGCTGTGGTTCAAGGTGTCGGCGATGAAAAGGTCGCCGGCGGAATCGAGCGCGCATGCGCTGGGCTGATTGAGCTGCGCCAGGCGCGCCGGTCCGCCATCGCCGTCATCGCCTGGAGCGCCGTTGCCCGCGGCGGTTACCACCAGGGCTTGCGGCGCGGCTTGTAGCACCCTGTTGTTTCCCGTGTCCACCACCAACAGCGTGCCTCCGCGGCCGGTGCAGACGCCGCGGGGACCATTAAGCTGGGTCTGCGCGGGCGGCATGCCTTCCGCCCCCAGGCCTTGCACTCCGGTGCCCACCAGGTCATGAATTAGGCCATCGGCGCCCACCTGACGGATGCGCTGGTTGTAGGTGTCCGCGATGAGAATATCGCCGGCCGCGTCCAGCGCGACCCCCATGGGTGAGTCGAGCGTGGCGGTCGCGGCAACCACGCCGTCGGCGGCGGTGCCGGCGACGCCCGTCCCTGTCAGCGTCTGAATCACGCCGGTGGGCAGCACCTGGCGCACGCGCTGGGTGCCCGTGTCGGCAATATAGAGACTGCCTGCGCTGTTCAGGGCGATGGCCGAAGGCTGCAACAGCAGGGCGTCCGTGGCCGGGCCGCCATCGCCGATGGCTTGCAGATAACCGTCGCCCGCCACCGTCTGCACCTGGCCGGATACCACCTCGCGAACATGCGTGCCGTCGGCGATGTAGAGATCCCCGTCCAGGTCCACCGCCAGATCGTGCGGGGCGGTCAGTTGGCCGAGCGCCGTCACGTTGCTCCACGCTCCGGCCACCGTGTAGGAATGAACGATGTAGCTCATGTCGGCCACATAGAGCGTGCTGGAGACATCCACGGCAATAGCCACGGGGGTCCCCAGCGCGGTGCTGGGAGAACCGCCCACCACCGTCGAGATGATGCCGCCGGCGAGGATCTTGCGCACCCGGTTGTTTTGCGAGTCGGCGATATACAGGGCGCCGAGGCGGTCCACGGCGAGGCCCGCGGGAAAGTCGAGCTGCGCGTTGACCGCCGGGAAGCCGTCGCCGCTGAACCCGGCCACGCCGGTCCCCGCCACGGTGGAGATTATGCCCGCGGGGGTCACCTTGCGCACGCGATGGCCATCGAATTCCGAGAAATAGAGGTTGCCGGCGGCGTCCACGGCCACATTGCGGGGAGTGAGCAGTTGGGCGTCGGTGGCCGCTCCGCCATCGCCGGACGAGCCTTGGTTGCCGTTGCCGGCCACCGTGGTGATGACGCCGTCCGGGCCGATCCGCCGTACGCGGTCGTTGCCCAGATCGGCCACGTACAGATTTCCCGCCAGGTCCGCGGCCAGCCCGTAGGGGAGGTTGAGCTGGGCGGCCGTGGCGGGGCCGCCATCGCCGCTGAAGCCGGCCACGCCGGTTCCCGCCAGGGTCGTGATTATGCCGTTGGTCGAGATCATGCGCACGCGGTTGTTGTCGGTGTCGGAGAGGTAGAGGTTGCCCAACCGGTCCACGGCGATGCCCTGGATGGTGGAGATCTGAGCGGCGGTGGCTTGGCCGCCATCGCCCATGTTGGCGCTTCCGGCCACGGTTTCGATGCTGTAGACCACGCTCGGAGCGGTGGCGCCCCGGGCGGCTGGGATCCACGCCAGCGCCAGCAGCAGACACAGGTAATGTCTCATCGCGGGATTCATGGAGTTGGTGGCGGCGGAGCTGGAGAATTCTCAAGCTTTCAGCCGTCAGTCTTCAGCTTTCAGAAACATCGGCGCGGCGGATTGCGGATCGCTGATCGCTGATCTCTGAGAGCTTGGCTGATTCTTGGCTTAGTACCCTACTTATTTTCAAAGTCGCGCCGATATAGGCAATAACACAATGAATGCCCGAAGCTATCACCGGCTGGTTTCCAACGCGGGAATACCTACCCTCCGCAAGCCCGTTGCGGTCTGCACCGAGGAATCCTGGGTGGATCTGCTGAAACCGGAGCGGGAACGTCATGCCGAGCTTCAGGCGGCGCACGACGGCGGGCTCTGGATTGACGAGACCGAAGGGCTGCTGTTCGCGCTGGGGCAGGCGGTCGAGCAGCGCGACCGCTTTATGGCCGGGCATTGCGAGCGGCTGGCCTTTATAGGCGTGGCCATGGGAGTTGTCATGCGCCTGGAACGCACCAGCCTGCTGGCGCTCTACCGCGGCGGTTATCTGCATGACGTTGGTAAGCTGGGGATTCCGGATTCGATTCTGTTCAAGCCCGGCGCCCTGACCGCGCAGGAATGGTCGATCATGCGCACCCACACGATCCGCGGTGAAGAGATCTGCCGCCACTTGAACTCGCTTCGCCCGGTGCTGCCCATCATCCGGCATCACCATGAGCGCTTCGACGGCTCCGGGTATCCCGACGGCCTGCGGGGCGAGCAGATTCCGCTGCTGGCGCGCGTGATGCAGATTGCCGACATCTACGATGCGCTCACCAGCACTCGCAGCTACAAGCGGGCTTACTCACCCGCTGAAGCGCTGGAGACGATTCGCAAGGAAACCGAGCGGGGCTGGCGCGATCCCCAGATTGTGAAGCTCTTCCTGCGGCTGCACACCCACGTCATTTCGAAGGACATTTGCCGCGCCGCCGAAATCGGCCACAGCCTGGAAGCCCTGCGGGCGTCGCTGACCACCCTGCGGGAGTTCCCGGCCGATTCGGTGGCATGAGCGCAGGCGCCTCATAGTCTTGCCGCCCGTTGCGCGCGTTGTAAAATGTCAGTTGATGAGCGACGTAGACTCCACTGAACAGAAATCCGAAGAGTTCCAGATCCCGCTGCCGCCCCCGTCCTTTAGTTTCCTGGTTCTTTCCTTGCGCACGCAGGCCGAAATGCAACTCGGCCTGGTACATTTCGGCGAGGAGGAACCGCCCCAGCCGGATCTCCCCATGGCGCGCCACAGCATCGACCTCATGGCCGTTCTGCTGGAGAAGACCAAGGGCAATCTCACGCTCGAAGAGCATCGGCTTCTGGAAAACTCCCTCACGGAACTGCGCTTCCGTTTCGTCCAGGTCTCCGACGAGGCCGGCAAGACGCCCGCTCCGAAAGCCTGAATGCCGGCGCCGCCTCTTAAGATTACGGTATTGGGTTCGGGCACCAGCGTGGGCGTGCCCACCATCGGCTGCCACTGCGCCGTCTGCACGTCCACCGATCCCCGCGACAACCGCTTGCGGCCCTCCATCCTGATCGGCTACGCCGGCCGTAATGTTTTGATCGATACCACGCCCGACTTCCGCACCCAGGCCCTGCGCGCCAAAATCGATCGCCTCGATGCCGTGCTCTTCACCCATGCCCACGCCGACCACGTCATGGGCCTCGATGATGTCCGGCCGTTCAATTTCCGGCAGGGAGGCCAGATTCCGATCTACGCCTCCGCCGAAACCATGGCCGCCATCCAGCGCAGCTTTCCCTACATCTTCGACGGCGGCAAGCAGGAATCCAACGTTCCGCGGCTCGACGTGCGCCTCATCGATGGCGCGCCCTTCGATCTGTTCGGCCTGGAGTTCGTGCCGGTTCCGGTTCTGCATGGCAGCCAGATGATTTACGGCTTCCGCTTCGGCGCCGCGGCGTATCTCACCGACCACAGCTACATTCCGGAATCTTCCCTCGATCTGCTGCGCTCGCTCGACGTTCTTTTCCTCGACGCCTTGCGCTACAAGCCGCACCCCACTCATTCCACCGTGGACCGGTCCGTCAAGACCGTGGAAACGCTGGCGCCGCGCCGCGCCTTCTTCACCCACATCTGTCACGACCTGGCGCACGAGCGCGCCGAAAGCCTTCTGCCGCCGCACATCCGGCTGGCCTACGATGGCCTCGAAATCCTGGTGGGAGAGGCGTCCTGATCCATGAAAATTTACCACAGCCTGGCTGAGGCGCCCGCCGATTTCGGTCCGTGCGCCCTCACCATCGGCAATTTCGACGGCGTCCATTTCGGCCACCGCCGCATTCTCCGGCGCCTCAAGTCGCTGGCCGATGCCCGCGGCTGGAAGCCTTCGGTCCTCACCTTCGATCCGCATCCCACCCGCGTGGTGGCGCCGGAGCGCACGCCCCCCTTGCTGACCTCGCCCGAGGGCCGCGCCGAGCTGATGCGCGAGGAAGGCATCCAGCAGGTCTTGATTCTGCCCTTCACCCCCGAGCTGGCGGTGCTGACCCCCGAGGAGTTCGCGCGCCAATTGCTGGTGGCCCGGCTGGACGCGCGGGCGGTGCTGGTGGGAGAGAATTTCCGCTTCGGCCACAGGCACGCGGGCAACGTGCGGGTGCTCGCGGAATTGGGCCGCAGACTCGGTTTCGAAACCGAAATTGTGCCCTCGGTGGCGTGCCGCGGCCGCGTGGTGAGCAGCAGCGGGATTCGCGAGCTGATCCGGACCGGACGCGTTTCCCTCGCGGCGCGCTTCCTGCTGCACCCCTACGCCCTCGATGGCCGCGTGGTGAGCGGGCGCGGCATCGGGTCCAAACAGACCGTGCCCACGCTCAACCTGGCCACTGCCGCCGAAGTGATTCCCGCGCGCGGCGTCTACGTAACCCGCGCCCGCGATCTCGAAACCGGGCGCGAGTGGGATTCCCTCACCAACATCGGGTACCGCCCTACCTTCGGGGCGAGCGACCAGCTTTCCATCGAGACTTTTCTGCTCGACACGGCAGCGCCCCCTGTTTCGGGCCGCCTTCGCGTGGAGTTTCTCTGGCGCGTCCGCGACGAGCGCAAGTTCGATTCTCCGTCGGCGCTCAAGGCGCAGATCCTCAAGGACGCGCGCGCGGCCCAAAGCTACTTCCGCCGCGCCCACGCGTGGATCGGCCGGCCGGAGCGCCCATGCCCATAGGCAGTTTTCTGCTGGGCGTCTTCTCGATCATCCTCATCGATCTGTTGCTGGCCGGGGACAACGCCCTGGTAATCGCCATGGCCGTGCGTTCCCTGCCCCGGCGCGAGCGTCGCATCGGGACGGTGTGCGGCGCGGCCGGCGCCGTGCTCCTGCGGATTGCGCTCACCGTCTTCGCCGCGCGGCTGCTCAGCATCCGCTACGTGCAGCTCGCCGGCGGCCTGTTCATCGTCTGGATCGCCGTGAAGGTGCTGGTGGATGCCAGCACTCCGCCCGATTCCGCGCCGTCCCCCAAGCGCCTGTGGCAGGCCATCTGGTACGTCGTGTTGGCCGATGTCACCATGTCCACCGACAACATCCTGGCCATCGCCGGAGCGTCGAAGGGCAGTGTAGCGTTGATCGTTTTCGGCCTGTGTGTGAGCATTCCGTTCGTGGTCTGCGCCAGCAACCTGCTGGCCGGCCTGATGGACCGGTATCCCGCGGCCATCTACCTGGGCGGCGCCATCCTCGGCCGAGTGGGCGGAGAGATGATCCTCACGGATCCGTTCATAGTGGGAATCCTCCACCCCGCTGACACCCTGCGCTACGTGGTGGAAGGCGTATTGATCGTAGCTGTGTTGGTAGCCGGGAGACTGCTCGGCAGGAAGAGGACCTGAGGCTCCCGCCCAACATACGACCGGGCAGTCCCGCGAGTCGGGGATGACGCGTCCATATGAAAGCACGGCTTAAGCGCTGCCATGTTGGAATCGGACCGGCTAATATCGAGGGATGAAGTCTCGTTTGTACCTGGAAACGACCATACCGAGCTACCTGACCTCGTGGCCGAGCCGCGACTTGATCATTGCCGGCCACCAACAGATCACTCGAGACTGGTGGGAGAAGCGTAGAGGTGATTTCCAGATCTACATCTCGCAGCTTGTCCTCGACGAAGCTGGCGCAGGAGACCCCGTAGCAGCACGCCAACGGTTGAAACTATTGCAGTCCCTCCCGCTGCTGGACATCACGCCTGAGGTTGCGGAGTTGACTTCCGGCATTCTGGCCTCCGGCAAGATCCCACGCAAGGCTGCCACCGACGCTGCGCATATCGCGATTGCGGCTGTTCACGGCATGGACTTCCTGCTAACCTGGAATTGCGTGCACATTGCCAATGCCGCGATCGTCAAGACGCTTGCTTCCATCTGCCGGGAGCACGGATGCGAATGTCCAGTCATCTGTACACCCGAGGAAGTGTTAGGAGAATAGGCCATGTCAAGGGACCCCATCGTCGATGAAGTCCGGCGCGCCCGCGAGAGTGCGGCCGCCAAGCATCGTTTTGACGTCAAGGCCATCCTCTCGGCCGCGAAGAAGCGCCAACAACGCTCCGGACGCAGGGTCGTATCCTTTGTCCAGGAAACTCAGAAGTTGAACGCCTAGCGTACCGGTTCCGGTATTGCCGCGACCGGCTGTGCTCCTGGCGATGGGCGAGTGGAATTGACCCGGAGGCAAAGTCTTGTGCCGCTCGCTGCCTCCTGACGGCTTAGCGACTGACCAACCAAATGGAATGCGGGATGCTAATGCGTTTACGGGGATTGATCTCCCAGAACGGACCTGTGGGCCATTCCAGCCGACGGCACAAGCACGCATCGAGCGTTACACTGCTAGGTAGCAGGACTGGGGTTAACGGTGAGGAGCCGACTTGGCGGGACCCGTCAGCTTGTTCCGGGAGGAACTGTGTAGAGCATGTGTGCGCTCCGTTATGCGTTATGTGCAGCGATTTTGGCGGTTCCGTGTGCCCAGGCTACCAGCATTGTCATCAAACTGAGCGACCAGAGAATTCTGATTGCAGCAGATACACTGGGCATTGACTCAGCGGGTATTGTGCACCAGGATCAATGCAAGATTCTGCTCTCCGGCAAAGCCGCATTTTCAGCGGTAAGCATTTCGAGTTTCTCACCGACCGCGACATCGGGCTCGAACTGGGATGCCAAGTCTGAAGCACAAAGTGCCTTCGCCGTACATAAGGACGATATAGAGGCTGCCGGGAATGAGTGGCGGTCGCGGGCTGAGCGGTATTTCGGCAGCCTGGCGGGTCCAGACCGCCTGCGAGCGTGGTCATTGGTCGACGGCGACCCGGACCATGTCCTTGTCGCTGGCGTTTTTGCTGGATGGGATGCTCACGGAGCGGCTGAGTTGATCTATGAATTAGTGCGCTTTGAGGAGCCTGGGTTGGCAAACGTTCAACATCGCAGAGAGGTGCTTAGGTCACGACAGCTTCCATATACAACGAATGTCGTCACTCAGGAGCTGATCGAGGGGAACTCAACCCGCGCCGAAGCTGCTCGTTTGGAATGGCAGAAAAAATCGCGAGAGTTTTCAGCGGCGGTCCAGGTATGGCGTCGGTTGGAATTCCTCATCGTGAAAACGAGCGAATGGACCAAGGTCGGTAAAAGGGTTGATATTCTCGAACTCAATCGAGATGGTCCTTCAATGTGGCTCCAGAACCTGACCTGTCAGAACTGACCTCACCAGCAGCAAAGGTCCGGCAATTTGTTCCTCCCGTCACTCGCTATGTCGGACAGGTGCAATCGGGCCGCCCCACGGCGTTCGGGGAAGTGGCCGGATCGGTACCAACAAGCCGGCTTCGGTCCGCTGATGGTGCCAGTCGGCAAGTTGACAGAAAACTACCCTTTGATGTGCTCCACCGACGGGCCCCCAAATCTCCCGCTCCGGCCCCTATCGCCTCAGCCTACTTCGCGATCTTGATCATCACCACGCCGTGTAACGGCACTTCCGCGGTGTATTCATCATTCACTTTGCCGCGGTCGGCGTGCGCCCACAGGTCCCGGACCTTGTGCGCGCCCTTCACTCCGATGTCGCTCCATTTGGCCGTCACCTTGGCGGCGGCTTCGCCGCGGTTGAATAGTCCCACCGCGTGGCCGCCATCCGCCAGTGGCCGCGCCCACACTTCCAGATCGCCGTTCTTGGCCACGCGTATGCCCTGCTTGCCCAGTTTGTCCTGGTCTACCGCGATCGCTTCCTTGTTGGTAAGAATCTCCAGGATGCCCGGCTTCACGTCGCGCAGATCGTTCCCCGCCAGCAGCGGCGCGGCCAGCAGGCACCACAGGCTCATGTGCGTGCGGTATTCCATGTCGCTCATGCCGCCGTTGCCGATCTCCAGCATGTCGGGGTCGTTCCAGTGCCCGGGGGCGGCGTACTTCTCGCGGCCGGGTTGCAGGTCGAACCCAATATGCGACATGGATTGCCAGCGGTCGCTGATGTCCCCCGTGGTGCGCCACAGGTTGCCGCTCACCTTCGCGCCCCACTCGCCCACGTCGAGCATGCCGTACTGGCACAGGCTGTAGACGATGGGCCGTCCCGACGCCAGCAGCGCCTCGCCCATCTTGGCATAAGCGGCCTGCATGGTGGCGGCGTCGGGCCCATACACGCGCGCCGCGCTGCACCAGTCGTATTTCAGGTAATCGATGCCCCACGCGGCGAAAGTCCTGGCGTCCTGCGCCTCGTGTTGGAAACTGCCCTCATACCCGGCGCAAGTTTTGGGACCGGGCGACGAGTAAATCCCCAGCTTCAACCCCTTGCCGTGGACATAATCCGCCAGGGCCTTCATATCGGGAAACTTCGAATTCGTGCCGATATTGCCCTGGCTGTCGCGCGCGCTTTCCCAGGTGTCGTCGATGTTTACGTACACGTAGCCGGCGGCTTTCATGCCGTTCTTCGCCATGGCATCGGCGATTTCGCGCACCACTTTGTCGTTCACCTTGCCTTGAAACTTGTTCCAACTGTTCCATCCCATGGGTGGGGTCCTGGCCAGCCCGTTGTCGCGCATGGGAGCCGGCGCTGCCAGCGCGATCTTCGGCGGCGGGGGCGGCAGCGGCGCCGGCGCCTGGGCCGACGCGCGCGTGAATTCGATCACCTGCGGCGGGCGATTGCCGAAAGTGGGCATGATCAGCTTGAGCTTATCGCCCTCCAGTACGGCGCTGTAGTCGCTCCGCCGCATGGTGTTGTTATTGGCCTCGCGCTCGGCCACGAACGCGATCCGGCCGCCGCTGGCCGTGCCCTCGACGATGCGGTCCTCATAATTCGGCGCCAGCACGTACCCGGTCACCTTGCCGCCG
Source organism: Bryobacteraceae bacterium (assembly GCA_049515735.1). Taxonomy (GTDB): domain Bacteria; phylum Acidobacteriota; class Terriglobia; order Bryobacterales; family Bryobacteraceae; genus Fen-178. Next base: position 50,306 of record JBEKTU010000034.1, read on the forward strand.
CTCTCCACGTTCAATGCCAGAACGATTTCGCGCGCCTCGTCATCCGGCGAGAACTTCGCAACCCACTTCCCCGTAGGACCTTGCGCGCTCGCCAGCGCCAACGCGGCCAGCCCAGCGGCGCATAAACGGAACATTCTCATAGCGATCAGACCTCCAGTTTCCAGGGTGAACGGTACTTGGCCTTCAAATACTGCTCGGCTTCGTGCTGCTTGACGGTGAACGCCTTGTCGTCCCAATCCAGCGTCATGCCGTGCCGCATGGCGATGTTGGCAAGCACGCAGGTGGCCGTGCTGCGCACGCAGGTCTCGATTTCACTTATGGGTTTGGCTCGCGTGCGTATGCACTCCAGAAAGTTCTTCCAGTGCGGCACGTGCATGCCGGCCCCGCGGTTCACCACCAAAGTAGCTTTCGTCCCGTGGAACGCGGCGCCGTACGTGTTGCCGGCGCGGCGCTCGTACGACGCGATAAACCCGGGATAGCGGAACGTCGCCAGCATGGTGTCGGGCGTCCCCACGTTATCATTCGGGTAGACCTTGCCGCCCTGCGCGCTGATGGAAACCGGCATCGCTTCATCGAAGGCGAACTGGACGATGTCCATCAGATGCACGCCCCCATCCGTCATCGCGCCGACGGCGTAATCCGACGTGCGGCAGAAGCCGACTTCGCCCAGCGCGCCGCTCCTGACCGTCTCACGCACCTTCCGAATAAACGCGCCCGAGCGCTGCACGGTGCCGGCCTCGACCACGCGCTTGTATTTGCGCGCCGCCTCCACCATTTTGACGCCCTCTTCCACGTACACGAAGGCAGGTGTCTCCACGTAGACGTCTTTGCCGGCCTTGCAGGCTTCCACCGTCATGTAAGCGTGCCAGTGGTCCGGCGTGGAGATGCACACGGCGTCGATGGATCGGTCCGCCAGGATGTCGCGGAAGTCCTTCCGGGCCTTCACGCCTTCGAAGCCCAGCCGTTTGGCCTGCGCCTCGGCGCGCTCCAGCGCCGGTTGGGAGACATCGCAGACCGCCGCAATCTGAAAGCCCGGAACTTCCGCGGCATACCCGACATTGCCCGCGCCCATCCGCCCCACTCCGATGAACGCCACGTTCACCCTGTCGTTGGCGCCTTTGATATTGCCCGTGAACAGTGACGTGGTCAGCACGGCGCCGCCCGCGGCTTTGAGAAAATCCCGCCGGCGCGTGGAGTCCTGTGCCATGCCCTCTGTTGTATCAGGTTTTATCGCCTATACTGATGTGGATGAAGAAATCTACCGCATTCTTTCTCCTGGCGGCAGCCGGCTTGCTGTGGAGCCAACAGGCCACGACGCCCGCACCGCCGCGTCCGCCCACGATCCCCTTCACTGCCGCCGAACTGGAAGCGATTCCTCCGACCCCGCCGCGCGCCGGCAAGAGCGTGAAGAAGAAACTTTTCGACGGCAAGACTCTGAAAGGCTGGAACGGCAGTCCCGACTGGTGGTCGGTTGAGGATGGCGCTATCGTCGGGAAGTCCAGCGGCAGAGTGCCCACCAGCTTTCTGTTCACCAAGGACAATTACACCGATTTCCGCCTCACGCTATCGTCCAAGATGGTGGAATCCGAGAACCACGCGGGCGTCTGCTTTTGGGGCCAGGTGCTGGAGGAAGGCGCCAATAAGTGGAACACGCGCGGCCCGCTGGTGATCTTCCCCATCCCCAGTATGTGGGACTATATCGAGGCCAAGGCCCTTCGCGTTTACTATTTGACCACCGAGAAAGTCACCAGCCAGCACGATTGGGTCAAGGTGGAAATTCTGGCGCAAGGCAACCGCGTGCGCTCGGCGTTCAATGGCGTCCAGATCATGGAATGGCGCGAGCCCGACCCCAATCGCATCAAGGTTGGCCCCATCGGCGTCCAACTTCACGGCTTCAACGGGGAGCAGCAAGTCCTCTATAAGGATATTGTGGTGGAAACCTTCCCCCGGGAAGACCGTCTGATCACACTGAAGAAGTGACGAGGGCGGCGGGGAACCTGCAGAATCCGCCACATCGAGTGCAATTTTTGCTCCTCCAGCCTAGTCGTCAAACCCGCATTCCGCGACAATCTCCGCCAAATCCTCATATCCCGCCTGCGCCACGGTTTTCACCTGAACGGTACCGTACGTGCTCTAACAACCGCCGAGAACCGACTATGCCTTGTTTCCTCCTGCTCGTCATCCTGGTGTTTCCGCGCATCGCGCTCGCGTTGATGTGGTACTTCTCGACCTACCTGCAGCACGCTTTCCACAACGGCTTGGTACTGCCAGTACTCGGCTTCATTTTCCTGCCGCTCACCACGATCGTGTATGCCTGGGAAATTAACAGCAACATGCCCACGGCGGGGATCAATCTTCTGTGGCTGCTGATCGCGGTGATCATCGATCTAGGCGGGCTGGGTGGCGGCGCGCATCGCCAATCGCGGCGCTGAGTCGCGCAGCGACGAGGCTCCTATGAGCAGCGGCCGTCATTTCCCCATTCGGTCCTTTGTCGCGTCCGTGGTGCTGGTCGCAGTCGCCGCCGCCAGCGTCTATCTGTCCTATGAACTGGTCGTCAAGCCGCGCCAGGCACTGCAAGACCAGATCCGCGAGCAGCACGGGACCATTCTCAAGCTCGAGCAAGACAACCAGCGCCTCGAAGCCTACCTGAAGATTCTGCAGCGCATCGACCGCCGGGCACGCGTAGAGGTTCTTCGACAGGCGAAGGACCAGCAGGGCAACCTGCAAACCACGATTCGGTTCACCGAGGTTGACGACGCCGGCAAGCCGGTCAATGCCTCTCGAGAGTTCACTCTGCCGGGGCAGGAAGTCTATTTTGACACCCTGGTGATCAAGTTCGACGACCACTTCATCGAGCAGGGCGACCCTATCAAGGGCGGGGCGCTCATGGTGTTTCGCCGGATTTTCTCCAGCACCATGCGGGCCGAAGATGGCTTCGGCATCGACAAGGACGGCCAGGTGCCCGAGGTCTACGCGGAGCGGCAAGCGGCCAGCGAATTCGAGAAGGATCTCTGGAAGCACTTCTGGGACCTTGCCAACGACGAGAAACTGGCCAAGGAGCGCGGCGTGCGGGCCATCCACGGCGACGCGCCCTACATGCTTCTGGAACCCGACCGGATCTACGAAATCTGCCTGAGGTCAACCGGAGAAGTCATCATCACGCCCGGATCGCGCATGGCGCCGCCAGCGGAATGAACTGGCGCCGGCCGGGGAAGCACAGACAAGCGGGCAACCCCTCAGAACCGGAACCGGTACCTCACCTGCATGTAAATCTGCCGTGGGTCCGCGTAGTGCGTGCCTCCGAAAGTCTGGCTGTTATCCAGCAGGAACCTCCGGTTCGCAACATTCAGCGCCACTACCGATACCGACCAGTTCTCCCCCAATTCTCTCCCCACCGAGCCATCCAACGTGACGTGGGGTTCAAGATGTTTGGGAGTGATGCTCGAGCCATCCGTGAACCCCGACCCGTAATACACGCCGGCGTTTACCAGCACTCTCCGCGGTAAGCGCGCGTCGAAGTTCGCGTGCAGCGTGTGGCGCTGATCGTGATCCAGAAGGAAGTAGCCAGAGGGCGGCGGAGAAAAGTCGGTCAGGCCGCCCGTCACCGCGCCGAAACCCTCCGCCAGTTGGTTCGAGTAAACCAGCGATGCTCCCGCGCTCCGCCACAGCCGCGGCGACCGCAGCGTGAATTCCCAGCCGCGTATGCGCGCGCCCGCAATCGAAAGCGGCAAGAACACATTCGAGTTGCCCAGCGCATTGTGATCGAAAAAGTTCCGCGCGCGCTGGCGGAAGCTGTTCACGTCGAACGTCCACCCGCGCAGCGGTATGGTGAGCCCCGCTTGATTCTCCTGGTCGCGCTCACCTTTCAGCGGTATTATTCCCAGACCCTGTGTCACGGCATAATCCAGCAGCGGGCCCGAAAGCGTCGCCAGTGGCGGCGCCTGGTAGTATTCGCCGAAAAACCCGCGCAGCACCCAATGGAGCCTCGGGATGCGCACCGCCGCCCCCACGCGCGGATCGGCCGCATTCTCCGAAATCGCTCCGGAGAAGTGCGTCAACCGCAGCCCTCCGGTCAGCCTGAGCCAATCGGTGACTTTGAATTGGTCCTCCAGAAAGACGGCCTCGAGTTGTCCGCCGATGACATCCTGTTGCAGGGCATTCGCCCCCGATCCGTCGTTGGCCACCAAATGAGTATATTCGTAATCGTGCTGCCCGAATGCGTACACGCCGATCCGCGCGTCATTCCTCTCGGTCAGCAGGTGGTAGGCCGCTTCCCCGCCGGCGTAGGTGGAATCGTGGTGCTGAGTGGTGGCCACCGGCGTGTCGTTCGGGTCGCCATCGTAGTTCGCGCGGTTGAAGTGAAAAAACGGCGCCACCGTCAGCAATTGTCCCGGCGCCACCGTATGCACCCATGTGAAATCCGCCATCGCATCGCGCTCGCGCTCCACGTCGCGCACGCCTGCCGCCTCCGCATCGTCGTCGTTGGGAATCTGGTAATCGTCCCTCCGCACCGACGTCACGAAGCGCAATTGGTTGTTCGCGTCCACGTTGTACATCAGCGACCCGAACCCGCCCAGCCCCCAAACGCGGTCGTGCAGCACGTCCGGCCCGGGTGTCTCCAGGCCGTAATCGCTGCGGTTGCCGTTCACCGAGCCGAACCACGCAAACCGCTCCGTGTGGTCGCCCAGGTTGAACTGGCTGTTGGTCTGATGAAACGTGCCGTAGGTCGAATTCCACTCCGCTTCGCGGTCCCGCTCGAACCCCGTGCGCGGAACCACGTTGAACACCCCGTACGTGCGGTCGCCATATTCCGACGAGTACCCGCCGCGCATCACTTCCAGCGTATCGATGTCCTTCGGATCGATCTGCGGCCCCACATTGCTCGCAATATTCGTATTCGGAATCGGCACCCCATCGATGGCCCATGTCACCTGGTGTCCGCCCCGCATATGCAGTTGGTCGTGTGTCATGTACGCTCCGGGCACCGTGTTCGTGATCATCGCCAGGCTGTTGCTGAGATCCGCACCCGGTATCGAATCGATGGTCTGCCGCGTCACCAGCGTTTCCGGAGTCGAAGACAGCAAGCTCGCCGCATCCGGCGTTTCCGAGACCTCGACCGCCGTCGTCTCCACCGCCAGCCCAAGCTGCACGTGCAAGACCGGCGCGTGGCCCGAGACCACCACCACCGCTTGCTCCGCATCGGCGAACCCCGCAGACCGCACGCGCACCGTGTACTCCCCCACCGGCACCGCCAGAAATTCAAACCCACCGGCCGCATCGGTAAGTCCATTTTGTTGGTACGCCGACCCCACTTCCCGCAGCGTCACCTCCGCTCCCGCAATGGGCCGGTGACTGGGATCGTGCGCCACCCCGCGCACCGTTCCGAAAACCGTAGCCCACACCACCCCCGCGTTCAACAGACACATCGCCACCAGACTTTGCACTCGTATCATGAAGACCTCGCAATCCGCGGGTTCTCACCCCGCTCACCACCCCTGGGAAATGTTTATGCGAGGTCGCCAGGCGGCGGCCGTTGATATAACTCTGAGTAAGTGCTATCTGCCGCGGCCGGCTGCCGGCAAGCGCGAACGCCTTCCACCACCCGGCATATCCGCTCAGCCACACCCTCCGGCGCGAGAAAACTCAAATCGCCCGAATTGCCGATCCCCAGCCCGCAGCATCCCGGATTCAGACATCCAGGCGCCGCGCTCCAGGCCGGTCTCGTCGCAGCGGACCCCGCCGCGCGCGCCCTTCGGCAACGACATGCGCTCTTACCGCGGCAGCACGCCATGGTGCAATCGCCGTTGCCGCGCAGCAACCCGAGCGCCGGCATCCCGGGCAGCAGCAACAGCACCGCGGCCAACCACACCGCCAGTGCACGCCTGCACCCTCGCGCTGCTTTCAAGCCTTCCCTCATGAGTGCCTTTTCCCGATCATACACCGTTTACCGCGCCGCTTGAGACCTGCGCTCCTGGTTCAAGTGGGGCTTGAGCGACCGTTGATTTCACCCGGCTACGCCAGACCGAGGCTGATCTTCAGCGCCCGGTCGATCCTGGCCATGGTGCCGGAGGAAACGTGGCCACGCGTTTTCCCGAATCGCGCCTCGTCCACCGAGCGAATCTGGTTGCACAGCGCCACGCTGTCCTTGGTCAATCCACCCTCGCCCTTGGGAATCAAGACTGCGATTGGGTAAGGCTTGGCGATATGTTCCGCCCCTTCCACCGGCACCACGATGGTCATCGGGGAGTAACGATTGCCAATGTCGTTTTGCACCACCAGGCAGGGCCTCGTTTTCTTGATCTCATGACCAACGGTCGGATCGAGGCTTATATCGAGGATGTCGCCCCGCAGGCATTTCCCAGGCATTTAGAAAGTCTCGTAGTCCACGGCGGAGAACTCCTCCGCAATTCTGCGGTCGAGGGCCGAATTGGCCACATACCCGGCAGCCAGTTCCTGCTCCAGCCTCTTGCGCTGTAACGCTTCCAGGTACTGCTCAACAGCGCAGCGGATCAGCTTGCTACGGTTGGTGCCAGTTTCGGCGACGACGCGTTCGGTTTCCCTGAATAGTGGCGCGGGAAAGTCGACAACGACTTTTCGGGAAGCGGCCGTGGCCGCCGGTGGCAGGCTCCGACGCTTTCTGGCAGTTCTCATATTATACTTTCTGGCATCCAACAGAATACCATTTGGTGTACCACAAGAGTACACCCTTCCTGGAGAATCACGGGGCTGCGGTTGCGCTGCACTTCGGGTTCTACAATTTCTGCCAGCTTCATGGATCGCTGAGGGTCACCCCGGCCATGGAGGCGGGGATCACGAATCACGTTTGGGACCTTAAGGAACTGCTTAATGCCTAGTTATGCTCTATACAATAACCATATGCACCCAACGGTTCGTTCGCCGTCACACGAATGCAGGATTCTAGCCGTTGGCCAGTATCTAATACTATAAGTGCCATAAGGTAAAATGCAAAACCGTTGTTTAGTTTATCGATATCCTGGGATGTCAGAGTGTTTTGACTTTCTACGGGGAAAGATACATCAGTGTCACCGATTGGAAGCGTCATCGTGGCATGGGCCGTCTTGGCAACTGTCTCTACCTGGGTCCACAGCGTATCTTCAAGTGACTTCCTGGCATCATAGTCGTCAACATAGTCTGGAGCCATTCCCCGGTTAAACACAACCATAAAATTGCGTAGTTCTTCAGTTGGATTGACGATATGTATCCGAGCGGTTAGTTTCTTCCCAATTGCATAGGGCATGATCTCCCACCTCCTGACCTTCAGTGGTGGCCTCTCAACATTCCAGGTCTCTCCGAGTTGCTTTAAGCGTTCGTTTATCCAACCAGTGGGCGGCTGCTTGGTCCCGGCCAACAATGCGGGATCAAGCGCGGTGTGAGAAAGAATATACTCGTTGCGCAATAGAGCCAGAATATTTCTTCTTCGTGATACTTCCGTTGGTTTAGTGGCGACAGGCGATGAGGAAGATCGACCAGAGATAAATCCGGTTAAGATCTTGGCGTTCTGGTCTGCGACCCACTGGAGCTTACTATTTAGTTCCTCCATTTCGACTTTATGCGCCCGATCATTGTTAATTCTTGTCCATGAGATGACACCTGTACCGATGAATCCGGCAACAACTAAGATTACAGTAGTTCGAAGGTGGCCTCGGGGGTCACCCAAAACCGGCCAGTGAGGGTCATCTGAAAACCGGCCAGTTGTAAACCGTCACCCAGGACGTTGACTCGGACGTGAGGGCGATATCCTCCGTCCTCGTGAGCAATGTC
>JBEKTU010000035.1:0-52425 GCA_049515735.1 Bryobacteraceae bacterium
CTGCGGCTCGACCAGGTTGAAGCTGGCCTTGTTGGCGTTGTAATAATTGGCCACGTCGGCGTCGGTGATGGTGATGTGGGAAGTGATTTCCTTGTTGATCAGCTTGTTGACGGTGAGATCGCGGCGAAGCTGCGACTTCAAGTCGTCCACCGTCATGTTGCGCGCCTTGATCTGGCTGTCGAATTCCTCTTTGGTGTAGGGCGCTTTGATCTTGTTGAATTCCGTATCGACGTCGGCGTCGACCGCCGTCAGCCCCGCCTTCTCGGCGCGCTGCAACAGGATCTCGTTGGTGATGAGGCTGCTGAGCAACTCGAGTTTCTGCGACATGATCTGGTCTTCGTTGGTCCCTTCGACGGCCTGGGGAAACTGCGATTGGTAGGTCTTCTCGAGTTCAGCGTAGGTGATGGCGTGATTGTTCACTTCGGCCGCCACGTTGGCGGGCGGCTTGTGATGGCACGAGAACTGCGGCAAGGCCGCAAGGACGGCGGCGAGAACTGCAAGTAGGCGCTTCATGCGTGATCCTTATTGTAACCGCACACGCGAGGTATGGCGCGCTGCCCCGTAACCGGTAGAATGGTCGTTACCCTTATGCGAGTCGGAATGATCGGCACCGGCGCCATTTCGCACATGCACGCGCGCGCCTACAAGAACATCGGATACCAGGTGACGGTGTGCACGGACATCTACGAACCGGCGGGACCTAAGTTCGCGGCCGAGCACGGCGCCGAATTCGTCCGCACTTACGAAGAGGTGTGCCGCCACCCCCATGTGGACTACGTGGACGTGTGCACGTTCCCGGATTTCCGCCTCGAGCCCATCGAAATCTGCGCCCAAACCGGGAAGCACGTGCAGGTGCAGAAGCCCATCTCGACCAACCTGGAGACCGCGCGCCGGATGATCGAGACGGCTCGCCGCGGGGGCATCCTGCTGGGCGTGGTGAGCCAGCACCGGTTCGACGACGCCAGCCTGTTCCTCTCGAAGGCCATCGCGGCGGGCCGCCTGGGCAAACTGCTCCAGTGCGACTGTTACGTGAAGTGGTACCGCTCGCCGGAATATTATTCGCGGCCCATCAAGGGGAGCTGGAAGACCGAAGGCGGCGGCGCCCTCATCAACCAGGCCATCCACCAGATCGACATTCTGCGCTGGCTGGCTGGCCCGGTGGCGGAGGTGTTCGGCGAGTGGCAATTGGGCGCGCGGCACCGGATCGAATCCGAGGACGTAGTCAGCGCGGTGCTGCGCTATGCCAGCGGCGCCACGGGCGTGATCCAGGCGTCGACGGCCATCTGGCCGGGATACACCGAGCGGACCGAGTTCCACGGCACGAAGGGAACGGCCATCGTCTCCGGCGACAAGCTCACCGCCTGGGACGTGGCCGACGATTCAGGTGAGCCGGCGCCGGTGGCGAAGGCAGCGGCCTCAGGCGCGTCGGACCCCATGGCGATTTCGCTTGAGCCCTTCGAGCGGCAGTTCCTGGATTTCGGCGACGCCATCGCCCAAGGCCGCCAGCCGCTGGTTTCGGGCGAAGAAGGCTACCAAGCGCTGGAAGTGGTGGAGGCCGTCTACCGCTCCTGCCGCACGGGAGAAAAGGTGGCGCTGGAGTCAAAAGGCGCGGCGCGGTAAGATCAATCACAGCAAATGCTCACTAGCCTGCGCATCAAGAACTTCAAGCGCCTGGAAGATGTCGAAATCGAGCTCGGTAAGACTGTCGTCTTCGTCGGGCCGAACAACTCCGGCAAGACGACCGCCTTGCAAGCTTTGGCGTTATGGGAGATCGGTCTTCGGAGGTGGATTGAGAAGCGATCCGCCAAAGACACCCCCGAGAAGCGCCCCGGCATTACCATCAATCGGCGCGATCTGGTTGCAGTTCCGGTGCCGGATGCGAATCTGCTCTGGAGGGACTTGCATGTGCGCGCCGTTCAGAAACGCGCAAACGGCAAGCCGGACACCAGAAACATTCGGATCGACATTCTGGTTTTCGGTGTCACTGATGGCAAAGCATGGAATTGCGGTTTCGAGTTCGATTACGCCAACCAGGAATCGTTTTATTGCCGTCCCTTGCGAATGACCGAAGACAGGCAAGCGGAGCGCATGCCGGTGCCGCCCGCGGCGGCTCCGGTGCGAGTGGCGTTTCTGCCGCCGATGTCCGGTTTGGCGGCCACCGAAGACCGGCTTGACACCGGCGCCGTGGATGTGCGGATTGGCGAAGGACGCACGGCTGAGGTCCTGCGAAATCTGTGCTACCAAATATCCTCGAACCCAGACCAGGCCAGTTGGAATGAGTTGGTCTCTCAGATCAGGAAGCTGTTCGGGGTGAGTCTGAACCCGCCCCAGTACATCGCCGAGCGCGGCCAGATCACCATGTCCTACCACGAGGCTTCTGGCGCCGAGCTGGACCTGGCGTCTTCCGGGAGGGGCTTGCAGCAAACCCTGCTTCTTCTCGCTCATCTATATACCCATCCCCGGACCGTTCTGCTCCTCGATGAACCAGATGCCCATCTGGAAATTCTGCGGCAGCGGCAGATCTATCAGATTCTGACCCAGACGGCCGAAATGCGCGATTGTCAGGTCATTGCCGCGAGTCACTCCGAGGTGATTCTGAATGAGGCGGCCGATCGCGACGTAGTGGTCGCCTTCGTAGGCAAGCCGCATCGAATCGACGATCGTGGAACCCAGGTTCTCAAGTCGCTGAGGGCGATTGGCTTCGACCAGTATTATCAGGCAGAGCAGACAGGTTGGGTGTTCTATCTGGAAGGCTCCACCGACCTGGCCATACTTCGAGCTTTTGCGGAGTTGCTCAAGCATCCCGCGATGTCAGTCCTGGAACAGCCATTTGTCCACTATGTCGCCAACCAGCCGGCTAGAGCCCGGGAGCACTTCTATGGTTTGCGAGAAGCAAAGCCGGACTTGGCCGGGTTGGCGCTGTTCGATTCCATTCCAGAGGAATTACGGGACGCAGGGCCGCTTCGGGAACTCAAATGGCGGCGCAGAGAGATTGAGAACTACCTGTGCTATACGGAGACCCTCATCGCGTATGCGGAGCAGGCCAGCGGCGAGGCTGGCCCGCTGTTCGAGGCTGCGGAGCGCGACCGCCAACGGATAGCGATGCAGGAGGCCATGAACGAGGTAACATCGGCTCGGGCGGTGTTGGGTCTGCCAGCCGCCTTTTCACCAGACATAAAGGCCAGTGATGACTTTCTCGTTCCCGTATTTCAAAAATACTTCGAGAAGCTTGGTATTCGGAACCTGATGCAGAAGACCGACTACCACACGCTGGCTCGATTCGTGCCGAACGGCCGGCTCGATCCCGAAATCAGCGAGAAGCTGGACAGTATCGTCGAGATTGCCCGCCGGGCAAAGCCGGTGGAGTAGAAAGAGTTTAGAACGTGTACAGAAGCGTCCCTGCCGGCGGCTCGGCCGGGCCGCCCGCGGTGACCGCGGCGGCTTCGCCTTCACCAGCCAGTTGGCGGTAGTAGATGCCGGTGTCGCCGAGGTAAACCTCCAGCTCGGAGGGCCGGGGCAGCGTGCCCTGGATCAGAGATTCGGAGAGCGGGTCCTCGATGTACTTCTGCAAGGCGCGGCGCAACGGGCGGGCGCCGTAGCTGCGGTCGCCGCAGGTCTTCTCCAGGATGTACCTGGAAGCGTCGGGCGCCAGCCGGATCTTCACCTGCTTGGCGACCAGGTTGACGTTGATCTGCTCCACCATCAGGTCGATGATCTTGATGAGGTCGTCATCCATCAGCGAGGTGAACAGAATCACTTCGTCGAGGCGGTTCAGGAACTCGGGATTGAAGGCCTTCTTCACCTCGGCGCGGACCATGTCCTCGACCTTGGAGGGGATGCCTTCGCCCTGGGGCGCCTGAAAGCCCAGGTTGCTGCGCTTCTCGAGGTAGCGTGCGCCCAGGTTGGAGGTCATGATGATGATGGTGTTCTTGAAATCCACCTGGTTGCCGAGACCGTCGGTCAACTGGCCATCCTCGAACACCTGCAACAGGATGTTGTAGACGTCCGGGTGGGCCTTCTCGATTTCATCCAGCAAAATGATGGAGTACGGGTTGCGCTTGACGCGCTCGGTGAGCTGGCCGCCCTCTTCGTAGCCCACGTAGCCGGGAGGCGAGCCGATGAGCTTGGAGACCGAGTGCTTCTCCATGTACTCGGACATGTCGAAGCGCACCAGGCTCTTCTCGCTGCCGAACAGGAACGCGGCCAGGGCGCGCGCCACTTCCGTTTTGCCCACACCGGTGGGGCCCAGGAAGAGGAACGAACCAGCGGGGCGGGCGCTCGATTTCAACCCGGCGCGGGAACGGCGGATGGCGCGGGCCAGCGCGGAAATGCCCTTCTCCTGGCTGATGATGCGCTTGTGCAGCTCCTCTTCGATGCGCAGCAGCTTGGCGATCTCTTCCTCCTTGATGGAGGTCATGGGCACGCCGGTCCAGCGGGAGACCACGTCTTCGATATCGTCCTTGGTGACGCAGCCGGTGGAGGAGTCGTCGAGGTTGTACTTTTCGCGGAGCTGGCGCATGTTCTCGCGCTCTTTGCGCTCCTCGTCGGAGTAGAAGCGGGCCTTTTCGAACTCGTGGTTGGCGATGGCGTTTTCCATGCGGTGCACGATGAACTTGATGCGCTTCTGGATGTCGGCCAGGTCGGCGGGGAGGGTGGTCTGGCGCAGCTTCACGCGCGCGCCGGCTTCGTCGATTAAGTCGATGGCCTTGTCCGGCAGGTAGCGGTCGGGGATGTAGCGGCTGGAGGTGTAGACGGCGGTTTCGATGGCATCGTCGGTGTAGGCCACGGCGTGAAACTTCTCGTAGCGGTCCTTGATGCCGAACAGAATTTTGACGGCATCGGCCTCGCTGGGCGGGGGGACCTTGACGGCCTGGAAGCGGCGCTCGAGGGAGCGGTCCTTCTCAATAGACTTCCGGAACTCGGCCGGCGTGGTGGCGCCGATGCACTGGATTTCGCCGCGCGAGAGGGCCGGTTTCAGGATGTTGGCGGCGTCGAGGGAGCCTTCGGCCGAGCCGGCGCCCACCAGGGTGTGCAGCTCATCGATGAAGATGATGGCATTCTGGTTCTCCATGAGCTCCTTCATGATGGTCTTGAGGCGCTCTTCGAACTGGCCGCGGTACTTGGTGCCGGCGACGATCAGAGAGAGATCCAGCGCGAGGATGCGCTTGTCGGCCAGGAAGGATGGCACGTCGCCCTCGGCGATGCGCTGCGCCAAGCCCTCGACGATGGCGGTCTTGCCGACGCCTGGCTCGCCGATCAGGACGGGATTGTTCTTGGTGCGGCGGCACAGGATCTGGACCACCCGCTCGAGCTCGTAGTCGCGCCCGATGAGCGGGTCGAGCGTGTTATCCATGGCGCACTGGGTGAGGTCGCGGCTGAATTCGGCCAGCAGCGAGCTTTCCTTGGGCCGCGCGGACGCGACTTTCTCACTCTGCGATCGGGCCAACTCTTCGCGGATGGTGGAGAGGCGCAGGCCGCGCTCGTGGAGAATTTCGGCGGCGAAGCACTTTTCCTCGCGCAGCAGGCCAAGCAGCAGGTGCTCGGTGCCGATGTGTTTGTGGCTGAGGCGCTCGGCCTCCTCGGCGCCGTAGGCCAGCACGCGCTTGCACTCATGGCTGAGCGGGAGATCCACGGAAGTGGAAACTTTTTCGCGGATGGTGGTGTGTCCCTCGATCTGCTTGCGGATGGATTCGACAGCGGCGTGGGAACGCAGGAAGCGGTTGGCCAGAGCCTTGTCTTCCCGCAGGAGGCCGAGGAGCAGGTGTTCGGTTTCGATGTAGGGACTGCCGAACTGGCTGGCCTCGTAGCGCGCGAAGAAGATGACCCTGCGCGCCTTCTCGGTGTATCGCTCAAACATAACGAATGTGGCCCCCTACTCTAAAGATACTCCGGCTGGCCGGCAGGATGCGAGTTTATTGGTACCAGCGGCACCAGGCCGCCTTTTTCCAGGCTCAAGACGCGGTCGCAACGCCGCGCAAACGAGAGGTTGTGAGTGACCAGGACGGAGGTGAGCCGATGGGAACGGTGAAGGCCCGCGAGGAGTTCGAAGATCATCTCGCCGGTGCGGAAGTCCAGGTTCCCGGAGGGTTCATCGGCGAGCAGGACGGAGGGTTGGCCGACCAATGCCCGGGCGAGCACGGCGCGCTGCTGTTCCCCGCCCGATAATTCACCGGCGCGGTGCGACGCGCGCGCGCGAAGCCCCACCTCATCCAACCTGGCCAGCGATTCGGAAGCGGCCCGGGCGTGGGGCCAGCCGCGAATCAGCAACGGCATCATGACATTCTCGAGCGCGGTAAACTCCGGCAGGAGATAGTGAATCTGCCAAACGAAGCCAATTTCCCGATTACGGAAATCGGCCTGTTCGGAATCGGCGAGCTGCGAGATCTCGGTACTGCCGTAATGAATCGTACCGTTCGAAGGCCGGTCCAAACCGCCCAAAAGATGCAGGAGGGTGGACTTACCGGCGCCGGATTCGCCCACTAGGGCGAGCATCTCGCCGGGTTCGACATCGAGGTTCAAGTCGGAGAAAACCACCAGGTCGGAACCGCCCGAGGTATAGACCTTGGAGAGGTTGCGCGCGCGGATGCAGGAGTCGGCCATCCATCCGTTACGATATCGCAAGTAAGGGGTCAGGGGCCGGGGCCCGGGGGCCAGGGGCCGAGGGAAAGGCCGGCACGGGAGCGGGGCGTTCGGGGGGAAATGGGCTCGCTTCGCAGTGGGTGGAAGTATCTTCAAGTGGTTCGGGTTGGGGGTCGGGCTCGGTTTCGTAAATAGGTTCGATGGGTAATTCGTCGCGCAGGGCTTTGAGGCGCTCGAACTCCTCGATGGCGCGGCGGTACTGGCGCTCCGCCTGGGCCTGGTAGCGCAGCAGCAGGGCAAAACCGTTGCCTTGGCGGGCCAGGCGGTGGAAGCCATCCACCAGCATGAAAGTGCGGTTCTGGGACCTGGTGATTTCGATATCCCCGGCGAATTCCGAGTTCATGGGGAGGAGGGGTCTTCCGTCGGCGCCGAAGGACTGGTTGAGGCAGGTGGTGAAGAAGCCGGATTCGAAGCGGGCGGCGCGGAGGATGGACTGCTGGGCGAGGGCCACGCGCTCGAGGGCGAAGATCTCCTGGGAGTTGACGGGTTGGTAGAGGGCGATGAGATCTTCTCTGAGATGGGCGACCTCCTGGAGGTCTTCGAGGCGGACGACGGCGAAGGTGGTAGCGGTGAAGCCGTGTTTGCGGGCATTTTGGGCGGAACGAAGCTTGCCTTCAGGGGTGCGGGGGCCGGTGGATTTGCCGGCGTTGGCGCGGTTGGCGGCGAGTTGTTTCGGGGAGACAGGACGAGACATGGGAGTATTACCCTCCGACTTGAGGATGGCATGAGGAGGGGCTTGACTCTGAAATTGCCGGCTGTAAGTGATGGGAAGGAAAGGGAAGAATGAGTGAGACGGGCTGTGACTGGAATCCCAAAACTTGGGATAGGGCGGCAAATTTGTTTCCTTTTTCGCACTTCGTTTGCTTACCTCCATCACGATAATGCTTCCTTTTCAGTTGTTTGTCTTCGGCAGCGTAATTGCCTAGGAGTTTTTCGGAGGGGAATCAGATGCGCGTGGAAGTCTATAAGAGTGTGCGGATGCTCGGGACCGCGGTTGCAGGAGTCCTTTTGTTTGTCGGGTCACAGTCGGCTGCGAGGGCAGACGACATGGCCTACATGTCTACGGGGTCGGATCAGTTTGGGACCATCGATCTCAACACGGGCGTGTTCACCCAACTTGGCAACAGTGGCCAGTTGCTCTCCGGATTGGGAACGATCGGCGGCAACATTTACGGTGGCCTTTTGGACTCCAACATTTTGTATCAGGTGAACCTGGCGAATGGGGGCCTTACCGAAATAGGCACCGGATCGATCGAATACAACGATACTGGTTCCACGACAACTGGCCTCTACGCTGTGAATGTTGGGGTAACGGATCTCTATCAGGTGAACCCGTTAACCGGCGCCACCACGCTGATCGGACCCACCGGCTTCACCTCCGGCTTCGGCATAATAGGCATGTCAACGGGATCGAGCACGCTGTATTTCGCCGGTGGTTACAACTTGTATTCGTTGAGCACGACGACGGGCGAGGCAACGCTAATCGGGAGCCAGGGGTTCGCTGTGGGCGCACTAGTGAGCGAAGGCGGCGCACTATGGGCGGGCGCGAGCCCGCTTGACGTCTACACGTTGAACACGAGCACGGCGGCCGGGACCCTTGTCACAGGGGTCACGGGCGGTGCGGTCTCCTTCTGGGGGCTGACGCCAGACCCGCTGACCACGACGAGCGTGCCCGAGCCATCCTCAGTGATCCTTTTGGCAACCGTCCTGCCGGCACTGGCTTTCGTGGCACGAAAACGAATTGCCCAGGGGCTTTAATTCCGGCCACTCGAATGAACGGCTGAGTTCCAGAACACCTCGGACAAAAAAATCCGGCTGTGACGACAATCGCGCCACAGCCGGAGCAAGGAAGGAGCCGGTTCGTTGTCGGTTCGTTGTCAGAATTCGTAGCTGAGGCCCACCATGGGCACGAAATCGTTTAGAATGCTGCCAAATTTCGCGTTGGGAGCGGGAGCGATCAACTCCTTGGGGAAGGGCGTGATGTAGTCGCGGAACTCGGTGCGCAGAAAGACCCTGCGGGCAATGAAAAACTTCATGCCGCCGCCCACGCTGGCCATGGGCTTGAGGGCCTGGGTTTTGGTGAAGTAGCCGAACTGGCTGAGGGGCTGATAAGCCGCCTCCGCGCCGGTTCCGCGGAAGATTTTCATGCCGCCGCCGAGGGCGGCGAAGAACTGCACGCGCGAGCGGCGGGGGGTGGTGCGAAGGATCAAGTCATAATGCACCACGTGGGCGGCGCCGGCAAAGGAGACGGTGGAGCCGCCGCTCGCGAGCTGGAGATTGCTTTGGAGATACGCATAGCGCAACTCGCCGCCGACATGGCCATAGAGATTGTTGCCAAAGAACGCGCCGACGGCAGCGCCGGTCTGAAATCCGGCGGTCGCCGAACCGACGGGGCCGGCCACGGCGACGTTGCTCAAGAATCCGCCGCCGCCAATGCCTCCAACTTCCCACTGCTGGGCGCGGCAGACGACGGCAGCGGCGACTAAGACCAAGATCGATAATGCGGGTTTCCTCATGTGAATCTCCTGTATCCGTTGTTAGTCGACTACGCGCACGCTAAGCGTGGTGGAATAGCCCTCCTGGGCGACCACCAGGGGGATGCTCATGCCTTGCGGCACGCCGAAAGGAACCGAGGCATTGACCTGGTAGACGCCAATCTCGCCCGGCACCAGGCCGGCGTACAGGACGCTCAGTGAAACCCCGCCCAGGGTGACGGTCGCGGGGATCACGGTATTGGGCAGCGGATTGGCGGGCGCGGGCATGCCGGCAGTCACCAGAGGCGAAGTGAGGCCCATGCCGGTGGCGTAGATGGTAATGATGTCGTTGGCGTGGATGGGATTGGTGGGGGTGATGAGCTGGCCGTTATCGTCGCGATAGACGGTTGCGAGGCCAGTCAACGGCCCGGCGGTGCCAGTGAGGAAGATGCTGGGAGCGACGGGTGAGATGGAGAGATAGAAGTTATTGCTGATGCCGCCGGGAGTGTAGAGCGTCATGGTGGCGCTGCCATTCACGGTGGTGGGCAACTGTCCGTTGATCTGCTGGCTGGAGACGAAGAGCATGGGCACCGCTGCGCCGTTGACGGTGAGGCACGATTCGCCCAGCGCGGTAGGCAGCGGGATCTGCTGGGTGGCAATGTTGACAGGGCTCAATTGCTGGCCGTAGACGCTGATGAGGCCGCCGGGCGCAATCGGCTGAGTTCCATCGGCGGCATTCACCACACTGGTGATCTGGGGCGGCGCGACGGCCGCATCATAATTCCAGGGAAGGACGGTGAAGCCGGAAACCGTGAGCGAGATGACGGCGCTTTGGTCGGGGAGCGGCGCCAGAGTGCGAGTGAAGGGCCAGGCGGTGGTGGGGACCAGGGGCGCCTCGACCATGGAGGTAGGGTTGACAGTGGCGCTCTGATTGACGCGTTCAATCACGCCGGGGCTGCTCGACGACGAGGCCGTGGTGCGGAGCGCCGCCTGATTCACGAAGGCGTACCCGGAAGGGGCGCCGGAAGCGGTTTCCAATGTACCCACGGGGACCAGCGCCGCATTAAAGAGGTTGTTGCCGATGGCGTACGAGCTGTAGCTGGAAGCGGCGTAGGGGCCCCCGAGAGAGGTCAGGTCCTTTCTGGAAACGGTAAAGGTATTGGCGCTGGCGTCGTAGAGCATGACGTTGCCGTCGGGCATGGCCGCCAGGACGTAACCGCCGTTGGGCGAAGGCGTGAGCACGCCGCCGGGGTTGACGCTATTGACGAAAACCCCCAGGCTGGGCGGGGCGGTAGCGCGATGGGAGGGAAAATCCACGGTGTCGATCATACCGGGACCGCCCGCGCCGGCGTTGCGCGCCAGGGCCAGGATGGCTTGGCCGGATGCGGCCAGGGAGCGGGGATAGTGGCCTGGCGGGAAGGTGATGGACGGCTGCTGCTGGAAGGTATCCAGATCGTAGACGTATGCCAGTTGCGAATTGTCGTGGCCGATCAGAAGGTACTTCTGATCGAACGTAATAGCCATCTGCGTGGGAGTGGTGGAGGTGCGCAGGGCGGTGATCTGCTGGTAGGTGGTGGCGTCGAACACCAGCACTTCATTCTGGTCCTGCCGGAGGATGTAGAAACGGCCGCGGAACGGATCGGCGAGAATGTCGACCAGGTTGCCGGGGACGTCCACCACGGTTCCGCGCTGATTGGGGTTGCGGCTGTTGACCAGCAGGCGGACGGCGGGGGGAAGGTTGACGGCGGTGGCGGAAGCGATGGTGAGCGGCACGGTGACGGTGCCGTTCTGATTGATGAAGGCATTGGGATCGACGCTAACCTGCACGGTAGCGGGGGTAACGCCGAAAGAGGGCGAAATGGTGACGCCGGTAACGCTGGAGCCGATCTCGAAATCGGTATTGCCGCCGCCGGGATCGGTAATGGTGAGGTATTGGGTGATGACGGCGCGGTTGCAGAAACTGCCGGGCGCCTGGAGGTCGGAGGGGGAAGCGGCCAGGCGGTGATACTGGTTGAGCTTGCCGACCGGCAGCACCGTGACGCCGCTGTCGGTAAGAGCGTAAAGCACATCCCCGGCCGAGGTCAGCACGGCGCGTCCGACGATATTCTCGGGCAGGGACAAGGTGTCGAGCACGGTCAGATTGTCGGCGGCCAGGAGGGATAATACCGGCGGCGCGGCGGGGGGCGTCGATGCCGCCGGTGTGGTAGTGGGGATAGCTGAGGAGGAGGTCTGCGAGGACGCTGTGAGGATCTGCGCGTAAATGATGCCGTTTTTCGAATCGATGGCGACGCCGCCGATTTTGGTGGAAGTCACCGAGTTGGGGAATTGGGCCAAGTCGATAGCGGACGGGTCCAGGCGATACTGGCCGATCATGCAATACGAGCCGTCGGCGGCGACGCTGACGCGCGGCAAAGGAATGGGCGAGGCCACAATGCCTATGGCATACAAGATCTGCCCGTTGGCTGTGTAGCGGTAAAAGGCCTGTCCGGTGGAGTTACTGGCAATGCCGTAGACGGTGGAGCCGTCGGCGGAAATGGCCAGCTCGGCGGAGGTCACCTGGGAGGGAAAGGTGGCCAGGGGAGCGGGGAGCGATTGGGCCACATCGGCGAAAGTGGCCAAGACGATCATGGCCCCGGAAATGGGATCGAAGGCGACAAAGCTGGTGGTGGTGACGATGAAGGCCTGGCCGTCGGAGGTGAAGGCCACGCCGAGCGGCGGATCGCCGGTCGCGAACGTCTGTTGGGTGTTGGTGTTGAGGTTGATGAGGGTGACGAGGTTCTGGCCGGTTTCGGGCGCAGTGAAGTTACCGTAGTGGGCAATGAGGAGGAACTGCGAATCGAAGGAGAGAGCCAGCGCGACCGGTTGGGGCGCGACGTTCATGGAGCTGTGAATGGAATAATCCGCAGTGGACATGACGTCGATGCGGTTGGCGGTGAAGTTGGCGACATAGAGCAAACCTCGAGACTGATCGAGGGCAATGTCGGAAGCGGAGCCAGTGATCGGAACAACCGTCCCGAAGGTGGCCGCCCGCGAGGGCACAACCGCGCTGGCGAGAGCCGCGGCAAGCGAAATCGAGATGAGACAGTAGTTCCGGCGCATAAAGGTGTACTCGAACGATACGATTTAATGCCGTTGGCGCGGCGGATTCAATAATCGAAATGGCTAATAAATGCCGCATTACCAAAGTTAGCCGTGTATTTTCGTGAATTTGCGCGTATACTCCGGGCGTGAAGAGAGGGCTGCCCGGGCGCCATTACAGGGCGTTTGCGGGCGTCAGGAACGTGCGGCCATGAAAAATTCCATATCGAAATTCTTGTGGATTCTTACTTTAATAATGATACCGGCGGAGCTTATCCCGCGCTGTCAGGGGCAGGATGAGGGGACGGCCACGCAAGTTTCGACGATGCCACCGGGCCTGTATTTCAGCGTGGATGGCCAAACTTATCAAACTACCATGAGTGCGGTATGGCCCAACGGCAGCTCACATACGTTGCAGATATTTCAGCCCATCCAGACGGTGGGCAAAACGCAAGGCACTTTCACGAATTGGCAATTTACGGGCGGAACTTTTACTGGAACTACCATGGTCATCACGGCCAACCCCTCCATTGGGGCATATCAAGCCGTTTTCACCATTCAATACGATTTGAGCCTGAATTTTTTTTCATGCGGGGGCCAGGTGTCCTGCCAGGCCAGCCCCGGGGTGATTTATGCCGATAACGTGGGGTACAACTCCAACCAGGACCTTTGGGAGGGAGCGGGCTCCAGCGTGACGCTGTTAGCATTTCCCAATCCAGGTTTCATATTCGTCGGCTGGCTGCCGGGGCAGAACCAGGCGATTCAGGGGTTTATGGACACGGTGACCATGGCAGCAGGGGTTACGGCGTACCCCATGTTTGCGGCGGCGAGCCTGATCAACCTGACCACTGTGCCGGCTGGCCTGGAAGTTCTGGCGGACCGCGAGCCGGTGGTCACGCCCATCACGATGAACTGGGGAATGAACACCACTCACAGCGTGGGCACCATCTCTCCGCAAATGGACAACGTGGGGCACTACTGGGCTTTTTCTTCCTGGAGCGACGGGGGCGCGGCAAACCACGCGTACCAGGTGGCGGCGCTCAATGAGCCGGCCACGCTGACGGCGACCTTCGCACCGGCCGCTACGATAACCTTGTCCACGTCGCCGCCGGGCTTGAGCCTCACGGTGGATGGCCAGAGCAACTGGCCCAGCTACAATTTCATTTGGGGCGCGGGCGAGACCCACAGTCTGCAAGCGCCGGCGCAGCAGACGGATTCGCAGGGCCGGATCTGGGCTTTTGCCAGTTGGTCGAACGGCGGGCAGGCGACGCAGAGCTTCACCGTGCCGGCGGTCGCGCCCGGCTCGGGGGTACGGCTGGTGGCCACGTATAACCCGGTGGGGTCCCTGACGGTGACCAGCCCGCTGGCGGGGCTGACGGTGACGGTGAACGGCACGAGTTGCGGCACGCCCTGCAACATGCAGTTCCCGGTGGGCACGCAGGTGCGTGTAAGCGCGCCTGCCTCGGTGCCGCTGGGAACCGGCACGCGCGCGGATATGAGCGGGTGGACCGGCAGCGCGCCTGCGCCGGCCGGCGATTGGGTGGGGACATTGAGCGGCACCCCGGTGGCCATCAGCGCGAATTACCAGACCATGAACCTTCTTTCGACCGCCGCGATCCCCGCCGGCAGCGCGGCATGGAGCGTGCAGCCCGGCTCGCCCGACGGCTACTACCCCTCCCAAACGACCGTCAGCGTGAGCGTCACGGCGCAGCCCGGCTATCGTTTCCAGGGGTGGAGCGGGGACCTGAGCGGGTCGTCTCCTTCGGGCGCGGTGGCAATGAACGTGCCGCGAACGGTGGCAGCGCTGTTCGCCACGGTGCCGTACATCGCTCCGACGGGGGTGCAAAACGGCGCGGGCAACACGCCGCAGGCGGGAGTGGCCGCGGGATCGGTGATTTCGATTTATGGCGCCAACCTGGCCTCCGCGGTGGTTACCGGGCCGGGCAGCCCACTGGCGCAAACGCTGAGCGGCACGGTGGTAACGGTGGCCAACAGCATACTGCCGCTGTTCTTCGTCTCACCCTTGCAGATCAATGCCGAGCTGCCGGCCAATTTGACCCTGGGCCCGCAGACGCTGACGGTGAGCGCTCAAGGACAGCCGAACGTGAACGCCAGCTTCACGGTGGTTCGGGATGCGCCGGGGCTCTTCGAGCAGTTGGTGAACGGGCAATCCTTCGCGGTGGCGCTGCACGAGGATGGCTCGGCAGTGACGCTGGCTTCCCCGGCGGGGCACGGGGAGTTGCTGACGGTTTATGGAACGGGCTTCGGGCCGACCAACCCCATACGGCCGGTGGGATTCGCCGTTCCTCAGACGCCGCCTTACGTGCTGCTGGATGCAGCCAGCGTGCAGGTGGGCGGCGCCGCGATCGCGGCCGAAAACGCGTTTGCCGCACCGGGGAGCGTGGCAGTGGATGCGGTGCAATTCCGGCTCAGCGATGGCACGGGCGTACCATCGGCAACCAATGCCTCGCTGAGCGTCAGCATCAACGGGCAGCAAAGCAACACCGTGCTGCTGCCGGTGCAGTAGCTATCAGCTATCAGCGATCAGCTTTCAGCTAAGGCCACGTGGACGGCGCTGTTTTAGCTGAAAGCTGATGGCTGAGAGCTTGGGTCTCAGTAATGGCGCGACGCCACGGCGCGCAGAGGGGCGGGAAACCGGGAGGGCACTTCCGCCCGCTCGACCGGCTTATCGAGCACCAGGGAGCGCAGGCCGGGTATGGCGCCGGCGCGGCGGCCCTTGTCGCCGACCGGGATCTGTCCGGTGGTGAGGTTCTTCAAGCCGAAAAGCGCCAACTCGAACCGGTCCTTAACCCCGACCTTCTGGAAGAGCCGTGAAAGATAAACTTTCACAGTGCCCTCGGAGATCATGAGGGTGGTGGCAATCTCCTTGTTCTTGAGACCCTGGGAAAGGAGGCTCACGAGCTGCCCTTCGCGCTGGGTGAGAGCCACCCGGCGGGCGCACAGGAAGCTGTCGGTGAGAGCCTTCTCGAACCAGAGCTCGCCCGCCTGGACCTTCTGGAGGCACTTCACCTGGAGCTCGGTGGGCAAGGTCTTGCGGAGGATGCCCCGCACGCCCAAGCCCATGGCTTGAAAGGCCAGCTCGGTGGAAATAGAATTCACCCAGAGGACGATTTTGCAATTCGTCATGGCGTGCTTCATTTCCGTGAGCACGGCGAAGGTGATTTCGGGCGTCAAATCCATGAGGACCAGGTCTGGGGATCCCTGCGCAAGCTGTTCCATGAGGCCGGCGACCGCGCCGCATGTCGGCAACAGCTCAAAACCCTCGACCTGCCGGAGCACCGACTCGAGGCCTTTGGCCAAAATGGGTTCATCGCTATAAAGAAGAATCCGCGTCATAATTCTCCACCTTTACGAACAGCCAATCCAGATATTCACGATAATTCATGCAATAAACCTTGGAAATTTGCACAAATTAAAAAGACTGTTTTCTCCAGCATTGTCGACTTATTTACTTCGGTTGTCAAGGATAAATTGTCGCTATTGCCATGCAAAACTCCGATATTAACCGCGATCAACACGCATTTTCAGAGGCCGGCGGTCCAGGGTTTCTGTTGTATATTTATTTTATTATCAATAAGTTATGAAATGAAGAACACCGTCTTGAAGCAGACTTCGGACGTGCCCAAAAATCGTAGATAATTTCCGGCTAATAACCTCTCAAAAGTATATTTGGAACCGATTATCGGCCATTTTTGAGGGTCGAAAACCTCGATTTTGAGCCTGCCGGCGACCCCGTTTCCGCTCGCGATTATTTTCTGATAACCTTTGGCAACAGCGCGATATAGCCCATTTACGATATTGATACACGGGCATTTGCGCGGTAAATTCCGGATGTCTAACCACGGCAATGAAAACCATCAACAGGCGCGAGAGCCCGCGAATCGATATTAAGCTCCGGTGCCATGTCACCTCGCCGGCGCTGTGGACGCGGAGTGCGATGCACACGGAAAACATCAGCCGAAGCGGGATCCTGGTCGCCTGGCGGGGAGAAGGCGAAACGGCGGTGCCCGTGCCGCTGGTGGGTGAAGTGGTGACCGTCGAAATCGAATTGCCGGCCAACCATGGTTTCGGGCAGAAGTGCATCCATTGCCAGGGGATGGTGACGCGAACCTCGACCGGGGACGGCGGTTATCCGCGCGTGGCTTTGCAGGTGAATTACATGGATTTCCGCTCGTTTCACGACCGAATTCGCGCGATGGAGGCGCTGCAACCACTGGCGGGTTCCTGGATGGCGTGATTGGTTATGGAAGCGCAACGGCCCCAATTCGCGGTCAAGCTGCTGCCGTCGCTGGCGGACTTCGCGTTCCTGATGCCGATCGTGTTCCTGTTCGTGCGCATGGACGGGGCCACGACGCTGCTGAGCGACTGCGACACGGGCTGGCATATTCGAACCGGCGAGTGGATCGTGGCCAACCACGGGGTACCGGCGCGCGACATTTTTTCATATTCCAGAGCGGGCGATGCCTGGTACGCGTGGGAGTGGTTATCGGACGTGCTGTGGGCCTGGCTGAACAGCCGCGGCGGCCTGGCGGCGGTGGTGCTCCTGAGCATCCTGCTGATCGCGACGGTTTTCACGCTGCTGTTCCGGCTGGCGCGGCGGAAGTCGAACGCCATCGTGGCGCTGGCGGTGACCATGGTGGCGGCGGCGGCGTCTTCGGTTCACTGGCTGGCGCGGCCGCACCTGTTCACGCTTTTGTTCGTGGTGCTGTTCTACGGCGCGCTGGAACGCGTCCGGGACGGGCGCACGCACGTGGCCGGGGTACCGTACCTGGCGCTTCTGCCGGCGGCCACGATTCTATGGACGAACCTGCACGGCGGATTCTTCGTCGGCATTCTCATGATCGCGGCCTACGGCGGCGGCGAGCTGCTGAAAACGGCATTCTCGGCGGACGGCAAAGAGCGGGGTTTGGCCGGGCGGAGAGCGGGCCGGTACTTCCTGTCGGCGTCGGGCTGCCTGGCGGCGAGCCTGGCCAATCCGTACTTCTATCGCCTGCACGTGCACGTGTGGCAGTACGTGAGCGATCCGTACCAGTCGCAGCACATCATGGAGTTTCTTTCCCTGAGCTTCCACCATCCGGCGGCGATTTTCTTCGAGAGCATGCTCATGATGAGCGCGGCGGCGGCGTTCTGGTACGTGTCGAGGGGCAGCTTCACGGAGCCGCTGCTGCTGGCGATGTGGGGGCACGCGGCGCTACTGGCCGCGCGCAACGTTCCCATCTTCATGATCGCGGCGGCGCCACTGGTGGCCGGAGCGATGGAAGAATGGCTGGCGCGGCTGCCGGAGCTGCAGGTGGCGGAGTGGCTGCGGAGCGCGGCGCGGAAATTCAACCTGATAGCAGCCGAAACGGGCGCCACCGACGACCTTCCCCGCTGGCACCTGGCGAGCGTGGCGGGCGCCGCGGTGGTGGCCGCGCTGCTGTATGCGCCCTCGCCGCCCAAGCTGTTCCGCGCGGAATTCGATCCGAAATCGCACCCGGCGGCGGCCATCGAGACGCTGCGCAGCGATCCTTCGGCGCGCATTTTCACGTTCGACCAATGGGGCGACTACCTCATTTACCGGCTCTATCCGCGCACCAAAGTTTTTGTGGACGGCCGCAGCGATTTTTACGGCGACGATTTCGAACAGAAGTGCGCCGACGTCCTGAACGTGAGATACGACTGGGAAAAGACCCTGAACGGTTTCGGCGTGGACACGATTCTGCTGCCCCCCAGCGCGCCGCTGGCCGGGGCGCTGAAGGAATCCAGCCGCTGGCGCGTAGTCTATGACGACGGCGTGGCGCTGGTGTTCCGGCCGGCGCAAAAGACCGCACGCGAATCGATTTCCGCCGCTACCGGCGGCGGCAAAGGCCGTGATCGAGAGGTCACGAAAACCGAGGCGAGTGATCGGGAGATCACGAAAACCAAACGCATAACTTAGGAGTAAATAAAATGACGTATCTGCGTAGTTTCTGGAAGGACGAACAGGGGCAGGACCTGATCGAGTACAGCCTGCTCATGGCGTTCGTGGCGCTGGCGTCGGCGGCTCTCTTTCTGGGCGCCGGCAACAGCATCAAGGGGATCTGGTCGACCACCAACAGCCAGCTCGTGGCGGCCAACACTAACGCCAGCTAGGACCCGCGAGGGGGCATGCGGGGTGTCCGGCTTCAACCGGTTTGCTCCGCTCAGGTCAGTGGCCCGGAGAATGGGAGGGGCTGCGAAGGGCCGCAACGCGTACCGCCAAGGAGTAGGAGTAAAGGAGACGCGTTGCGGCCGCAGCCTAACCCGGAAGGGAGCGCCGCCCGATTTGGCCGAAGCCACCGCCGATGGCCGGCGGGGCTGACGGCCAAGGGAGGAATCGTTGCCGGCACCCGGCGCCGGTTCTTCCAGCGTGGCGGAACGGGGAACGAGTATGAACAAGAGATTTGTCGGAGTTCTGATCTTCGCGTTTATCGTGGCATTGGGTATTAGCACGGTGTTTTACCGGCTGCTGGTCCACCAATCCGAGACCGCCAAGGCAGCCGCATCGTCGGTGCGGATTGCGCTGGCCGCGAAGGATCTGGAAGTGGGCAGGATTCTGCGCGAAGACGACATCAAGATTGCGGATTGGCCCGGCGAGGTCCCGGCGGGGGCGACGACGCGGCCTCAGGACCTGGTGGGGCGCGGCGTCACCACGGCAATCTACGCCAAGGAGCCGATGATCGAGTCGCGCCTGGCCCCCAAGGGCGCGGGAGGCGGCCTGGCCGCCATGATCCCGCAAGGCATGCGCGCGGTGGCGGTGCGGGTGAATGAGGTGGTGGGGGTGTCGGGATTCGTGGTGTCGGGGATGCGCGTCGACGTTCTGATTTCGGGAAACTCCCCGGGCGGCAACGGCAACCAAGGCACGCTCACCAGGACGCTGATGCAGAACATCGAGGTGCTTTCGGCGGGCCAGGACTTCAAGAAAGATGCCGAAGGCAAACCCACCATGGTTCAAGTGGTGAATCTGCTGGTGACCCCGGAACAGGCGGAACAGCTCAGCCTGGCCAGCAACCAGACCACCATCCAGCTCGTTCTGCGCAATCCGCTGGATCGCCAGACGACGCAGACGCCGGGCACCGCGATGGCGCAACTCTTCACGGGCGGCAAGGTGAGAATGCCTCAGCCCGCAGAGAACGAGCCGGCCCGCCCGCGCCGGGCGGCGCCCAAGCCGGTGGTGGAAGAGCCGCCAAAGAAGGAGGCGCCCTTCGTGATGGAACTCATCTCGGGCAGTAAGAAGGCCGAAGCCAAATTCGAAAACAGCGGGGAGGGTAAGTAAGTGGCACGGCTCGGGCAGATGGCACGCATCCTGTTGGCGGCGGCGTTGGTGTGGCTGCTTTCCGAGCGGCCCGCCAGCGCATCCGAAATCGGGCCCCCAGTCCAGCAGGAGAACGTTTCCGGGCCCGCGAAGCTGACCGTGACGGTAGGCAAGTCGCTGATCATCGACAGCCCGCTGAACATCCAGCGCGTTTCGGTGGCCGATGGGGACCTGGTGGAGGCCGTGGCGGTGAACCCCAAGGAAGTTCTGCTCAACGGCAAAGGTCCGGGCGAGACATCGCTGATCGTGTGGCAACAGAACGGCAACCGCCTGGTGTACGACCTGACGGTGCGGATGAGCCCCCTCAAGCTGGAGGCGGTGCGCGAACAGATTGCGCGCGAGTTTCCGGACTCCGATATCAACGTCACCTTCGACAACGACACGGCCTTCCTGCGGGGCGCGGTGAAGGACGTAATCGCGGCGGAACGCGTGGTGGCGATAGCGGCCACTCTGGGCAAGACCGTGAACCTGCTGCGCGTGGAGGTGCCGCCGGCGGAGACCCAGATCCTGCTGAAGGTGCGGTTCGCCGACGTGGATCGCACGGCCAGCTCGGAACTGGGCGTGGACCTCGCCAGCACCGCATTGAACCAAAGCACCTCGATCACCACGGGGCAGTTCCCCGGGCTGGCCGTAAACCAGACCGGCACCTTCAGCCTCTCCAACGCGCTGAACATCTTCCTGTTTCGCAATGACCTCAACCTGGGAGCGGCCATCCAGGCCCTGGAAACCAAAGGACTACTGGAAACGCTGGCCGAGCCGAATGTGCTGGCGATCAACGGCAAGCCGGCAAGTTTCCTGTCCGGCGGCGAGTTTCCATACCCCATGGTTCAGGGCGGCGCCGCCGTGGGCACAGTGACCATCGCGTTCCGGGAGTACGGGATTCGCCTCAATTTCCTGCCCGTGATCACGCCGCGCGGCACCATCCGGCTGAAGGTGGCGCCGGAAGTCAGCGGGCTGGATTACTCCAACGCCTTGAGCTTCGAGGGATACACGATCCCGGCGCTGACAACGCGGAAGGTCGAGACGGAGGTGGAACTGGAAAGCGGGCAGAGCTTCGTGATTGCCGGACTGCTGGACAAGGAGATGACGGAAACGCTCAGCAAGATCCCCGGCCTGTCCAACATCCCACTGCTGGGGAAGCTGTTCCAGTCCCGCAACCGGACGAAGAGCAATAACGAGCTGATGGTGATCGTGACGCCGGAAGTGGTACGGCCGATACAGGCGGGACAGCCGGTACCGGATTTGAACTATCCAGGGCCGTTTATGAAAGAGAACAGCGCAGTGCCGATGCAGCAACCGGGGATCGACAAGACCGGGCCGGTGCCGGCGCAGCCACACCTGCAAAGCATCCCCATCGAACAACTGGCGCCGCAACCTAAGCAGGAAGAGGCCGCTCCGGCGGCGAATGCTCCCGCGGCGAATAAGGAAGCCGCGCCCGTGCGGCAGCCGGCGCCGATTCCGGCCCAGGCGCCTCCGTCGGGCGGCGGGTCCGGAGGAAACAGCCAATGATGCGCGGGCCCGGAGGCTTAGCATGTACCCGCTGACGATCGGACTGGCGATCGAAAACCGGGACCTGTGGGAACAGGCGCAGGCGGCTCTTTCGGAGCTGCCGTTCCGCGTCATCGTGGAACACCAGGACGTCGGCGATGTGACCAATTTTCTGGATCGCCTGGAGCGCATGCGGCCGGATGTGGTTCTGATCGATATCAGCAACTGGAAGGAGCCGTTGGAAGGGCTGGCCGCTTCCATCCGGAGCGCGGTGGGCGACCCGATCATCATCGCCTTGAACACCAGCGCCGAGGCGAACCCGATCCTGGCGTCGCTGCGCGCGGGAATCAATGAATACCTGGTTCCTCCGCTTCGCGACCCGCTGAAGAGGGCGCTGGAAAGACGCTCCGCGGAGCGCAGCCGGCGGCGCGAGTCGGGCACCAAAAGCGGCGGCAAGGGATTTGCCTTCTTCTCCGCGAAGGGCGGATGCGGCGCCAGCACGCTGGTGTGCCACGTGGCCGCGGAGCTGGGGCGGCTAAACCAAAAGGTTCTGCTGATGGACCTGGACATGGACTCGGGGATGGTGGGGTTCATCACCAAGACCAAGTCCGTGTACTCCGTGCTGGACGCGGTCAACAATCTGCACCGGCTGGACATTCATTACTGGAAAGCCTTGGTCTCGAATGGGATTCCGGGGGTGGAGATCATGGCGTCGCCGCTGGTGCTGGCTGCCAGACAGCAGCCCAGCGGCGACCAGATCCGGCACGTGGTGGCGTTCGCCCGGCCCAACTACGACTGGAGCCTGATGGACCTGGGCCGGGGCCTGAGCCGCATCTCGATGTCCGCGCTGGAAGAGATCGACGAGGCCTGCCTGGTGACCACGCTGGAGGTTCCGGCGCTGCACCAATCCAAACAGATTATTCAGACGCTTCTGGACAGCGGATATGGAAAAAACCGCATCCGGCTGATCCTCAACCGTACGCCCAGGCGGCTGGATATTACGCCCGATGAACTGGAAAAGATGCTGGGCGTCCGGATTTTCTGCATGATACCGAACGACTATCAGCGGTTGTACGAAACATACGCGGAGGGCCGCATGTTGGACGGCGGCTCGGAGCTGGGCAGGCAGATAGCCAAGCTGGCTACCAAGCTGGCCGGCCTGCAAGAAGAGCAGAAGGGCAAGAAACACTTCGGATGGCTGGGCTAAGGAGCCGCAAACGTCATGTCTGCCTTACCGGATAGAGTAACGAGAATGGGCGATGGCCGCGATGGCCGCGATGGCCACGAGATGGGTTGGGTAAACCGTCTCTTCAACCGAGAAGGGCGAACGCCGGAATACCAGGAGCTGAAGTTCACGCTGCACAGAAAGCTGCTGGACCGGATCAATCTGGAGGCGCTCTCATCGATGGCGGGGGAGCGCGTGCGGGTGGAGATCCGGGCGGCGGTCGCCAAGCTGGTGGAAGAAGAGAAGACGCCCCTTTCCCTGGTGGAAAAAGACCGTGTCATCGAGGAGATTCTGGATGAGGTGTTCGGGCTGGGGCCGCTCGAGCCGCTGCTGCAAGATCCGACCGTGAGCGACATACTGGTGACCACGCCGCGGCTGGTGTACGTGGAGCGCGCCGGCAAACTGTACCGGACGCCGGTGGAATTCAAGGACGACGCTCACCTGCTGCGCATCATTGAAAAGGTGGTGTCGCGCGTGGGGCGCCGGGTGGACGAATCGTCGCCGCTGGTGGACGCGCGCCTTCCCGACGGCTCGCGCGTGAACGCGGCGATACCGCCGGTGGCGGTGGACGGGCCGCTGCTTTCCATCCGCCGTTTCGGACGCACGGGGATGAGAGGCGAAGACCTGGTGGCCAAGCTGGCTCTTACGGAGGGCATGCTGGAACTGCTGAAGGCCTGCGTGAAGGCGCGCCTGAACATCCTGATATGCGGCGGCACCGGGTCCGGCAAGACCACCCTGCTCAACGCGCTTTCCTCCTACATTCCGGAGGACGAGCGGATCGTGACCATTGAAGACGCGGCCGAGCTGCGGCTGCAGCAGACGCACGTGGCGCGCATGGAGACGCGGCCGGCCAACGTGGAGGGCGTCGGCGCCATCCACATCCGGCAGCTCGTGATCAACGCGCTGCGCATGCGCCCCGACCGCATCATCGTGGGCGAGGTTCGCGCAGAAGAGGCGCTGGACATGCTGCAGGCCATGAACACGGGCCACGATGGATCGCTGACCACGGTTCACGCCAACACGCCGCGCGACGCCCTGGGCCGCCTCGAAGTGATGGTCGGCATGGCCAACTCGAACATGGGGGTGCGCTCGATCCGCCAGCAGGTGGCGTCGGCCGTCAACCTGTTCGTGCAGGTGGCCCGCTTCAGCGACGGGTCGCGGCGCGTAACGCACATCACGGAAGTGGTCGGCATGGAGCAGGACATGATCACGCTGCAGGACATTTTTCTATTCGAGAAGACGGGGATTGTGGAATCCGGGAGGGTGCTGGGCCGGTTTCGGGCCACGGGCATCCGTCCCCGCTTCTGCGAACGCCTCAAAGCGTCCGGCATTAACATGCCGCCGCAACTGTTCCAGACGGTGGTGGAGATCAACTGATGCCGGTAGTCGCAATATTCTTGTTCGTGGTGATCTTCGCGCTGACCATGCTGGCGGTGAGCTTTGGGTTGAAGTTCTTCGACACCCGGCGCAAGGCGCAGATGACCGCGATGCTGCACACGGCCACCGGCGAGCCGATGGTGGTAATGGAGAACCTGCTGAAGGAGATCCGTGCGGAGAGCCCCTCGGGATTCAGGGCCGTGCTGGCTTCATTGCACTTCACGCGCCGCGCCCAGGAACAGATCCAGCAGGCGGGTTTGAACTGGTCTTCCACGCGGCTGCTGGCCAGCATGGCGGTAACGGGGATGCTGGGGATGGTTTTGGGCACGATGCTTCCGTTTCTGGTGAACGGCCCGATTACGGCCGTGACAGCGGGCCTGGCTTGCTCGACGCTGCCGTACCTGTACGTGCGGCACAAGCGGCAGAAGAGGCTGGATACGCTGGAGGAGCAATTGCCGGAGGCGCTCGATTTTCTTTCGCGTTCGATGCGGGCCGGCCATGCGTTCTCCATCAGCCTGGAAATGGTGGGCGAGGAGATCTCGGACCCACTGGGGCAGGAATTCCGCGCGCTCTTCAACGAACAGAACCTGGGCGCGCCGCTGGATGTGGCGCTGCGCAATTTCGGCTTGCGGGTGCCGCTGCTCGACGTGCGCTTCTTCACTTCATCGGTGCTGCTGCAAAAGCAGACGGGCGGCAACCTGAGCGAGATTCTCACGCGGCTGGCGTACGTGATCCGCGAGCGCTTCCGTTTGAAGGGGCAGGTGAGGGCGGCCAGCGCGCACGGGCGGCTCACGGCGAGCATTCTGACGTTGCTGCCGGTGGGCACCATGCTGGGCCTGCTGGTGGTAGCGCCGGGGTATTTGCAGAGCATGGCGGCGGATTCCGACGGCAAGTGGATGATCGGCGGCGCCATCGTCGCCCAGATTCTGGGCAATTTTTTCATCAAGAAGATCATCAACATCAAGGTTTGACATGGCACATCCACTGGCGTTTTCCGCTCTCACATTTCTGGCGTTGATGTCGGTGATGACGTGGGCCGGGTACCGCGTGTTATACAAGCCCGGCCGCTTCCTCAGACAACTCGGCAAACCCGTGATCGGCGACGATTCGCGCCAGCGCACCATAGCGATCGACGAGGAGCCGGAGGCCAGCACGCTGATCACGGTGCTGCACCAGATCGGCGCCCACGTGCCGGCGTCGGCAGCGGAGGCCGCGGATCTGCACACGCAGTTGGTCCGGGCGGGTTACCGTTCCGAGAGCGCCCCGACGGTGCTCTACGGAGTGAAGATCGTGGCCGTCCTGGCGATGCTGGTGCCGTGCATGATGCTCGAATCCCGCATGGAGCCAAACCCGATGATGAAGCTGGCCCTGCTGGCTTCCGGGGTGGCCGCGGGGTGGATTCTGCCGCGATTCGTTCTGGAAAAAAAGGTGGCCAAGCGGCAGAACATCATCCGCCTCTCGCTGCCCGATGCGCTGGACCTGATGGTGGTCTCGGTGGAAGCGGGTTTGGGCCTGGACCAGGCGATCCAGCACGTGGGGCGCGAGCTTCAGGAGAGCCACCCGGAGCTGAGCGAAGAGCTGTCGCTGGTGACGCTGGAGATGCGCGCCGGCAAGCGGCGCTCGGAGGCCCTGCGCAATCTTGCGGACCGCACCGGCGAACCGGAAATCAGCAAGCTGGTGGCCATCCTGATTCAAAACGACCGTTTCGGCACGAGCATGGGCGAATCGCTGCGCAACCACTCGGACTTTCTGCGCACGCGCCGGCGGCAGGAGGCTGAAGAGCGCGCCGGCAAGGTAGGCGTGAAACTGGTGTTCCCGATTTTCTTTTTCATTCTGCCGTCGATGATGATCGTGGCGGCGGGCCCTGGCATTTTACAGATTTTCAAATATCTGTTCCCCATGATGAGACAAGTGGGCGGGTAAAGCCGGGGGGAAACGAAGAGGAACGGCACCGTGGTGCAAGGTTGGATGGAATTGCGGGGCAATCCCCGAGGCGCGGGGCGGCCCCGGCAAGCGATCACGAATGAAAGGAGAACGATATGAACCTCGCGATTCAAGGAGCGATGTGGCTGGGGGCGGGTGTCACGCTCATCATGTTGTTGTCGCGCCGGCGCAGGCGTCGAGTCTTCCGGTAGCACCCGCGAAAAGCGGCTGGCGGGAGATTTCATGCCCAGCGGGTTCTCCCGCCGGCCCTGTACCCCCTATGGCGATTGGGATTCTTGCCGGCAAACAGAATCGGGATGGCGGCTGGCCATACGTCCGCGGCTCGTCGTGGACCGAACCCACGGCCTACGCCGTACTGGCTTTGCTGGCGGCGGGAGAGACGGAGCCGGCCAAGCGCGGCCTGCGATGGATTGTGGCAAGAGAGCGGCGGGACGGAGGGTGGCCTCCGCAAGCCGGCGTCGAGCAGAGCACATGGGTGACCGCGCTGGTGGCGCTGCTGCCTCAGGAGCAGCTTGGCGCGAGGGCGCACGCTCGCGCCATCAGATGGCTGCTGGAAACCACGGGCCGGGAATCCACGCTGACGTATCGGTTGCGGGAGTGGCTGCTGGGCAACCCGAGGCCCCCCGAGGAGAAGTTCGCCGGCTGGCCGTGGATACCGGATACGGCGGCATGGGTTGGTCCGACTTCTGTGGCGATTCTGGCGCTGGATAAGGAGTACCGGCGAAGGCCGTCGGCGGCGATCCGGGAACGAATCGATTCGGGCCGGCGGTTCCTGCTGGCGCGGATGTGCCGTGAAGGCGGATGGAATCACGGGTCGGTGCGAGCCCTGGGATACGAGTCCGGCCCTTACCCGGAAACCACGGGAATGGCGCTGGCGGCCCTGCGCGGAGTGCGGTCGCCCGGCACGGAGCGCAGCCTGGCGGTGGCCCGGCGCTTCCTGGGGGAGTGCCGCTCGGCGGACGCTCTGAACTGGTTGCGGCTGGGCCTGCTGGCGCATGGGCAACTGCCGGCGGGCTACTGCCATCCGGTGGGGATCGAGAACCGCACGCTTCCGGATGCGTCTCTCGGACTGCTGGCCGCCGAGGCGGAAAAAGGGCGGGACTTCTTCCTGGATTGAGCCATGCGGCGCACACTCACCAGACGCGAATGGCTGACGGCCTCGGCGGGGACCGCGGTGCTGACCGGCTGCGGCGACAAAAGGCCGATCGTTCCGTCGATGGTCTCGATTGTGCGCGCGCCGGCTTATGACCAGCGCATCTATGAGACGGTGCGCCGGATGGTGGAAGAGCACGGGCTCGAGGCACGCGGCCGGCACGTGGTGCTCAAGCCCAACCTGGTCGAGTTCGAGCCGGAAAGCAGCATCAATACACATCCCCTGCTGGTTCATGCCGCCTTGGAAGCCTTCCGGGGGATGGGCGCGGCCAGCGTGCGCATCGCCGAGGGGCCGGGGCACCGGCGCAACACGCTGGACCTGGCGGACGCGGCGGGATACTTCAAAACCGTGCCGGGCTTCGAGGACGTGTTTGTGGATCTCAACCTGGATGACGTCACGCGGGTGCGCCCCGACCGCCAGTTGTCGCGTCTGAGCGCGCTCTACCTTCCCAACACGGTCTTGGGCGCGGACCTGCTGGTCTCGATGCCAAAGATGAAGACGCATCACTGGGCGGGCGCGACACTGGCCATGAAAAACCTTTTCGGCGTGGTGCCGGGCGGTATCTATGGATGGCCGAAGAACGCGCTCCACTGGGCCGGCATCCACGAATCGATCGCAGACTTACATGCGGCCTTTCCGCGGCAGTTCGCGATCGTGGACGGCATCGTCGGCATGGAAGGCAACGGTCCCATTCAGGGCACGCCGAAGCCCGCGGGGGTGCTGGTGGCGGGGCGCGATCGGGCTGCCGTGGACGCCACTTGCTGCCGCATCATGCGGATCGAACCGTTCAAGATAGAATACCTGCGGCTGACGAGCGGCGGAGGATCGCACATCACGGAGCGGAATATCCACCAGATCGGCGAAAGCCTGTCCGCGGTGGCCACACCGTTTGCAGTGATACCCGAACTGCGGTGGATTCGGATGGAGAACAGTTAGAGCACCGCCAGCAGCACCACCAGGTTCCACACCACGAGTCCGCCGTACCAGTAGGTGATCCAGCGGATCAAGTGTTGCTTCCTGGTATAAATGCAGATCGCTCCAATGGCCAGGGCGAGCACCTTAGAGGCTATCACTCCGGCGGCCGGACCGATGTGCATCAGCACCTGAATGAAGGGGCTGGCTTCGGCCGCCCCCAGCTTGAACCCCACCAGGGTTGTCAGCACATCCAGCAGTTGCAGGTAGATGAAGATTTGAATAAGAGCCATTCAGTTTTCCCGGTAAATTGTATCGACGCTTGCCTGAAATGATTGTAACCGCAGCCGGGCCGAAAAAGACGCCTGTTTTGTACGGTTTGTACCAGTAGGAGGGTCCCGGCCCAGTACCAATTCACGTTTTCGGTACTGTGAGGAACGGGGGGAGACGGCAGACTGAGAGCCTGCGCCACGCCGTGTGATAATTCAGGTTATGAGCGTCGAGTGCGCGGCCGGCCCCTTCCAGATGTGCGGATCCTGCAAACGCGCGTGGACGACGTGGGAGAGCTTCGTCCGGGATCCGGCTGTGCGCCTGCTGGGCCTGCAATCCGAGATCGCCATTCCGGATGTCAACCTGCTGGTATTCGAGCACGGCTGCGGCAGCTCGATCTCGATCCTCTCGAGGCGGCTGCGGTACCTCCTGCCCGAGCCAGAAGCGGGCGACCCGACTGTCAGACTGATCGGCACAGCCGAATGCCGGGGGCACTGCCGCCACCTGGGGGACCTGGAAGCGTGCGACGCGCCGTGCAGCAACGCGCGGGACCGCAAGCTGATCCTGCTCGTACAGCGCATGAAGAGCTAAATGAAACACTGTCATGAATCTCTGATCGACTTTCCCGTCGTGGTTACCATCCCCCTGCTATGGGGGGACCATGACGCTTTCGGGCACGTGAACAACCTGGCGTACCTGCGCTGGTGCGAGACGGCGCGCGTCGAATACCTGGCACGCATCGACTTCTGGCCCCCGTTGCCGCCGGCGGGCGTCGGGCCGATACTGGCCAGTGTTTCGTGCGACTACAAGCGGGTTTTGACTTACCCCGATACGACCTACACGGGCGCCCGGGTGACAAGGATCGGGAACCGCAGCTTCCAATTGCAGCATCGGGTGGTGAGCAAAGCTCTCGATACGGTGGTGGCCGAGGTAGAGTCCGTCATAGTGGTCCTGGATTACCCCACGAACAAGACGGTTCCCATCCCCGAGCATTGCCGGAAGGCCATCGAAGAACTGGAATCCAAGCACGCCGGCCGCAGCTTGTAGCCTGTGATCGCCGGCGAGCGGCCCAGTTCCACCTTAGCGGTTACGCGATCATCGTTCCGGTTTCCAGCGTATCGTAGCCGGCAAGGACCTCCAATTTCCGGCGGAGCGTAGCTCGCTGCAAGACATCGAGGAAGGCCTTCACAGCCGGCAGGTCGGCTGTTTTCTTGCGCATTACCAGATCGTAGCGCTCGCTGTGCACCGGGATGAAGTCCAGGCCGAACGTGCGGGCGGCGGACCGAGTAGCGAGACATACGTCCGCATCCCCGGCGACGACGCAATAGGCAGCCGCGAGGTGGCCGTAAGCGATCCGGTCATAACCGTAAATCTTCTGCGCGTCCATTCCGGCTTTTTCCAGAAGTTTGTCTAAAAGAGCACGGCTTCCCGAACCGGGCTCGCGATTTACAAATACGACATTTTTCCGTGCCAAGTCATCAATCTTCCGCACGCTTTTCGGATTTCCGGCCGCGATCACGAAGCCTTCTTCCCAGCGCGCGAACGTAACGACACTGAAGTCTTCGCCCGGAAACTGTTTGCGGATAAACGGAAGATTGAATTCCCCGGTCTTGGGGTCCTCCAGGTGCGAACCGGCGATATGCACTTTGCCTTGGCTTAACCAGGTGAGTGCGAGCTTGCTTGAGGCGGGGGCTGACACGATTTCCACGCCGCTAATCTTCTCGACCATTCGGGAAAGCAGGCCGGTGGCCGGATCGCACCCGGCGAGCACAAGCCGTTTGTGGGCCGCTTCTTCCCTTGCAAAGACCACCAAATCCGCCCGCCCATTCGCCCGTCCAATTTGCTTGATGATCCCGTCGGCTTCCGGCATGTAATAAGGAGAGGCGCTGACCGGAACGCCGACCCAGCGCGACCCGATCAGACAGATGCGGACGGGCTGACCTCTTGCCGGAGCTTCGGCGCTGAGAACCTCGGCGGATAGAGCCTCCGGCGATGTCAGGGCGGCCACCTGGAGGGAAAACAGCTCATCAACGGTTACTTCCAGTTCGCGCGCAAGATTGAGCGCAACCTCGGTGTTAGGAACGTACGTCCCAGCCTCGATGGCATAGATCGTCTGGCGGCTTACGTTGACGCGGCGAGCCAGATCGGATGCGCCCACACCCCTGCTTTTTCGAATCTGAGCCAGGCGGTTCTCGACGCGCGTCTTCACAAGCGCCATTTCCTCACCTGACGGCAATGCCCAAAAGTATTGAGCGTCGTGTGTTCATGACTACCTCACATTGTAGGCCGGCGACCTCGCCCCTGCCGGTGCAGCCAGGGGTTCTGTCTTTCTTGAATTACTCTATCATGTATACTGGACACATGGCGAAAAACGCTTCAGCGAAATGTCTGTTCTGTGTGTATGTCTGTCTTTACACGATGCCGCCCGCGTGGGGACAGGTTGGCGCGGCGCTCTCCGGAACCGTCGCGGACCAGTCCCAATCCGCGGTTATGGGAGCCGCGGTGACCGTGAAGAATAACGGCACCGGAGCCGTTCGCGGCACCACGACGGATGGCGCGGGCCAGTACCAGGTGGTCGCTTTGCCGGTGGGCGAGTACGAGATTCATATCACGAAGAACGGCTTTGCCGAGGCGATTCGCACGGGAGTCCATTTGGTAGTCGGACAGGATGCGGTGGTGGATGTCACGCTGAGTGTGGGATCGGTGAGCCAGCAGCTCACGGTCACCGCGGACGCTCCGCCGGTAAGCCTATCCACCACCGACATCTCCGGACTGGTGGGAGAACAGCAGGTGAGGAATCTCCCGCTCAACGGGCGCAGCTTCGACGAACTCCTGACGCTGAATCCGGGGGTCGTCAATTTCACGTGGGAAAAGACGGGCGGGATCGGCGTTTCCAATTCCACGATGGGAAACAACTTTGCCGTCTCCGGGAATCGTCCGCAGCAGAATCTGTTCCTGCTGAACGGCGTCGAATTCACGGGCGCGGCCGAGAACAACATGCAACCGGGAGGCACCAGCCAGCAGTTGCTAGGCGTCGATGCGGTGCAGGAGTTCAACCTGCTCCGCGATTCCTACGGGGCAGACTACGGAAAGCGGCCCGGCGCCCAGGTTTTGATTGTCACGCGCGGGGGCACGAATCAGTTCCACGGATCGGCGTACGAATTTTTGCGCAACAGTGGCTTCGACGCGCGCAATTTTTTCGACGGCAATTCGGTCCCGGGTTTTCAGCGGAATCAGTTTGGGGCGGCTCTCGGAGGGCCGCTCCAAAAAGGCAAGACGTTTTTCTTCGCGAACTTCGAAGGGATGGAGCAGCATTTGCATCAAACCGGCGTGGACACGGTTCCCGATAACAACATGCGAAACGGATACCTGCCTTGCGCGCTGATCAGCCCGGCGCCCACTGCTTGCCCGTCTTCGGGAGCGCAATTTGTGGGGGTCTCGCCGCTGATCAACCTGTGGCCCGCGCCCAGTCCGGGAGCTCCCGATTTCGGCGGAGTTTCGGAGGCGTTCAACACCCCGCTGCAAACGATCCGCGACGATTTCGGAATCATGCGGCTCGATCGTAACTTTTCGGAGAAGGATTTCCTGAACGCGGTCTTTACCATCGACGATAGCAGCGACTTCACGCCCACCAACTTCAATGCGTACGCCACCGATGTCGATACGCTCCGCCAGCAGGTGCTGAGCCTCGAGGAAACACACATCATCTCTCCCGCGCTGTTGAATACCGCTCGCGTGGGATACTCACGCGCGGGCTTTTTCTTTACCGGGGAGCCGACGCCCGGAAGCCCTGCAGCGAGCCTCCCCGGCTTCTTGCTGGGGGATCCGATCGGCGTTGCAGTGGTAGGAGGGAGCGCCGCATCGAATCCCGCGGCGACCCTTAGCTCCGACGGCAGCAACAACGGGAGCAATCTGCGCGTGGCGCGCAACATCTTCACGTATGAGGATCGCGTCTCCCTCATCAAAGGACGCCAGCAGTTCAGCGCGGGCGCGTGGCTGCAACGGCTGGACTCGAACGAAGAGCTTGCGCTGAGCCAATACGGCCAGGCGACCTTCACCAGCCTGCAAACCTTCCTGCAGGGAACGGCCAGCACTTTTCTGTTCGACCCGACGCCCACTCCTTTGGGCTGGCGTTCCTGGTTGGGGGCCTTTTATGCAGAGGACGCCATTCGCTTAAGCCAGAACCTCAAACTGACCCTCGGTTTCCGCGATGAGTTCACCACCGGCTGGAATGAAGCGCACGGGCGCGCGGCCAACTACACGTACCCAAACGGCGTGATTTCGAGCGCGCCGCAGATC
The DNA here is from genome assembly GCA_049515735.1 of Bryobacteraceae bacterium. Classification (GTDB taxonomy): domain Bacteria; phylum Acidobacteriota; class Terriglobia; order Bryobacterales; family Bryobacteraceae; genus Fen-178. The sequence goes on from JBEKTU010000035.1 coordinate 32,193, forward strand.
GGCAACTCGGATTTGACCGTCAATCACGCGAAATTCCTCCCGGAGCCGCGCATCGGCCTCGCGTGGAGTCCTCTCGGTTCCAGGAAAACGGTCCTGCGCGCCGGCTTCGGAATGTATCGCGACCTTCAGGATGCGCTGGGTTATCGCACAGATCAAAACGCTCCCTTCAATCCGACCTATAGTCTGTCGAACGCGGCGGTTTCCTCATTTCCGATCAACCCGCTCGCGGTGCCGTCGGCCGCCAAGTTGGCGCCCGGAGGGATTCAGCCGGACCTACAGACTCCGACGCTGGTCTCCTGGTCGCTGCGGGTGCAGCAGCAACTGACCGCGAACACGACTCTGAGCGTGGGATACGTAGGATCGCACGGATATCACGAAATCATCGGCGTGGACGCGAATGAGCCTTTTCCCGTCGTTTGCCCGGCGTCGCCGTGTCCGGCGACCTATCCGTCCAATTTCCCTGCCGGCATAGCGGGAACTCCAGTGCCCGCCGGAACTTACTATGTCCCGACCTCGACCAGAGCAAACCCGGCGCTGGTCGGCACTTGGACCTACTTTTCCTGGGGCGACAGTTCGTACCACGCCCTGCAGATCGACCTGAACCACCGGTTCAGCGGCGGTCTGGTTTTGCGAGGCGTTTACACGTGGGCCAAGACCATCGACGATGGAGATTCCCTGAACTCCACCACGTCGGGAAGCGAGCCCGCGCTGGTCTCGAATCCGTTCGACCTGGGCGCGGACAAGGGACTCGCGAACTTCGATGTCCGCAACGCAGCGGTAGTGAGCGCGTCTTATGCTCTGCCGTTCGGTGCCGGAAAGCAATTCCTCCAGAATGCGCCGGGGATGGGGAAGACTTTGGTCAGCGGCTGGACCGTCAATTCCATCGTCACGCTGCAGAGAGGATTTCCTTTCACTCCGCAGCTCAGCTACAACCCGTCGAATAACGGGGATGGAAAAGATCCGGTTCGCCCGTTCGTGAACCCGGCGTTTACCGGGCCTGTGATTCTGGGCAACCCGAATCAGTGGTTCAATCCGGCGGCGTTTCTGGCGTATCCGAATAACAGCGGTTTTTACGGGAATTTGGGCAGAGATACGCTCATCGGTCCCGGTCTGGCAACCTGGGATTTGTCTTTCTTAAAAGACACCCGGCTTCGCGAGAGTCTCGCGCTGCAATTCCGCGCCGAGCTGTTCAACGTCCTGAACCGGGCAAATTTCAATTTCCCCAATCCCGTGACGTTTTCGACGTCGGGAGTTTCCCCCACGGCGGGACTCATCACGAGCACGTCCACCTCATCGCGGCAGATCCAATTGAGCCTGAAACTGGTCTGGTAGCGGCAGCACCCAGATTCCTGTCGCCATGCAATTGAGTGTACAATCGAAGGCGGCCAGGAAAGTCCAAAACGGAAATCCTGGTTGAGAAACGTGCGGCACGGCGCCTGCCTCCCAGGCACGAGCGTGAGGGTTGGGCAGCGCCGGGGAGTGTACTCATGATGGCAGGAAAAATCTCAGGATACGAGGAAAATATACGATGAGGGCTTATATAGTTGCAGCCGTCCTGGTTCTTCTGTGCGGCACAGCGTTGCCTGCAGCCACGACCCTGGACGTGTATGTAATCGACGCGGATGGCGGGAAAGCCATGCTGGTGGTGACCCCATCCGGCCAATCCATGGTGGTAGACGCGGGTTACGCCGGGTTTATCAACGAGAAGTCGCAGGTTGTCACGCCCAATGACCTGGATGCGGATCGGATCATCCGGCTGGTCAAACTCGCCAAGGTGAAGCAGATCGACTACATGGTGGTGACCCACTATCACAACGACCATGCAGAGAACGTTCCGAAATTCGTTGCCAAGGTCGGCATACCGGTGCGCAACTTCGTGGACCATGGGCCGCCGGTGGAACAGGACGCGCTCACTCAGACCATATTCAAGGCCTATACCAACGCCATGGGCAAGGCAAATCGGATTACGGTCAAGCCGGGGGATACGATCCCACTGAAGGGTGTGCAGGTGCTGGTGTTGACCTCGGCGGGCGCGACCATCAAGACCCCGCTGCCCGGCGCCGGAACTCCAAATCCCTTGTGTGCAGCCGCCGCTCCGGCCCCGGCCGATAACGGCGAGAACGGCGCCTCGATCGGCTTGCTGTACACCTTCGGGAAATTTCGCATGCTCGACCTTGCCGATTTGACCAAGCCCAAGGAGTACGAGCTGATGTGCCCCAACAACCTGGTGGGAATGGTGGACCTGTTCATGGTGAGCCACCACGGCTTTGATTTGTCCAACTCACCCCAGCTCGTCTACGACCTCCATCCCCAGGCGGCGATCATGAACAACGGGGCGAAAAAGGGGGACGAGCGGCAGACGGCCACGGTCCTGGTGACCTCGCCCGGGATCGTGAACAGTTGGCAGTTGCACTACGCCGTGGACAGCTCGCCGGATAACAACGCGGCCCCGGACCGGATTGCCAACCCGCAACAGCAGCCCGATCCCCAGAGCTTCGGCTACGTGCTGGGCGACCAGGGAGATTACATTAAGGTCTCGGCACAGGAAAACGGGGATTTCACGGTGACCAACAGCCGGAACGGCTTCACGCAGACGTACAAGAAGCGCGAGTACCACCAATAGAAAGGCGGGCACCGAGGGGATCGTAACCGGCAGGCCGGCGGTTCAATAGAATCGGTCCCATGGAATGTGCACGGGGCCATCCCGGCAAACAATGTCGATGATGGCGTGCATGAGGGGCAGCGCGTTCGGATCGAGCGCCCCTTTTTGCGCCAGGGCATCTATGGTGGGTCCGATGGCAAACGCAGTCTCGGCGCCCTCAAGCGTCTCTTCGCTCATATATCGAGCCTTCGCTTCGCTGTAAGGCACGCCCAAGCCCAGCCACCGTCCCATGCGGATGTTTCGGCCGCCCTGGCAGGTAACATACAAGTCGCCCGCTCCTGGGAGCGTCCAGATCGAGCGTCGATGGCCGCCCATCAGCGCGACCATGTAGGCGATCTCGCACAGAGCTTCGGCGAACAGGGCCGCGGACACATTGTGCATTCCGAGCCCGTTCTCGACCTCCGGCGAGCCTTCCAGCAGGCCGGAAACAATTCCAACCGCAAGCGAAAACAGATTCTTCAGAGCGGCGCAGACTTCCACTCCTATCAGATCGGTGTTAGGCCAGACATGGTAGTAACTCGTGCGCAGGCAGCCGGCCAGCGAATTGAAAACAGACTGGTCCGGGCAGGTCAGGACCACGCTGGTGTGGCGACGCACCGCCAACTCACCGGCGATTGAGGGGCCGCGGATGGTACAGACTTGTCCGACATAATCCGAGGGCAACCGAGCCCGCAGCACGTTGGGCAGGAGATTAAGCCTGTCTCCTTCTCCCCGCAGACCTTTGGTCAACATCACGAGAGGCGCCCGCAAAGGCAGGACAGGGCGCAGTTTCTCCGCCGCCCAGTCCAGGCCCGCCGAGTTGACACCCAGAATCGCCAGGTCAGCGCCTCGCATGGCTTCGCCCAACTCGTTGTGGGCGTAAGCTTGGACCGTTTCCGGCAGGTGGACTTTGAGCCGGGGATGAAAGCGGTCCCGACGGAGGGAATCCACGATGTCCGCATCCAAATGTGTTCCTACGAGGCAGACTGCATGGCCATTGTCAGCCAGGGGAACAGAGAAAGCGCTGCCCATCATGCCAGCGCCTAGAATCACGATTTTTGCCATAAGACCTTTCTATCATCACATGGAAGGATTACGTCCGTTGCTTCGTCAAACTAAATGTGGTTTCTTATTATTCATGAAGAGAGCAACGAATCTCCAGCCGGCGTCGCGGTTGGTCCTGGCTGCGGCGCTGGTGGCTGGTTTATCCGGTCAGAACGTCATCGATACAAGAAACTGGACTGCTGCCGAAGATCACCAGAACATGATGGATCAGCTTGGCATAAAGGCTCTCCGTCCTGGCCCGAGCGGCGATGAAGGTGCACCGAATCACGCCAACTACGATGAGGCCACGGCGAATCCGTACCCGAACCTCCCCGACGTGCTTGCGCTGAAGAACGGCAGGAAGGTCACGACGCCGGCCATGTGGTGGAATCAGCGCCGGCCGGAGATCGTGGAAGACTTTGAGCGGGAGGTGGTAGGCCGCATACCGAAGAACGCCCCAAAGGTGACTTGGGAAGTGACGAAGACGGCCGAAGCGCAAGTGGCTTCGCGTCCCGTTATCGGCAAGCAACTCCTCGGGCACGTGGATAATTCGTCCGACCCGGATATTAAGGTCGAGATTCAAATGACCCTGGTGGTCCCCGCCGAGGCGAAAGCTCCGGTGCCGGTGATGATGATGTTTGGCGGACGCAGCATACCCGAGGTTGCGTTTCCCGCACCGGCGTTTCCCGGCCGCGGAGGAGCACCCGGGCGAGGTGCGCCGGGCGCCGGCCGCGGACCTGCCGCTCCCCCAGCAGATCCAGACCCTCCGGCCATGGAACAACTCATTGCCGATGGCTGGGGAGTGGCCACGATCAATCCAGGCAGTATCCAGGCTGACAACGGCGCCGGTCTGACGAAAGGCATAATCGGACTGGCGAACAAAGGCCGGCCCCGCAAGCCCGACGATTGGGGCGCTCTCCGCGCCTGGGGTTGGGGCGCTTCGCGGGCCCTCGTCTTCCTGGAAAACGAAAGGGCTGTGAATGCCAAGCAGGTTGGCATCGAAGGGGTATCGCGCTATGGCAAGGCTGCGCTTGTGACCATGGCATTCGATACGCGCTTCGCGGTCGTGCTGATAGGTTCGTCCGGTGAAGGCGGAGCCAAGCTTCACCGCCGCAATTGGGGCGAAGCCGTCGAGAACCTCACGGGCACCGGCGAGTATCATTGGATGGCCGGCAACTTTCTGAAGTATGGCGCTTCTGAAGCGAGTTTCGGAAGCAAGACCGCCGGAGACCTGCCGGTCGATGCCCACGAACTGCTGGCACTTTGCGCGCCCCGTCTCACCTTCGTGAGCTATGGTGTGCCGGAAAAGGGCGATGCAAGGTGGCTCGATCACCAGGGCAGCTTTGTGGCCGCGGTCGCCGCACAGCCGGTGTTCCGCCTTCTCGGCGCGAAAGATCTTGGCGTCGCGGCGGACTATCACACGGCGAAGATGCCTCCGGTGAACGCCGGCCTCCTCGAGGGGCAGCTTGCATGGCGCCAGCACGATGGCGGACATACCGATGCGCCCAACTGGAAGTACTTCATTCCCTGGGCCGACAAGTTCCTGCATCACGGGAACGAGAAGCGCCCGTGAAGATCCTCCTGGCCGGCATCACCACGGTTTCGCTGCTGTGGGCCCAGGCCGATCAACCAATTCCGCGAGCCGATAAGAACTCGCAGATCGCACATGAACAGCTCCTCGCCAAAGCCAAACAGGGCCGCATCGATGTCTACTTCGAAGGCGACTCTATCACGCGGCGGTGGGGGGCGACCGACTATCCGCAGCTCCTCGAAAACTGGAACAAGAACTTCTTCGGTTGGAACGTAGCGGATTTTGGGTGGGGCGCGGACCGTGTCGAGAACATCCTCTGGCGGATTGAGAACGGCGAACTCGATGGCGTCAACCCTAAGGTGATTGTGCTGCTGGCCGGCACGAACAACATCGGCAACAGGATTCCTCCAGGTGGTATCGACACGGCCGTCGAAGATGTGTCGAAAGGTCTTCGAGCAGTGGTGCGTGTCATGCAGTCGAAAGCTCCCGACGCGGCGATTATCGTGATGGGAATCTTTCCGCGCAACGACAATGCGGATGTCATGCCGGAAATCGACCGCATTAACGCGAATCTCGCGAATATGGCAGACGGGCGCAAGATCAAGTATTTGAATATCAACGACCAACTCGCGGACCCTGACGGAAGACTTCATGATGGCATGATGAACGCCAATGACAAACTCCATCCCACCGTCAAGGGCTATCAGGTTTGGGCGGACAGGCTGAAGCCGCTCTTGACTGAACTGCTGGGACCGCCCGCAACGGAGGACCACGCACCCGCGCCGACCGGAGATCCTTGCGCGCGCCGATAGTTCGCCAAAGAGCCGGCATCCGATCGCAGCGCCGGGTGACGCCACCGGGTTGGTCACCGGGGCTTCAGAGTCATGACCGTCAGCGAGAGCTTGGGAAAAACGTACGGAATCTCGTTCCCAGACACGGCTTGGGACGAGGTCACAGGTCGAATCGCGTCCGGGTGGTCACCTGTATTCTCCGTGAGCAGTGAGTCGGCCGCCAGCGTGTCCACCTGTGCCTGGGCGGCAGCGGAGAATCCCTGCAGCCGCAACGTCGCCGGAATAGCGTTTTTGGCATCGCGGTTGACAACGAATAGAACCAGATCGCCGTTGGTCGAGTTCCGGGTTGCCAACACGTCGAGATAGGGAACATCCGGAATCTCAGGCATCCTGATCAACCCGTTGTGGACATCGTAGTGGCGAACCTCGGTTTGGGTGGCGACCACCGTGTCCCCGGCGCGATGGGAGTAAAGCCAGAACATCCAGGATTGCGCACCGGCCCAGACCAGGCCTTGCGACTTGCGGATGACTCCCATCAGGCCCGACATGCTGGATATGGGCACAAAATCGGCGTGAGACAGCAGCATGTTCATCCAGCCCGCGCCGATAACGACTCCGCCGATGTTGGCCGAGGATGGGATCCCGCTGCCCGCGCTGCCTCCCCAGCTCCATTCCGTGTAGGCCAGCCCCACCCGGCCCTTGGTGGCGGGGTCCGCGTCGATCTGCGCCCGGACATGCGGCAAGAGGTTCGTCATCCCGACGGGGGTGGCCAGAGCGATGGCTGTCTGGGTGTCGGCATCGGGTGGCTTGGCCACCAGCGAAGTGAAACGGACGACGAAGTGCGTGCTGAGGTAGCTTAGATCCTTGCCGGCTTGTTTGATGAGAGCCGCGTTCCAGGCCGGGCCAAAGTCCGCATCGGCGCCACAGGCAACCAGTATGGCGCCAGGGGGAGCTTGCTGGCGGACCACCGGGTAGAATTCCAGATAACGGCGGGCATTGCCGGTGGGCGTCTGCCGCCCCACCTGGCCGCCCCCCCAGAGTTCGTTCCCCAGTTCCCAGATGGTCGCCGGATACGGATCGCGATGGCCGTTGGCCGCGCGCCGCGCGCCCTGGGGCGTCGTCGGCGCCCCGTGGACGTACTCCACCCATTTCCTGGCTTCTTCCGCGGTGCCGCTTCCCAGGTTCATGCAGATCATCGGCTGCGCCCCCACCAGCCGGCACAACGACATGAATTCATCGGTCCCGAAGTCGTTGTATTCCATCTCGCCCCGAGCCCGATCCAGTTGCGTGGGGCGCTTGTCCTGGGGGCCTACGCCGTCTTCCCAATGATAGGCGCTCATGAAGTTGCCGCCCCAGCGGATCAGGGAATAGTTCATGTCCTTGGCAATCTTGATCACCTCCGGATCGAAATATCCTTCCACTGCGTCGGCCGGGAAAAGCCGGATCATATCGAGGGAAAACCGCTGCGGGCCGGTCATCGACACAGCGAAATCCACCAGCTCATGCGACTTCACGGCTCCGGCTGGAAGCCGCAGGCGGAAGGGGAGCTTGGTCCATTTCCCGCCGTCCGGCACTTGGACATCGGTTGAAGCCAGAATCTTGTCGGGATTGTTCCGCGGCCGGAAGCTCACCATCAGGCGCACCGGCCCCTCCACCGACGAGGCGAACAGGGACCCCATATACTCCAGTTCCCGATGAACCGGCAGGTAGATGCCCTGGCGGATTCCGACCTCCTCGGTGGCGGGCATCTCAGGCATTTCCCGGAACCCCACCGGCTCCGGGTGCGGCAGGCCCATCAGGTAGATATAGCGATTGGAGTTGGCCGCTTCGTCGAAACGGGACTCATACCGCTTCCCGGTATCTCTCAAGGGTTGCCAGGGCAGTGGTAATCCTACGTTCAGGGAGTTGACGAAAGCCGGATCGGAAAACCGTGCATTCAGCACCTGCAAAGTGGCGTGGTAGTCCTCCAGGCTTGGGTTTTCGAGAAGTTGGGCCGAAATGCCCTCAAAAACCCCCTTCTCCGTGTAAATGCCGTACACCGTTCGAGGAATGCGGAACGAACTTTGCTGCCCGGCGCGGATTTCGATGCCGGCTTCGGGTTTGTCGGTGCGGACGTAGCTCGATAACGATTGCCCGGCAAGACCCCCTATGAAGAGGAAGAACGCCACCGATGCCGCTCCTAACCGCCTCATCCTCGTCTTCATTGGTGTAGCTCCTATTCTCTGGTTCCTTTGACCTCCCGTGAGTATATACCCGGCTGCTGCCGCTGCGGCCCCCTTTTCGAGAGCTGGCCGGAATCCAGCAGAGATGGTGGTTTTCAGCCATTCATGCCGGGCCGGGCTATGGGAGTAAGTCGCTGGCCGTCAAACACTTGAGGTTTGGTCTAGAACGTGCATCTTCAAGACCGAGGCGTGTGTTTGAGACATCGGCACCGCAGCAAGGGAGGTAGAAGGATGAAGGATACGAGGCTCCACGTGGTTGTTCGGCAGACGCTCGGCATGATTTGCGTCCTGCTCCTGCTCGTGTTCCCGACCGGCGCGCTCTTTGCGCAGGGGCCCACGTTGCCCGCGCAAGCTTCGCCTCCGGCACAGCCGCTCTCGCCAGATCAGTTGGACAGCCTGGTGGCGCCCATCGCGCTCGATCCCGATGCGCTGCTGAGCCAGATTCTGGTGGCGAGCACCTACCCGCTGGAGGTTGTGGAAGCGCAGCAGTGGCTGCAGCGGAACGGAGGCCTCAAGGGCCAGGCACTGATGGATGCGGCCCGGCAGCAGAATTGGGACGCCAGCGTTCAGGCCATGGTGGCCTTTCCCAACGTGCTGGCGACGATGAACCAGGACGTCCAATGGACCACCGCGTTGGGCAACGCGTTCCTCGCGCAGCAGCCCGATGTGATGGCCGCCGTGCAGCGGATGCGCGCACGGGCGCAAGCCAATGGCAAGCTCGCTTCCACCCCGCAGCAGACCGTCACCACCGAGACTCAGGGCGGGCAGTCGGCCATCGACATCGCGCCAGCCGATCCGCAGGTCATTTACGTGCCGGAGTACAACCCCGCATATATCTGGGGACCTCCGGCGTGGGGCTATTATCCGCCGCTCGCCTACTACGGATACGGACTTGGATTCTATCCGGGCATCGACATTGGTTTCTGGTTCGGCGGTTGGGGCGGATGGGGCTGGGGCGGCTGGGGTTGGGGCTGGGGCCCGAACTGGTTCGGCGGCGGCGTGTTCCTCAACGGCGGGTTCTTCAACCGCTACGGCTTCCATAACGGATACATGGCTGCCGGATTCGGCGGCAGAGCGGCGTGGCAGCACGATCCCAGCCACCGTTTGGGAGTTTCTTATTCGAACAGCCAACTATCCTCGCGATACGGGGCCGCATCGATGGCCTCGCGGAGCGCGATGAACAGATCGAGCTTCAGTTCGGCCCGCGGGACTACTGCGGGGGGTTGGAGCCGGTTTGGATCTGGGGCGTCCTCATCGTTTGCGAACCGGCCGGCAGGAATGCAGGGTGCGCGTGGCGCGGCCAGCCAGGGCAGCATGGCGCGCTCCAGCGCAGGGCAGTGGTCGCACTTTCAGGGTGCGCAAGGCTCTTCTTCCCCGGCGCAGCGGTCTCAGAGTTATCGGGGCTCGGCGCAGCGATACTCCGCTCCGGCCCAGCGGTATTCTTCACCCAGCTACGGCGGTGCGCGCAGTTACAGCAGTGGCGGATCGCGCAGTTACAGCAGCGGCTCTTCCCGCAGTTACAGCAGTGGCGCTTCCCGCAGTTACAGCAGCGGCGCTTCCCGCAGTTACAGCAGCGGCGGATCGCGCAGTTACAGCAGCGGCGGATCGCGCAGCTCCGGCGGTGGTGGCGGGCACTCCGGCGGCGGGCACAGAGGCAGGTAAACTGCCAAGGCCGGCCTAAGACTCCGCACGGGCTGAAGCTCTCCTCACCCGGCAGAGCACATCCCGCGCAGTTGTCCAACGAATACCGGGATAGCGATGGTTGTCGAGCGGCTCCAGCTTTGCCCGGCCGTCGAACATGTTACGCATGTACTGCATGCCCTGCCATGCGGGGTAAAGTTGCTTCTCTCCGGGAGCGACCGTGCGCGCGACCTTGATCAGCGCGCCGAGCATTCCCAGACCTCCGGCGCGGAACAGGCGGAACTCCTTTCCGGTCACCTCACTGACGACCGCCGTCAGTTCCCGGGCGCTGAGTCGATCGCCAGCAATTCGCAAAAAGCGAGGGGTGGACGGATCAAGAGCCGCGCTCGCCGTGAATGCGGCCGTGTCGTCCATCGTCGTGAAGTCCATGCGCTGGTCCGCGTCGCCCCAATAGAGGACTCGTTTCAGTTTGAAGAGAATGAGAGGCATCTGACCGGTCAGCATATCGGCAAACGCACCGTTGAAGATCGTGGTCGCCGAAATCGAAGTCTCATCGAGGCGCTTGTGGAAGTCTCGGCGCAGATCGAGATTGCGATTCTCTCCGGGTGGAAACCTGGTGAAATCGATCGAGTAGTCGGACGGAATGAAACGTGGCACGCCAGCGTGGATCGCAGCGTCGAGCAGAACCGTTTGGGTTTCCACGATCACGTCCCGCAATCCCGCCAGCGCGGACACCACGCAGGACGCACCCGAGCATGCCGGTATCACTTGGGAAGCACTGCTCAAGTCGACACTGGCAATCGTTACGCCGAGCTCCCGCAGTCGCTCAAGCTTGTCTCGCGCAGTGCCGTGGCGAACAAGCGCTTTTACGCCGGCTCCCCGTTCGAGCAAAGCTCTCGCGATGCGTCCGCCGAGATTACCGGTAGCTCCCGCCACGACGATGGTTGAGTCATTCAGGATAAACCTTCTTCCTATTTACAATCTTGGATTCATCAAGCTCGATGCCGAAACCGGGCAGATCCGGCAGCTCGATCCGGCTGTTCTTCGGCACGAGCGGATTCTTCTCGAAATAGCAGAGATTCGGTTGGAAGTTGAGCTGGTATTCCATAATGGGGCACGTGGCCCTTGGCTGGCTTGCCATCAAGTGAGCCAACGCGATGGTTCTTTGGTTATGGGGACTGACAATCAGGCCATGAGCGGAGGCGAGCGCGCAGATTTTCAACAGCTCGCTGATCCCGCCGCCCCACTCCGGGTCGACCTCGATGACATCGACGGCGCCGGCCTTGATGAGATCGTTCACCTCCCAGCGCCCGTAGTTGTGCTCGCCGGTTGCAATCTGGATTGTGGTCATCTGCCGCAGGCGCGCAAGACTCTCAACCTGGCCCGCTATGGGAACCGGTTCTTCGAGCCAGCGCGGGCGGTACTGCTCAACCGCTTTGCACCATCTCATGGCAGAGGGAAGGTCCCAATGGGCCGACGCGTCGATCATGAACTCGTAATATTCACCAAGGGTTTCACGGAGGACTCTGGCCATACCCACGCTCCGCTCGAATCCAACGTCCCCGTCCGCTGCCCCCATTGCGCCGGTAAACCACTTCTGGGATCTGTATCCTTCCTTCTTGACCTGGGCGGCGCGTTCCCCGACCTGGTCGAGTTCGATGGGAAATCCCAGGCAGGTGGCATAGACATCTACGGTGCTCCGTGAGCCGCCGAGAAGCTTGTAAACCGGAATATCCAGGAACTTCCCCTTCAGGTCCCAGAGGCAGTTATCTATCGTGCTCACCCCGAACATGGCGATGCCACTGTACCGATGGGCGCCGCCGTGCAACGTGTCCCAAATGGTATCAATGGCGAGCGGATCCATGCCGATAACCGTTGGGGCCATTCCCATTGCGGCATCGGCCGAACTCTGTTCGAACGTGCCATAGAATCCCTCCACGCCTTTTTCGTTGGTCAGGATTTTCATGTACAACTGGCTGACCGGTATGGGCCTATGATTTCTCGTCGTCCCCTGGCCCTCGCTTGCCTGGTACGCCTTCTGCCGATCCGGATTGCCAGTTAACCGCCAGATTTCGACAGCGGTAATTTTCAGATTGGCCGATTTGGTTGCCGCCTGAACTCTTGGTGAGATCATCGGCATGCCACCCAATGCCGCAGCAGCCGCGAGAAATGAACGTCTACGCATGGTGTTCGCTCCTTGGTTAACCCCTGCGCTAGGCCGTGGGGAGTTCGCGCAGCCACTTCAACTGCTGGTCCACCTGGTCGTGCAAGCGGTAGGTTCGCTTCACCGTTTCCGGCTTGCTTCCCAGCACGTCGATTTTTGCCAGGTCGTATTGGCCCAATCCGAGCTGCGACGCGTATTGCAGGTAACCCACGGCGTAAGCTGGAATCCCCATGGTTTCCAGTCCCACGCGGTCGGCGGCGAAGAAGTCGGTTGACGCCAGGGCGATGCGCGAGGGTACCGGGGTCCCTTCCGAAGGACCGTTGCCCTCCATTCCCTCGTATCCGTCAATCACCGCCACGCCCCAATGCGGCCTTAGCCGGGCGGCGGTGATGGCCATGTTGTAGTTCATCTGGTGCGGCCCGGCGTGATATTTCTGCTTGTCGTGCCAGGCCTGGGCGTCGCCCGGCGCGCTGTGCAGCGGCGTCCCGATCACCATGTTCTTCACCGAGAGCGTTGCCACCACGGCATTGTGCGTCTTCAGCATGGCCGAGCACACAATGAAGGCATCCGGGTCCAGGAGCCGCGCGGCCAGCCGGACAGGGATGGGCCGGATGTTCGCATCGACGATCGAGAAGACCTCGTATTTCCCCTCCCGGTTCAGATCCACCAGGCTGACCTGGCGAGACTTGAACTCCGCCGCCACGCGGCTGTAATGGTTGTTCTCGAAACCCTCCAGGCTGTCGCGCGCGGAGGCTTCGGCGATCGCCACCGGCCCCTTGAAGCGCGGCGCCAGGTAGTCCATGATCCCCAGCAGCGCGTCGGCGTGAGTCCCCGCCAGGGGCACCTTGGGCTCCACGATGTTGGGCTTGATCACGACATGTTTCTTCGCCTGAAGCAGCGGCCCGATCTGGTCGTCGATGGCCAGCAGCGCCTGGTACACGTTCTTGCGCCGCTCCTGGCCCTCGACCAGGGACACTGTGGCGCGCTTCGCGTAAGGATAAATGGCAGGAGCCGGAACCGCCGGCGGGTACTGCTGTTCCCCGAAAATGCCTCGTCCGGCCGTGCCCGCCAGGGCGCCTGCCCCGGCCAGGTGCAGAAAATTCCGTCTCGAAAAACCCGCCATGATCGCCTCCCGATCGTCGAATCGCACTGGCCTCTATGCTAACCCGGCGCGCGTTCGCTCACCACTCGGCCACCGACCCGTCTTCGTGAAAAGCGCGCGCCATCGGCTTGGTGCCGCCAAACGGGTACTTCGCCAGACTCGCCTCGCTCAGCTCGAACCCCAGGCCGGGTCTGTCCCGGAGAGGAAAGCGGCCATCCACCATGCGCATGGCGGGAAAGCCGAACCATTCCTCCCAGATCTTGTCCTGTGCCGAGGGCCGGACCTGGCCGCAGATCTCCTGGACCAGGAAATTGGGCAGGGCGGCGTCCACGTGCAGCGTGGCCAGCCCGCCGATCGGTCCCTCGCACGCGTGCGGCGCCATGGAGACGCCCGAAATGCCGGCCAGCGACGCCGCTTTCCATAAGCCGGTAATGCCGCCCACGTGGTTGATATCGGTTTGCAGAATATCGATCGCGCCCATCTCGATCAGCTCGCGGCAGCCGTAGGAGGCCACCAGCCGCTCGCCGGTGGCGATCGGCGTGGTCGAATGCCGCGCAATCTTCGCCATCGCTGCCACGTTCTCCGGCGGGCACGGCTCCTCGATGAACAGCAGGTTGAGAGGCTCCACTTCCTTCACCAGGATCTGCGCCACGCTGGGGCTGGTTTTGGCATGGAAATCTATGGCGATGTCGATATCCGGCCCCAGCCCTTCCCGCATCGTCTCCAGCGATGCCACTGCGCGGCGGATCTTAGCGTGCGTCTCGATCCATTCGTAAAATCCTGGAATGCCCGATTTGAAGCAGGAGATGCCCTGCAGGATCGCCGTTTCCCGCAGCTTCACCAGCTCGTCCCTGGTGCTGGCGTTGGTGTGATAGTAGCCGCGCACGCCGCGCGCATCGATGGGGCCGCCCAGCAGCTTGTACACGGGCATTCCCAGGACCTTGCCTCGGATGTCCCACAGCGCCTGGTCGATGCCCGAGATGGCCGACCCCATCACCGGCCCGGCCCGGTAGAAACTCTGCACGTACATCGATTGCCAGAGGTGCTCCACCTGCATGGGGTCCGCACCGATCAGGAAATCGCGGAAGTCGTTGACGCAGGCCATCACCGCGCCCGCTTTGCCCTCCAGGGTTCCTTCGCCCCATCCGACCACGCCCTGGTCCGTTTCGATCTTCACGAAAACGTACGGGCGGTCCGAATCGCGGGTCAGCGAGACGCCGAAGATTTTCAGGCCGCTGATCGTGACCCCCGAGTGCAGCCCTTCAAAAGCGTCGCTCCCGGCCGGCGGAGGAGCCAGCGCGCAGCCGCACAGGTCCGCGGGCCGTCGCCCGCCGCGTGCCGCCCAAGCCAGGCCGGATCCCCCCAGCGCCAGAAATCCTCTACGCTGCATGGTATTTCTCCAGAGCGGCTTCGTTCACCGTGACGCCCAGGCCCGGTCCGTTGGGGAGCGAGGCAAATCCGTCCTTCACTTTTTCGAGATCTCCGCCCGCAAGTTGGGCGCGCATGGCGCGGTCCTCGCCAGCCGCGGGGAGCGGAATGTGCTGGATGAAGAAGTTCGGCAGGCTGGCGGCCAGATGCAGCGCGGCGGCCGTCGCGATAGGTCCCCCTTCGTGGCGCGGAGCCACGGCCACGTAGTAAGTCTCGGCCAGAGCCGCGATCCGGCGCGACCCGGTGATCCCGAAGTGCAGGATGTCCGGCCGCGCGACGTCCAGGGAACCGGCGCGCAGCAGGTCCTGAAAGACCCCGGCGTTGCGAATGTCCCGGCCGAACCCCAGCGGCGCTACGGTTTCGTCGGCGATCTTGCGCAGAGTCTCCAGGCTGCCGATGGTGGTGGGCTCGTCGAACCACAGCGGATGCCAGTGCTGGATGGCGGCAGCCACGCTGGCCGCGTCTCCGGGGGTCAACAGCCCCGCGCCTTCCAGTACGAAATCCGCCGCCTGGGAGCGAACCGTCTCCACCAGCTTGCGCAGTTCCAGCTGATATGCCTGCCCCTGATTTCGCGCCGCCGGCGCGGGCACGCGTAGGCCCACGGCGAGGTACCCGGCCTCGATGGCGCGCTTCACGGCCGCCGTGGTTTCGGCCCCGCCCGCTCCTCCAATGGAAGCGAAAGCCCTCGCCTTGCTGCGCGTGGGTCCGCCGAGGAGGCGGTAAACCGGCGCCTTCGAGGCCTTTCCGACGATGTCCAGCAGCGCCATGTCCATGGCTCCGGACAGCGGTGAGTCTGCCGG
Source organism: Bryobacteraceae bacterium (assembly GCA_049515735.1). Taxonomy (GTDB): domain Bacteria; phylum Acidobacteriota; class Terriglobia; order Bryobacterales; family Bryobacteraceae; genus Fen-178. The sequence goes on from JBEKTU010000035.1 coordinate 47,557, forward strand.
CGAACTGGCGTACGACGTGGCCGGCCGGCCCAACCAGAACCGCTGGGCCGCCGCGAGATCCTCGCTGGAGGCACGGGCGCACTCGCCATAGCCGGCCAGCCCCGAGCGCGTACCCACCCTCACCACCGTCCAGGCTCGGCCCGAGACCGGCTCACGAACGGGATAGAGGCGCAGTTCGTCGATTTCGAGCTTCGCCGCTGGATCCGGAACCGCCGCCGCGACTTGCGCCGCAAGGAACGCTTCCAGCCGGGCCCGGCGGAGAGCCATAACCATACTCATAGCCGGCTCCTCCTCCTGACGACTATACCTGAAATTCCATTTTGACCGGTAATTCCATTTTGGACTCTATTTCACCCATTGAATCTTGGCATTGATGGATTCGCTTCCCGCGTTTGTGATCCGGTGCCGCAGGTACGCGATGATGTTCTCGAACCGCCGTTGGAGCATCCGCGCCACCTCGATCATCGGTTGCAGCCGACTCCGTACTGCCCAGTTGTGCCACCAGCGGAAGTGCTTCCTCGCCGGACGTTCGTAGATGTAACTGTATAGAGCCATGGCCGTTTCTTTTAGTGTCCAGGCCCGTTCAGGTTCAGACCCAAAGGGTTAAGATATTTTCGATGGCCGCCATAGTCCTTCACGTCCTTATTGCAGTGCCGGCATTTTGGAATCGGTAGCCGAACCTGATCGCGGTTGAAAATCCTGGGCACGCCCTTGGTGAAATAAAGGAGGGCGTAATGGGCTGGATACAACTTTCTGCCCCTTGGAAATGTGCCCTTCATGGACACGGCGATCCAGTGCCGGAACAGCATCCCTTTCGCTCCGAGGTGGCTGGTGGATCGGCAAATACGGTATCGATGCTGCCATCCTTCAGAGCCGCAAGCAGATTCATGCAGTCCGTGTTGTAAACAGCCCCGAGATCGGTGCTGAAGGCCGGTGTGAGTTTTCCCGTCAATGCCAGCGGCCATCCCTCGGCGGCCGCTCTTCCGAGGTCGCCGCCAGATCAGCCACACGGAATTAGCGGACTACGGGAGATTTCATACGTACAGGATTTCTGATATTATACGTATATGGCGAAGCTCACTTTGAGTGTGGACGATCGCGTGGTTTCGCGCGCCAAGCAATACGCGAAACGGCGAGGCGTCTCCGTATCGGAGATGGTTGAAGCCTACCTGGCTGCGGTTGCCGAGCCGCCTTCTCCCGCCACGGGCGCCGCCTCGATTTTGCGTTCGGTCCGGGGAGTTCTCAGGAATGCGGACATCGACGAGTACCGGAAGCATCTGGCGGCAAAACACCGATGAAGAGAATCCTCTTCGATACCAATGTCGTCCTGGACGTTCTGCTCGATCGGCAACCCTATGTTGAGGCCAGCGCGGCGGTTTGGGCGGCGGTCGAGGCAGGGGCTTCGGAAGGGATGCTGGCGGCCCACGCGGTGACGACCATCCACTACCTGCTCGGAAAGGAGCTGAGCAGCGCCAAAGCTAGACGAATCGTCTCGGCGATCCTGAGAGTATTTGGAGTAGCGGCCGTCGATGGCGCCGTCGTGCAAGAGGCGCTGCAATTACCTTTCTCCGATTTTGAGGATGCAGTAACCGCGGCCGCGGCACGATTGGCGGGTTGCGAGTGCATCGTGACGCGAGACCCGAGAGGGTTTCGGGGATCTCCAGTCCGCGCGCTTACGCCGGAAGCGGTAACACCGCTTTTGAGGAAGCTACTTCCTCAGCAGGGCGTTGACGCACCATAGAACGGGCGCCTGGCCGTGCGGATTGCCCTTCTGGGTGGGGCGCGTTAGATAGAACTCCAGGCTGTTGGTCTGGCCGGTGCCGACGCAAACCTTGTCAACCAGGCCGTTCTGGTCGATGAACAGCTTGTTGAGACCTATCCAGCCTTTGCGCGCGGCCTGGGCGTAGGCCTTGTCCTTGAGCCAGCCCTTCTTCACGCCGGTGATCATGGCGAAGGTGAACATGGCGGTCGCAGAACTTTCCTGGTAGGACTCGGGATGGTCGATTAGTTGATGCCACACGCCGTCGGCATCCTGATATTTCAACAGGGAGGCCATCATCTTGAGGTAGCCTTGCATGATGCGGGCGCGCTGGGGGTGGTTCTTGGGCAGTTCGCCGAGCAGTTCGGACATGCCGCCCGCCACCCAGCCGTTGCCGCGGCCCCAGAAGAAGGGGAACTCGGGGCCGTGATAGAACAGGCCGTTGGGCTTCTGCAGCTTGTCCAGGTAGGCGACCATTTCGAGCGCGGCGCGGTCCAGGTAAACCTTATCGCCGATGGCGCGGTAGGCCTGGACTTGGAGGATCGTGATCATATACGCGTCGTCGATCCAGAAGCGGCTCTCGCTCGAGAGCCCTTCCGGGGTGGGGTTCTCCCACTGCCGGTCGGCCAGCTTCTTGCCGAGCGCGAGGTATTGGGGGTCCTTGGTGCGGATGTACAGCTCCAGAGGAACGATGCCGAAGATGTTGTGGTCGACGTGGCGTTCCCAGGAGATCAGCTTCTGCTGTCCCTCTTCGGTCCGCCAGGGGTCGTAGCGCTTGATCAGGGCGTCGGTGAGCGCCTGATCGTTGGTCAGCTTGGCGAACTCCAGCGCGGAGTACCACGTCGAGTCCTCGGCGTAGTGGACCCCGGGCCTGGTCGGAATCCAGCGCGGGATCATCTCGGTAGCGATCTTCTTGCCGACTTCCTGCGGCGAGGCGCCAGCCGGCCAGTTGGTGAACTCCTTGTTCTCCGCTGTAGCGACGCCGGCGAGCCCCACGATGATGAGTCCGGCGAGCGAGTGGTGAATGAGGGTGCGCATTCTCGGTCCTCTCAGAGTGTACACGAGACGGCGCCCGCCGCGCTCGGCTCCCGACCGCGCGCCTCCTGGAATGCCCGCCAGTTTTCTTTCAGGTGCGCCGGAGAAGTGGTCCCGGTGAGGACGACGCCCTGAAAACTCCTCTCCAGGATGAAGCGGAAGGCGTCGCGCTTGTCCGCGCCGGCATGCACCATGGCGCCCATGGCGAAGGGACGGTTCACTGCAATCCACATGCCCCGCGCGGCGGCCCGGTCGAGGATGGCGGCGAACGCCGGATTCTCCCGGTTGAAGGGGAGTTGCATCACCGAGTAGCGCCCATCCTCCACCGCCAAGCGGCCCGATTCGGCGTCGCTTACGCTGGGACCGAGGCGCCGGATTCCCAGCGATTGGGCGTAGTCGAACGCGCGCGCCACCTCCGGGCTGGCCAGCGCCCGCGGGGTGGTCTTGTGCAGTTGCAGAATCTCGATCGCTCCCAGGCGCGCCAGACTCTCGTCCAGACTGCGGCGCAAGGCGTCGAAGCTGTGATCGGCGTAGGGCGCGCCCGCGGCGCGATCCCAGTGCTCGCCAAACTTGGTGGCCACCGTCACCTGGCTGCGCTCGCCGGCCGGCATGTGCTTCAGGAATTGGCCGAGACGCCGCTCGCTCACGCCATCGCCGTAAGAGGGCGCGGTGTCGAAATAGCGGATGCCCAGATCGAAGGCCGATTCGAGCAGAGCGATGGCCTCGGATTCGGCGGGCACGGGGGCCGGCACGTGGCCCCAGGGTTTGCCGATGCCGATCAGACCGAGACCGAGTTGCACGCCGGCAGTGCTCATCGATATATCATAATCTGCATGATCGCTCGCGAAGAGGCCTGGAACATTCTCTGCGAATTCACGAAATCCGACGGTCTGCGCAAGCACGCGCTGGCGGTGGAAACGTGCGTGACGGCGTATGCCAGGAAGCTGGGCGGGGACGAGCACGCGTGGTCCGTCACCGCGCTGCTGCACGATTTCGACTGGGAGATTCACCCGCAGTTGCCGGATCATCCCATCAAGGGCGAGCCCATCCTGGCGGAGCGCGGTGTGGATGAGGAGACGCGGCGGGCGATTCTGTCACATGCCAACCACTCCGGCGTGCCGCGCCTCTCGCCGCTCGAAAAGACGCTTTATGCCTGCGACGAGCTGGCCGGCTTCATCACCGCCATCTCCTACGTGAAGCCGCACCGCAGCGTGTTCGAAGTGGACGTGGCCTCGGTGAAGAAGAAGATGAAGGACAAGGCCTTCGCGCGCTCCGTGAACCGCCAGGAGATTATCGACGGCGCCCAGGAGTTGGGCGTGCCGCTCGACGAACACATCGACTTCTGCGTAAAGGCCATGCAGGCGCGCGCCGAAGAACTGGGGTTGAAGGGCAGCGCTTCAGTTCCCTGATGGCTCAAACAGTCCGGTCAGCACACCCGCGGGGTCCTCGATAATGCAGTAGCGGCCGTGGCCGCCGGTGTCTCGAACCAGGACGCGCACTTTGCCGCCCACGCCAGCGCATGAAGGCCAGAACAGGCCGCTGTGAGGGCAGGAAGCCCTATGGTGCGACGGATGGCGAACAGGCCATCATTGCCCACATGCAGGAACTCAGAGCCTCTGGCATGGCTTATGATCGCATTGCGGCCACGTTAAAGAACGAAGGCGTCCCGACACGCACTTGGGGCAAGACGTGGCACGGATTCGCCGTCAATCAAATCCTGAAGCGGGCCATCAATTGATTCGGATGCGCCTTTTCGGAAGTAAAACGTCAGGCTTGCTCCGGTGAAATCACCCAGACTCTTGCCTCCGGGTCAGATTGCCCTATATAGCACACGGTATGAAGGCCCCTAGATTTCACAATTCTCCTAAATTTCCCAATTGATCCCGCTGGCAGAACTACACTTTGTCCCGGCTTGATCTGTTCGGCGATACGCATCAATTCTCCAGCGACTATTGTGAGCGCTACGCGAACCACAGGGGGCCTATTTCTGGGTGGAATCACTCGCCAGGATGCGGCGCACCGAGGTGCGGCTAGTCTGAAGGCGGCGGGCGATCTCGGATTTGCTGACACCGGCG
>JBEKTU010000036.1:0-54851 GCA_049515735.1 Bryobacteraceae bacterium
TTCAAGTGTGGCGTCTCCAGCGGTCTCCGGACGTTTCAACCGCCGAGATGGCGCGGTCAGTCGTTCTTACACGCGAAATTGTCGGTGCCGCATTTCAGGGGGTTCTGCCACGGGCTGCTAACGTACGGCGACGTGGTCGATCGGCGTATGTCATCGGCGTCGAGCCACCCTGTAGCCAAGTTTCTGGCGCCAGTGACGGCCTACACGGATTCATCACGCGCGTCAGATCTTGGGTGACAGTGAGATAGCTACGGCTCAGTTCTCGCAGCGTGCGCACCCCGGACTCTCCGTGGTACACCGGCGTGACGGATTCGGCGACTCGTAGCGGTGTTCGTCGATGTGAATGCGCACTTCGTGCGTGCTGTCATGTGCGCTCTCAATTTCGTTGGTCATGCTCTGTCTCCCTTGGTTCGTATTTCCTTCGGCCAGAAAATGTCCCCGAACGCACTTCCGATCTAGCCTCTTCCCTCCCAGTAACCTATGCTCCGATCCGGGCCACCATCGACATGCGTCAGCCGAGAATTTTTTTCCGGACTGATGTCGATTGCCGGCGATTTGGGAGCAGAATATAACAGGAGCCCGTGCTGCCGGAGATGGAAACGGTCGGGATGGGGCAGTAATGGCAAACGAGACACCCACACCGGTGCCCGAAAAGCGTGTTGCCTCCTTTGAGGAGGTCCGCGCCGCGATTACTGCCTTATCAGCAACCGATATCCACCGACTGCTGAAGTTCGCTGATTATCAGGTGTTTAAGGCGCACGGCAAAAGTGGTTCGGTGGAAGGGTTCGATCTCCTCAACGAAGCCTTCGAGCGGCTCCTGGCGGAATCCCGGACCTGGAACCGGAATAAAGTCGAGTTCATGGCCCTACTGTTCGGCGCCATGAGGAGCATCGCCGATAGCTGGCGCCGCAAGCAGGCCTCGCCGACGGAGGGCGCCGTCTTGTTTTCCTCGATGCTGAAACAGAACGATGATGGCGAAGTCTATGACCCGACTCAGGACTTACGCTCACCGGTGCCGCCACAAATAGCGTTCAAAAAACTGTGACCCTTAGCGCGCAGATAAGCCGAACGTCGTTAACAGCCAATTGAAAGTTGCCGCGTAAACCAGGCTCAGATCGCCCACCTGGCAGTGCTCCGCGCCGCCGGAAGCGCGATCGAATATCTTGACCGTTACGCTGCGCGCGTTGACGAGCGCCGCTTGTAAGTCCGCGGTCTGGTGGGCGGGGATGAAGTGATCGTCCGCCCCCACTAGAATCAATACGTGCTGCCGAATGCGCTCGGCGACGGGCGCCAGCGTGTAAGGTACGAATGCTGCTCGAGTCTCCTCCGGCGTTTTCGTTCCCATCGTCCAGCGCGCATTGTTATACGACCACACGAAATCCGGGCTCTTCGATAAGACCGGGTCATCCGCCAAGTCCAACACCCGGCACGCCACCTCACCCATATCGAAGCACGTGTCGAAGGAGACAAGCCCGTCAAACCTTTCGTCGAACGCGGCGGCTCGCCCTCCGAGATAGCCGCCCATGCTCATGCCGATAAGCACCATCTTGCCGGGCTTAGAATGAGTGCGTAGAAATTCGTCCATAACGGCGCGCGTTGGCCGCTCCCATTCCGGCGTGAAGGTGAGGCCACACCTTCGAAGCGGCTCGCCTTGGCCGGGACCCTCGTAGGCTAAGAAGGAGTAACCACGCTCAAGCGCCGCTTTGCCGAACACCAGATAAAGCTCCTCCAAAATCGAGTCGAAGCCCCCGACGGCGACGATCAAAGGCTTCCGGTCGGCGCCGTCCAGTCCGGGCCAATAGAGCCCCCGCACTTCGCCGCCTTCATATGGTACGCTAAGCCGCTCGTAGCAGCTCCCGCGCGCGTCCAGAGCCTGGCAGAAATACGCTTTTGTCTTTTCCCAGGAAGGCGGTCGCTTTGGATCGTCAGGGAGGAGAAGGAACTCCGCCGTACGTTGGTAGTTGTGAGCGCGCATTAAGGCGCCGCTCTTGCTGATCGGATCCAGCATGCCCTCGGCCATCGCAACCACGCGGTCTGCGGTCGCTGACCACGCAGCGTACCAACTCTGGACATCCTCTTCAGTGATGCGCCTAACCGTTTCCAGAACTTCGCCCGCTTCAGCGCCTCCCGCCTGCGTGTAGCCCAGCGCCCTCAGCGCTTCGAAATGAAAGGTCTGGTTGGCGAAGAACCTGCCGCTGCCCAAGCGAGCTGCCGGACCTGCGCCAGCCGCGAGTTTTGGCGCTGCTTCGCTCATACCTACAAGCATATACGTTTTGCCCTACGGTTTGATGCCGCTGGTCGCCGGCAGTCTGGAAGCAACGCAAAGGAGCGTCGAGCGGAAACCGGCTGCGTAAGATATATCGCTTTCTCCCATTTGCTGCACAGCTATTCTGCGGGCCTAACGCTGCGGGCCGGCGGCTTTCCCATGGTCTACCTCATGTATGCCTGGGGAGGCCATGAGGGCACCCACACAATCGTCAACGTCAATACTTCGCTGCTGGGCGGAGCCGACCGGCCATCGCTGTACTGAACACAGCGCGGCATAGCCGCAACCAAATACTGATGGCGTTTTCCGTTTCCGTATGATGTTGGTTGTTCGAAGACGAACATCGCGAACGGAAGGAAAACGCCATGAACGAGTTTATCTCGAAATACGAGAGCCAGATCGGATCACATCGGTGGAAGTGGACTGCCCTGGACGCAAGCAGCCGAGATCCGGAACCTGGGCGAAAACCCCGCGCCGAAGGCCACCACAAAGCCCGCGTCTGCCAAACACGCGCGCCGTGTTGCGCCCTCCAGGCCCCAGTCGACCCAGAAGACGACCCGCGCGAAGAAGGCCGCCAAAGCGCCCCAGAAAGCCACCAGGCCGAAGGCTGAGGGCGTTCGCCCGGGCAGCAAGACGGCCGCCGTCCTGGCCCTGCTGGAAAGAAAGGGCGGCGCGACGTTGGCTGAGGTCATGCAGGCCACATCCTGGCAGGCCCACACGAAACCCCTGCCCAGTAGCGCCGTGGTTCCGAGGGAAAAATAGCCAACGTCCGCACCGTGCCCGAATAGTCGCGCAGAAACGGCAGCGGGCACCAGGGGACCTCAGCTCGGCCATTACCAAGCTGGAGCAGGTGATCGATATGGACCGGCGCGCGCCGGAGAGCCAGGGCCGCGGGAACGTCTATCAAAGCTACTACAACGACGTGCGCTCGGAATACGAGGCCATCCGCAACGCTTACATCCCGCCGGGGCCGGCCTTCTCATTTCATCTCGATTCGAAACGCCGTTTCACGGGCGGTGCTGCCTTCGTTGGTCGAGTAGCCTGCGCGCCCGTTCCGTGCCAGCGCCACTTTCGAAGCCGCGTCGGTGCGCGCAGCCACCACACCGCCGCCGGGCCGGCGAGATGCAAGCGCAGGGTGGCGAAGAGCACGAGCGCAAGCTGGACGCCCTTTTGGCACAGTTGGGCAATCCGTACGGAGTCGCAACTTACAAGCCGTACAACTCTTCCGGCGAGATGTATCTGCACAACTATATCGGGATGATTGGCATCCCCATGGAAATGTACCCCGAGTTCCCGGACGACCGCGATACGATCCTGCTAACCGAACATGCCAAGTTCGACCCGCAGATCGTGGACAAGATCTGGAAGCACCTTAACGCCAACAAGACCGTCGTGATCACCACCGGGCTGCTCAAGGCTCTGCAAGGCAAAGGCATCGAAAACATCGTGGAAGTCGAGTACACCGGCCGGAACATCGTCACCAACAAGTTCACCTTCCGCCGGATTATGGACGAGGAGCCTGCCAACTACTACTACTCCCCGACCGACCTCGTGTTTCCGCAGCTCGAGTACGGGCTGGTGGATTCCGAGGAGATCATCCAGGCAATCTACAAGGAAAGCAGCCGCTATCCGCTGCTGCTGCGCGTGAGAGGTCTGGAGAAGGGCAAATTCTACATCCTCACGACGCCGGAGAATGAGAGCGATCTCTACCAACTTCCGAAGGAAGTGCTCGGCCAGATCCGCCGCGACCTGATGCAGGAGATTCCGGTATACCTGGACGCCCCGAGTCAGATCTGCTTGTTCACGTACGACAACAACACGTTCATCACCCAGTCCTATCAGCCGGCCCCGACCCGCTACAAGATCGTCATCAAGAAGCCGGCCGTCAAATTGGTCGATTTGGGAACTGGGGCCCAGGTCCGCGGATATACGGAAGGCGAAACCTCGGTATTTGAAGTTCTACAGGCGCCGCGAACGTATAACGCGTACCGGTTCGATTAAGGGTGGAATTCGCGCACGAGCCATAAGGTCTGCTTTCCGGCGGCGACCGCTGCTTTGAGCACCGCCGCGCTGACACCCTTGACCATCTTGATGATGTCCTGGTTCTGTAAGACGCCCGCACTGGAAGCAGCCTGCGCGGGTTGCCTCGCGTGCAAGGGGATCGCGGATCTGAGCAACTGAATCCTGGCATCAGGGCAGCACGGGGCAGCACGCGCGAGGCGCCGGCAGAAAATGTCCGCCCCGTTGCGCCCCATCCTTGGCAGCGTTGACAGCCATATTCTTCCCCGCCGCAAACGAACGGACCAACTGGACGCTCGACCATGCCGATCTGTTCTGTGGTCACATTCTGCCCCGAAGCCGGTCGATTTCACGGCGATCGCGTTTCGATGGCTTGCCTTCCCGCAACGCAACGCTTCGAAATGCGGCATCGCTTTGCGCTCTTCTGCCAACTTCAGCCGCAACTCCCGGCTTGCCTCTGTCTCATGGTAAAGCGTCTGCGCAACCGCCGCCGGGCCGCGCATCTCGCGAAGAACCAAGACCTCCACCTGAAAGTCGCCTCCGTCGTTCTTCACCTGCAACAGGTCGCCGACCCGAACCTCGCGCGCAGGTTTGGCTGTTTGTCCGTTGGACTCGATCCTGCCGAGTTCACATGCCCGCGCAGCGAGCGAGCGCGTCTTGAAGAATCGGGCGGCCCAGAGCCACTTGTCCATTCTCACGCGGGGCATCATCCCATTCTTGTACTATGACGGAATCTCCAGTGGGCTATTAGTGCCGACACTTCTTGCCGAACTACAGCGTTCCGGTGAGGGCCAAACCGGCCAGACGGATCTGATCTTCGCCGGTCAGGGAAGTTATGCCGGACACTGGCCGGCTTCTCGGGGAGTAATCCGCAGCTTACTGCGAATCCCCGGTATGGCCCTCAGATTTGATGGAGTCCCGATCACCGGTGCGCTTTTGTGCGACCTGCGGGGCTTGCACGACTGGCGCGAAGAGATCATGATCGTCCTCAAACCGCTTCACCTGTTTCTTGCGGCAAGCTCCGGGATGTTCAAGCCTTGATTCGGCAATCGGAACCGGACCGCCCAGGGGATTAGCGCTGCTGCGCCGGCGCCGTAGGCTTCCGCTTCTCGGATGGCATCGAAGTCGCGCACCTCAACCGTGCCGCCCCGCAGAGTGACCTTGGCCGGCTTGTGGTTAAGGAAATTGTGCGTGATGTCTTCCATGAGCGTGACTTTATTGCGCCCTTTCTGATGGCGGGGATTGAGAATACACAAGCGGCTTCCAAGTGGTAACGGGAGTGGCAATACGCCACCTGACCAGCAGCGCGATGCTGGGCCACACAAGTGCAGCCGTTCCTCTTCAGGAAGCAATACTAACTTCTGTCTCACCATCCATCGCGCGAAGCCCGACCTTTGGAGCAAGCTGCCATGGGTCCAACAGCGCTTCCTGCGATACGCCGGCCAACTGGCGAAGGGTCCGCTTGCTAAACGGTTGCAGCATTGCCTCGCTTATCCCTTTCTCTTCTCCCGCCGATGTTCTTCGCGAATGAGTCGTACGCGGCTCGGAACATTTTTGCGAGCGCGAGCGCGGTTCGCTTGTCAAGGTTCTTGTCCGCCCGCAGGTGCAACTCCACGACGTCGGGGGTTGTGTGATTCCTGTGCAAGAGAATCACCCGGAGACCGGAGGTGAAGGATGGAAATCGACGTTACGAACATCGAGGTAATGGTTGAAGGCGAAGGCCTTTTGGATATCGAAGCCATTCGGCTTCAGGAAGGTAACACGGGACGCGAAATTGTCGCCGCAGTCGCCGTGAAGGCTGGATTTCCGGTCGCAGAAGGCCTCCTCTTCCTAGAGGACGTCGAAGAGCCGATCGACTTGGCTATCGTCGCCCGGTATCGTACGACTTTCCGGTTCTGATTTTCGGGGTAGCCGCGGTCGAGCCGAACGGCGCTTCGAGCGAATATTGCTTCCGCTTCGAACTGACCGACTTTCCCGGAATCGCACCGGAAGCGAAGATATGGGACTGCGCGGGAAACGCCGTGCTGCCCCAGGGGGGCGGCCACCACCAGGCCGCCCGGCTTATCCCGGAAGACCCGGTTCACGCGCGCGATGGCCTGCATCAGTCCGTGGCCCCGCATGGGCTTGTCCAGGTACATCGTGTGCAGGCACGGCGCGTCGAAGCCGGTGAGCCACATGTCGCGGACAATCACGATCCTGAACGGGTCGTCCGCCAGCTTGAACCGCTTGGCCAGCTTGTCCCGGCGCGGCTTGTTCCGTATGTGGTCCTGCCAACCGTCCGGGTCCGAGGCGGAGCCGGTCATGATGACCTTGAGCGTGCCCTTGTCGTCCGCTTCGCTGTGCCACTCGGGCCGCAGTTTCACGATGGCGTCATACAGTTCCACGCAAATGCGGCGGCTCATGCAGACCACCATCGCCTTCCCGTCCATGGCTTCCAGGCGCGTCTCGAAGTGCTCCACCAGATCCCGCGCGATCAGGTTGATGCGTTTCTCCGCGCCCACCACGGCTTCGAGCGCCGCCCACTTCGACTTGAGCTTTTCCTTGCGCTCCTCCTCTTCGGTTTCCGTAACTTCCTCGAACTCTGTATCGAGAAGCGGCTTTTCCTTCGGGTCCAGTTCCAACTGCGCCAGCCGGCTTTCGTGATAGATCGGAACGGTGGCTCCGTCCTCCACGGCGCGCTGGATATCGTAGATGCTGATGTAATCGCCGAACACGGCGCGCGTGTTCTTATCGGTCAGCTCGATGGGCGTGCCGGTGCAGCCGATGAACGAGGCGTTCGGCAGCGCGTCCCGCATCTGGCGCGCGAAGCCGTCGATGAAATCGTATTGGCTGCGGTGGGCCTCGTCGGCGATCACCACGATATTCCGGCGCTCCGAGAGCAGCGGGTAGCGGTCGCCCCTCTCGTCGGGCAGAAATTTCTGAATGGTGGTGAAGACCACCCCGCCCGACGAAACCGCCAGCAGCTTGCGCAGATCGGCCCTGGTTTCCGCTTGAACCGGGTCCTGCCGGATGGCGTCGCTGCACCGGGCGAAGGTATCGTAAAGCTGGCCGAGCCTGGCCCGTGGGCCCCAATGCCGGCACGATGCCGGCCGCCCCAACCGCCTGCCCCAGCAGACTGCGCCGGCTCAGGGAATCCGTCATTCCGTTCTCGCCTCCACCGGATGGCGCGGGGCATTTCCGCTCCCGCCGCGGTTCCGGCTTATGCCTTGGTAGTGACCGTGACGCTGCTCGATTTCAGCCCGGGCGAGCTCGCAGTCAGTTGAATCCGCCCCGCCTTGGCCGTCGATTGCACTATGGCCAGACACAACCCACGGAACGCCTTCCTGCGGTTGCCCTTGAAATACTCATGACTCTCGGGATTCCCGCTGTCCACCCCGATGATTTTTCCCTCGCCCTGCATCTCGAAGGTGACCTCATTGTCCGCGGTCGGCACTACCCGACCTTGCGCGTCGAGTATCTTAACTGTGAAATGAGCGACGTCCCGGCGGTCGGCCGCTATGGCGTCCCGGTCCACGGAAAGTTCAACGGCAGCCGGCTCTCCCGTGGTCGAGACCTCGACCTCGAGGACCACCTTCCCGTCCTTGACGCCCACGGCTTTCAGCGTGCCCGGTTCATATGGCACCGTCCATGCCAGGTGCAGATCCGACGTGGTGCGCGGGGCGGTGCTCCGGCCCTCGCGCTGAGGCGGCCAATACCCCATGCGCGGGAACCAATAGCCCTGTACCCCGTAGGACTCGCCGTTCACAAACAGCTCTACGGTGTCGCAGTTCGTGTAGCACAGTACCGGTATGACTTTTCCTTCCCTGCCCTTCCAGTTCCAGTGAGGGAACAGGTGGAGCATCGGCTTATCCGTCCACTGGCTCTGGCAGAAGAAGTAGCCATCCTTTGGGAAGCCGCAGGAATCCAGCACTCCCGAGGGCGTCGTAGGCCACCCGGACTCCCTCACGTAGTCATAACCCGACCACAGGTGGTCGCCGGTCGCGTAGTCGTAGGTCCTCGTGAACTTCGTCAACAGCTCGATCTCAGTCCCTCGATGGTTGGGCCTAAGCGGTTGGGGAAGGACCGCGCTACCCTTGCTCACGACGGGGAGCGGCGGGACAAGCTCGGAATAGTCGCCCCTGACGCCGCCCATGACCTCGTTCTCCGTGCCGATGAACCTTCTCTGCGGGAACGCATGGCGGTCGTCGCTGTAGGCCGATTCCGCCCGCTTGGCCCGGCGGTCCGAATAGTTGTAGCCAGCCACGTCCAGCACCGCCAGGAACTCCGGCGGCGTACCGACTTCACGTCCACCCAGATTGGCGGCGATCCTGTCGCAACCCATGGTGACTGGCCGGGTAGGGTCTTCCCGGTGAAAGAACTCGACCAGCCTCTTGACCATTTCTACGCCGTGGATGGAGGCCTGCTCGCCGATCTCATTGCCCGCACTCCACAGCAGCACGGAAGGGTGGTTCCGATCGCGCCGGACAAAGCTGACTGCGTCCCGCTCCGACCATTCGTCGAAGTATGGGCCGTACCCGCCCGCGGTCTTGTCTTGCTTCCACTCGTCGAAGATCTCATTCATTACCAGGAAGCCCAATCTGTCGCACAGGTCCAGGAATGCCGGATCGTAAGGATTGTGAGAGGTCCGAATGGAGTTGCATCCCGCTGCCTTCAAGATCTCGAGGCGCCGTTCCCAAACCCGCTCCGGCACGGCCGTTCCCACCGAACCGCAGTCGTGATGCAGGCACATGCCGTTTATCTTCACCTGCTTGCCGTTCAGCAGGAATCCCTTGTCTACGTCGAACTCAACCCGTCGAATCCCAATCGCCGTGTCGTACGAGTCGGTCACCCGGCCCTGATCCGTCACCGAGGTGCGCACCTTATAAAGATAGGGATTCTCAAGCGACCACAAGTTCGGCTTGGTTACCCGTATCTGCTGCACAAACTCGAATTCTCCGCCGGCTGCGATGCTCTTGCTCTCGCTCGCCTGCGCGGCCTGAGTCGGGTTTCCGTCCCGGTCGAGTATGGTGGCGGTTACCACGCACTCGGCAGCGCTCTTGCCTTCATTCTGAACCCTGGCCTTGATTTGGACGGTGGCGGCATCCGCATCGACCTGCGGTGTCGTGATGAACGTGCCCCAGTAGGCGCCGTGCACCGGGTTCGTAACCAGCAGCCAGGTATGCCGGTAAATTCCGGACCCCGTGTACCAGCGTGAGTTGGGCCGGTGGGAGTTGTCCGCTTTGACCGCAATCGCGTTGTCCGCCCCGTACTTCAGGTGGGGAGTCAGATCGTAACAAAAACTGCTGTAACCGTACGGCCGCTTGCCGAGGTACTGACCGTTGATCCACACTTCGCTGAGCTGATACACGCCCTCGAACTCGATGGACACCTTCTTGTCTCTGTAAGATTCGGGAACGTTGAAGTGCTTCCGGTACCAGCCGATGCCCATGGGCAAAGACCAGACGTTCGCCCCAGCCGCCTGGGTGAAGGGCTCCTGGATGCTCCAGTCATAAGGCAGGTCCACGTCTCTCCACTTGGCGTCCGCGAAATTCGGCGCCTGCGCGCCGGAGGCATCCCCCCGGAAGAACTTCCAGCCGAAGTCGAAAGAATCCCGGACGCGGCCGCCCATGCCGCCCGCCGGCGGCGTTTGCGCGTTGGCCTGGCCCGTGGACCCCAATGCCGACAGCACGCCGGCCGCCCCGGCAGCCTGCCCCAGCAAACCGCGCCGGCTCGGGAAACCCGTCAATCCATTCTCCTTCTTCATAATCGCCTCCACGGGGTAGCGCGGGGGATTTCCGCCCCCGCCGCCGTTCCGGCTTATGCCTTGGTAGTGATAGCAACGCTGCTTGACTTGAGCCCGGGTGAAGTCGCGGTCAGTTGAATCCGGCCCGCCATGGCCGTCGATTGCATGATCGCCAGGCACAACCCATTGAACGCTTTCCTGCTCTTGCCCTTGAATTCCTCATTGCTCGCGAGATTGCCGTTGTCGAGCCCTATGATTTTGCCCTCGCCTTGAATCTCAAAGTCGACCTTATTGTCCGCAGTCGGCACTACCCTGCCCTGCGCGTCGAGTATCTTAACCGTGAAGTGAGCGACGTCGCGGCGGTCGGCCGCTATGGTGTCCCTGTCCACGGAGAGTTCGATAGCAGCCGGTTCTCCGGTGGTCGAGACCTCGGTCTCCAGGACCACCTTCCCGCCCTTCCGGCCCACGGCTCTCAGCGTGCCCGGTTGATAGGGCACCGTCCATGTCAAGTGCAGGTCCGACGTGGTGCGTGGCGCGCTGGCCCGGCCCCCGGGCTGCTCGGGCCAATACCCCACGCGTGGGAACCAGTAGCCCTGCTCACCGAAAGACTTGCCGTTCACAAACAGCTCCACGCTGTCGCAGTTGGTGTAGCAGAGCACCGGTATGACGTCGCCTTCCTTGCCCTTCCAGTTCCAGTGAGGGAACACGTGGATCATCGGCTTGTCGGTCCACTGGCTTTGATAAAAATAGTAGCCGTCCTTGGGGAAACCGCAAGTATCGATCACCCCGGCGCCCGAGCCCTTCGAAGGCCACTGGGCCTCGCCCAAGTGGTCGATACCCGTCCACATGTGGTCGCCGGTCACGTACTCGTAGGTCCTCCGGAACCGCCACAGCATCTCGGCCGAAGTACCTCGATCGTTGCGCCTGCGCGGGGCAGGCCCGCCACTCGTCGGGACCAGGCCGGAGTAGTCACCCCTGACGCCGCCGATGGACGAGTTCTCCGTGCCGATGAACTTTCTCTTGGGAAAGTCGTGCCGGTCGTCGCTGCAGTATGTTTCCGCCCGCTTGGCCCGGCGGTCGAAATAGTTGTAGCCAGCCACGTCCAATAGCGCCAGGAACTCTGGCGGCGTACCGACTTCACGTCCGGTCAAATTGGCGCCGATCCGGTCGCAACCCATGGTGGTGAAATGGGTAGTGTCCTCCTTGTGAATGATGTCGGCCAGCCTCTTGAGCACCTCCACGCCGTTAACGGCGGCTTGTTCGCCAATCTCGTTGCCGAGACTCCACAGCAAGACTGAAGGGTGGTTCCGGTCGCGGCGGACGAAGGCCGTCAGGTCCCGCTCCGACCATTCATCGAAGTAGTTGCCGTATCCGTTGGCAGTCTTGTTTTGCTTCCACTCGTCAAACATCTCGTTCATTACGAGGAAGCCCACTTTGTCACACAGGTCGAGGAACTCCGGCGCGTAGGGATTGTGAGAGGTCCGAATGGAGGTGAAACCCGCCGCCTTCATGATCTCCAGCCGCCGTTCCCAAACCCGTTCCGGCACCGCCGCTCCCACCGAACCGCCGTCGTGATGCAGGCAGAAACCGTTCAGTCTCACGTGCTTGCCATTCAGCAGGAATCCCCGGTCCAAGTCGAACTCGACCTTTCGAATCCCAAAAGTCGTGTCGTAGGAGTCGCCGCCGCCACGACCCTCTCCCATCACCGAAGTACGCACCTGGTAAAGATAGGGACTCTCAAGGGACCATAAGTTCGGCTGGTCCACGCGGATCTGCTGTACGAACTCGGCTTCTCCATTGGCCGCGATGTTCTTGACCTCGGTGACTTGCGCACCCTCGGCCACGTTCCCGTCGCGGTCCATGATGGTGTTGGTCAGCCGGCACTCGACGGGGCTGCTGCCTTCATTCTGAACCCTGACCTTGATTTCAACCATGGCAAAATCCATCTCCACCTTGGGCGTAGTGACGAACGTGCCCCACTCGGCGACATGCAACTGGCCCATCACCAACAGCCAGGTGTGCCGGTAAATCCCGGAACCCGAGTACCAGCGGCAGTTTGGTTGCTTGGAGTTGTCCGCCTTGACCGCAATCGCGTTCTCGCCGCCATACTTCAGGTGCGGACTGAGATCGTAGGAAAAACCGATGTACCCGTTCGGCCGCTTGCCCAGGTACTGGCCGTTGATCCACACCTCGCTGAGCTGATACACGCCATCGAACTGGATGAGTACTTTTCTGCCACTGTAAGATTCGGGGATGTTGAAGTGTTTCCGGTACCAGCCGATACCCGTGGGTAAGTAACCGCCTTGCCCCTTTGCCGGCGCATTCTCGTCGAACGGCCCCTCGATGCTGAAGTCATGAGGCAAGTCCACGTCCTGCCAGCTCCCGTCCGCGAAATTCGGTTGCTGCGCGCCTGGAGCGTCCCCCTTGAAGAACTTCCAGCCGAAGTCGAAGGTACTCTTGCGGCCTCCCCCGCCCAAGCCGCCGCCCCCGCGGCCAGCGCCGCCGCGACCACCGCCCGCCGGCGGCGCTTGTGCGGGGGTTTGCGCGTCGCCCCGGCCCGTGGACCCCAATGCCGATAATACGCCGGCCGCCCCAACAGCCTGCCCTAGCAAACTGCGGCGGCTCAGGGAATCCGCCATTCCGTTCTCGTTTTGCATGTGGTTCTCCAAAGTGTACTCAGCTGTTACCGTTTCAGTGTGTACGGGGATCCTCAGTCATCGCGCATCAGGCGAGCCGGTGTGCCTCGGAAGTAGCGATAGCCACGCTGCTTGATTTGAGCCCCGGCGAAGTCGCGCTCATTTGAATCCGGCCGGCCTTGGCCGTGGATTGCACAATCGCCAGGCACAACCCATTGAACGCCTTCCTGCGATTGCTCTTGTAATCTTCATGACTCGCCAGATATCCGTTGTCCACCCCTATGATTTTGCCCTCGCCCTGAATCTCGAAGGTGACCTCGTTGTCCGCGGTCGGCACGACCCGACCCTGCGCGTCGAGTATCTGAACCGTGAAATGAGCGGCGTCCCGGCGGTCCGCCGCTATGGCGTCCCGGTCCACGGAGAGGTCAATCGCAGCCGGTTCTCCCGTGGTCGAAACCTCGACTTCAACGACCACCTTTCCGTCCTTGGTGCCCACGGCTTTCAATGTGCCCGGTCGATACGGCACAGTCCAGGTCAGGTGCAGATCCGATGTGGTGCGTGGAACGTTTTGCCGGGCAACGGGTCCCCCGCGCCCTATGCGCGGGAACCAATACCCCTGCGCCCCAAAGGACTCGCCATTCACAAACAACTCTACGGCGTCGCAATTCGTGTAGCAGAGTACCGGTATGACTCTTCCTTCGTGGCCCTTCCAGTTCCAGTGAGGGAGCAAGTGGATCATCGGCTTATCGGTCCACTGGCTCTGACAGAAAAAGTAACCGTCCTTGGGGAAGCCGCAGGTATCGATTACCCCAGCGCCCGAGCCCTTCGCTGGCCACGAGGCTTCGCCCAGATGGTCGATACCGGTCCACATGTGGTCGCCGGACACGTATTCGTAGATTCTCCTGAACCTCCACAACTGCTCGAAATCGGTTCCTCGATTGTTGCTCCTGCTCACGGTGACCCCAAAGCTCGCTGGAAGAAGCTCGGAATAGTCGCCCCGGACGCCGCCCATGGACCCGTTCTCCGTGCCGATGAACAATCTCTTTGGGTACGCGTGCCGGTCGTCGCTGTAATATGTTTCCGCCCGCTTGGCCCGGCGGTCTGAGTAGTTGTAGCCAACCACGTCCAGGACCGCCAGGAACTCTGCCGGCGTACCGACTTCACGCCCGCCCAAATTGGCGGCGATCCGGTCGCAACCCATGGTGACGGGCCGGGCCGGGTCCTCCCTGTGAAAGATCCCGACCAGCCTCTTGACCATCTCTACGCCGTTAACGGCGACTTGCTCGCCGATCTCGTTGCCGGCACTCCACAGCAAGACTGAAGGGTGGTTCCGGTCGCGCCGGACGAAGTCCGTTACGTCCCGCTCCGACCATTCGTCGAAGTATTGGCCGTATCCGTTGGCAGTCTTGTTCTGCTTCCACTCGTCAAAGACCTCATTCATCACCATGAAGCCCACTTTGTCGCACATGTCCAGGAATTCCGGCGCGTAAGGATTATGAGAGGTCCGAATGGAGTTGAAACCCGCTGCCTTCATGATCTCCAGTCGCCGCTCCCAAACCCGTGCCGGCACCGCCGCTCCCACCGAACCGCCATCGTGATGCAGGCAGAAGCCGTTCAGTCGCACGTGCCTGCCGTTCAGCAGGAATCCCCGGTCCGCGTCGAACTCGACTTTTCGAATTCCAAAAGGCGTGTCGTACGAGTCGGAGCCTCCACCCATCACCGACGTGCGCAGCGAATAAAGATAGGGATTCTCAAGCGACCACAAGTTCGGCTGGTCCACGCTTATTTGCTGCACGAACTCGTATTCTCCGTTCGCGGGAATGGTCTTGGCCTCGCTCGGCTGTGCGCCCTGCACGCCCTCGGCCGGGTTCCCATTCCGATCGTTTATGGTGCTGGTGAGCCTGCACTCGACCGGGCTCTTGCTTTCATTCTGAACCCTGGTCTTCACTTGTACGATGGCGGAATCCATGTTTACCGTGGGCGTGGTGATGAACGTGCCACCCTCGGCGACATGCACCAGGCCCGTAACCAGCAGCCACGTGTGCCGATAAATCCCCGATCCCGAGTACCAGCGGCAGTTGGGTTGATGGGAGTTGTCCGCCTTGACCGCAATCACGTTGTCGCCGCCATACTTCAGGTGCGGACTGAGATCGTAAGAAAAACCGATGTAGCCGTTCGGCCGCTTGCCCAGGTACTGACCGTTGATCCATACCTCACTGAGCTGATAGACGCCCTCGAACTCGATGGATACCTTTCGGCCACTGTAAGATTCGGGAACGTTGAAGTGTTTCCGGTACCAGCCGATACCCGTGGGTAGATAGCCGCCTTGCCCCTTTGCCGGGGCATTCTGGTCGACGGGCCCTTCGATGCTGAAGTCATGCGGCAGGTCCACGTCCTGCCAGTTCGCGTCCGCGAAAGCCGGCTGTTGCGCGCTTGATGCATCTCCCTTGAAGAATTTCCAGCCAAAGTCGAAGGATTCCCTGACGCGGCCGCCCATGCCACCGGGGCCGCGTCCGCCGCCCCCGCCAGCGCCCCCGCGCCCATTGCCCGCCGGCGGCACTTGCGCGGGCGCTTGGGCGCTCGCCTGGCCCGCGGATCCCAGTGCCGGCACGATGCCGGCCGCCCCAACCGCCCGCCCCAGCCAACTGCGCCGGCTTAAGGAGTTCTTCGATTCATTCTCATTTTTCATGGTTGTCTCCACTCTGGATCCTCATGGTCCGTCCCGCCATGCACTGAACCAATCTTGCAAAAACGGTCTCTTCCGGAACTGGCTTGGACAAGTCGATCCGCTTGCGGCCGGCGCTGGTGCCCCAATGCCCAAAAGGAGGATCACGCCGTTCACAGCCGGCATGCTGCCGTAACGTCACCGAATCGGCCACGCGCCACGCAATGGCGCGTTCACTGTCGATGCCGCAAGTCCTACTTAGACCCAACTGAACCGAACTGAACTGGCCGAAAGCGGGTTCGATTCTCGTTAAGACCCGCTGCTTGCAGCCCTTCCGATCTCCGCGCGGCGTCAAATGACCGCCCTGTCCAACCTACCGGATCTCCATGATCTCTTTTCCCTTGTTCCTGGCCGCCTGGTCGAGCTTCTCCATGCACCCGTCGGTCATCTTCTGGATCTCGTCGTGCGCCTTCTTGTCTTCATCCTCGGTGATCTTCTTGTCCTTCAGCAGCTTCTTCACCGCTTCGTTGCCGTCCCGCCGGATGTTGCGCACCGAAACGCGATGGTGCTCGGCCACTCCGTGCAGTTTCTTCACCAGTTCCTTGCGGCGCTCCTCGGTGAGCGGCGGAATCGGCAGCCGGATGATCTTTCCGTCGTTGGCTGGATTCAGACCCAGATCGGAAACCCGGATGGCCCTTTCGATGGGCCCGATCTGCGATACGTCCCACGGCTGGATGGTGATCAGGGAAGGCTCGGGAACGTGCAGGTTCGCCACTTGGTTCAGCGGGGTGGGCGTCCCGTAGTAATCCACCCGGATATGATCCAGAATCCCCAGTGAGGCTCGCCCGGTCCGAATGGAAGCCATCTCGTGCTGCAAATCCGAGACGGCCTTTTCCATCCGCGCTTTCAGGTTGCCCTCGACTTCTTTCACGGAGTTGAATACTGGACTGCCGGGTGCTGGTTGTTGTTCGGTCTTCATGACGCAGTGTCTCCGAAAAGCGGCTAGTGAATTACCGTGCCGATGGGCTCGCCCATCGACATACGCATTATATTGCCTGAAGTGTTCAGATTGAAAACGATAATCGGCAGCTTGTTGTCGCGGCACATGGCGATCGAGGTGGCATCCATCACGCCCAGCCCCCGCGAAAGCACTTCGAGATAGGAGATTTCCCCGTACCTCACCGCCTCGGGGAACTTGAGCGGGTCCTGGTCGTACACGCCGTCCACCCGGGTGGCCTTGGCGATCACCTCGGCCTTGATTTCGAGCGCCCGCAGCGTGGCCGCGGTATCCGTGGAGAAGTAAGGATTGGAAGTGCCGGCCGCGAAAATCACGATCCGGCCTTTCTCCAGGTGCCGTATGGCGCGGCGCCGGATGTAAGGTTCGGCCAACTGGCGCATATCGATGGCGGTCATGACGCGCGTCGCAACGCCCATCTGCTCCAGCGCGTCGGAGAGCGCCAGGGAGTTGATGACGGTGGCCAGCATGCCCATCTGGTCCGCCGTCACTCGGTCCATCTTCTGGGCCGCCGCGGCCACTCCGCGGAAAATATTGCCGCCGCCCACCACCACCCCGATCTGAACGCCCGCCGCCGCCACGTCGGAGATCTCGCGCCCCAACTCCTTCACCCGCTCGGCGTCGATGCCAAACGCGGCCCCGCCCGCCAGAGCCTCTCCGCTCAACTTGAGCAGGATGCGCTTGTAGCCGGGCATTTATTGCGAGACCGGGTCGGGTACCGGGTTTTCGCCACCCGCTTCGGCCGCCGCCACGTCGCCCACCTTGAAGCGGACGAACCGCGCGATGCCGATGTTCTCGCCCAGCTTGGCGATCCTGGTCTTCACCAGTTGCCCCACCGTGAGGGTGGCTTCCTTCACGAACGGCTGGTCCAGGAGACAGACCTCCTCGTAGAACTTGGCGATGCGGCCCTCTACGATCTTGTCGAGAATCCTCTCCGGCTTGCCTTCCAGCACGGCCCGCGCGCGCGCGATCTCCTTCTCCTTATCGAGCACGTCCGCCGGAACGTCCTCCTTGCGGATGAAGCGCGGATCGGCCGCCGCGATGTGCATGGCGACATCGTGCACCAGTTCCTTGAAGACATCGGTGCGCGCCACGAAATCGGATTCGCAGTTCACCTCCACCAGTACGCCAAGCTGGCCGCCGTGGTGGATGTAGCTCCCTATGAGACCCTGCCTGGTGGTGCGCGAAGCCTTTTTGCCGGCCGACGCGATGCCCCACTTGCGCAGCAGGACTTCGGCGTCCGCAATATCGCCCTCGGCCGCCACCAGGGCGCGTTTGCACTCCATCATTCCCGCCCCCGTGCGTTCGCGGAGGTCCTTCACTAATGCCGCGGTAATTTCCATTGGTCTTCCTGTGTTTTGTGGCGCACGCACTCATGCGTGCCGCATCCAGATTCGTGTGGATGCTCTTGCTTCTAGTGCCCGCTCTCCGTCACCACCGGCTCGGAGGCCGGTTCAGCAGTCTCCGAAGCGGGTCCCTTGCGCGGTGAGACGGGAACCGCCTCATCTTCCATGCTCAGGCTCTCGGCCATGATCTTCTCGGCGTACTTGGGATCCACGTACTCGGTGTACTCGAGCATGCCTTCTTCCACCGGCGCCTCCTCCTGAACAATCTTGTCGGCCGTGAAGTCCTGCTCGGTGGCCAGCGCGCGGCCTTCAATCACCGCGTCCGCGACCTTGCTCGCAAAGAGGCGGATGGCGCGCAACGCGTCGTCGTTGCCCGGGATCACGTAGTCCACTTCGTCCGGGTCGCAGTTGGTATCGACGATCGCCACCACCGGGATGCCCAGCCGCCGGGCTTCCTTCACCGCAATGCTTTCCTTGTTGGAATCGATCACGAACAGCACGTCCGGCAGCCCCGGCATGTCCTTGATGCCCGACAGGTTCTGATCCAGGTGCTTGCGCTCGCGCTCCAGCCGGATGACTTCTTTCTTGGGCCGGCCGGCATAGCCGCCCTCCACCGTCGCCATGGCTTCCAGTTCCTTCAGGCGCTTGATGGACTTCTGTACGGTCAGCATGTTGGTGAGCAGGCCGCCCAGCCAGCGCTGGTTCACGAAGTACATCTGGCAGCGTTTGGCCTCTTCGGCCACCGCCTCCTGCGCCTGGCGCTTAGTGCCCACGAAGAGCACGTTCTTGCCCTGCGCGGCCATCTCGCCCACGAACCGGGCGGCGTCTTTGAACATCTTCAAGGTCTTCTGAAGGTCGATGATGTAGATTCCGTTGCGTTCGCCGAAGATATACTCTTTCATCTTCGGATTCCAGCGCTTGGTCTGGTGCCCGAAATGAACGCCGGCTTCGAGCAGTTCCTTCATCGTAATTGCGGGCAAACTACCTCCTTCACTTTAGTTGAGAGGGGCGAACCCCTCGGTCCAAGCCTTCCATCGTTGTCCCGCCATCCGCCGCGCGGTCCAAAGCGAGATTTGCGCCGCGGAAAAGGGAAAAGAAGGCTGCTTCACGGGGAACCTTATCGTTTGGAGAACTGGAACCGTTTGCGGGCGCCCTTCTGGCCATACTTCTTCCGCTCGTGCGCGCGCGGGTCGCGGGTCAGAAGGCCGAGCTTCTTCAGCCGGGACCGCAGTTCCGCATTGAACTCCACCAAAGCCCGGGCAATTCCCAGACGGGCCGCGCCCGCCTGGCCGGCGACGCCGCCGCCGTCGGCGAGTATCAAAATGTCGAACTTCTCCATGGTCTCGGTGGCCTGCAAAGGCTGCCGCACCACGGCGCGCGAGCTTTCCGTGGGGAAATAATCTTCGAACGCGCGGTGGTTGACCTTGATCTCGCCCGTGCCGGGCCGTAAGAACACGCGAGCCACCGAACGCTTGCGGCGGCCCGTACCTAAATGTTGATCTATGGTCGCTAGCACTAAACTGGTACCTTCCGTTTCACAACCAGCGCGGCCGGTTTCTGCGCCGCGTGCGGATGACGGTCACCCGCGTAAACCTTCAGTTTCCTGTACATCTGTTTGCCGAGCTTGGTCTTGGGAAGCATGCCCGCGATGGCGTCTTCCACAACGCGGATGGGCCTTTCGGCGCGCACCCGCCTGAAGCTCTTCTCCACCAGTCCGCCCGGATATCCGGTGAAATGGCGATACACTTTCTTGTCTTCTTTCCGGCCGGTGAGCCGGACCTTGGTCGCATTGATGACGATCACGTGATCGCCGGTGTCCAGAAACGGCGTATACGACGGTTTATGCTTGCCCATCAGCAGCATGGCCGCCTTGCTGGCGAGCTTGCCCAAGACCACGTCCTGGGCGTCGATGACATGCCACTGGCGAACAATGCCGCTCTTGGAGGGGAACTCGGTGCTCATTGACACACTTCTCCAACCCTTCGGGTGCAAAACATTTAGCTTACGGGTCCGGAGGGTGGAATGTCAAATGGGGCATGTCGGAGACTCCAACTCTGCCCATTCAATCCGGCATCAATACCGGGATCACCTTGTTTCCATGGCGGCGGTAAAGCCGAAAATCCGAGTCCAGGGTGAAGACCTCTCCAGCCGTTTCGATCTCCGATAGCCGAACCAGACAGGCATCCGCAAGCGACATGGGCCGGTTGCGATAGCGGCGCATCAGCGCCCGCAGATCCGCCTGCTCCTCCTCGACGTCGAGCGCGATGCGAATCACTCCCCGCTCCAGTAATTCAAACAGGGGATCGGCTTCGTGGCCTTCCCGTTTCAGCAGAAACGCCGCCTCCGTAAGAACCGGCTCGCACGTCAGCAGCGGCGGGCGAAAGAATTTCCATTGTTCGCAAACCCAAGCATGGTGCCTCAGCCCGGAGCCGAGAAAGCTAACCAGCAGGCCGGTCTCGAGCAGGCCCGGACCTTGTCTTCACCGGCCGAAACCCTCCATGTATTTCGGATTGTCGGCCAGATCTTTGGGCAGGCCCTTCACCGTCCCGGCAAGGTCGCGCGCCAGGTCGTAACACGAGACTTCGCCGGCCGGCGGTTGCTCGTGCAGACCCTTTTCAAGGCTTTCCCTCACAATCCGGGATTTCGTCACCCGCCTCGTCTTGGCCTCTCTACCAAGCTGAGCGAGGAGATCATCGGGCAACTTCACTGAGATGGTTCGCATGATCCCAGGGTAATACGCGCCGTTCTCCCGCGCAATACCCTGAAAACGCCTTGGCTTCAATATGGGCCGCAGATGAACGCCGATAAACACCGATAGGAATCTGTTTTTGCTTATCCGCGTTTATCGGTGTTCATCCGTGGCCATAATTCTTGCGCCTCTTCACGCGGCTTTGGCCTGGGCATCGTAGAGAACCTTGCCTTCCCTCAGCGCAATCGCCGGTAGGGACATCAGCCAGTCCCGCCGTGCTTCAAAATCCTTGTGCCGGAAAGCGATTGCGTCCACCGAAATTCCAATTCCGCAGAGCTTCTGGTAGACGCCCCAGAATCGGTCCGACGGCTGGTCGTCCGGCGCCACCACCAGAAAATCCAGGTCGCTGTCGGGACGGTCCTCGCCGCGCGCCGTGGAGCCGAACAGGTAGACCTTCTCGGGCTGGTAGAACTCCACCAGCCGGCGCACCACCTCGTTCATGCGCTCCTGCCGCTCCATCGTCTCTATCCCATCCCTGCGGCCGGTTCTTGGCCTGCTCCGAGGACCCGCATTACTCGGGCCAGATCCGGGCGATTTCGACCTGCACGCCAGGGAAATGCTTAGGGGTGAGGACGCCTTCCCGCAGGACTTGCGCGGAGCGGAGATACCCCTCGGCGAGGTATAGAATCTCGACCGTCCGACCTTCCGGCGAGACTACCCAGACTTCGGGCACGCCGATTCTCGCGTAGTCGCCGATTTTTTCTTCGCGCTCGCGGCGGGTGTTGGCGGGGGAGAGAACCTCGACGACCAGTTGGGGGGCGGAATGGATGTATCCGTCCCGCTCGACGACGGTATCCGACTCGAACACGGCGAGGTCTGGCACTCGCGACGTGAGCGGCTGCGTGGAGACAATGAGCCCGAACTGGGAATCGTGAACGAGTACCCTGTCGGGGTCCAACTGGCGTTCCAGCGATAGGCGGATTCGCCTGACAATCGCTGCGTGCTTCCATTTCGGAGGGGGCATGATTCGGATCTCGCCGTTCACCACTTCTTCGGTGGCATCCTGCACCTCGGGCATGCGCAGCCACTCCTCGTAGGTGACGGTCTTCGGATTGGGAAGGCTTGCCATGGCGGTCTCCCGATTACCGATTCTAGCGCGCGGCGGAAAAGCTCGCCTCTATTCTATCCCTGTGGCCGGTTCTTGGCCTGCTCCATGGCGATCTGGTTGATGTGCGACAGCGCCTTGGCTCCGCTGGCGCCCTCGATGGCCTTCACCGCGATGTCCTGCACCTGCTGCTTGGCCTCGCCCAGTTGCTTCTCGATGGCCGCAATCTGCGTCTGCTGACGCGCCACCGCTTCTTCGAGCGTCTTCACTTGCAACTCGGCCAGCCGCTTCTCCGTCTCGGCGTCCTTCTTGAGCACCAGCAGTTGCTGCTCGAATTTGGCTTCGGTCTCGCGCCGCGACTGCTCCGCCGCCGCCTTGGCCTCTTTCTGAAGCCGCACCGGGAACTCTTCGGCCTCCTTGCGCAAGCGCGCCAGTTCCTCCTCGCGTTCCTTGAGCGCCGCTTCGCGCTGCTGCCAGCCCTTTTCAAGCGCCTCCTGGCGCTCCTTGTTCTTCTTCTCGGCCAGGCGCACATCCTCCTCGTACTTGTCCTGCGCCTTCTTGCGCTCCAGCGCCTTCTTGTATTCGTACTCCTCCATCTCGCGCTGCCGCTGCTTCTTGAGGCTCTCCTCCTGCTCCTTGCGCTCGCGCTCCACGCCGGCCGATTCCTCCTCCCACGCCGCGCGCTGCGCCGCCATCTCCGCTTCCAATTGCTGCTTCTGGCGCGCGTAATCCTGCACCATCTGGTCCAGCGCCGTCGCCGCCACGTCGATCTTGTGCAGCCGCTCCAGTTCCTTTTGTTCCAGCGCCACGCCCTCCCGCGTCGAGGCCAGAAGCTGCACCTCGCGGGTCAGCCTTTCGGAGATCTCCGACAGCGCCTTGGAAACCTCCAGCCCCAGTCCCGAGATCTTTTGCACCACGCCTTCCACCGTGACCCCGTCCACCGACTGCCGGATCTCCGCTTCGCGCAACCGCGCCGACTCCTCGGCCTTGGCGTCGGCCGACTCGCGAGCGGTCTCCGCCTGCTCCTGTATATCCGCAAACTCCTGCTGCACCTCCGCCTTGGTGCGCCGGCCGCGCACCGGCGGCTTAGATGTTTTCACTGGCATAATCGATTGTCCTTTCCGAACCGGTAGCTTAACACTTGCGGACCGCCTGCGCTACGATCGAAGCATCTCCACCGACTGGAAAAGCAATCTCCGCATCGTCCTGGTGGCCACGCGCAACCCCCTCAACATCGGGGCCGCGGCCCGCGCCATGGCGAATTTCGGGTTTTCGCGCCTGCGCGTGGTCAACCCCTACGACGTGGCGTTCCGCGAGGCCCGCTCGGCCGTCGGCGCCGCCCCGCTGCTGCGCGCGGCCGAAGAGTTCTCGACCCTCGCCGGCGCCGTCGCCGATTGCCGCCTGGTGATCGGCACAACCTCCGTGGGCCATCGCGAGTTGCACCACCCCATCCGCCGCCTCGAATTCGGTTCCCGTCTCATTCTGCGCGCGCTCCCACGAGCGCCCGTCGCGCTCCTGTTCGGCTCCGAGAAATTCGGCCTCTCCAATGACGATCTCAGCCACTGCCGCTGGCTGATGCGCATCCCCACCGCCGAACCGCACCCTTCCATGAACCTCGGCCAGGCCGTGGCGCTGTGCCTCTACGAATTGGCCCGCGATCCCAAAGCCGTCCAGGCTCGTCCGGAAAGGACCAAGCCCGCCACCGCGGCGGAAAACGAGCAGATCACCGCCATGCTCATCGAGGCGCTCCAGAAGTGCGGTTACGTCAACCCCGTGACCGCCGCTTCCACGGAGGAGAAAGTGCGCCGCCTGGTGCGCCGCCTCAACATCGCCGCGCGCGACGCCCCCGTGCTGCTAGGCATGCTGCGGCAGGTGCTGTGGAAAGTGGGCGGCTAATTCGCCCCGCGCCCCCGTCCCTTTTTCCCCGGCTTCTGTTCCGGATTCTCTCCGCCAAATGTCAGCGTCACATCGGCCGTGTGGTCCCGGTCGTTGAGTTTGAACTCGGACTTGGTCTTTCCCAGGTTCTCGAAAAGCCCTTCCTCGCGCACGCGGGCCAGGAATAAATCCGGATAATCCGCATTGAACGGGCCGCCTTCTTTCATGGTCCAGATGCGCTTGATCTCGAATTCGCCGTTCAGGTCCAGCCCCACAATGTTCAGCTTGCCCATGGTGAACCGCGGCCCGGCATCGATGTGCACGGCCACGTCCACGGCCTTCGTGTCGTTGTTGACCTTTCGGTCCATGGTGACCTTGGCTTCCAGGTATCCGGCGTGCCGCATGGCCAGGCGAATGCGTTCCAGCCCCTGGCTGACGCGGTCGATGTTGGCGACATCGCCGGTCTTGAAGTCGCCGGCCTTCAGCAACACATCCGGCGCAAGCGGGCTGGGTCCTTCGATGATGACCTTCCCCAACTCGTAGCTCTGCCCTTCGTCCACCGTAACCGTCACGTTCACTCCCTGAACGTCCTTGGCGGGCTCCGTGCGGATCTCCGGGAACGATACGTGCACCCGGCCGCGCATCTCATACAACGGCCGAATGGCGTTGTTCAGCACCTCGCGGAATCGGTCCTCGGTGTACGGCGAGCCAATCGCGACGCCTGCGATGGCTTCGCGCAGCAGGTTCTGCGGGATCACGTGGTTGCCTTGAAACGTCACCTGCGCTACCGCGGGCAGGTTGCGCGCCGGCCGGAACACGATGGCAAACTCGCCCGGCGCCGCCACCGTCACGCTGCCGGAAACTTTCTCCGGCACGCCCTTGGACGCCAGGAACTCCTGGATCCATTTCACGTACCGTTCCAGCACCGGTTGAGTGGCGGGCATCTTGGCCATGGAAAACAGCGGGTCCTTGGCTGCCAGCGCGGCCTCCAGATCCTTTTGCGAGACTCTCAGCTCTTCAAAAATTACCGGGTAGACCTGCTCCACCTCGGTCACCTGAATGGTGGCGGCATAGCCTTTTCCCTGCGTCGCCGCCACGAACTTGTAGCCCACGGTTTCGAACGCGCCGCAGGCCACCAGCTTGTCGCGTGCCGCCTCGAATTCGGGCTTGCCGGCCACCTGTCCGATCTTGAGCCCCGCCACGGCCAGCACCTGCTCCCGCGTATAGGTATGAAGGCCTTCCACCGTCAGGCTCTCGATGGGCCACCTGGCGGGTGTCGCGCTCTTCTTGGCCGCCGGCCGCGACTGCGCGAATCCGCACCCGGACACCAGCATCAGAAGAATCAGCAGCTTCTCCATATCTTTGATGGTAGACGCACCGCCTTCCGTGCGGGTGACGTATGTAGAATGAAAAAAGTGCCCTACGATCTGATCGTTATCGGGAGCGGCCCCGGCGGCTACTCCGCAGCCATTCGCGCCGGCCAGTACGGTCTCAAGACGGCGCTCGTCGAAAAACAGGCTCGCCTCGGCGGCACCTGCCTTCTGGTGGGGTGCATCCCCACCAAGGCCCTGCTCCATACCGCCGATGTCTGGCAGCGCTTCGTCCACTCCGATCAGGAAGGCATCCACTGCGAAAACCCGCGCCTCGACTACCCCAAGGTGAAGGAGCGCAAGGACGGCATCGTTAACAAGCACTCGAACGGCGTCGCCATGCTGCTCAAACGCGCCAAAGTCGAGCGCATTGCCGGCTATGCCACGCTTCAGGGCAACGGCAAGGTGGAAGTCCAATCGGATTCCGGAGTTCAGACCATCGAGGCCAGGAACATCATCATCGCCACCGGTTCGGAGGCCCGCATGTTGCCCGGCCTCGATCCCGACCCCGATTTCATCCTCACCAATGTCGAGATCCTCAATCTCACCGCCGTCCCCAAGAGCCTCATCATCATCGGCGCCGGCGCCGTGGGCGTGGAGTTTGCCTCCATCTTCCACCGCTTCGGGATCGATGTCACCCTCATCGAGATGCTGCCACGCATCGTCCCGGTGGAAGACGAGGACATTTCCAAGGAACTCGAGCGCGTCTTTCGCAAGCAGAAGATGCGCGTCGAAACCGGCGCGCGCGCCGAGAACATCCGGAGAACCGGCCAAGGCGTGAGTCTTACGCTCACCACCAAGGACGGCAAGCAGGAACAACTCGAAGCCGAAAAGCTGCTGGTGGCAGTGGGCCGCAAGCCCAACACCGAGAACATCGGGCTTGAACATACCAAGGTTGCACTCGACCGCGGTTTCATCAAGGTGAACCCTTACCAGCAGACCGGCGAACCGGGCGTCTACGCCATCGGCGACGTGGTGGCCGGCACTCCTCAACTGGCGCACGTGGCTACCATGGAAGGCATGGTCGCGGTGGCGCAGATGGCCGGCAAGCCCGCCATCCCTATCAACAAGAACCGCATCCCCGGCTGCACCTACACCGAGCCGGGAATCGGCAGCGTGGGGTTGACCGAGGCTCAGGCGCGCGCGCAAGGCTACCAGGTGAAGGTCGGGCGGTTCCCCTTCGCCGGCAACAGCCGCGCCACCATTCTGGGCCATCACGAAGGTTTCGTCAAAGTGGTATCGGACGAACGGTACGGCGAGATTCTCGGCGTCCACATCATCGGGCCGGAGGGATTTGAGCTGATCGCCGAAGCGGTAGCCGCCATGGAAGCGGAAGCCACCGTGGAAACCATGGTGCACACCATCCACGCGCATCCCACGCTTTACGAGGCGGTGGGCGAGGCGTTCAACGCCGTTTACGGTCTTTCCATCAATGCGTAAGTGTTGTCTGCGGGAACTCGGGCGCACGGATTACGGCCAGGCGCTGGAGCTGCAACACCAGCTCATCGCCGAGCGCCAGCAGGGGCTTATCCCCGACCAGCTCCTGCTGCTCGAACACCCACACGTGATCACGCTGGGCCGCAATGGCCATGCCAACAACCTTCTCGCCAGCGCCGAAGTACTCAGCCGCGCGGGCATCGCTTTCTACCCCACCGATCGCGGCGGCGACGTCACGTACCACGGTCCCGGCCAGCTTGTGGGTTACCCGATTATCGACCTGCGCGAGTGGAAGCGCGACGTGGGCGCTTATGTGCGCGCCGTCGAGCAGGCCATCATCGACACACTGGCCGATTACGGCATTTCCGCCAGCCGCATCCCCAAGCTGACCGGCGTCTGGGTGGACGATCGCAAAATCGCCGCTATCGGCGTTCGCATCAGCCGGTGGGTGACGTCTCACGGCTTCGCCTTGAACGTTTCCACCGATTTGAACTATTTCCAGTACATCGTTCCCTGCGGATTGACTAAGCCCGTGACCTCGATGGCCGCGCTCGGCGTACGCGCCGGCTTGCACGAGGTCGGGCAAACCCTGGCCGCGCATTTCGGCCGCGTCTTCGATTGCGAGATGGGAGAACTTATACATGACTGACGTAGTGATGCCCCAGATGGGCGAAAGCATTGTGGAAGGTACGTTGACCAAATGGCTCAAGAAGCCCGGCGAGCGCATCGAGCGCGATGAGCCTCTATTCGAGATATCAACCGACAAGGTGGACACCGAGATCCCCTCGCCTGCCGCCGGGGTCGTCTCCGAGATTCTGGTGGAAGAAGGCAAGACCGTAGGGATCAACACCGTGGTAGCGCGCATTAAAGAGTCCGGGACGGTGGCGGGCCCAGAGGGCACCCCGTTGCCACCGGCGTCTTCCCCCGAGCCGCCTGCGCCCGAACCGCCCCCACCCGCGCCCGAGCCAGCCCCCGCTCCCGCCGAGCCTTCCGGCCCGCTCTCCCCGCTAGTCCGCAAACTGGCCCGCGAGCACAACCTCGATCTCAGCCAGGTGAAAGGCACCGGCGCCGGCGGCCGCATCACCAAGCAGGACGTGGAAGCCCGCCTCGCATCGGCCGCCGCCCCGCCTCCGCCACCACTCGCCGCCATGCCACCCATGCCACCTTTGCCGCCAGCCGGTGCGCCCCGGACTCGCATCGAGCCTATGAGCGCCATGCGGATGAAGATCGCCGAGCACATGGTGCTCTCCAAGCAGACCTCGGCGCACGTCACCACCATCCATCGCGTCGACATGACCAAGCTGGCCCGGATGCGCGAGCGCTACAAGGCCGACTTCCAGGCCAGCTATGGCTTCTCGCTCACCTACATGCCGTTCCTCACGCGCGCCGCCGCCGTGGCCCTGCGCCATTTCCCCCTGCTCAATGCCTCGCTCGACGGCAACAACATCATCCACCACAACGAGATCAACATCGGAATCGCGGTAGCGCTGGAAAACGGCCTGATTGTCCCGGTGGTCCGCGGCGCCGACGAGAAGACCGTGGCCGGCCTGCAGCGCGCCATCGTCGACCTTGCCACCCGCGCGCGCTCCCGCCAGCTCAAGCCCGACGAGGTGCAGGGCGGCACGTTCTCCATCACCAATTTCGGCAGTTACGGCAGCCTGGTGGGCACGCCCATCATCAATCAGCCGCAAGTGGCCATCATGGGCGTGGGCACGGTGGAGAAAACCCCCGTGGTGATTGACGACGCCATTGCCATCCGCTCCATCTGTCTTCTTTCGCTGAGCTTCGACCACCGCCTGATCGACGGCGCCCTGGCCGACCAGTTCATGAGCAAAGTGAAGCAGGTGCTGGAAGAGTGGTCCGAAGAAGTGCTGTAATCGCTACAGCTTCAGTTCCCAGCCCTTGCGGTTCACCGGTCTCAGATACTCGTTGGCCTCGTTGTTGTTGGTGAAGCGCCATTTGGCGCTGTCCCACTCCAGCTTGCCTTCGAAATGGTAAGCCACCGCGCCCAGCGTCAGCCATTCATTGAACGGCCCGGCAATGCTGAAATTGGAGCACGCCGGCTCGCCGCCCTTGCAAGCTCGGATCCAGTCACGGTGATGCTCCGGCGGACGCGGCAGTATCTCCGTGGGGAGATGATAATTCTCCCACCGCGACGCGGGCAGCAGTTGGACGCCCTCACCCCGCAGGGCGCACGCCATGTAGCCTTTGTCGCCAATAAACAACGATCCGGCATCGTAGAGCGCACCCAGCGGTCCAGGAACAATGGGAGGCACGCTGGGAAGCGGCGCCGCGTACGATCCGGCGGGCACATCCCGCGCCGCGACTTTTCTGCGGTGCTCGGGCAGATTATTGGGAGCCGGCAGAATTCGCTCGTTCTCCAATCCCTTGGGCCGGTAGAGATGCGGAGCATCGGGCTTGGACGCATCGTGCCAGTAGAGCGAAACGGGAGGCATGTTCCCGCGCGCCGGGAAGTCGTACCGCAGCACCGATCGCAAGGGGTACGTCCATTGGCTCTTTCCTTCCTGCTCCATCAGCTCCACGCTGATTGGGGATGTCAACTGCAGCGCCATGTTTGCCGGACCGAAGACGTGGATTCCCCAATCGCCCAGCGGGCCAATGCTGAAATCGAAGTACGCCCGCCAGTTCCACGGCACGATACCGCCTTTTGCCTGGGAGCTGTACGGGCGCATGGCCGCGCAGCCCAGCCAAAGATCCCAGTCCAGCGTGTCGGGAACCTTCTCCTCCGGCGGCAACTGCTGGAGGCCCTGCGGCCAGACGGGGGCGAGCGTCGAGCCATGCACCTCGGTCACATCTCCGATTTCGCCCGACCATATGATTTCCGCCGCGACACGTTCCGAATCGAGCGAGTATGCCTGGTTACCCATCTGCGTGGCCACCTTGTACTTCTCGGCGGCCATAGTCAGCAGGCGCGATTCCCACGGGGTCCGGGTCAGCGGCTTCTCCAGGTAAATTCCTTTTCCATGCTGCATGCATGCCACCGCGATGATGGCGTGCATGTGGTCCGGGACGGCGATGGTCACGGCGTCGATATGCTTGTCTTCCTTGTCCAGCATCCGCCGGAAGTCCTTGTACTTCGGCAGTGTTGGAAAATGCGCGAGTGTGCGCGCAGCGCGGTTATCATCGACATCGCAGAGCGCCACAATGTTCTCGCTGGCGCACGCGTTGACGTCGTCGGCGCCGCGGCCTCCGACGCCAATGCATGCAATATTGAGTTTCTCGTTATAGGATTTGTATCCCAATGCTTTCAGCGATGGGACGCTGCCGAATCCGCCGGTTGGGACGGCCCCCGCCAGCAGTGAGCCGTAGAAGAAGCGACGTCTTGAGAACCGAGTATGTGCCATGTTGGCCTCCTGGCCACCAGCGATTATACCCCCAATGTCCTGATATACTGGCATTGGCCAAAAGACCAAAAAGGAGTAGTGGATGCAAATGTCCCGAAAAATGCGACGATTCCGTGGCTTTGTAAGCGTGTTCGCTTTCGCTGCCATGGCAGCCGGCGCCCAGACGCCTGCCGGCGCGCTACCGCCCATCGCTCATCTTCAGAAGCAAGGCACCGCCACGCAGATGATCGTCGACGGCAAGCCATTTCTGATGCTGGCGGGAGAACTGCGTAACTCCACTACCTCCAGTCTCGATTTCATGAAGCCCGTCTGGCCCAAGCTGGTGGCCCTGCATATCAACACCGTGCTGGCCCCCGTCCAATGGGAGTTGCTGGAACCCAAAGAGGGCCAGTTCGATTTCACCCTGGTGGACGC
This sequence comes from Bryobacteraceae bacterium, assembly GCA_049515735.1. Lineage (GTDB taxonomy): Bacteria > Acidobacteriota > Terriglobia > Bryobacterales > Bryobacteraceae > Fen-178. Next base: position 29,925 of record JBEKTU010000036.1, read on the forward strand.
TCAGATCCACGCCGCGGAAAGCTACAATCTGCGGCTGGCGTTCCTGTGGTTCGCAAGCTGGAAGAACGGCGCCTCCAGTTATCCTCCCATCTGGGTCAAGGGCGACGTGGACCGGTTTCCCCACGCCCAGAGGAAAGACGGCGCCAGCACCGATACCCTTTCCACATTCAGCGCCGCCAACGTCAATGCCGATAGTCGCGCCTTTGCCGCCCTCATGCGGCACGTCAAGGAAGTGGACGCGCGCCGCCGCGTCATCATGATCCAGGTGGAGAACGAGGTGGGTCTGCTGGGCGACTCGCGGGACCGGAGCGAGGCGGCCAACAGGGCTTTCGCGGAACCCGTGCCGAAAGAGCTGCTGGACTATATGACCAGCCACCGGGACGCTCTGTATCCGGAGTTCCGCAAGGCGTGGGAGGCAGCCGGAGCCAAGACATCCGGCACCTGGGAACAGGTCTTCGGCCAGGCCCCGTACACCGATGAGATCTTCATGGCCTGGAATTATGCGCGCTACGTTGGACGGGTGGCGGCCGCGGGCAAGGCCGAATACCCGGTGCCTATGTATGTCAACACCTGGTGCTCCATGGGGGACCGGCCGCCGGGGACATATCCCAGCGGCGGCCCGCTGCCTCACGTCGCGGACCTGTGGAGGGTGGGCGCGCCGGCCATCGACTTCCGCTCGCCGGACCTACACTCCCTCAATTTCTCCGATTGGGTCAACTGGTACCACCCCACTCCGGACTTTCCCTTGTTCATCCCGGAGGCCTTTCACGCCACCGGCCACTACAATATCTTCTACGTCATGGGGCAGCACGATGGCATAGGTTTCAGCCCGTTCGCCATCGACGAGCTTTTCTTCAAGCTGGAACCCGGCATCATGGACGAACTCGAGCGCCGTTTCAGCCCCAATTCGATCGACGATCTGATTTTCACGGGGGTACCCAGAACCAGGATAGAACTGCCGGACCTGCCGCTGGCGCACAGCTACGACACCATTTCCCGGCTCGCCCCCCTGATTCTCGCTAGTCAGGGCAAAGGCAAGATGGCCGGAGCGGTGGTGATCGCCGACGAACCGCCGCAGAAGATCCCATTGGGCAACTACGTCCTGACGGTGAGCTACGCACGCAGCGGCAGGGACCCCGTGCCTGTGCCCAAAGGGGCGCCCGCGCCACCGCCTGCGCCATACCGCATCCCGGATCGCGCCGGCGCTCTCTTCATTGCCGTGGGACCCGATGAGTACATCGCCGCCTCCAGCGGTCCTGTGAGAATCAGCTTCTCGCCCAATACCCCGGGGGCTCCGCTCACCGGCATCGACTCCATTGAAGAGGGCACGTTCGTGGACGGCCGATGGGTTCCCGGCCGCCGGCTCAACGGCGACGAGAGCGACTCCGACAAATCCGTTCGTCTGGGCGGCGGCGTGATCCCCAATGGCAAGATCCAGCGGGTGAAGCTCTACCGCTACCGCTAGTATTGCGATTCGCAACCCAGAGAGAATCGCAGGGCCGAGCAGATCTCACTCATCCGCTGCGGACCAAGCCGGGCCACTCGATTGCCCAGGCGCCCCTGCGACACAGTAACCGCGTTATGGAGGTTGACTGCGCACCGGCCCTTCATGCCATCTTCCTCGTCGAGCGGAACCTCGGACGGCACTCCACGGATGGTGGACGTGATCGGCGCTACAGTGACGGTCGATAAGTAGCCGATGGCGCTGTCCCGGGTGAGAACTACAACCGGCCTCCGTTTATCCGGAGGAGCGAACTGATAGAGACGAACGTCTCCTCTGGCTATTCCGCCGGCCAAGCTGCCTCCGATTCCCATCCGGACAGTGCATGGTCCTCCCGCGGCGCGATTTCGTATCCCTTGCGGTCGCGCTCCTCCAGTTCCCGGATCTCCAGCCTCTTCAGGTGCTCGCGGAGGGCGTCGCGAATCAGCGCCGACCGGTTGATCTTGGTACGGCGCGCGGCGCGGTCCGTTGCTCGCAGCAGCTTCGAATCAAGCACAACCTGAATCGTTTCCATATGTGGACTCCACTCCACAGTATACTCTACATCCACCGGGTGGGGCATGCTTTAGCTTGCCCTTTGCTTTCCCAACCGGCGGCGCGCCTATTATGAAGTGTATGTGCGACCTCGCAAACTTCTTGGCTGCTTTCTGGGCACTCCTTTCTGTGCACGCCGGGGAGCCCCTTGGGTGCAAGCCAATTGCCGGAACCGAACAGTTATGGTCCAAACCCGCGCTTCGCTTCGTGGTCGCCGGCGAAATGCACGGCACAAACGAGACCCCGGCGATCTTTAAGGACCTTGTCTGCTCAGCCGACGGGCTTAAGCGGCCCATCATTGTAGGTGTCGAGCTCCGTGAACAGGTGGCTATCGACCGTTTCATGGCATCCACAAATCGCGACTTGGCCGCTGACGCTCTTTTGTCGAAAGGCGAATGGCACGATTCCGACGGGCGGACGAGTCAAGCAATGTTGATGCTCCTGGAGGACCTGAGAGCGCTAAAACTGGGCGGTGCTGTATCCGGCATTGTTGCGTTCTCTGTCTGGCGCCTGGGCGAAACCGCCGCGAAGGGCGAAAAACGCATGGCGTCCGCTCTCTTGGCGGCAGCGAGGCGTCATCCGAATGCGCTCGTCATTGCCCTCACGGGGAATGTCCACGCGTGTAAGAAGATGCTTCCAGGGGTTGGCTCTTATCCGTTAATGGCATCGTTCCTCCCGAGCGCGGAGACCGTGTCCCTGTTCGTGACAGATCGGGGCGGCGAGGCGTGGAACTGCCAGGGTGATGGGTGTCGGTCGCACAAATTGAGTTCCAGCGGTGGACTTCAGCGTGAGATTAAGCTCTCGCCGAGTGCATCGCCTTTGCCTGGCTATGATGGTGTTCTATCTACGGGGCTGCACGCAACTGCATCTCCGCCCGCCCTTCACCCCACCCCCACCAGCGGCACCCCGCACAGCCGCGACACCTTCCCCAGCCGTCCGGCCACGTGTCCCACGCCCAGCGCGCAATGGTGCGTCGGACCTTCCGCGCACCAGGCGTTCACGAATTCGTCGGGCGGCAACGAAAACCGTAACCGTGAATTCGTGTTTCCCACGCGCAGAATTGGGCCGGGCAGCGACTCGCCTTCCGCCGCCAGCATTTTCAGCCGGCCCTCGGCGGTTTGCGTCACCGCCAGAATCGTCACCGGCCCCACCTTCACCTTGAATTCCACCGACACGCCATTGCCGCGCTTGCCGTGATAGAGGCCCAACCCTCTAAGCACCGGCTTCCCGTCGCTGATGGCAATGTGGCCCGGCCCGTCGTGGCCCATCAGCACAAATCCTTCGTCGAAATCCATGGCGCAGAATTCCGTAAACGATCCGCCCGCATTCAGCCGGTCGAGCAGGAACATAGCGAGGCAGTTCTTCAGATCGCCCTCGCCGCTGGCCGGAACGCCGCGCGCCGTCAGCAGCGAATTGCCCAAGATGAGGCCGGCGCCGAGCCGCTCGTAGGGGTTCCTGTCAAGCCCGCGGTAGTAATACGAGAGCCCCTGCAAATCGAAATCCGCCACCAGCCGGTCGAGCGCCACCGAGACCTGTGCGGCCCACGCCAGGTCGTCGCCCGCTACTGAATCGAGCACTTCGAAAACCGCGCGCGCTTCTCCCAGCCGCGCCATCACCGCCGCCTCGCGTGGCTGCGGCAATCGCTTCTCCAGGTCGCACATTTCCAGCACCTCGATGTGCGCGCCGGTCTGGGCCTGTACCATGGTGAAGTCCGAATACATATCCAACATGCCGGGGTAAGTATGGCCGAGGAACCCAATGCGCGCCCGGCGGAGCGCGGCAACAACGCGCGCGGCGTCCAGCCACTCCGCGATCTCGCGCCACGGCTTGTCTCCCGCGAGCGTTCCCGAGACCACCTGGAAAGGAATCCGCGCCCGCGCAAACGCGTTCGAAATCTCCGGGACCGAGCACACCGAACAGTTCGCCAGCCACTCGCCGGTGTCGGTGTTGGCGTAATCCAGGGCGCTCGATGGCTGCAGGTTGAGCACCAGCACCCGCTTGCCGCAGTGCTGCACCACGGGCAACACCTGGCTCGAAGTGGCGTACGTGCCCACGTAGCAGACGATCAGGTCCGCCCCGCTCTTTGCCAGCAGTTCCCCCGCCGCGTGGGCCGCCGGCGCCGTATCCACCAGGCCCGCGGAAACCACGTCCGCTCCCAGCGCTTCCAGTCGCCGCTCCACGCCTTCCTGGTAACCTGCCAGGCGCTCCTTCAATCCCGAAAACTGCGGCCAGTAGGCTGCCAGGCCGATGCCGAACACTCCCACCCGCGGGCGAAGGTCGGGACGCAATGAAGATAACGGAAACATAAGGTTTGCTCTATTTCCGGCAGTCTTTCACTTCGAAAGCACTACCAACGTATGCCGCATGTTGTGTATCATAATTCAATGCGATTCCTAATCACATTGCTGTTGGTTGTTCCTCTCTGCGCTCAGGAGGCCGCCCCCAAGCAGGCCCGTCCGGCGGCCAAGAATTTGAAAGTGTTAAAGGTCCCGCCCGCGGATATCCGGGCTACCATGCAGTCCTTCCGGGTCGGGCTCGGCGTGCAGTGCGACTTCTGTCACATGAAGGGCGATTTTGCCAGTGACGAGAACCCGCACAAAGATATCGCGCGCATGATGATCGTCATGGTGCAGGATGTCAACGCGAAGTTCCCCGACGCCAAAGAGCACGTCACCTGCTACACCTGCCATCGCGGAGCTCAGGAACCGCTAACCGCCCCGCCGCCGGCCGCGCAGTAGCGCATTGTCCGAATCATCACAATTCCGTCTCCGCGCAGCCTGAATCTCGGAGACCAGCCCGGCAGTCTTCGTCTTTCCGCTCACCTCGCCATATCCCCCATTTCCGATGGGAAATTCCCCATTCGATGAATACCGGTTTCCTGTAGCCGGTTTACAGGGCAATATGATCTCAAACTGGGAAAGAAGCACCTCTATGAGCACTCAGATTGCTGAACCTAAGGTCATGCCGGCCGCTAACCTGGTGCAGATCGGGTCGTCGGTCGAGGACATCATCCAACAGCGTCTCGCCCAAGAGCGCGCTCGCCTCGAGAGCGAACACGGGCTTGCCGCAACCGAGCTTCATCATTTCAAGCGGCCCGCGGAGAAGCCGTTCACCAAGGACCAGCGCTCCACCACCACGCTGCTCTTCGGGGGCCTCACCTGGAAGCACGAAAAGCTGGTGCACGGCGCCCTCGAAGGCCTGGGCTACCGCGCCCAAGCCGTCCCCACTCCCAACGTGCGCGCGTTCCAAACCGGCAAAGAGTACGGCAACAACGGCCAATGTAACCCGACTTACTTTACCGTCGGCAACCTGGTGCAGTACTTACAGGGGCTCGAAGAACAAGGCATGTCCAGGCAGGAGATCATCGATCGCCATGTCTTCTTCACCGCCGGCGCCTGCGGGCCGTGCCGCTTCGGAATGTATGAAGCCGAGTACCGCCTCGCGCTGCGCAATTCCGGGTTCGAGGGTTTCCGCGTCCTCCTGTTCCAGCAGTCCGGCGGCCTCAGCCAGTCCGACGCCGAAGCCGGCCTGGAGATGAATCTCGATTTCTTCCTCGGCATCCTTAACGCCCTGAACTGCGGCGATGTCATGAACGAAGTCGCCTACGCCATCCGCCCCTATGAAGTGAACGCGGGCGAGACCGATCGCGTGCTGGCCGAATCCATGGACCACCTCCACGAGGCTTTCCGCACCAAGCGCCCGTGGAAGCTCAATGGCAACCTCACCCGGCGCTTGGGCGGCTTCTCGGGCACCGCCGAGTACCTCGGCAAATTCGTCAACCAGTTGAAGGGCGACGATTACGTTCCGGCCCTGAAGCGCTGCCGCGACCGTTTCAACCAGGTCGAAGTCGACCGCCTGCGCGTCAAGCCCATCGTCAAAATCACCGGCGAATTCTGGGCGCAGACCACCGAGGGCGATGGCAACTTCAACATGTTCAGCTTCCTCCAGCGCGAGGGCGCGCAGGTGCTGGTCGAGCCCATCGGCACCTGGATCATGTACATGATTCACCAGATGGTGCAGAAGTACAAGGACTTCAAGGGCCTCGAGGACGGCGCCGTGCTGCCGCCCCTATGGAAGCTGGGGACGCGCGCCAGAATCGAGCTCGCTTACCGCCGGAAGGTGGCCAAGCTGAAAGTCGCCGAGGCCGTTTTCAAGAGCGAGTATCACAAGATCGTGGATGCGCTCGGCGGCATCGCCCATCGCCTGGCCGACCAGTACGAATTGCAGCGCCTGGGCCATCCCTTCTACAACTCGCGCGCCGGCGGCGGCGAGGGCCACCTGGAAGTGGCCAAGAATATCTACTACTCGAACAAGGACCTCGCCCACCTGGTGCTTTCGCTCAAGCCATTCGGCTGCATGCCTTCCACGCAATCCGACGGCGCGCAATCGGCCGTGGTCGCCAACTACAAGGACATGATCTACCTGCCCGTCGAAACCTCCGGCGAAGGCGAGATCAATGCCCACAGCCGCGTCCAGATGGCGCTCGGTGAGGCCAAGAACAAAGCCAAGAAGGAATTCGCCGACGCTCTGGAGCGCACCGGCCTCACGCTGGACCAATGCCGCGCCTGGGCGGACGCGCATCCCGAAACCAGACGCCCCATGTACCGCGTCCCGCACACCAAAGGCGTAATCGGCGCCGCCGCGAACTTCGTCCACCACATCGCGGATCGCATGCAAGCCGAGCCGCACTTCGCCCCCGCAAAACCGAGCCGCACTCCCCTTGTTTACGAACCCCGGCCGGCGTCGGCGCCCGGCCTTCTTACCGAGCCGGAATCCTAAGCCGAGCGGAACGGACCACCAGGAGGATCGTTATGCGGAAGAGTTTCTTCATCGGTATGGACGTCGGCTCGACCACGGTGAAAGCCGTGGTCATGGATGCCGCCAACGACCAGATCCTGTGGTCGGACTATCAGCGCCACGATACCAAGCAGCCCGAAAAGGTTCTTGAGTTCTGCCAGCGCTTCGAGCGGGAGGTCGAGGATTTCAGTGCGGCCCGCTCCCGCATGTTCATCACCGGCTCGGGCGGCAACAACCTCACCAAGTTCACGGGCGCCAAATTCGTGCAGGAAGTGAATGCGGTCTCCCTCGCCGTCGAGCGCATGTATCCCGAGTGCGGTTCGGTGATCGAGCTCGGCGGGCAGGACGCCAAAATCATCATCTTCAAGAAGGACCCGGAAACCGGCCGCAAGAAGAAAATCCCTTCCATGAACGACAAGTGCGCCGGCGGCACCGGCGCGGTCATCGACAAGATTAACGCCAAGCTGCGCATCCCCTCCGACCAGCTCTGCGAGATGGGATACAAGGGCCTCAAGCTGCACCCCGTGGCCGGCAAGTGCGGCGTCTTCGCCGAGACCGACATCAACGGCCTGCAAAAAACGGGCGTCCCGCCCGACGAATTGATGGCCTCGCTTTTCGAAGCCATCGTCATGCAGAATCTCTCCGTGCTCACGCGCGGCAACACGCTGCAACCCGTGGTCCTGCTGCTGGGCGGCCCCAACTGCTACATCAAGGGAATGCGCGATTGCTGGAAGTCCAACATTCCCAAGATCTGGGAAGAGCGCCACACGCCGCTTCCCCAAGGCGTTCCACCCGAAGACCTGATCCGCACCCCCGACAACGCGCAGTACTTCGCCGCCATCGGCTCCGTCGAGTTCGGCAAGACCGAAGACGAGGGCGTCGGCCAATACTTCGGCTGGCACAAGCTCGAATGGTACGTCACCACCGGCCGCGAAGAAGAGAAGAGCAAGCGCGGCGGGGCACTCTCTGGGCCTGGCGGCCTCGCCAAGGACGAAGCCGAGCTGGCCGCGTTCCGGGCCAAGTACCGGACCAAAAAGTTCACCCCCGTCAAGTTCCAGCCGGGCGAAGTGGTCGAGGGCTTCGTCGGCATCGACGGTGGCTCCACTTCCACCAAGGCCGTCCTTCTGTCCAAAGACAAAGCCCGCCGCATCCTCGCCAAGACCTACCAGCTTTCCAAGGGCAACCCTATCGAAGACACCATCGAGGTGCTGCAAAAGCTGGACAGCCAGATTCGCGATCAGGGCGCGGACTTGAAGATCCTCGGCGTCGGCACCACCGGTTACGCCAAGGACATCCTTAAAGACGTGGTGGGCGCCGACGCCGCGCTGGTCGAGACCGTGGCCCACACCGAGGCCGGCCTGCATTTCTACAACGACGTCGACGTGATCTGCGACGTCGGCGGCCAGGACATCAAGATCATCATCCTCAAGAACGGCCGCGTCAAGGATTTCAAGCTCAACACCCAGTGCTCGGCCGGCAACGGCTACTTCCTGCAATCCACCGCCCAGGGCTTCAACGTGCCCGTCGAGCAGTACGCCGACACGGCCTTCCGCGCCACCGGCTTCCCCTCGTTCGGCTACGGCTGCGCGGTATTCATGCAGTCCGATATTGTCGACTTCCAGCGCCAGGGATGGAAGCCCGAAGAGATCATGGCGGGCCTGTGCAACGTGCTGCCCAAGAACATCTGGCTCTACGTCTCGCAGATCCCCAACCTCTCCGCCATCGGCCGCCGCTTCCTGCTGCAAGGCGGCACGCAGTACAACCTGGCGGCCGTGAAGTCCCAGGTGGATTTCATCGAGTCGCGATTCAAGGGCAAAGAGGTCCAGCCCGACGTCATCGTTCACGAGCACTGCGGCGAAGCCGGCGCCATTGGCGCGGCCCTCGAAGCCGGCCGCCTGTGCGACAACGGCCGTGTGACAACCTTTATCGGCCTCGAAGCCTGCTCCAAAATCCGCTACAAGACCACCCGCAACGAAGCCACCCGCTGCCACTTCTGCAAGAACGACTGCCTGCGCACCTTCATCGACGTGAGCACTTCCGTGCTGAACGCCGCCTACCGCCCGCCGGTCAAGACCCTGGTCCCGCTGGAGACCGGCGCGCAGCGTTTGATCATCGCCACCTGCGAAAAAGGCACCGTGGAAAACGTCGATGAAATGCGCGTGATCAAAGGCAATCTCGACAAAATCAAAAAGGAGAACCCCAACTTCGCCGAAATTGCCTCCCGGGCCGTCTTCCGCGTTCCCAACCCGCCCCTGGTGGCCGATGTGCCGCCCAAATTCCAGATCACCCCCGCGCAGAAAAAGCGCGCCGCGCTCATCAAGAAGCGCGCCCGCCTTCGCATCGGCATCCCGCGCGTGCTCAACATGTACTCGCAGACGCCGCTCTTCACGGGCTACTTCGCATCGCTCGGCATCCAGGCTGAAAACATCGTCTACTCGGATTACACCACCGAGGAGCTGTACAAGGAAGGCGCCAAACGCGGCGCCATCGATCCCTGCTTCCCCTCCAAGCTGGGCATTCCGCACGTCCACAACCTGCTCTTCAAAGTGCACGCCCGCAAGCCGCTCGATATCATCTTCTTCCCCATGATCGACTGCCTCACCAGCGATCTCCACTCGGTGCAGGCCAACCGCTCCTGCCCCACCGTGGCCGCCACGCCCGAAGCCGTCAAAGCGGCCTTCACCAAGGAAGGCGACCTGTTTGCCGAGAAGGGCGTCCGCTATCTGGACACCTTCGTCAACCTCTCCAAGCCCGACCTCTTCGAGCGGCAGATGTACGAGCAGTTCAAGGATATCTTCGGTCTGAGCCCCGAAGAGAACGCCCGCGCCATCGAGCAGGGCTACCGGGCGCTCGACGCCTTCAACGCCAACATGCGCCGCCAGGCCCGCGAAGTTCTCGAGCAGCTCGAGCGCGAGGACCGTCTCGGCGTCGTCCTGCTGGGCCGCTCCTATCACAACGATCCCGGCGTGAACCACGAAATCCTGGATGAGATCCAGAAGCTCGGCTACCCGGTCTTCACCGCGGACTGCCTGCCCATCGACGACGACATCCTCTGGCGTCTGTTCGGCCCCGACGTGGAAGCCGGCGAGATTCCGCACCCCATGGCCATCACCGACGTCTGGAAGAACGCCTACAGCGAGAACACCAGCCGCAAAGTGTGGGCCGCCAAGTACGTCGCGCGCCATCCCAACCTGGTCGCGCTTGAGCTTTCCAGCTTCAAGTGCGGCCACGATGCCCCCATCTACACCGTGGTGGAAGAGATCGTGGAGCACTCCGGCACGCCCTACTTCTGCTTCAAGGATATCGACGAGAACAAGCCCGCCGGCTCCATCCGCATACGCGTCGAGACCATCGACTACTTCCTCAAGCGCTATCGCGAAGACCTGGTGCGCAACAAGAACAAGGCCACCCAAATCGACCGCCAGCTCCGCGAATTCGAAGCGCGCCTGCGCCGCGAAATGCTCCGCGAGAAGCTGGACTTCCTAGCCGGTGCCTTCGAGACCGGCGCGATGCCGCAGATTCACGTGAGCGTTGGCGCGCTGGCGGCCTCCCGCCCCGCCCAACCGCAATACCAGCCGGTTTCCGGAGACTGAGGGCAAGGGCCGCTGGCTAGGTGCCGAGATAGCGACCGTACGTTCTTGTGGCTTGGCGGCCGGGACGGTCAGTCCTCGAACAGATCGAACTGGGAGGATTCGCTGGCTGTTCCCGGATGCTTTTTGTCCGGGTGCATCTCCGTTTCCACGATGCTGAATCCGTAAACGCTGAGAATGGCGGCCAGCGTGAAGCGCATATCGCCCTCGGGTGAGTACCACGAAACAGTGCGGTTCACCTCGAGCCGTGGCAGGCCCTCACGGTCGAAGAGGGCCACAGCCGAACGGGTGTGATCGTGGCGGGCTGGGTAGAGAATGCCATGCACTTTTAGGTGGTCCGGATGTTCATAGATGGCCCGCGACCAACGCTGGGCGATGGCCCGGCTCCCGGCGAACAAACGGCTGTCCGCCCCGATTCGAGCGAGGCAGCCCTGGCCGAAAAGGTCAACCAGTGAAAGGGGCATGACCGGATAAAACTCCGTGAGGCAGCGCATCTTGAGTTCCCCGACGCCGACCGTCCGATTCCCTGTCTCCTGCCCAAAGGTCTCAATGAACGCGCCAAATGGATCGCGCGCGGCATACAGGATGGCATATCTGCCCAATGGGTCGTCGAAACGATTCCGGCCCGTGCGTCCGAAGTACAGAGGGGCAACGTTGTGCAGATGGGTGCGAAAAAGACTCCCGCCGTGCGTGGTGATCGGAAGCATCCTGCTGCGAAAATCCGATGGCGGTTCCGGGTGCGGGCCCGGCTCAGGATTCATGCAGCTCCGTGTTGTCCGAACTCTCTGGCCGCGTCGAGCACTTCCTGCATCTCTCCTTCGCGGAGGAGGTCAAGGGGCCGCCGGCCGCCCAACCGGGTGTTCGGGTTGATGAAAAAGACATTTTGCATCCATTCATCGTGGTCGGCAAGGGCCAGCAGTACCTGTTCCAGGCCCGGGACTGTTCCGCGGTCCGTGAATTGCCAGGCCGGAAACACGTACCCACGTTTGCGAAACATAAGTCCAACCAACTGCCGGAGCGCGCGCCGTTTGTTTACCGCCTGCGGGGTGATGCCCAGGTATCCAGCGACCTGTTCCGTCTTGAACACTCCTCCGTTTTGCTCGATGAGGCGGGCCTTCGCGTCCAAGCCATCGAGAAAGGCGCGAGCGAGCGGATCAGACTTCTGAATTTGCTTCAGCACCTCCTCGTTGCGCATGGCGCGGAACATGGCGTGCCAATTGTCGGGAGCTTCAGCGGCGTCGGATAAGGCGGTTTCGGAGAGATCCATCAACTCCAGGACGAGATTCACGGCCTTTTCCGCCCATTCCCGCTTCGTGGGTGCTTCCTCCTGGACGCGCTGCCGCAGCCGGGCGATCCACTCCGGCGCTTCTCGCGGCTCATCAGTAGCGGATGGCCGCGGCGCGGCTGCGGGGCGAGTCTTGGCGGCCGTTCTCTTCGCGGGCATACTGTCCATCATAGGCGAGAATTTAACATAAATCAATACTTGAGAAACCTGAGAAACTTTGGAAAACCGTTCCCAACTGAGCGGCTAGATCGCACGATGTTGGCCGAACCGTCGACGGCACTGTTGCAGACGTCTGCCAACGTCGGACAGGGGCACGAAAGAGGAGGTATGGCCGGCCGAGCCGGGAGCGGCCCAGCCGGACTGGCGCACTGTGTTATAACGGCGGTGAAGCGTCAGCATACTCATGCCGGAAGACGGATCCGAAGGGCGACAACAGCCACCGACTGTTTCTATTAGAGACTTCTTCGAGAAGGTCCCCCCCGGAAGGCCGGTCACGATCACGGGTCTTGCTTCTGGGAAGGCATCGTCCGCTGGTACATCGTACATGCTGAACCTGCCTGCCGCCATTGAGCTTCACTGCGACACGGAATCCTGCGGTGGCGTCCGATTGTTCGAGCCAACCGGCGAGAAGCCCTGGATTCAGGGGAATTCACTGAACCTGTTCTTTATAGTCTTCAAGTGCCGCAACTGCGCGAAAAGCTCGAAGATCTACGCCATCTGGCTGCGATCATGGACGTGGGGTGGCCCCGAGGGGATCATCGAGAAACTCGGTGAACTCCCAGCGTTTGGCGCACAAACCCCTTCACGCTTAATTTCTCTGGTCGGACCCGAGAGGGACTACTACCTCAAGGGCCGCCGCGCTGAAAACCAAGGGCTCGGCATTGCGGCCTTCGCATACTACCGACGCGTCGTAGAGAACCAAAGGAACAGGATTTTTGACGAAATAATCCGAGTCTCAGAGACAATCGGTATAGGGCAGGAAACCATCGAGGAATTGAAGGCCGCGAAGGGCGAAACACAATTCACAAAGTCGGTTGAAGCCGTGAAGAGCGGGATCCCGCAACTACTTTTGATCAACGGGCACAACCCACTCACGCTGCTGCATTCCGCCATTAGTGAAGGGCTTCACGCAGAAACCGACGAGGAATGTCTTGAGATCGCGACCAGCATCCGCGTCGTGCTGACGGAACTAGCTGATCGGCTCGCTACGGCGCTCAAAGACCACGCGGAGCTCAAGACCGCGGTAAGTAGACTGTTGGCGAAGAAGTCGAAGCCCTGAGCGAAGCCCCCGCCCAAGGGGCAAGAAACGGGGGCAAGAAACGGGGCAAGAAACGGGATAGACGCGTTTCTTCTCGTCCCGCCCGCCCCACTTTGCGCCATAATCGGAGCAGGATGAACATTCCGCCGCTCCTCGGGTTTTTTGGTGCACCCGCTTCTCGGCCAACGCCGTGGCGTCGGTTTCTCTTGGAGACGTTCAAGAGGATCGCAGTTTGAAGAATGGCCCCATGAACGCCCACGCGCCATCCCGCACCATCGGCCCCTTGCTCGCTCATTCCCTTGACCTGCAATCCCAGTACGAACGCCTCACCTCGCTCGACGACCGCAAGAAGAAGGGCCAGTTCTTCACCCCGCCCGAGGTCTGCCAATTCATGGCCAGACTCCTCTGTCCTGAGCCTCAATCCACATTTCGCCTGCTCGATCCCGGAGCCGGTATTGGCTCGCTCTCCGCCGCCGTTTGCGACCGCTTTCTCAACCTGCGTTCCTCGCGGCGCCTCCAGATTCATCTTTTCGAGAATGATTCGGCAGCGCTCCCCTTCCTGCACAAGACCATGAACCGCTGCGCCGCTGTCCTGAGAGAGGGCGGCCACTCGCTGAGCTATGAAGTTCACGCCAAGGATTTCATCCTCGACGCAGCCGCCGCGGTCTTCGGCCCTCCATCTCTCTTTGACGATTCGCCGGAGTGGGGCGATTTCGACGGCGTCATCATGAATCCCCCGTACTTCAAGGTCGGCAAGGCATCTCCTTATGCGAGGGTGATGGACGACGTGGTTCATGGCCAGCCCAATATCTACGCCTTCTTCCTCGCCGCCGGCGCGCAGATGCTCCGGCCCGGCGGTGACATGGTCGCCATCACTCCCCGGAGCTTCTGCAACGGCCTATATTTCCGCGGCTTCCGGCGGTGGTTCTTCGACAGGATGGCCCTCGATCAGATCCATCTGTTTGAATCCCGCACCGAAACATTTCGCGACGTGTTGCAGGAAAGCCTGATCACCGCCTCACACCGTCTCGGACGGCCGTCAAGCACTGTTACTGTAACCACCAGCTACGGGCTTGATCTGCGCGCCCCCAAGACGGCAACCCTCCCTACGTCCATTGTGATTGACGACAGTTGCGGCCACGCCAACATCCGAATTCCCGCCACCGCGGAAGACCAGGCCATCGCGGCGGTCGTCGAATCGTGGCGCCACCGTTTCCCCGAGGCGGGCCTACGGGTTTCTACCGGGCCAGTGGTCATGTTCCGCGCCACCGAGTTCCTTCTGCCGGAACCCAACGGTGAGAACGCCGCCCCGCTTTTCTCCGTATTCAACGTGAAGCCGTTTCAGACTGAATGGCCCCTGCCACACAAGAAGCACCCGGCCGCTTTCAAGGTCTGCCCGGACTCCCAGCGGCTCCTCCTGCCAGCGCAGAACTACGTCCTGCTGCGGCGGTTCAGCGCGAAGGAGGAGCGCAGACGGCTCACGGCGAGCTGCTTGTTAGCCTCCCAAATGTCCCAGCCGTTCGTCGCGTTGGAGAACCACCTCAACTACGTGTACCATGCCCGGAGAGAACTAACCACCGATGAAGTCTACGGTCTCGCCGCTCTCTTCAACTCTTCCCTGCTTGACCGTTACTTTCGAACCATAAGTGGGAATACCCAGGTCAACGCTACCGAGATTCGGAACATGAAGTTTCCGCCCCTTTCTACCGTTGCCCGCATCGGACGTAGCGCCCGGAGCCTCGCATCGCTCGACAGTGACGCCGTCGAGATCATTGTCCTTCGAGAGCTTGGCATCACCGGGGAAATCTCAACCCACTTACTCGAAGGAACGCTCTTCGGTCAGGCTTAAGCCCATGCCTACCATACAGGAAGCCGCAGAGATTCTCAAGTCCCTTGGACTGCCCAAACCGCAGCAGAACGAGCGGTCGGCCCTCACGCTCTTGGCTCTGGCCAATCTTGGTCCGGATGCCGAGTGGAAGGCCGCCAGTCGCCCCCTTCTCCGCACCGTCGACATCATGGAATTCATGAGGGAGCGGCACGGCAAGGCCTACGCACCCAACAGCCGCGAGACGATTCGCCGCCAAACCCTTCAACAGTTCGAACAGGCCCGCCTCGTTGACCGCAACCCCGATGACCCCAATCGACCTACGAACAGTGGAAACACGGTCTACCGCCTGGCGAAGGACGCTGCCGCCGTTCTTCGCGCCTACAGATCCGCCCACTACGACAGGGTCGTGTTGGGTTTCATGAAGCGGTTCGGCTCCTTGCAGGAGGCGTACCTTCGGCGTCGTGAGGACACGAAGATTCCCCTGAAGATGGCCGATGGATCCACCATCTTCCTCTCACCCGGCTCTCACAACCAACTGCAGGTCGCCGTCGTCGAAGAGTTTGGCCCGCGTTTCGCACCTGGCGCAAACCTCCTGTACGTTGGCGACACCGCATCAAAGCAGGTCGTTTTCGACGCGCGCGAGTTGTCCAAACTCAGTATCCCCGTTACCGAACACGACAAACTACCCGACATTATCCTCTACTGGGCAGAGCGCCAATGGCTTTTTTTGGTGGAGGCCGTGACCACCCACGGCCCCGTCTCCCCCAAACGCCACCGCGAAATTGAAGCCATGCTCAAAGACTGCCGAGCCGGACGAATTTACGTGACCGCCTTCCTCAATTCGAAGACCTTTCGCAAGTATGCCGGCGACATCGCCTGGGAAACCGAGGTGTGGATTGCCGAGACGCCCGACCACATGATTCACTTCAACGGACCGAAGTTCCTAGGGCCTTACAAGCCCCAGTCAGTAAGGAAATAGCGGCGTTCTCCGCCACGCCAACTCCGCGAATTCGAAGCGCGCCTGCGCCGCGAAATCCTCCGCGAGAAGCTGGATTCCCTGGCCCCCGCCTTCGAGACCGGCGCGATGCCGCAAATCCACGTGACCATCGGAGCCCTGGCCGCCTCCCGCCCCGCCTAGCCGCAATACCAGACGGTTTCGGGAGACTGAGCTCGGAAACAACAGGTTCTCGCGGGTCGGCGACCACAAGAGACGGGACAGGTGCAATCGGGTCGCCGCACGGCGTTCGGGGAAGTGTGGCCGGATCGGTACCGAAAAGTCTTAGTGCCGGGATCCGGGAAACTACACCCCGTACTTCACTGAATCAACCGCAGCCCGTTCGCACCGGGGATGGTGCGCACCCAGGAGTTCATCTCTTCTTCGTTCTGCAACAGGTCGCGCAGAGTGGTCTGGCTGAGAACCTGGTCGACGGCAACTTGCACGGCGCGCCAGAGGGAACGCACGGAACAGTCCACGGAACGGGTGCAGATGGGGGCCTGGCCGGAATGGTCGGCGCAGAACTTGCTCTCGAAGAGGCGCCCGCCCAGGGCGCTGATGACGTCGGCGATCACAATCGACTCCGCCGGCCGCGCCAGCGTGTAGCCACCCTCCTTGCCGCGCTCGGCCTTCACGAATCCGCCCTTGCGGAGCACGCGCAGGATCTTGGCGGCATAGGCCGGGGAGACGCCTTCGGCGTGGCTCATTTCGGGAATGGTGAGGCTTCCGCCCTTCCCCGCGTAGCCGATGCGAACCAGACAGCGCAAGCCGTATTCTTCGTTGGCGCTCAGCTTCATCTGGGGAGCCTCGCGATGGGGATCAGGTCTTCGATTCCCAGCGCCAGTTTGGCAGCTTGGGACATACGGTCCTTGGACCAGGGCGGATCGAAGGTCAGATCGAGTTTGACGCCAGTCACGCCGGGGACAGCGCGGATGGCGCGCTCGACATTGGCGGGCAAGGTTCCAGCCACCGGGCAGTTGGGAGCAGTCAGAGTCATGCGGATGGCGACGTGCCCGACGGCGGCATCATCCACGGCTACATCATAGATGAGGCCGAGCTCGTAGATGTTGACGGGCATCTCGGGGTCGTAGACCGTTTTCAGGGCGGCGATGACTTGGTCGTGAAGACTCATTCGGTAGATACAGGTTCGCCCGAGTTAGTGAGGGCGGATTTCAGTGTGTGCCATGCCAGAGTGGCGCACTTCACACGCGCGGGGTAGTCGCGCACGCCGCAAAAGACCACCAGCTTGCCCAGCTCCTGGGTCACGGGGGTATCCGTAGTGAGCAGCTCGTGGAACTTCTCGAGCAGCTTGAGGGACTCTTCCCGCGATTTTCCTTTCAGGCTTTCGGTCATCAAAGACGCCGAGGCGGTGGAGATGGCGCAGCCCGAGCCGACGAAGCTCACGTCCTTCACGATGTCGTTTTCGATCTTCAGGTAGAGCTTCAACTCGTCGCCGCAGAGAGGGTTGTAGCCCTCGGCCTTGCGGTTGGCGTCCGCCATCGGATGACAGTTCCGGGGACGCTTGCTGTGGTCGATTATGATTTCCTGATACAGGTCGTCAACCATCAGGAGAAAATCTCCTTTACTTTTCCCAGGCCGGCCACCAGCGCGTCGATCTCCGCAAACGTGTTGTACAACGCCAGCGAAGCGCGGGCGGTGGCGGGCACGCCGAAACGGTCCATTACCGGCTGCGCGCAATGGTGGCCGGTGCGCACCGCAATCCCCTGCCGGTCGAGCACCGTGCCGATATCGTGCGGATGGATGCCGTCCATGACGAACGAGAGCACCGCCGCCTTCTCGCGCGCCGTGCCGATCAGGCGAAGGCCGGGAATACGCGAGAGCGCCTCGGTGCCGTAGACCAGCAGCTCGTGCTCGTAGGCGGCGATTTTGTCCAGGCCGATGCGCGTGACGTAATCGAACGCGGCGCCCAGGCCGATGCCGCCCGCGATGTTGGGTGTGCCGGCTTCGAACTTGTAGGGCAAATCGTTGTAGATGGTCTTTTCAAAGGTGACGCTCTTGATCATGTCGCCGCCACCCTGGTAAGGCGGCATGGCGTTCAGCAGCCGGGCCTTGCCGTAGAGGATGCC
This sequence comes from Bryobacteraceae bacterium, assembly GCA_049515735.1. Taxonomy (GTDB): domain Bacteria; phylum Acidobacteriota; class Terriglobia; order Bryobacterales; family Bryobacteraceae; genus Fen-178. The sequence continues at coordinate 47,799 of JBEKTU010000036.1, forward strand.
AATGCCGGTGGGCCCGTACACTTTGTGGCCGGAGAAAGTGTAGAAGTCGGCATCCAGCGCCTGCACGTCGATTTTCAGGTGGGGCGCCGCCTGCGCACCGTCGATGAGCGCCAGGGCGCCCGCCCGGTGCGCCATTTCGATGATCTGGCGCACGGGATTGATGGTGCCCAGCGCATTCGAGACGTGGCCCACGGCCACCATGCGCGTACGGGGACCGAGAAGCTTTTCGTACTCCTCGAGGAGCAGTTCGCCGCGATCATCCATGGGAATGACCCGCAGCTTCGCGCCCTTCTCTTCGCACAGCATCTGCCAGGGCACGATGTTGGAGTGGTGCTCGAGGGCCGAGATGACGATCTCGTCGCCTTCCTTTACGTTCTTGCGGCCCCAACTGGCGGCCACCAGGTTGATGCCTTCGGTGGCGCCGCGCACGAAGATCAGCTCGTTCTTAGCGCGGGCGTTGAGGAAGCGCTTGGCCTTGGATCGCGTCTCTTCGTAAGCCGCCGTGGAGCGCTGGCTCAGCTCGTGCACGCCGCGGTGAATGTTGGCGCAATCGACTTCGTAGAACTTGCGGATGGCATCGATCACCGCGAACGGTTTCTGCGCCGTGGCGGCGTTGTCCAGATACACCAGTGGCTTTCCATGGATTCGCTGTTTCAGAACCGGGAAATCCTCCCGGACCTTGTCCACGTCGAAACCGGCCGAGATCACGCTAGTGAGCACGCTCATGGAATTTCTCGAACAGGATTCGTTCCAGCGAATCCTTCAGGGATTGGACTTTGACGCGGTCGATGATGTCCTGCGCGAACGCGTAGGTCAGCAGGCTGCGCGCATCGTGTTTGCCGATGCCGCGCGATTGCAGGTAGAACATGGATTCGGCATCCAACTGGCCGATGGTGGCGCCGTGCGTGCAGCGCACGTCGTCGGCGAAAATCTGCAATTCGGGCTTGGTATTGATGACCGCTTCGTCGGAGAGCACCAGGTTCTTGTTGGTCTGCTTGGAATCGGTCTTCTGCGCGTCCTTGCGGACCATGATGCGGCCGTTGAAAACGGCGCTGGCCTTGCCGTCGAGGATGCCTTTGTAAAGCTCGTGGCTGGTGCCGTGCGGCTGGGCGTGGTCGATGGACGTATGATTGTCCACGTGCTGGCTGCCGTTCACAAGGTACAGGCCGTTGAGCGTGGCTTCCGTGCCTTCCGAAAGAGTGACGCCGACTTCATTGCGGACCAGGGCGCCGCCGAGCGAAATGGAGGTGGCGGAGAAATTGGCGCTGCGGCCCAGGCTGGCGAACATGACGCCGATGTGAAAGGCGGAGGGAGATTCGAGCTGGACCTTGTAGTGATCCACCACCGAGCCGCTGCCGGCGACGATTTCGGTGACGGCGTTGGTGAAATAAGATCCCGTGCCGGAGTAGGTTTCGACGATGGTGCAGTGGGCGTCGGGGCCGACTACGATGAGCGTGCGGGGATGAGCGGCCGTGGGCTTAGCGTCGGAAGGGGCCTCGTAACGAATTTGGATGGGCTGCTCGACCACCTGGCCGCGCGGGATGTGGATGTAGGTGACGTCTTGTAGAAAGGCGGTATTCAGCGCGACGAAGGCGTGGTTGTCGAAGGAGGCATGCTTGGCGAGATGTTGCTGGGCTTCGGGCGGGCAAGCTAAAGCATGCCCCACCTGGACGAAGTGCGTTCGGGCGATGGGCGCAACGTTGGTGAAGCGCCATTCTTCATCGTGGGTCGTGGGGAAGCCCAACTCCGCGAATCGCTGGAACGCGGCTTCGCGTAACCGCTGGAGCCAAGGGGCCGCGGGCGGCTGTTTGGTAAAGCTCTCCAGCCATGTGCCGGTTTGTTCCGCAACCGCCGTCATAACTTTCCGACCGCCTCCTCTTCGTCCACAATGCCGAGGCCGGCGTAACCGCTCTCTTCAAGCTCGAGGGCCAGTTCCTTGCCGCCCGACTTGACAATCCGGCCCTCGGCCAGCACATGCACATAATCGGGCACGATGTAGTTCAACAGGCGCTGGTAGTGGGTCACCACGATCATGGCCCGCTGGGGCGAGCGCAACGCGTTGACGCCGCCGGCCACGGTACGCAGGGCGTCGATATCGAGGCCGGAATCGGTCTCATCGAGAATGGCCAGCCGCGGTTCGAGCACGGCCATTTGGAAAATCTCGTTGCGCTTCTTCTCGCCGCCGGAAAAACCGGTGTTGACGGGACGGTTCAACAGCACCTGGTCCATATCGAGGAGCTTCATCCTGTCATTAACCAGGGCGAGGAAGTCCATGGCATCCAGCTCCTCGAGGCCGCGGTGCTTGCGGATGGCATTCAACGCGGCTTTCAGGAAATACATGTTGCTGACGCCGGGGATCTCGACGGGATATTGGAACGCCAGAAAGATGCCCTCGCGCGCGCGGTCTTCGGGCGGCATGGCCAGCAGGTCCTGGCCATCGTAAATGACCTCGCCGGCGGTGACGGCGTACAGGTCGCGCCCCGCCAGCACCTGCGCCAGCGTGCTCTTGCCGGAGCCGTTCGGCCCCATGATGGCGTGCACCTCACCGGAATCGACGGTGAGAGAAATACCCTTCAGAATTTCGCGTTCGCCAACGGTGGCGTGCAGGTCCTTGATTTCGAGTAGTGCCATTGCTTATCCGACGCTTCCTTCGAGACTGACTCCCAGCAGCTTTTGCGCTTCCACGGCGAATTCCATGGGCAGTTCGCGGAACACCTGCTTACAGAAACCGTGCACGATCATGGAGACCGCGTCTTCGGTGGAGATGCCGCGCTGCCGGCAGTAGAAAATCTGGTCTTCCCCGATTTTGGAGGTGGAGGCCTCGTGCTCCACCTGCGAAGAAGTGTTCTTGACCTCGAGATAAGGGAAGGTGTGGGCGCCGCACTTGTCGCCCAGCAGCAGCGAATCGCACTGCGAGTAGTTGCGGGCGCCGGTGGCGGACTTCAGAATCTTGACCCCGCCGCGGTAAGTGTTCTGCCCGTGGCCGGCGGAGATGCCCTTGGAAACGATGGTGCTGGTGGTGTGCTTGCCAATGTGGATCATCTTGGTGCCGGTGTCGGCCTGCTGCCAGTTGTTGGTCAGCGCTACCGAATAGAACTCGCCCACGGAGTGGTCGCCCATCAGCAAGCAGCTCGGATACTTCCAGGTGATGGCCGAGCCGGTCTCCACCTGGGTCCACGAGATCTTGGAATTCACGCCGCGGCACGCGCCCCGTTTGGTGACGAAGTTGTAGATGCCGCCCTTGCCTTGCTTGTCGCCGGGATACCAGTTCTGCACGGTGGAGTACTTGATCTGGGCGTTATCGAGGGCCACCAGCTCGACCACCGCGGCGTGCAACTGGTTGGTGTCGCGCATGGGGGCGGTGCAACCCTCCAGGTAGCTGACGTAAGCGCCTTCGTCGGCCACGATCAGGGTGCGCTCGAACTGTCCGGTGTCCTTGGCGTTGATGCGGAAGTAGGTGGATAGCTCCATGGGGCAGCGCACGCCTTTGGGCACGTAGCAGAAGGAGCCGTCGCTGAAGACCGCCGAATTCAGGGCAGCGAAGAAATTGTCGGAGGAGGGAACCACCGTGCCGAGGTACTGCCGCACCAGGTCGGGGTGCTCGCGCACGGCTTCGGAGAACGAGCCGAAGATGATCCCCATGGCCTTCAGCTTCTCTTGGAAGGTGGTAGCCACGGAGACCGAGTCGAACACCGCGTCGACTGCGACGCCGGCCAGGATCTCCTGTTCCTTCAGCGGGATGCCGAGTTTCGCGTAGGTCTTCAGGAGCTCCGGATCGACCTCGTTCAGGTTCTTCGGGCCGGTCTTCTTCGATTTGGGCGAGGAATAGTAGATGATGTCCTGGTAATCGATGGGCGGGTAGTGCACGTTGGCCCAGGTAGGCTCCTTCATGGTCCGCCAGTGGCGGAAGGCTTTGAGCCGCCATTCCAGCAGCCAGTCCGGCTCCTGTTTCTTGGCGGAAATCAGGCGGATCACGTCCTCGTTGAGGCCGCGGGGAATGGCATCGGCTTCGATGTCGGTGACGAAACCCCACTTATATTCCTGATTCGCAAAGGTCTCGATGGTGTTGGTAGAATCGCTCACCGGTTATGCTCCTAAAGTATGGGCCGCTACCAGCTTAGCTAATCTGTACTTCTTAGTCAAGATTGCTCAGTTAATGGATGATGGGGAGGGCCGAACGGGTGCGGGAAAGGGGCGAATGAAGACCGGGATCAGCCCGTGCTGGCCTGGCTGAGGCGCTGCTGGATCCGTTGTTTGATCATCTGCCGCACTTGCTGGCGCATCAGATCGGCCTTGGCGCGCTGCTCCGGCGTCAACATGCTGTAAAGCTTTGCCAAGGCTTCCGTGCGTGCGGCCACCAACTGGCCCGCAAGGTTTCCCTGGGTGAGAGCGAGTTGGTGAATCTCGACGTCGCTGTTGCCGGCCTTTATGGCGGCCAGTAGCGCCTGGCGGTTCTGTTTCGACTGCTGTCCCAACGGCTGCACCGTCTGCCGCGCCTGCTGGATGATCGCCTGGGCCTGCTGCTTCTGGGCGTCAGTCAGGTTCAGAGCCTGAGCTATGCGGCGGAGCACCACGGCGCGCGGGCGCACGGCCGCATTGCCGCTACCCGGTTGGGCCGTGGTGGAGGACGCTTGGGCGAAGACCGTTCCGGCTGCCAGCGCCGCAACTGCTGAAAATCTCATAAAACATCGATTCATGGGTGCTACCCTACAACCATTATCCTCCACCGAGGCCCAGGCGTGGTAAATTTTAGCCGTGCACATTTTACTGATCGACGACGACGCGGAGCTCTGCTCGCTGCTGAGTGAGTTCTTGCAGCGCGAAGGGTTCACGGTGGACTGCGAACACGAAGGCAAGCAGGGACTGGAAAAGGCGGGGAAACCGGGCGTCGACCTGGTGGTGCTGGATGTCATGCTGCCGGGCGTCGATGGCTTCGAAATCCTGCGCCGCCTGCGCCGCGAGAGCGACGTGCCGGTGATGATGCTGACGGCGCGCGGCGACGATGTGGACCGCATCGTGGGTTTGGAGCTGGGCGCCGACGACTACCTGCCCAAGCCGTTCAACCCGCGCGAACTGGCGGCGCGCATCCGGGCCATACTGCGGCGCTATGAACCGCGCCCCGCGGCGACCTCGGGCCGGCTGGAAGTGAACGGCGTGACGCTCGACCCGGGCACGCGAGAGGTCTTCGCCGGCGGGACCCCGGTCGAGCTGACCACCTTCGAATTCGATATTCTGGAGATGCTGATGCGGTCCGCGGGCCGCGTGCTTTCGCGCGATAAGCTGATGGAGAGCTTCTACCATCGCAAGGCGACGCCTTTTGACCGTTCCATCGACATGCACATCAGCCATCTGCGCAAGAAGCTGGAAAATGGCGACGCCTTGATCAAGACGATTCGCGGCGCGGGCTACCAGTTTAGCCGCACGCCGGAGGACGCCGGCGCGGAATGAAATCGCTATTCGCGAAAATCCTGCTGTGGTTCTGGTTCACTCTGGCCATCACGGTGGTGGGGTCGGCGTTCATCTCGGCGCTGAGCGTCAACGAAAACGCTTCCGACGAGCGGGCCCCGGTGTCGAGGCTGGTTACGTTCCAGCTCGAAGAGGCGCGATCGGCATATGAAATAGGCGGGCGGCCGGGGTTGCAGGCGTTCCTGGATACGCTGCACCAGGTGTACGATGCCAGGGGCATTTTGACCGACGAGAACGGCCACGATTTGCTGACCAACGAAGACCGTTCCGACTTGGTGCGGGGCGCGCGGCGCCCTTCTTTCTACCACCTTTTCCGCACCGGCAATGCCACGGTGGCGCGCGCCGCCGATGACGGCCGCTACTGGTTCTTCTACATCGTGCCGCGCGGGCGAGTGGGGTCCTGGTTTCTGCTGCCGGAGCACGCTTTCGTGATGGCCGCGGGGGTGCTGTTGTGCTACTGGCTGGCGTTGTACCTGACCAGCCCGGTGCGCAAGCTGGAGAAGGCGGTGGAACGGTTCGGGCGCGGCGACCTTTCGGCGCGGGTGGGATCGAACCGCAGCGACGAGCTGGGCCAACTCGCGCGCACGTTCGACCGCATGGCGGGACGGATCGGGACCCTGCTGACCGCCGAGCGCAGGCTGCTGCTGGACATTTCCCACGAGCTGCGGTCGCCGCTGGCGCGCCTGGGTGTGGCGGTGGAGCTGGCGCGCTCGGGCGACGACGCCAACCTGGCGTTGAACCGCATTCAGAAGGAATCCGACCGGCTCAACGCGCTGGTGGGCCAGCTCTTGCAGGTGACCCGGGCGGAGGGCGATCCCTCTTCGCTGCGCCACGCCCCGCTGCGCCTCGACGAGCTGGTGCGGCAACTGGTCGAAGATTCCTCGATGGAAGCGGCCGCGCACGGCTGCGAGCTGAAGTACGAGAAGCGCGAGCCGGTGACGGTGGCCGGCGATCCGGAGCTGCTGCGGCGGGCGGTGGAGAACGTGATTCGCAACGCCATTCGCCACGCGCCGCGCGAAACGGCGGTGGAGGTCTCCCTGGCGCGCGACGACGGCAAAGCCGTGGTGGGAGTGCGGGACCAGGGCTCGGGTGTGCCGGAAGAGGCCTTGCCGCGGCTGTTCGACGCGTTCTACCGGGTGGAAGGCGACCGCGACCGCGCCAGCGGCGGCATCGGGCTGGGCCTCTCGATCGCGCGCCGCGCCATGGAGCTGCACAAGGGCAGTATTCGCGCCAGAAATGCGCGGCCGGGATTGGAGGTGGAGATGGAGCTGCCGGTGGCATAGGTGCTCTCTCTCACCCATCTTGCGAAACCTGCATGTCATAATTAGCGTCAGGAGGAATATGTCGAGTCGAATCGCCGCGCGCGCGCTGTACTGCGCCCTGTTCTCATTAATTTTAGGAGCCTTTCCCAGCTTTGCGCAATTTGTGCCCAACCGCTACACGCTGCTACTGGAAGATGCCCCGGTTTCTTCCCGCTTTGTAAGCCGGGAGGCCATGCGGAGTTCGCCGGCCATCGCGTACCGGCAACAGATCGAGGCGAAACAGCGGACAGTTCTCGCGGATCTGGCATCGCGCAATATCCCGGTC
>JBEKTU010000037.1:0-47758 GCA_049515735.1 Bryobacteraceae bacterium
CGCACTCCGAACGGCGTCCGCTCAGTTTAGGATTTTCGGAATGAATGCCTGTGCCGGGCGAAGTCAAAATAGCGAGAGTTGATCCGAAGGATCCGAAGAAGCTGCTGAAGCGGCTCTCCGCCGTGCGGCAACCTGCGACACGTCCTGCCCAAATACCAGCGAGGGAACGAATCGCGGCACGGAAATCAGCGGTGGCTCCACTACCGGTTCCGGCGCAGTTGGCTCGGGCGTTTGGCTCTGCGGCTGTTGTACTCGCAGGGCCCTCCAGACTTCGTCGGCAGATTGGCCGACGCCCTGGTGCATCACGAGTTCCCGGGCCAGCGTGGTAAGCACATCGGCGCCATCGTCCATTGCCTGCAAACCGCTGTCGGAGAACTTGCCTTCCAGCGCCATGGATACCAGCAGCTTCTTCCCCATGAGCCGAAGGCAACCGACCTGCGCCGTGTTCTCATAGCAGAGAAAACGCACCGTCACGGGCTTCGTCTGGCCGATGCGCCAACTCCGGCGGCTGGCCTGCCTCAGCGTAAACGTGGAGTACCCGGTCTGGTACCAGATAATTGCCGGGCAGAAAATCAAATCGAGCCCCGTTTGAACAAGACGTGGGTGCCCGATGAAGGCCTGCACGCCGGCTCTGATCTGACGCTCGTACCATGCCTCTCGGTCCTCCGGCGGCGTTTGAGTAGTGAGCACGGCAGCTTTGATGCCGGCCGCGTTCAGAACTGATTCGAGCCGGCGCGTTACGTCGCGCTTCTGAGTGTACGTAGCATAGATTTGGACCGCCCGCCGATTCTTGACTTCCGATTGAACCATTTCGACGAGCCTGCGCTCCTTCGCATAAAGGACGGACTCATCGAGATCTGGCGGGTCCGCAATCAAGAATCGTTCGCGCTGCTTGGTCTCCTCGTCATAGGCAACGCCCCACAGTGGTCCAATCGAAAACGGCCGGTCGGGATACAGCAGTAACGCGTTGAGGGCCGTACTCACCACCGACGAATTGCCGCGGTGTTCCTGAAGGGCTGCTGCGATGTCCTGCTCCAGGTCTGCGTAGGCCTCCGCCAGGGGTTTGTCCATCGGAACACTGATCACCTCCTCCGTGTATGGCGGAAGATTGGCAGAGATGTCTTCCAACGAGACGAATGCCCCAATATCCATGAGGAATCTGCCGAAAAGCAACGGAGACGCTCCGGGCCGCTCCTTGACCCGCTTGGTCACCTTCGCTTTGGAGCAGGCGTTCTCCTGGGGATCGATGGTGGTGATGGTCTCCAGAACGCCGTACGTCTCCGTGAAGCTTCGGATGCCGGCGTCGCCGTATTCATAACCCTGGGAAACCATTCGCGCGGGATCGATGCGATACAGGATATTGAACACGTCGGACGCCATGCCGCCCGTCAGCGTGCCGGTCAGCACGATCGTCTTGTCGACGGCGGCGGCAAGTGTTCCAAGTGCGTTTCCTTGCGCGGTGTCGGCGGCTTTTGCCTCGTGGACTTCGTCGGCGATGCCAAACTTGAAGAAGTGCGGAAGAAAACGCCCGATGAATTCAATGGGTGCGTAGCGGCGGATTCTGGCGCCGTCAGCCTGCCAAAGGGGACTGTAGAGAGGTTTCCGGGGCTTAGTTTTGTCGCCGCCACACAGCGCTACCGATTCCAGGGTCTCGGCGTACCGTTCCTGCTTGCCGAAATCATCGCGCAACAGGCGTTCGTCATCGAAAACAATGGGACGGCCGCTATCCGGGTTGATTACCGCGCCGTTGTGATTCCCGCACCGAGCGATCTGGTAGCTATGCCTCCAGAAGCTTCCAAGCTTCGCCCTATCTCGGCCGCAGATGACGAAATGCGGCCCTGGCCCGTGCTCAGCAACCCAGCGGTCCCATGGGGATTTGTGTTTGCCGCGCAACCTCATGTCGGTGAGCGTGGTGTGAACACCATCTGACCTGGTCGCAGCGACCGCAGGCTGTCGATCACATACGTCCTGGCGCCGGGGATTGTCAGCAGAATCTCGCGGGCCGTCTTCTGGAGCAATTGCGGCGGTACGACGAAGAGACAGGCGTACGGGCGTCCCGCTGCAAATACGTGAGCGATGGCCATGGCCATGAGCGTCTTGCCAGTGCCCATTTCGCCGATGATGGCAACCGAGTTGGCTTGCTGGAGCCTCTTCGCGGCGCCGGCGATTGCGACCTCCTGGGCGGCAAACGGCTTTCGCAGAAGTTTTCCCAAGATTGGCGAAACAGGTTCGCCGGGGGCGTGGAGCGCGGGGAAGCTGGTTAGTATCCGGTCTCCAATTTCGACCGAGAACTCTCTCAGGTACTCCTCGAGTGTTGCGATTGCCATAGGTCCGACTCCATAGGAAGGAATGTAGACCTACGGCATTGCCGCGCCGGTCTACGGTGGAGGGATTTGGATGTGGCCGTTTTTGAGGCCGGCCCCGATCCATTCCAGAAATTCGCTCTTCGTGCCCCGGATCGCCACTGGGGCACAATTCAGACCGGACAATGGCCGGACACGACCGGCTTTTTGGAGGCGAATGCGGAACCACTCGCTCCAGTCCGAAAGCAGGGGCAAGCCGTGGAGATTTGTGACGGCCCGCAGAATCAGATCGGGAGAATCGCTTTTGACGATGATGCGAGCCTGGTCACCTTCAGCACGGAACTGCGTGGAGACCACCACCAGGTGGCGCACTGGACGCTTCCGTCCGGGTATGTTCAGCGTCCCGCGATGCACCGTGGGGCGCTCGCCAAACTGGACCATATACGGTTTCAGATCCTGGCCGCCGACCCGTATCGCTTCCTCTCCGAGGATTGCTGCCCAGAGAGCCGCGATCTCGACGTCGGTACCGAACGCCGAAAGCAGGTGCCCGGCTGAAGGTCCGGTTTTCTCCGCCCTTTCGCCAATGAAACAGTCAGCGGTAAGCCGGACGCGCGTCGTCGTGTCCCTCAGCTTCTTTTCAAACTCCGCAAAACCAAAACGCTCGTGAGCATTCTTCATTCGATCAGCGCCGTTTCTCCATTCGCAAACGCGATGGCCAGTTCGTGGACGAACTGTTCGCGCTCACGGATAATGGTCTTTTCGTCTTCGCAGCCCTCGGTTCTGATGACCCGCTTTTTGGTTTTCCAGGCAGCGACGTGGAGACGGTCACCAGACCCAAATCGTCCATTCAAGAGGCCGGCTGTCGAGAGGAGGCCAATGTGCCCCTTGTGCAAAGGAGTCAAAGGTTGTGTCGTGATGGAAATAGGCTGAGGATCGAGTAACTGTGCAACCTGCCGGTACGCCGGAGACGTGGGCAACAGGTCCTCGATGGCATCGAAGGGCAAGCCAGCGTAGGAAACTTCGGCGGGACCAGTCGGTGGAACCCGTAGTTCGCCTCGCCTCTCCGACAAGATCGGCAGCATCTCATACTGCCGTGCTGTGGATACCAAACGGTTCCGGCAGAATGAGATTTCCGAGTCGCGAACGCGGTCCCGCTCTCGCCGGGAGCGTGCAATGGCGAACACGACAATCTGTTCGTACAGAACACACTCGGCGGATTCCAGCCGAAATACCTGGACATCCCGAAAGTGCGAAGCAAGAACGTGGGCGCAGCCTGCCAGTTGCTGTGCCGGCAAGACGTAGATGAGCACGCCGCCAGGGACGAGCCAGCGGGCGAAGTGGGAGAGGAACAACACTTCAAAGCGTTGGTTGCCCGACTCTCCGAATTCCGCATCAAAGGGCGGATTGCAGTAGGCTAATCCGAACGATTCCACGCGCGCGTGCGCACTCAAGGCATCGCCCTGGATGATATGGTCCAGAACCCTCGCGGCAGCCTCTGCGCGGTAGGAATCCAGCTCGATCCCATGCCTGACGGCTTTTGAGGACCCTGTAATCACTGCCATGGCCCGGCCTTCGCCGGCGCAAGGGTCCAGTGCAGAGAATGGTTGGTCGGGAAACATGAGGCAACTTCGAATCAACTCCGCTTCCCGGTCCGGAAGCGGGTAGTAATTGCAGCGGGCCTTTGCGGCGAGCCTGGCCATTGAAGAAAGCTCCTTTTCGTTGCCTATCGGTTGTTGTTCTTTTCCATAGAGCCGATGGCTCGGGATGCCCGCCGGCTGACTCACAACGGCGCGCTTGATTCAATGCCGACCGAGCGCAGCGAATCCCCGATCAATTCAAGAGATCGCTTGTGAATTTGTGAAACGCGGCTCTCGTTGATCCCAAAGCGATTCCCGATTTCGCGCATGGTCAGTTCCTGGCGGTAATAGAGCTCAATGATGCTTCGTGACCTATGCGGCAAGGCGGTCATCGCTCTAACCAGCAGTTCCTGGAGGCGGGAGCTTGCGCTTAATCGGTCTGGCTGGTGGCGCGGATCTGCCACCGCCTCACTGCGAATGGTTACTTCTGTCGCACCCCTTTGGCGCTGGCAGCTCAAAGCGTTCACGTCGGTCAGCACCTTTCGTGCTCGCTTGAGATCGATCCCCAGCCTTGCCGCAACCTCAACGTCAGTTGGGGTCCGCCCAAGTTCTGCCGCAAGCGCTCGGGTGACCGCTTCGATTTCTTTCTGGCGCTTACACTCCCTTGGCGCCGTCCCGATCTCCCTGATGCACCGTGTCGATCCGCAGGTACCCAGGCCTGCCTTGCGGATCGGGCCGCCGCCGCTCCCCAATATTCACCTGCACGGGCTTGGTCTTCTGGTAGCAGATTTTCCGCTCGCGATACACGCGGCTCTTACGCAGATTATAGATGTGCGGTACCGATATCGATGACAATCTCTGATAGCGCTGATCGCCATAGTCGTGGAACTCGCGGTAGAGAATCTTCTGCGTCGCCGGCCCGCTCAGCGTTTCATGCACCTCGTCCACGCCCGCCAACAGTTCAATGTCGGCTGGCGTGTACCGGCGGACGAACCGGTGCCGCCGATAGCCGCGCTCCTTGACCATCCCGCCCTGGTGGTACCGCCCGATCAGCCGCGTCACCTGCGCCCGGCTCAGACCGGTCATCTTGCCCAGGTACCGCCGCAACACTCCTTTGGCTTGGCGCCGCCGCCCGCCGTATTCGTGCTCCACCAAGGTCCGCGTCACCCACTCGTAAAGTTCCTTCCGTTTGCTTGCTTCAAATCTGAATTCTCCGCTGGCTTTCAAAAACGCCTGAATCTGTTCCAGGCTCAGCCGCTCTGTGTTTTTCATGCTGATGATCAATACCCAGCATGCGGTCTCACATCCCCTTCAGGCTCATTCTGCGTTAGAAACACGGCCTGCCTCCAGGCTCATCCTGCGTTATACAAGACTGAGGGGGGAAGATCCGCCCCCAAATGCTATAATCCTACCCAAGAGGGGAAACTCTATGATCAGGAAGATTCGCATGTTGGTATGCTGTGGCCTGGCCGCGGCGGCCGTGGTCGTAGCGGCCGATGCGCCCTATGCCGGCAAATGGAAGTTGAACGTCGCCAAGAGCGATTTCGGCGACACAACCATAACCTTCGCGCAAACGCCGTCCGGCGGGATGCAGATGACCGTGGACGGTCAGACCTACACCTTCAAGACCGACGGCAAGGATTACGACGGCATGTTCGGCAGCAAGATGTCCTGGAAGGTTACCGACACAGGCGCGTGGGAAGCCACCAACAAGATGGGCGCCAAGGTGCTCAGCACGGATACTTACAAGGTATCCGCGGATGGCAAGAGCCTGAGCCTGGTGTCCAAAGGGACCTCGCCGGCGGGTGCGCCTTTTGAGACTTCGGCCGTCTACCAGCGGGTGTCCGGTGCGTCCGGCCTGGCCGGAAAATGGAAGACCAAGAATCTGAAGATGAGCTCGCCGGACATTATTGAGTTGGCCGCCTCTGGCAGCGACGGGCTGTCGTTCAAGATGCCCGACCAGAAGCTGGTGTGCGATGCCAAGGTCGACGGCAAGTCGTATCCGTGCACCGGACCGAACCTGCCGCCGAACACCAGCGTGGTCTTCAAGAAGGCGGGAGCCAACTCCTTCAGCGCCGATATCACTATCGGTGGAAGGCTCGCCTACCAAAGCACTTATACCGGCTCGGCGGATGGCAAGATGCTGACCGAAACCGGCAGCGCCGTCGGCACCACCGAGAAGTACAAAGCGGTATACGACCGCCAGTAGAACAAGCGCAGCCGCTTCAGCGCCCCAGGAACGCCTGGGTAGCTTGCGGCAGGGTCGCCAGGTAGCTGCCGTAGCCGACGATAGTCGTGGAGAATACCAGCACGAAAATGCCCACCGCCAGCCAGGCCTGGGTGCGGCGGCTGGTGCCTCTCCACTCGTGCAAGCCGATCCCCCACAGGCTGCTGAAGATGATGATGCTGGCCATTAGCAGGGTCCAGCAGGAGAACTTGTAGGAACCCATCTGCGTCTGGCCCATGGTGTAGAAGAAGAACTGGAAATACCAGGTGGTTCCGGCCAGGGCGCAGAGGAGGTAGTTGGCGAGCATGGGAACTCGCGCAGATTCCTTGCCGGCGCTGAAATACTCATGACCGGTCCGGTTCTTGATGTTGAGCCCCGCGCACCACACGAAATTCGTGAGGAAGCCGCCCACCAGCACGACTGCCAGCGCCGGAAGGCCCTGCCAAAGCGTGGGGGTTCCATGTTTCATGGTAAGCCCGCCGATGGGGTCGCCGGCCGTGAGGCCAAACGAGAAACAGGCGCTCATGACGCCGGAGAAGATGGCCACCAGGACTCCCTTCTTGAGATTGAACTCCTTGATGGAAGCCTGCTTCTGCTCGGCGGACATCTCCTTCTCTTTGGACGTGCCGGCCTTGCCCACGAACGCGATGCCGGCCACACAGACGGCGACGCCCAACAAGGTGACCTGGCCGGAGGCGGTGTGCGCAAGGTCGAGAAACTTGCCGCCGTAGATGGGCGGCACCAAAGTTCCGACGACCGCGCAGAGGCCCATCACGATGGCCATCCCCAGTGACATGCCGAGGTAGCGCATGGTCAGCCCGAAGGTCAGGCCTCCGAAGCCCCACATCATGCCCCAGCAGATGCACCAGAAGATGGTCGAACTGGATGTTTCGCCGAGCACGGCACCCAGGTCGTTGGTCATTAACAGAGCCAACGCCCAAGGGGCGATGATCCAGCTGAACAGGCCGCCGACCAGCCAGAAGGTTTCCCATGACCAGCGCTTCACGCCTCGAAACGGGACATAGAAACTGCCGGCGGCCAAGCCGCCCAGCCAGCAAAAAATCACGCCAAAGACAGGACTTGGAGTCATGATGCGAGTGCTTATTGTACACCCCGGCGAGCGTTGAAAGCGCTTGTGTTTCACATATCAAAACTGATACAACTGTCGGCAAGGGGTCCACGTGAAGACTTCCAACCACGGCCGGTACGTCGTGAAATCTCTGGTGCACGCCTCCCGGGTGATCGAAGCGTTCCAATCGGCGGGGGACGTGCTGCGCCTGCGGGACGTGGTCATCCGGACCGGTTTCAGCAAAGGCATGTGCTTCCGGTTGCTCTACACCTTGCACCAGTGCGGCTTCCTGGACAAGGTGGGCGAGAACCATTACCGCCTGGCTTCGGAGGTGCGCCGGCGGCGGCTGTACCGGATCGGCTATGCGGCGCAGGGCCAGGACAGCTCATTCGACCGCGAGGTAGGTCTCAGCCTGGCGCGGGCCGCCGAGCGGGAGCATATCGAACTGATCGTGGTGGACAACCGTTATCAGCCCAAGATCGCTCTGCGCAGCGCCGATTACCTGGTCCGCGAACAGGTGGACCTGGTAATCGAGTTCCAGACCGATGAGCTGATTGCGCCGGCCATCGCCTCCAAGTACCTGGAGGCGAACATCCCCTTCATTGCGATCGATATTCCGCACCCCGGCGCGACGTACTTCGGCGCCAACAATTACCGGGCCGGCCTGATGGGGGGACATTTTCTGGGCCGGTGGGCCAAGAAACACTGGAACTCGGAGGTGGAAGAAGTCCTGCTGATCGAGCTGCTGCGGGCGGGATCGCTGCCCAAAGCGCGCATCCGCGGCTTGGCCTCTGGCATCAGCGAGGTGATACGACTGCCGGCGGCGTGCCGGACGGTTTCGATCGATGGCGACGGGCAGTTTCAAACCTCTCTTGAGCGCGTGCGCAAATACCTGCGGGAATCCAAGTCGAAGCACACCCTGGTAGGCGCCGCGAACGATCCGAGCGCGCTGGGCGCCCTGCGCGCATTCGAGGAGGCCGGCCGCGCCCCGGAGTGCGCCATCGTGGGGCAAAACGGCGAACCGGAGGCCCGCGCCGAACTGCGCTTGCCGAACACCCGGCTGATCGCCTCAGTGGCTTATTTCCCGGAGAAGTACGGCGACGGCTTGCTGCGCCTGGCGCTGGACATCCTGGCCCGGAAGGTGGCGCCGCCGGCGGTGTTCACCACGCACCAGATTATCACGCCGGAAAACGTCGACCACTTCTACCCCAACGACTTCCTGCTGGCGGCGCCGGCGTAGCGCCGGCCCTACTCCAGGTAGAACACTTCCTTCCACATGGAGAAGCGCTCGCCCGGCTGCTTGTCGGGCACCGGTTCGAACAGCCTGCTCATGAAGACCTGCCAGCGCTGATTCACGGGGTCGCGGTCCAGCTCGTCGCAAGCCTTGTCGAAGTCATCCACGCGCAGAACCAGCATCAGGTCCTGTCCGCGGCGGAAAATGGAATAGTCGGAAATGCCGACTTCCTTCAGCTTGGCCAGCAACTCGGGCCACACGCGCTTGTGCTCGCGCTCATACTCTTCGATGGCGTCCGGCTTAATTCGCAGTCTGTACGCGTAACGGGGCATATGCTTCATGATCGCCGGGCGCGGAGGCCCAGTCAAATCATCGACGTTTCGCGGGTCGAAACGCTGGAGCCCGTGGCGAATCGGATAGCATTATGAGTATGCGTCTCAATGTGTACAGGTGTGGTCTACTCTGTATTTTCACTGCGGTGTGCCTGCTGACAGCGGCAGCGGTGGCACCCGCGACCGTGGCGGATCTGCGGCGCGCCTTCGAGCGGCCGCCCGACGATGCCCGAATCATGGTGCGCTGGTGGTGGTACGGTCCCTCGGTGACCAAGCCGGAACTGGAGCGCGAGTTGCTCTCCATGAAACAGGGCGGCATCGGCGGATTCGAGGTGCAACCGACTTATCCGCTGACGCTCGACGATCCCCAGCGTGGTCTCCGCAATTTTCCATATCTGTCCGACGAGTTCCTCGACGATCTGCGCTTCACCGCGGAGAAGGCGCGCGAGCTAGGGCTGCGCTTCGACCTGACGCTGGGGAGCGGCTGGCCATTCGGCGGGCCGCACATCCCCATCACCCAGGCAGCCGGGCGGCTGCGTGTCGAGCGCGTGCCGGTGCCCGCGTTTGCCGCGAAGGTGCCGCTGCCGAAGATCGAGGATGGCGAGAAGTTTGTCGCCGCGTTTCTGGCGCGCGGAGACAGCCGGCAGTTTTCCGCCGACGGCATTCGCCGCCTCGCGCACATTGACAACGGCGCCCTGCTCGTGCCGGCCGAAACAAGCGAGGGGCGCGTGGTGCTGTTCTTCATCGCCAGCCGGACGCGCCAGACAGTGAAACGTCCGGCCGTGGGCGCCGAGGGCTGGGTGCTCGATCACTACGACCGCGCGGCCATCGATACCCATCTGAAACTCGTCGGCGAACCGCTGCTAAAGGCGGCCGGCAAGAATCCGCCGTATGCCATATTCAGCGACAGCCTGGAAGTTTACGGCTCGGACTGGACCGGCAACTTCCTCGAAGAGTTCCAGAAGCGCCGCGGATACGATCTGACACCCTATCTGCCCGCGCTGGCCGGTGACATCGGCGACACGACCAAGGCCATTCGCCACGATTGGGGCCGGACCCTCACCGAACTCGCCGACGAAAACTACCTCGCGCCAGTGACCGCATGGGCGAAACAGCATGGAACGCGCTTCCGTGCGCAGAGCTACGGGATACCGCCGGTGGCGCTCTCCAGCTATGCGCTGGTGGATCTGCCCGAAGGCGAAGGGTCGCAGTGGCGTCACTTCACCGCCACGCGATGGGCGGCCTCGGCGAGCCATCTCTACGGCCGTCCGATCACCTCTTCGGAAACCTGGACCTGGCTGCATTCGCCGGTGTTTCGCGCCACGCCTCTGGATATGAAGGCCGAGGCCGACCTGCATTTCCTGCAAGGCATCAACCAGCTCGTTGGGCACGGCTTTCCCTACTCGCCGCCGCAAGCGGGCGAGCCGGGATGGCACTTCTATGCGGCGGCCGTGTTCAACGATCACAATCCGTGGTGGCTCGTCATGCCGGACATCACGGCCTACCTCCAGCGCGTGAGCTTCCTGTTGCGGCAGGGCCAGCCGGCCAACGATGTGGCATTGTATCTGCCCACCGACGACGCCTACGCCGGCTTTGCGTTGGGCCGCGATTCCGTCAACCAGGCCATGGATGGTCTGCTCGGTCCCAACGTGATTCCGCAGATCCTGGACGCGGGGTACAACTTCGATTACATCGACGACGGCGCCATTGCGCACGGGGGAGTGCCCTACCGCATCCTGATTCTGCCGGGCGTGGAGCGGATTCCCCTGGCCACGCTCTGGAGACTCGAGGAGTTTGTCGGCAAAGGTGGAATCCTGGTGGCCACGCGCCGTACGCCCTCGCTGGCTCCGGGGTTCAAGGAAGCGGAAAGCGAGACGCCCAAGGTCCGCGAGTTGTCGCGCGCGCTTTTCGAAGCACCGGGCGCCCGCGGGCATCTGGCGACCGACGAAACCAAACTCGGTGAGCAGCTTCACGCCGCGCTGGCCGCCGACGTCGCTACCGCGCCGGAGATCGGCTTCGTTCACCGCAAGCTCGAGTACGGCGACATCTACTTCCTGGCCAACACCAGCAATCATCCGGTTCACAGCCAAGCCACGTTCCGCATCAGCGGGCTGGAAGCGGCCTGGTGGGACCCGTTCACGGGCAAGGTGACCGGAGCGGGCGGCAACCGCATCGACCTGGATCTCGCGCCCTACGAATCCCGCGTGGTGGTGTTCTCCAAAGAGCGCGTGGCAAGCCGTCCCGCGCCCACTGGCCCCGTGCCCGCGCCGGTGGACCTCAGCTCAGGCTGGAAAGTCACGTTCGCGGGATCTTCGGAGCCTGTCGAAATGACCGCGCTGCGCTCCTGGACCGAGGACGCGGAGAGGAAATATTTTTCCGGCCGCGCCACTTACGAGAAAACCGTGACCATCGACCAGGCGATGGCCGGTTCCAAGCACCCGCTGTACCTGAACTTCGGCGAAGGAACGCCCGTCACCGCGCAGGAACGGCGATCCGGCTCCGGCATGCGCGCCATGCTGGAAAGCCCGGTGCGCGAATCCGCCGTGGTATACGTGAACGGCAAACCGGCCGGCTCAGTGTGGCGTCCCCCTTATGAGGTGGATGTGAGCGGCCTGCTGCACGCGGGTGAGAACACCATCCGCGTGGTAGTGGCCAACCTGGCCATCAACGAGATGGCCAAAGGTCCGATGCCGGATTATAAGGCGCTCAACGCCAAGTACGGCGAGCGCTTCCAGGACCAGGACACGGCGAATATACAGCCGTTGCCTTCGGGACTGCTGGGCCCGGTGCGGCTGACAGCGAAGTGAACACTATGAAAATGACACGACGGAATGCTCTCGGAATTCTGGCAAGCACCGTTTCCACGGCCGCATTGGAGCAGGATGCAGCCGCGCAGACAGCGCCCAATGAGCCGGTCACGGCCGGCTGGCTGGGCGGAAACCCTCCGCCCATCGACTGCGGTGTCAGTTGGGGAATCCCTTGGCCGCGCGGCACGGTCCGCAAGGACCAGACGTTCACTTTGACTACCGCCGACGGCAAAGCCCTGCCTTTGCAGAACTGGCCGCTGGCTTATTGGCCCGACGGCTCCATGAAGTGGACCGGCTTCGCCACCGTGGCCGGTCCCAACGACTCGGGCGCGTTCAAACTGGCGCGGGGCACGGCGGCGGCTCCCGCTTCGCCGGTGAAGGTCACCGAAAGCGGTGCGGCCATCGATATCGACACCGGTAGGCTGCAATGCCGCATCCCCAAACAGGGCGAGTTCCTGATCGACTCGATGACCATGGAGGGCCGCGTGGTGGCGCGCCAGGGGCGCCTGGTGTGCACGCTCGATGACCGCGCGGGTTTCACCAGCAGCATCCGCAAAATCACGGTCGAACAGACTGGCCCGGTGCGCGCCGTGGTCAAGATCGAGGGTGTTCACCAGGCCGAAACCGGCACGCGCGAGTGGCTTCCGTTCACCGTGCGTCTGTATTTCTACGCCGGCCTGGAGCAGGTACGCCTGGTGCACACCATTGTCTTCGATGGCGACGATCGGAAGGATTTCATCCGCGGCCTCGGCGTAGCTTTCTCGGTGCCGATGCGCGAGCAGGTTCACAATCGCCACGTCCGTTTTTCGGGCGAAGGCGACGGCCTGTGGGCCGAACCGCTGGAGCCGGCCAGCGCGCGCCCCCTTATGCTGCCCGGCGGCGGCAACGCCTACCCCGACCAACTGGCGGGCAAGCGCATTCCCAACAAAGAGGCCTTCGACGCGCGCGGGCAGAAGCTGCTCACGGACTGGGCGGTGTGGGACGACTACAAGCTGGTGCAACCCACGGCCGACGGCTTCACCATCCAAAAGCGCACCAATCCGCAAAGCTGCTGGCTGGCCGCGGCCGCCGGCCAGCGCGCCTCCGGCCTGGTCTTCATCGGCGATGTTTCGGGCGGCCTGGCGGTCGGCGTGAAGAACTTCTGGCAGTCCTACCCGGCGTCGCTGGAGGTTCAGAAAGCCTCTGGTGAAGCGGCCGATCTGTTCGTCTGGCTGTGGTCGCCCGACGCCGCCGCCATGGACCTGCGCCACTACGACACCAGGGCTCACGGCCTCGATTCCAGTTATGAAGACGTGCAGCCGGGCTTCAGCACTCCGCACGGCGTGGCGCGCACCAGCGAGATGACGCTCTTCCCCAGCGCCAGCGTCCCGGCCAAGGAAGATATGGTGCGGCAAGCGAAAATTGCCGAGGAGGCGCCGCTGCTGGTGACCACGCCTCAGTATTTCCACGCGGCGCGAGTGCTGGGCATCTGGAGCTTGCCGGACCGTTCGACGCCCGCCAAACGGCAGCTCGAAGACCAGCTTGACGCCGCCTTCGCCATCTATCGCAAAGAGGTGGAGCAGCGGCACTGGTACGGCTTCTGGGACTACGGCGACGTGATGCACCAGCATGACGCCCAGCGCCACATGTGGCGCTACGACGTAGGCGGCTACGCCTGGGACAACACCGAGCTGGGCACCGACCTGTGGCTGTGGTGCGCCTTCCTGCGCAGCGGGCGGGCCGACATTTTCCGCATGGCCGAGGCCATGACGCGCCACACCACGGAAGTCGACACCTATCACCTGGGACGATTCGCCCCGCTGGGTTCGCGTCACAATGTGCGCCACTGGGGCTGCGGCGCCAAGGAACCGCGCATCAGCCAGGCGGCGTTTCGCCGGCATTACTACTACCTCACCACCGATGAGCGCACCGGCGACGTGATGCGCGAGGTGGTGGATGCGGACTACAAGACCACGGAAATCGATACCATGCGCCTAGCCTCCCCTCGCACCGGACCGATTCCCTATCCGGGGCGCGTGCGCGGCGGGCCGGACTGGCTGTCGTTTATCGGCAACTGGATGACCGAGTGGGAGCGCACCGGCGAGACCAAGTACCGCGACAAGATAATCGCCGGCATGGATTCCATCGCCAAAATGCCCTATTGGCTGATGACGGGGCCGAACAACCTGTACGGTTACGATCCCGCCACCGGCAAGCTCTATCCGCTGGTGGCGGACGGTTTCGGAACCTACAACCTGACCACCATCCAGGGCGGTGCGGAAGTGGTGTTTGAGCTGAATTCGCTCATCGACCACGCCGGCTGGAACAAGGTGTGGAACCAATACTGCCGGCTGGTGGGCGCGCCCAAGGAGGTAGTAGCCAGGGATATGACTACGGGGAACGAGGGCGCGGACGGCCAGTATGCGCGCGGCCGCCTGGCGGCTTACGCCTACATGCTGACGAAGAACCCGGCGTTCGCCAAGAAGGCCTGGAGCGGCGTGCGTCCGGGAAGGTTCGCGACCACCAGTTTCAAGGGCCCGGAGGTTTTGAACCCGATTGACGAGGTTCCCGGCCTGGGGACCAACGGCACCGCGCAAGGTTGTCTGGAAGCCATCGAAATTCTCGAAATGTGCGGCGACCAGATGTAGGAGGACGAATGTTGGAAAACCATCTTAGCCGTCGCCAGGCCCTGCGTCTCGCCGCGGCGACAGCTCTCGGGTCCGCCGTGTCACCGGCGCAGAACGCGCGGCGGGAAGTTCGCGTCTTCGATGTCCGGGACTACGGCGCCGTGGGCGACGGAAACACCCTCGATACCGTCGCCATCCAGCGCGCCATCGACCAGGCTGCCGCGGCGGGCGGAGGCGCGCAGGTGCTCATCCGCGGCGGAAAGAAATATCTCATCGGCACGCTGGTTCTGAAAGGCGGCATCGATTTCCATCTGGCCGACGACGCCGAGCTGGTGGTGAGCACCAACCCCCAGCACTACACCGGCGGCGGCGTCATCACCGCTACCGGGGCCGACGGCCTGCGCATCACAGGGACCGGCAACATCAACGGCCGGGCGCGCGAGTTCATGAGCCGCTACGACCAGCCCAACGAGTGGTGGCTGCCTGCCGGGTTCCGGCCGAAAATGTTCGTGCTGACCAACTGCAAGGGCCTCGAGGTGCACGACATTACCTTCAGCGAGGCGCCCGAATGGGGGCTGCACATGATCGGCTGCGAGCACGTCCTGGTGGACAATCTGAAGATCCGCAACCTGCTGGACGTGCCCAACTGCGACGGCATCGATCCCGACCATTGCCGGGACCTGGAGATCCGCAACTGCAACATAGTTTGCGGCGACGATGCCATCGTCATCAAGGCCACGCGGCAAAGTGCCGATTACGGACCCTCGGCCAACATCACGGTCCACGATTGCGTCATCCAGACGCAAGACGCGGGCGTGAAGATCGGAACCGAGACCACCCAGGACATCCACGACATCCGCTTCGAGAGCTGCGAGATCCGCTCCAGCTCGCGCGGCCTGTGCATCCAGCTCCGCGACGAAGGCAGCGTCTACAACATCGACTTCCGCGACATCCACTTCGTGTCGCGCTACCATTCGGAGCCGTGGTGGGGCCGCGGCGAGGCCATTTCTCTGACTGCCATTCCGCGCGGCCCTCAAAGTAAGATCGGAACAATCCATGACGTGCGCATTCAGAACGTCAGCGGCCGGGCCGAGAACAGCGTGCGCGTCCAAGGCAGCAAGGAGAGCCGCGTTCGCGGCGTCACGCTGGAGAACGTCGCTGTCACGCTGGACCGCTGGACCGGGTATCCCGGCAGCTTGTTCGACGACCGGCCCACGACGGCCTATCCGGGCATTGAGCCGCACGGCAACCCGGGCTTCAGCATCCGCTACGCGGACAACGTGGTCGTAAAGCATTCGAGCGTCAAATGGGGAGACAAGCGGCCGGACTACTTCACGCACGCGCTGGAAGCCGAAGCCGTGACAGGGCTGGAACTCACGGCGTTCGCGGGAGAGGCCGCGCATCCGGAGCGGGACGCGGACGTGGTCATTCGGTGAAAAGAGCTACTTCTCCCCCAGCCCCGTCACGCTCCCGCAATCTTGCAATTTCACCACGCTGCCGTCGGTAGTCTTGATCCGCGTGTTGGCGAACGTCCAGTGATCGGCGTATTGAATGCTGCCGGCCGACTTGGCGTCGATTTCCAAATTCTTAAACTCGAAATTCTCCAGCGGCGCATCCTTGTAAGAACTCACGGAAAAGGCCTGTTGCGCGTCCACCGCCTTGATGCCGGAGATCTTGACGTTACGGAAATGCGGCAGTCCCTTCTCGGGAGGCACCACCTCGGTCAGCACCCTCCAGTAGTCCGGCGGGTTCTTGATCCCCTCCGGCATCTTGGCGTAGCTGTAACTGGGGTTCCAGTTCAAAGTAATACTGATCGGTGTGGCCACACCCTGCATATCGATATCATGAATCACGATGTTTTCGATGGTGCCGCCGCGTGTGCTGGCCGACTTGAAGAGAATCCCGTTCGGCACCGGCCGCAACACATGGATGCGGTACGCTTCCACGTCGCGAATTCCGCCCGAGGTCTCGCTCCCGATGGTGATTCCGGCGGCGCCTCCGCGGACGGTGTTGTCCCGGATCACGATCTTCTCCGTGGGGCGGTTCACACGTAAACCGTCGGCGTCCCGGCCGGCCTTGAGGCAGATGTCGTCGTCGTTGCAATCGATGTCGCAGTGCTCCACCAGCACACCGGAAGAGGAATCGATATCGATTCCATCGGTGCTGGGGCCGCGGCCGCCGATGTTATTGCGGATCGTGGTCCCATCCACATGTACCCGCTGGGAGTAGCAGATGTGCACCGTCCAGAAGCCGGAGCGCCTCAGCTCCAGGCCCACCAGATCCACGTCCGAGGATTTGTAAATCTGGATGAGCCGCGGCCGCGGGCAGTCGTAATCCACCGCCCACCGCAGGCCTTTCGGCTCGTACTCCTCGCGGCGCATCTTCCAGTACTTGTCCCACCAGATCTTGCCATCGCCGTCGATCACCCCCTTGCCGGAGATCTTCACATGGGATTGCTCGTACACGTTGATCAGGGCCGACGGCCACTTCATCTCAATCCCGGCAACGCGCGTTTGCATGACCGGGTAGGCCGCGAGGTCCTGTGCGCCGCGGATCTCAACGCCCGCGTCGACGCGCAGTTCGGCGCCCGATTTCAGGAACAACGATCCGCTCAGGTACACTCCGGGCGCGAAGACAACCGTGCCGCCGGCCTTCGCGGCAGCGGCAGCGTTAATGGCCTTCTGAATAGCCGCCGTATCGACCGTCTTCCCGTCTCCTTTAGCTCCGTAGTCGCCGGCGCGAAACTCCGCCCCGTAAGCCGTTCCTAACGTCAGAAGAGCGCACCAAAGCGCGATTCTCGGTTGCATTGGCCGATCCGTCATTCCAACTTATCCGGGAAAGAGAAAATGGGGCGAATGTCCACGGGGATGTCCGCCGTCGCGCCGAGCGCGCTCTTGAGCTCCGCCGGCATCTTGTCGTACCTGGCGAACCAGGCTTCCGCGCGGGCGCGGTCGCCGGTGGCTTCCGTCTCCAGCAGTTCCCTGGAAAGCTGCGCCAGCGCCGCGGGCACCCGCGCGTAGTCGATGGCGTACCGCCCATCCGTGCGCGCCAGCGCCCGCTGCTCCAGCAGGTAGTTGAACTCCATCATCTCCGCCCGGCCGTGCGCTTCGCCCGTCCCGAACCGCAGCGCGCGGAAGAAATCCGCCACGAAGGAGGCATAATACTCCTCGAGCCGCTCTCTGGGCAGCGCACCATGATCCGCCAGCCACGCCAGGCCGAACATTCCCACGGCGTCGGCTTTGGCTTCCTCGAGTCCCGAAGACACCGGGCCAAGGGCTTCGCGGATGTCCACCTGCTTGCCGTCCTTGCGGGCAAACGAAGGTCCCAGCCCGTGCGCGATCTCATGCATCACCGTGCCCGTCAGGTATCCCTCGGCCGAAACCTTTTCGGCCTGGCCGGGCTGCACCATCTTCTTAGCAAGAGGCAGGATGATATTCGCGACGCGCGCATCCATGAAGTTCTTGAAAAAGATTTTCTTGCTCCCTTTCTCCTGGTGAACACGCGGATCGTTGGGCAGGTTGTCGGCCACGGCCTGGTAGCCGTAACGCAGATCGCCCGCGCGGTACGGCGCGTCCATCACTTCCATGGGAGTGGCGCGGCCGCGCTTCGAGGGACGGTCGGCCGAGTCCAGCGGCAGCGCGTCCTGAATGTCCGGCACGTACTTCTGGTAGATGGCCAGCTTGCGGCTCTCCTCTTCGTTGCGGATCAGAATGGCAGCGCCGTAAGAGGTCTTCACGCCCAGCAAATCGTCCAGGTAGGTTTCGTAGGGCGCGAAGATGACGTCGAACTTGGGGTCTTTGAGGTCCAGCCAGGCAAGGTCGCTCTGGTAATAGTCGTCGGTGAGCAGCGCGGCGGCGCGCATCCGCAGGAAACCGGCGAAAGCGGCGTCTCCGCTTAGAGCGGCGGCATCGCCGAGCGCCTTCGCCATCGGCTGAAGGAGCTGCTTGTACTCCTCGTGGTACGGCACGGCCACGAGCCGGTCGCCTTGCCATTTGACCACCGTGTACGGGTTGTAGATGTCGGCCCGGTCTTCGGGATGCTTCTGGAGGTACTGCTCGAGGCGGGCGCGCGTGAGGTCGTCGGGATACATCTCGTGCCCCGGCGGCATCAAGGCCTCCCCAATGAAGGGCCGGTTCTGATCGACCAGGTCCCAGCGGCTTCCCATGATGCCGAGCAGGCCTTTCAGCGTTGGGTTTCGAGTGCCCTGGTAGAGCGCCAATCCGCCCAGATCGCTCTGCCGCCAGAAGACGCCGTCGAGCAGCCGGCAGGCCTCCACCAGCTTCTCCACCATCTGGCGCTCGCGCGCGGAAAGGCCCGTGGAATGGAACGGCATCTCGACGGCCTTCCACCTGGCGAGCCGCTCCGCTTCGTTATGGAACGGCCGGCCGCCCACGTTCTGGGCGGACATCGCCGCGGCATTCGCCAAAAGGGCAATGAGCATCCAAACTCGCACGCCCTTGATTGTAGCGCCGACGGTAGAGTCCAGGCTCGACGCCGGACTCGGAGCCGCGACCGTGTGTTGGCAGACCTACAGACTATTCGGGAATCCAAACAAGCGGCGTCCAGGCGCTCGGTTTAGAATAGGAGCACTTCTTGCAAACCAGCCTGGCATTAGCAGGCGGACCGAATACCCGTCCTTCGATCCGGCTGGGAGTGACGCTCGTGAACTCGATTTGCCCTTCAAACTGGCAGCGGTTCCGCCGCATTCCCTCCATCGTAAGGAGCGGTGCGGGGTACACGCACGTGCTGCCAAAACGAATACTGCCCTTGTAGCCGTCCTTATCTTTCTTGAGCTCATAGCTGTCGAATTCCACCTTCCGCTCCTCTTCGGTCAAAACGGTCTCGGCATAGGCGAATTCCCCGTCAAACCGCAGCTTGATAACCTTACCAGTCGAAAGGGACCTCCAAAGGGCGGCGTAACCAGGAGAGGACTTGAACACATCGATCTTCACGAAGGACAGGTTCGCTCGTAGTTCGTCTAGGCTCATGGGCTTTTGGAGATCATCCAACATTCCACGTACGTAATTCATGGGCATTGCAAAGTTCAGTCCTTCGCCCTGCCCACCCTTCTTGACGTTGAACGTGACCACTCCGATTGCCTGCCCGCGGTCGTTCAGTAACGGACCGCCGCTGTTGCCCGGATTGACGGAGGCATCAGTCTGAATTACTCTCGCACCCGATCCGAACGGGTCATCTCTTATGGCACTGACAACGCCAACCGTGACGGTGCCTTGAAGTCCAAGCGGGCTACCAATGGCTACAACCCGTTCCCCGGTCTTGACGTCATTTGAGTTACCTAATTCAATGGTCGGGAGATCAAATCCCGCAATTTTCAGAATGGCAAGATCCTTTCGTTCATCAAACGCCAACACTGAAACCGCATCGAAAATCTCACCACTCGCAAGCTGGACACCAGCGGTCTTTAAATCTCGTATAACGTGGAGATTCGTCGCGATCTTTCCGTCAGGACTCACAATCAGGCCGCTGCCTTGTACGCTGCCATCACTGGACGCTCCTTTGATGAGCACAACTGCCGGTGAAGCCCTTGCCGCTATCGAAGCGGTATCGGATGACTGGGCATTCACAGCCACCTGTCCTGGAACCGTCACCAAAACCAACAGGCCAAGCCGCAACGCGGCTGTGGCCGGGGACGTTCGGCGGATACTCATAGCGCCTAAAATGATACATCTAACGTAGAGGCAAAACAACCGCGCCGATCATGACGGATCGGAAATGATCTACCAGCGCTTGCGCCTTAGGCCGTCTTCGGTGCGGTTGACGGCTTTTGTGTGGGCTGTCCGGACCGGTGTCCGAGCCCCCGAATCGGGCGCTATAGTAGCAGCCCGTGCTATAGCTGAGTGTTTTCAACTGAGAACCGCGAAACGCGCGGAAGAGTGGATCTGATTAAGTAACGTCACCGCCCCTCAAGGGGTTATCGCTGGCTCCTGCTGCGCAGCGTGAAACCCGCAGCCCGTCTGAAGCGCGGGCCAGGCATAGAGAGGTAGCAAGCCGAACCACGCAAAAATGCACGCGAACGCCGCCCGCGACCGCCGGGGCTTGCCGATTCCCACCAGCTTCCGCAGGGTCAGCGCCAAGTCGAAGCCGCCCGAGTGCACCAGCAGCTGCTTCAGAATGTTGTCCCTTCCAATAATGTCTCAGCGAAGCGATAATACTCAATCATAGTCTTGATTTCCCTCCTGATGCTTGCTTTAGCAAGTCTCCTTGCCATAGGTTTGGCGTCGGCGAACCAACTGCATCCTGACAATCCCGCGATCCGGTCAGGGCAAGCCTTCTCAAAGCCGCCGAGGTTTCCTGCAGCGTACATCTTTGAACATTCCTCATGCGCCTCGATTATGAAAGCCAACACGCGATCCCAAAAATCACCATGTTCCGTCATTTTGCGTCACCTTCCATCATCTCTACAAAAGCCCTGAGCTCCACGATGACCGTCGGCAGATGATCGAGTATTCGCCTCTTTGCGGATTTCCGATCTTCGGCCATGCTTCCTTGTTCTGACTCTGAAAGCGATAGTGCTGAACGATGAGTGAACCTGCCGAAAACGCTATGAAGGCCGAGCCACTCGAACATCCGACGCCACTCGGGATTAAGCATATCGGCATATTCTTGGACAAGCGCAAAAGGAAGTCTCAGCATGGCGCATTCAACCCTCTGCCGTAGGGATTGCGGCTCCCATGCGTCCGATACCCGCCGGTCCCATACGGGGAAAATATATTTCGGTTCCCCGTAGAGTGAGCGGCCCGTCTCGATATCGAATCTCGTAGAATCTGCTAGTTCGATAAAATCTCTGGTTTTTCTCTTGATACAGACTTTGTCAATTCCTCCGGCATCGGGATTAGCAATATCGCCCACGACAAACACTTCTCGGATACGGAGTTTTGGCCTCCACTTCCAATATGCACAAGGATAGGACCTCAGCTCACTGAGAAAGTCCTGCGTGGATGGTTTCTTCAGGAGTGCAAAGTTTGTATTTGGCTGGGATCCTAATATGGCGACGGTTCTGCAAGATGCGCTTTCCATAAACTGCCTCTGCCCTCGTTGGCCTCTCATTATGCAGCGTAGTTACAAGAACCTCCGCTGTATAGAGTAGTCGGAAAATAGAAAAAGCCGAGCCTCTTGCGAGGCTCAGCTTTCGAGATTGTAGCTTAGCACGAATCGGGGTCCCGGCGCAAGGGCTCGTACGCCCGCACGTAGGGCACGGCCCTAACCGGCGCCAGAACCAGGTGCACCGTGGTCACCGGGGTGAGACCTGTCGCAGCCCGAATGAGTCGGCGTGGCCGCCGGTTCGAACGAGGGTCAGCACCTCGCCCGTCACTTTGTAGAGGAGAGGCCCGTCGGGCTCCACGCGGCAGTCCCAATGTCCGGCTCAGATCCCACCGGGCGAGCCGCTCCGCTTCGTTATGGAACGGCCGGCCGCCCACGTTCTGGGCGGACATCACCGCGGCATTCGCCAAAAGGGCAGTGAGTATCCAAACTGTCCGCACGCCCTCTATTATGGCAGGCAGGGCGTGCGAAACGGCGCCGATTCCCGCCGCACTTGACATCCCTTGCCCCTATCCCTCACGCTGATACCTTATGCCGCTCTTGCAGGTTATTGTCCTGGCCGTGGTCCAGGGGATCACGGAATTTTTGCCGATCAGCAGCACCGCGCACTTATACCTCACTTCGTGGCTGCTGGGATGGCAGACCGAGGCGCTCGATTTCGATATCGCCCTGCACATCGGCACCCTCCTCGCCATTCTGCTCTATTTCCTCAGCGACTGGCTGCAAATCCTGGCGCAGGGTTTTGGAGTGCGCTACGGCCGCGATGAAGAGCTGAAGCGGAATCCCATGATGCTGTGGCTGCTGGCAATTGCCACCATCCCCGTGGGCGTATTTGGTTTCGTTTTTAACAAACAGGCGGAGACCACCTGGCGCAGCCCCTACGTCATCGGCGTGATGCTGGTGGGGGTGGGCGTGCTGATGTGGCTGGCCGAGAGGGCGGGGCGCATGCGGCGCGATCTCTCTTCCCTTAACCTGCCCGATTCCGTCGCCATAGGCGTGGCGCAGGCCCTGGCCATCGTGCCGGGCACTTCGCGTAGCGGCATCACCATCTCGGCCGGGCTGTTCCGCGATTTCGACCGGCGATCCGCGGCGCGGTTTTCCTTCCTGCTCTCCGCCCCGGCTATCGCGGCCGCGGCCGGTAAGGCGCTCTACGACATGCACAAGCAAGGCGGCTTGCAAGCCATTCTGAACGCGCCGTTTCTCGCCGGCGTGGCCGTCAGCGCGCTCACCGGGTGCGCGGTGATCGCATGGTTTCTGCATTATCTGCGTCGCAGCAGCTTGCGTCCGTTTGTGTACTATCGCATTATTTTTGGCATAATAGTGATTGCTCTGGCTTTCATCCGCCGGCCAGCGTGATGAAGCTCTTATCTCCGACCGAGCACAGAAGGCTCAACGAAGTCACTGGTTTTCTGCTCCTGTCGATGGGCCTCGTGACCCTGTTAAGCCTGGTCTCGTACCACCCCCAGGACCCTTCCTGGAACACGGCTGCCGGATCGCGCCCTCTCAACCTGGCGGGCTACCCCGGCGCCTGGCTCTCCGACGTGCTGATCCAGACCTTTGGCGGCGCCGCTTTTCTCTTTCCGCTGCTGGCCTTCCTGCTGGCTTGGAAATGGATCCGCTCGGAAGAATTGGACGCCGGCGCGGTGAAGATTTTCGGCTCGGCGCTGCTCACCCTGAGCGTGTGCGCCGCGCTCTCTTTCGCGCCCCTGCGCCTGTTCGGCGGCACGGTCCCCATCGGCGGGGCGCTGGGGTTGGCCCTGGCGCATTACCTGGTGGATTCGCTGAACCTGGCGGGCGCGCTGCTGGCCACCGCCACCGCGGTGGTCGTTTCCATCTACCTGGTTTCCACGTTCACGCTGGCCCGGCTCGGCGAGTGGTTCGCGGGCCCCATCGGCTGGTTGCGGCGCCGCGCCGCAGCCTGGCGCGCATGGCGCGAGCGCGTGCACGCCCGTTCCATCGAGAAGGCCCGTGAGCGCCAGCGGAGGCGGCCTGAGCAACCCGCAGTCGCGGACGCTCCGCCGTGGCAGCCGGCCCCAGATCCGGCGCCCGACGCGCTGGTCGAAGAGCCGCAAGAGATCCCCATCTGCCCCATCGAAGACGCCGAACCCGAGCCCCGGCCGTTCGCCCCCGATCTTCGGCCCCTGTCTCCGGCTCCCGATCCCCGGCCCCTGGTCTTCCATCTGCCCTCCACCGATCTCCTCAACGAAGTCCCCGCGCGCAATTCCTACGACGAGCAGGAATTGAAGGACACCGCCGCGCGCATCAAGGCCAAGTTCGACGAGTTCAATGTATTCGGCTCGGTGGTGCAGATCAACCCCGGCCCAGTGGTGACCACCTTCGAGTTCAAACCCGAGGCCGGCATCAAGTACAGCCGCATCACCACCCTGGTGGAAGATCTGTGCCTGGGCCTCCAGGCCGAATCCATCCTGATCGAGCGCATCCCCGGCAAGCCCACCGTGGGCATCGAAGTCCCCAACACCCGGCGCGAGCTGATCGCGCTGCGGCAGATGCTGGAATCGGACGAGTTCGCGCAGTCGCACTCGCGCCTCACCATTCCGCTGGGCAAAGACATCAACGGCCGCATCCGCGTCGCCGCGCTGGATGCCATGCCGCACCTGCTGATCGCGGGATCCACCGGCTCCGGCAAGAGCGTCATGATCAACTCCATGATCATGTCGATTCTGTACAAGTCCACGCCCGAGGAAGTCCGGCTGATCCTGGTGGACCCCAAGCGCCTCGAGTTGGGGCTGTATGAAGGCATTCCGCACCTGCTCACGCCGGTGATCATCGACCCCAAGAAAGCCGCCAACGCCCTGCGCAACGCCGTGCTCGAAATGGAGCGGCGGCTGCGCCTGCTGGCGGAGTACGGCGTCCGCAACATCGAGCAGTTCAACAAGAAGATCCGCAAGCTGCAGGAGGAGCCGCGCGATCTTTTCGCCGAGCAGGACGAGACGGCCGACGAGCTGAAGCCGCTGCCCTACATCGTGATCGTCATCGACGAGCTGGCGGACTTGATGATGATCGAAGGCCGCAATGTGGAAGAGAGCGTAACGCGGCTGGCGCAGATGGCGCGCGCCGTGGGCACCCACCTGGTGCTGGCCACGCAGCGACCCAGCGTGGACGTGATCACCGGCCTCATCAAGGCCAACTTTCCCGCGCGCGTCAGTTTCCGGGTGGCTACTCGCGTGGACTCGCGCACCATCCTCGACGTGATGGGCGCCGAACACCTGCTGGGCAAGGGCGACATGCTCTTCCTGCCGCCGGGTTCCTCGCGCCTCACGCGCGTCCACGGCGCGTTCGTCACCGAAACCGAGATCAACCGCGTGGTGGATTTCTGGAAGGAACAGGCCGCGCCGGAGTACGACCAGTCCTTCCTGATCGCCCCGCCCAGCGACGATGACGGCGAGGGTGCGGCCGACGCCGAGCCGTCCGGCGACGACCAAGACCCCCTGTACGAAGAGGCCGTGCGCCTGGTGCTGCAAATGGGCAAGGCATCCACTTCCACGCTGCAGCGGCACCTGCGGCTGGGCTACGGCCGCGCCGCCCGCATCCTGGATATGATGCAGCGCGATGGCATCATTGGCCCGCCCGACGGCAGCAAGCCGCGGGAAGTGCTGAAACGCCCCGATTGGCTGCACGAGGTCGAAGTCTCGTAAAATGCGGCTATGCGCCCACTCCGGATTCTCTCCGCCGGTTTCTTCTGCGCCGGTCTGATCGGCGCGCAAGATGGCAAGCCTGTCATCGGCTGCGGCGATTTGCGCAGCCTCACCAATTACCAGGTCTCGATTGCCACCGCCCTGCTGGTGCCCGCCACAGCCGATGCCCCCGAGCACTGCCGTGTGAGCGGGCAAGTCCTGCCCCAGGTGGGTTTCGAGGTCGGCCTGCCCACCCAATGGAATGGCCGCTTCTACATGTTCGGCAACGGCGGCTACGCGGGCGAAGCGCTCGATAGCGTGGCGCGCCGTGCTACCGAGGCGCGCGCCATGCGGCTTGGATACGCTACCGCCGAGACCGATACCGGCCACTCGGCCTCGACCGAGCCGCTGGGAACCTTCGCCGTGGATCGCCAGAAGCTGCTGGATTACGCTTTCCGGTCTCTCCATGTCACCGCCGAAGCAGCCAAACTGCTGGTGCGTTCTTACTATGGAGGCCCTCCCACGCGCTCGTACTTCGAAGGCTGTTCCACCGGCGGCCGGCAGGGGCTGATCCTCGCGCAGCGCTTCCCCGCGGATTTCGACGGCATCGTGGTGGGCGCGCCGGTTTTGAACATGTCCGGAACCATGGTGGCGTACGCCAATGACGTGCAAGCTTTGCGCGCCGCGCCCATCCCCACTTCGAAACTCCCGCTGCTGGCCAGTAGGATCTACGCGCAGTGCGATGCCCGGGATGGGCTCCAGGACGGCCTGATCGACGACCCGCGCCGCTGCGAGTTCCAGCCCTCGCGCGATCTTCCGAGATGCGACGGCGGCGACCAACCCGGCTGCTTCACCGCCGCGCAGATCGGCGCGCTCGAGACGATCTACGGCGATGTGGTGAGTCAAGGTAAGCGCATCTTTCCCGGCTGGCCGGTGGGCGCCGAAATCGCCGGGGTCAACGGCCGCAGCGGCTGGGACCCGTGGCTCGTCAGCGAGGCCGGCGCCTCCAACGACGCGGCCTTCAGCGAGGCGTTCTTCCGCTATCTGGCTTCTTCCAAACCAGACCCGGAGTACGATTTGAGCCGGTTCAACCTCGACCGCGATCCGCCGCGTTTGGAAGCGATCCACCAGATTCTCGACGCCACCGACGCGGACCTCACCCGCTTTGAACAGCGGGGCGGCAAGATCCTGATGTACTTCGGGTGGGCCGACCCTGCTCTGAATCCGCTCATGGGCGTGGAGTATTACGAGCAGGTATCCCAGCGCATGGGCGCCGCCACGGGCGGATTCTTCCGCCTGTTCATGGTCCCCGGGATGTTCCACTGCGGCGGCGGCGTGGGCGCCGACACGTTCGACAAGTTAGGACCGCTGGCCGGCTGGGTGGAGCACGGTACGGCCCCGGATGCGATTCCGGCGAGCCGGGTCGTCGGCGGAAAGGTAGTGCGGACCAGGCCGCTCTGCGCCTACCCGGAAGTCGCCCGGTACAGAGGTTCGGGAAGCATCGACAACGCGGCCAACTTCACGTGCGTGAAACCGTAGGGGCCGGCCTGCTAAACTCAAGAGAATCCATATGGCGAAGGAAAAAGAACCCAAGCAGCCTGCGGCTCCGTTCGGGGTTTGGGCGCCGGCGGTCGGCCTGGCCTGGCTGATCCCCGGAGGAGGCCATCTCCTGCTCAAGCGCACGGGACGGGGTGTCCTGCTGATGCTCGCGATCACCGGCATGTTTCTTTGCGGGCTGATGATGCGAGGCGCCATGTTTCAGCCGCAGAGCGGCGACATCCTCACCATCCTCATCAACACCGGCGGATTCATCGGCGACCTGGCTTCCGGGATTCTGTATCTGCTGAGCGTGTGGCTGGGGTATGCCCAGCCCGACGTGGCGGGGCACGTCCACGATTACGGCACCAAGTTTCTGGTCACTGCCGGGTTGCTCAACGTGCTGGCGATGGTGGATACGTTCGAAATCGCCTCGGGGAAGAAGGACTGATGCCTAAGATGAATCTTTCGCATTTCGAGGCGGCCCTGCTGTTCGCGCTGTTCACCTCCGTGGTGATGGGCGTGGTGACCAAGCGCACGGACCGCGATCGTCTGCACTACGGCGTGTACACTTTTGTCTGTTTCGTGGTAGCGCTGTTCGGCATCGGCTGGCTGATGTACTTCGGCCACGGATAGCCGCGCGCCCGCTACTTCTTCAACCCGTACATCACCTGTACTTTGGTCTGACCAGACTCGCTGCCCACGATCACCTGCAGGCTGCGCGACTCGCCCTCATCCGCGGCGAGGATCATGCCACCCCCGGCGGTGGTGGTCGCCATTTTGATATTGATCCCCAGTTCCTTGCACTTGTCCTGGTAGAAAGACATCACCGTGGCGGGCGCGTCCGATGTGTCGAACGAGAAGGCCCCGCCGTTGCCCTGGCCGCTGCTGCCGTTGACGGCGAAGGTGCCCACCGCCTTGGCGCCCGGGTAGGCGGGAATCCAGGACGGCAGTTTGTCCGCCCCGGTGCCGAACTCCAGGCTGGCGGTCTTGCCGTCATCGCCTTGGGCGCTGAAGCTGAACTTGCCATTTTTGGCCTCGTCGAAGGT
Source organism: Bryobacteraceae bacterium (assembly GCA_049515735.1). Classification (GTDB taxonomy): domain Bacteria; phylum Acidobacteriota; class Terriglobia; order Bryobacterales; family Bryobacteraceae; genus Fen-178. The sequence goes on from JBEKTU010000037.1 coordinate 27,438, forward strand.
CATGGTGACCACCTTGCCGGTTTTCTTGTCCCGGACGGTGATCTTGCCGGCGGCTTCGTCCGTGTTCAGAACATCCACGTCCGGATTGGCGCTGGCAATCATCTTGGTGATGGCGAGGCCGGGGTTCTGCTTCATCAACTGGGGATCGAAACCCGCCTGCTTGACCTTGTGCAGGAAGAACAGGCCGGTGCCCACTGTGGCGATGCCGCCGAGCACGAATAGCCCCAGGACGATGACCAGAACCCAGACCAGCGGGCTCGTCTTTCTCTGCACTGGAACTCCGCCAGGAACGGGAGCAGCCATAGCAGGCTGCGGTGGAGGCACTGGCGCCGGCGTTGCGCTCGCGGTCCTCACCGGCGTGCCACATTGTTTGCAAAACGCGCCCGTTACCTCGGCGCCGCAACTCGTACAAAAAGCCATAAATCCTCCGTTCGTTCCCCTACTGTACTGCAAGCGGGGGAACTTCGCAAACGCGGGTGCGGTGCGCGGCGCAAAACGAGTCAAAATAGACCCTATGATCACCCTCAACGACGCTCGAAGGACAATTGCGGCCGCGGAGCAGAAGGCCGCGGAAATCGGACAGCCCATGAACATTGCGGTTGTCGACCAAGGCGCAAACCTCGTTGCACACGTGCGCATGGACGGCGCCTACATCGGCAGCATAGATATTTCGATTAACAAAGCGTACACATCTCGCGCTTTCGACATGGCAACCAGGGATTTGGCGGAGCACTCCCAGTCCGGTGGCCAGTTCTTTGGAGTCCATGTCTCGAATTCCGGACGTGTCATGATTTTCGCCGGGGGAGTGCCGCTCAAGCGCGACGGAAAGGTTGTAGGTGCGATCGGTGTCAGCGGAGGCTCCGGTGAGCAGGATCATGCAGTAGCCGAGGCCGGCGCCGCCGCCTTCTGAAGAACCGGCTTTCGAGCAGTCCGGAGTCGCGCCAGTGCTTCGTGGGTCGGCATTAGCAGCGGCGAATCGGTCGTGGGATGAAAGCCATAGAATGGTAACTTGAAGCGAGTGGGCTGAATGCGTGGTGTGACCATCGCGCTGTGCGCATTCTCGATTGTGGCGCGCGCGCAGGAAAATCCGTTGACGTGGTTCCCCCTTCAGGTGGGCAGTCGTTGGGTTTACGAACACGAGTGGAAGTCTGGTGACTGGAACCGGCCAGCCGTTGAACGCTGGAGCACCGAGGAGACTGTAACCGGGTGGGCGACTATCCCGGAAGGCATTGTGGTGCTTCGCGACGTGAAGGATCGCGTTAGTGCCGACGAGCAAGGCGTCACGCACAGAATCGTCGCACCGAACGGGTCAGTGCGCCAGGTACATCGACAGGACGGTTCCCGTGGTGGCTACCTGGTCGCACGTGCGAGGTATCCTTACCTGATCCGTGGCAATTGCGTATACCCGATCGGCGACGGCTGGGATCCTCAGAAGCAGGACCTTCGGCCGGAATTCCGGAAATACCTGAGCGACGGTTCCGTGTCACCCGATTTCTGTTTCCCTCTGCAAACTGGCCGCGAATGGGGGAACAACGATATTCCGTGGCGGGTCGAGCCGGCCCGAGAGGGCGTGAAGGCCTTTTTGCCGGCGCAGTATTCAGATGCCATTCACATATTCTCGAACCATTTCGGCAGTGGCGGATTGGAAGACGTATGGTTTCAAAAAGGTATTGGGGTCGTCGGGGAACATTACATCCACGATGGCACGTACGATGAGTACACCAAAAAGCTGGTGTCGTTCTCCCGTTAGTCCCGTCAAGCCATTTCGTCCCCGTCCGGATAGTCAGCCGCGCGGAAGCAATCCGCGTGAAAGTGCACACGCAACCCCACCTTTATCGATAAAATCAGCCGTGCTATGCTGAACCCTCAGGAGCACAAGCCATGACTCGACGCGATTATCTGCAAATGATGGCCGCCGGCGCCGCCGCGGCTTCCACCACCACCGCCATGGGGGCGCCCTCTGGGCCCGGCGGCGAGGCCGACCGCGAAGCCCGCATGAAGTGGTGGCACCAGGCCCGTTTCGGCATGTTCATCCACTGGGGCCTCTACAGCGTGCTCGGGCGCCACGAGTGGGTGATGGAAAACGAAGGCATCCCCGTGGCGGAGTACGAGCAGCTCGCCCTGCGCTTCAAGCCCAAGCCCAACGCCGCGCGCGATTGGGCCAGGCTCGCCAAACAGGCCGGCCAGAAGTACATGGTGATGACCACCAAACACCACGAAGGTTTCTGCAACTTCGCTACCAGGCTGACCGATTACTGCGCGCCCAAACGAGGCCCCGGCCGCGACCTGGTGAAGGAGTACGTCGAGGCCGCGCGCGCCGAGGGCCTGCGCGTCGGCTTCTACCACTCGCTCATGGATTGGCACCATCCCGATGGCGCGCGCTGCGCCACCGACGAAGCCGCCCGCCGCCGTTTCGTCGATTACGTCCACGGCCAGATCCGCGAGCTGATCACCAACTACGGCAAGATCGACATCCTGTGGTACGACGTGGCGTGGCCGCTCGATGCCAAGGGTTGGGAGTCGGAGAAGATGAACGACATGGTGTTCCAGCTCCAGCCCGAGATCATTGTGAACAACCGCAATAAGCTGGATGGCGATTTCGCCACTCCCGAGCAGAGGATTCAGGCCGAGCAGAAGCGCGCCTGGGAATCGTGCATGACCATGAACGACAGTTGGGGCTATCAGACCACCGACGACAACTGGAAGACGCCCAAGACCATTGTGCGCAACCTGGTCACCTGCGCGCACGGCGCCGGCAATTACCTGCTGAACATCGGGCCCAAGCCGGACGGCGGAATCCCCGAGGAATCGGTCAAGATCCTGACCGCCGTCGGCAAGTGGATGGACAAGAACGGCAAATCGATTTACGATACCGACGCATGCCAGCCGGGGCGATCGAATTTCGCCGGCTTCACCCGCAAGGGCAACACGCTGTACATGCACGTGCACTTCTGGACTGGGGAAACCGTGGCGCTGGCCGGCCTCATGAACCAGGTGAAATCCGCGCGGTTGCTGGCCACCGGCGCCCCCGTGAAGTTCGAGCAGGAAAAGTTCCGCGTGCGCTTCACGGGCCTTCCCGCGAAACCGCCGGACGATCCCGTGACCACCATCGCCATCGAGTGCGACGGCGAACCGAAGCAGGACACCGATTTCGTGCGCAATGAGCGGCCGAGGCTAAAGGCGTAGATAGCTTTCAATCCGTTCGAGGCATTCCCGCTGCGATTGGACCTCCGTGTCCACCACCAGACCGGCGCGGGTGTACGGAAACTCGCGCACCATCCGCCCGACCAGCTCTTCCGTCAAATCCAGGCGCACCGCGTCTGGCCCGCGCTCGCGGAAACGGCGGACTGCGGCCTCGGGCGACACCCGGCACTCGATCAGCCGCACGTCCGCGCCGGCCGCAATCCGCGCCAGCTCTTCACGGTCTTCCTGGTGCCCATAGGGGGCGTCGAGGATGGCGTTGGCGCCGGCGCCGAGCAACAGTTCGGCGGCCAAGTGCATGGCGCGGTACGCCACCTGGCGATCGGCACGGGTGTGGGCGGCGCCGGGCAAAATGCGCCGCCGCGTGGCGTCCATGGACACAACCGGCAGGTTGCGCCGCCGCGCCACCTCGGCCGCCAGAGTGCTCTTGCCGGAGCAGGGCGGTCCCGCGAAAACGATCAGCATGGGGCCGCTTACTCGATCGCTTTCTTCTTGCGAAACCAATCCACCAGCAGGTCGCGCATCAGCCCCACATCGTGCGGAAACTTCAGGCCGGTGGTCCGCAGGTTCTCCGCTGTGCCCTGGTTCTCGGCGGTGAAACTGCTCACCGCCAGCGTGTATTCGCGGTCGGGATCCACCTTGCGGTCGCCCAGCACCACCGGCGGCAGCTCGCGCCCTTTGAATGTGCCCACCATCACCGTGTTGTCGAAGGGCATGATGTCCCAGATGTTGCGCACCTTCAACTGTCCCTGCGGCACGATGTCGCGCACCCCGCCCAGGTTCATGAAGGCGAAGTCGGCGCCGGTTTCCTCGCGCATGGCCCGCTCGATGAGGCGCTTCACCTCGGCCTTCGTGAATTGCCTTTTCGAGACGGCCAAAGGCTGATCGACGCGGGCGGACACTTCATCCTCCCAGCGTTTCACTTCGCGGGCCACATCCGCGGCCGGCTCGATCTTGGTGGAGTCCACAGGAATGCGCTTCCAGGTCCACGAGACCGGCGCTTTCTTTTCGGTATCCACCTTCAGCTCCAGGCGGCCCAGCTCGGCTCCGTAGCTTTTCACGCGCACCAGCACCCGCCCGTCGCGCGACTCCGCCTGGTTCAGGCCGTTGTGGAGGTGCCCAGTGACCAGCACCGGAATCTCCGGCGCGGTATTCAGGAATTCGGTTTCCTCCTCCCCCGTAATGTGCCCGAGCAGCACGACCAGGTCGGACTTCGACCGCAGCTCGGCCGCGTATTTCCGTGCCGTCGCGACCACCGGCAGCGTGTGCCATTCCCCCAGGAGTTGGGGCTGCGAGAGACCATGCAGGGTATCCGTCATGGCGCCGATCACCGCCACACGCAGCTTGTTTACGTTGAGGACGACGTACGGCTGGGTGAACAACTGGCCGCCGGCGCCAACCAGGTTGCAAGTCACCATGGGATACTTGGCCGTCTGGATGAATTTGCGCACCTGCATCCAGCCGTAGTCGAACTCGTGGTTGCCCAGCGTGGCAGCGTCGAAGCCGAACAGGTTGGCGATCTCGTAGACCGGCAGCCCGTGAAAAATGGTGGAGACCGGCGATCCCTGCACCAGGTCGCCGGCAAACAACAGGATGCAGTCGGTGCAATTGGCGCGCTCGCGCCGGATCGCGGTAGCGTAATAAGCGAAGCCGCCCTGCCGGTCTTCCAGTGGCGACAGCCGCGCGTGCAAATCGTTGGTGTGGAGAATGGTGAGCGACCGGATCTCGCCGGCCAGAGGCGCGCATGCCAGCACCCCCAGCGCCAGGGCCCAGCGGGCACCCCGCCAGCTCCAGTTGTGCATAGAACTTGATTGTAGCTTTCTGGGCATCGCTCCCGGCACCTACTGATACACGCCCGCGGCTTTAAAGTCGCCGGCTTTCACGATCGAAAGGGCGGCCGGGTCCACATATTTGCGGAACGCGGCGTTGATCTCGTCGGGGGTGAGCGACCGGATTCTGGCTTCCAGTTGCTCGTCCCACTTCATGGTGCGGCGGTATTGTTCCTGCGTGGCCAGAAGCGCCGGCAAAGCGGCGTCCTGCGAACGCGAGACCATGCGCGAATCCAGGTAGGCCTTCTTGGCTTCGGCCACTTCGGCGGCCGTGAAGCCGTCCCGCAGTGTCTTGGCCAATTCGTCCTTAAAGCTGGCTTCGACCTTGGGACCGTTCACCGGGTTGAGGCTCACAGTGCCGGAGAGCAGCGCGGAATCGCCCTCGGCCGGAATGGCCACGCGGGCGTTGGCGCCGTAGCTCAAACCTTCGCGATTGCGGATGCGGTCGGAAACCCGCGAGGTGATGGGGCCGCCGAACATGTAGCCCGCCAGCAGCATGGCCGGATAATCGGGATCGTCTTCCGACATCTGGAAGCGCACGCCGGCTTCAAACTGGGCGTTGGCCTTATCGGGCGTCTCGATCTTCTGGTTGATGGGCGCCACCTTTTTGTAGCCGGCGGCAAAGGGCTTGTAGGCCATCGAGGTGTTCCAGTCGCCCAGCAGTTCCGCGGCAGCTTTCTGAACGGCGGCTTGGTCCACCGGTCCGACTACCGCAAAGACGCCGTAGTTGGCGCCGTAAAACTGGTCGTGAAACTTCTTGACATCGTCGAGCGCCACCTTCTTCATCTCGGCGAGCTGCTCTTCGCGCGTGGCGTTGTACAGCACGTCGCCTTTCACCCAGGGGCTCAGGTGGCGCGTAAGCGTCTCGGCGGCAAGCTCGGTCGGCTCGGTGGGAGGGTTCTCGAGGGCCTTGATGCGCTGCGAGAGCACGCGGTCGAATTCGTCCGCGGGATAAGCCGGTTCCTTCAACATTTCGACGGCCAGGCGCAAGGCGGCCAGGAAGTTGCCCGCCTGGGCCGAGATGTTGGCGCTGGCGCTGAAGACTTCGCTGGCGCCTCCGAACCCGCCGCGTCCACCGCCGCCGCGTCCGCCGAAACTACTGCCCCCGCCGCCTGAAACCACGATGCGGGCATTCAGCTTCTGCATCTCGTCGGCGAGCTGCTGCCGCGTCTTGGTCCTGGTGCCGCTGTTGATGAGGCTGCCGGCGAACTGCGCCGCGCCGTTCTTGCCGGCGAGGGTGGTCCCGTCGCCAAAGCGCAGCTCAATGACGGCGGTGACCATGTCGTTGGCGGTCTTCTTCTGGAGCACCACCAGCTTCATGCCATTGGAGAGCTTGCTCCGCGTCACGCGGCTTTCGATGTTGGCGGGCGTGGGGTCGAAAGACTCGCCGCGGCTGATCGTGACGCTGCTCTTGTAATCTTTCAGCAGCGCTTCGAGGTCGGGTGCCTCCGGAACTACGGTTCGATCGGGGGCCGCGTCGGGAATGTAGTAGCCCACCGTGCGGTTGGAGGCCTTGAAGTACGCCTTGGCCACGCGCACGAGATCGGCCGCCTGGACGTCCTTGAGGCGGTCGTGCTGCAAGAACATCAGCCGCCAGTCGCCTTGCGAGATGGCCGTGTTGAGAGCCCCGGTGGCGATGGATTGCGGGTCGGAGAGGCTGTCTTCGAGGTTGCGGAGAAGCCCGGTCCTGGCGCGCTCCACCTCTTCCCGGGTGGGTGGATCGCCGGCCACGGCTTCGATGGTCTGGATCAAGGTCTTGCGGGCTTCATCGAGAGATTGATCTTTGTTCAATGTGGCTGTCAGGTAGATCAGTCCCGGATCGTGCAACTGAGCCACGGACATGTTCGCCGATTCGGCCTTCTTGGTCTCGACCAGCGCTTTGTAGAGACGCCCCTGGCCGCCGCCACCACCGCGCCCGCCGCGGCCACCACCACCGGCGCCGCTCATGACGCCGGCCAGAACCTGGAGCGCGGTCGTATCGGCGTGGCCGGTGGCCGGGCCGTGGTATGCCACGATCACTTCCTGCCCCTCACCCACGCGGCGCAACTCGACGAAGCGCTCGCCATCCTGCGGCGGCTCGACCGTGTAGGTCTGATCCAGCTTGCGCGCCGGACGCGGAATCCTTCCCAGAGTGTCGGCCACGAAGCCCAGGGCCTTGGATTCATCGAGGCGCCCGGTAATCGCCAGCACGGCGTTGTCCGGCTGGTAGAACTTGTGATAGAAAGCTTCGAGGCGATCAACCGGAACCCTCTCGATGTCGTCTTTGGAGCCGATGGTCGATTTGCCGTAGTTGTGCCATAGATAGGCCGTCGCCTCGACGCGCTCGCGCAGGATGCTCTGCGGGCTGTTCTCGCCGCGCTCGAACTCGTTGCGGACCACGGTCATTTCGGTGTCGAGAATCTGCTTGGTGAACTTCACCTTGGTCATGCGGTCGGCCTCCAGACCCAGCGCCCACTTCAAGTTGTCGTCGGTGGCGGTGACGGTTTCGAAGTAGTTGGTGCGGTCGTAGGAGGTGGTGCCGTTCCAGGCTGCGCCGTGGTTGACAATCTCGTTCTTGATCTCGCGGCCGTTGGTGGTTTCGATGAAATCCATGTGCTCCAGCAGGTGCGCCATTCCGGTCTCACCGTAGCCTTCGTGACGGGATCCCACCAGGTAGGTCACATTGACGGTCACCTTGGGGTTGGCCTGGTCGGGATAGAGCAGCACCCGCAACCCGTTGGGGAAAGCGTATTCGGTGATGCCTCCCATCGAGGCCTTCTTCTGGACACCCTGGGGCAGCGCCTGGGAAAAAGCGTAAGCCGCCAGCATCAGAGCAATCGCCGGGACGGCCAGCAGAGCTTTCGCGCGCATAGAGACTACCTTTCGGAAAAACTGACCGGATTATAGCAGGGCGCGCGAAGAAGCCGGGGCGTTACGCCGATAGACCAGCCACGCGGAAGCGACGACGGCGGCCGTGCCTGCCGCGAGCTTCGCCTCGAACAACCAGACGTTGGCGATCTCGGCGGTGGGCGCTACCGAGCACACAATGGCCAGCGCGGTAATCGCCCCTCCGGACGCGGCGCTCGCCCGTTTCCCGGCCTTCCACGCGCTGCCGAAGATGTACAAATACGGCAGAAACCCGGCGATCACCATCAGCGAAACCAGTTCCTGGTAGGCCGCGCGCATGGTATCGCCAAGCTGCATCGCCAGCAGCAGGAACGATGCCACCGCGCCGAACACCAGGATGGAAATGTGCGGCGTGCCCCAGCGCGGATGCACCTTGGCGAAGGCTGCGGGCAAGAGGTGGTCTGTTCCGGCGGCGAACGGGAGGCGCGAAACCGCGGTGCCGATCCCGCCGATTTGTCCCAAACCGCTGACCAGCACCAGCAGCGCAATCAGCGGCGAAAGCCCGCCGGCGCCCAACACGCGCGAGGCCGCGTCTCCGGTTTCCGCGAGGCCGTTCATCTCGCCGATTCTCTCCGGCTGGAGTATTACCAGCAGCGCCATGGTAGTGGCCGAGTAGAACACGGTGATGAAGGCCGAAGCGATCCAGCCCGCGCGGGGCAGGGTGCGCGTGGGGTCGCGAATCTCGCCACCCATCATGCCGGCTAGCTCCAGACCGCTCATCGCATAGGCGATGGTCGACCAGAAACTGACCGTGCTCCAATCCCACCGGGGGACAAGTTGAATCGGCGTGGCGGCGCCGCGCCGCGTCCAGATCAGGGCCGCAAGTGCTACCAGCAATCCGCCCAGCAGCCAGGTGGCCGCTCCGCCCAGGTTCTCGGTCCATTTGCCGATCTTGAGGCCGATCAGGTTGGAACCTAGCGCAATCCAGATGGCCGCCAGCGACGCGGCCAGCAGGCACAGACGATCGCCCGCCAGGTGCGCGTACGAAGGGCCGAGTGCGTAGAACCCGGCGCTCATGTAGAACATGGCGGCGCTGGGCAGCAGGAATGCGATCCCCATCCAGTAAACCCAGAAGGCCAGAAAACCGTGCCACGGCCCGAAATCGCCGCGCGTCCACGCGTACAGGCCGCCTGCCGCCCCTGGATACTTCACCGTGAGCGCCGCCACCGCGATGGCCAGCGGAACCACCAGAAACACCGCCGCCAGCAGCCAAAGCGTGATGGAACCCGGGCCGGCGTGCGCCGCCGCGGCAATCCAGCGCGTGCTCACGATACAGGTGATGGCGAAGAGGGTGACGTCGCGCAGACCCAGTTCGCGGCGCAGGCCCGGGGCGGTGGTCGGTTGCGTCACAGGGAGCCAGTATACCCCAGCAGCGCCGGAAAATAGCCGCCGTCACGCACCGGATGCTTTCCCGTGTCCGGCGTTTTACTCCACGGCCACGGCCTCGGCGGCGCCGGTTTCCCGAATGGTGACCGAATCCGTGCGCACCTTGTTCCACTCCTGCACCGCGAAGCCATGCGCCTCGAACAGCGCGCGAATCCGGGCGGCGTCCCAACCCCCAATCTCTTCTAAGATGGGCACCAGCACGCTCAGAGCGTCGTCGCTCAGAACCGTGCGCCGGGCGATGTGGGCCACGTATTTGGCTTCCGATACGGCGATGGTAAGCCCCTCGTGACGGTTGACATGCAGCATGACGTGAATGTCCGAGGTGCCATCCCCCACATACACAAGCTGGTTGGTGGTGACCTCCAACTGAAACCGCAGCTCCTCCAGCACGGCGACCTTGCCGTACCCGGCCGGGACCCGCACGATGGACTGAATCTCGCCCGACGACGGATCGTACCGGAACTGCGTGCCAAAAATATGGTCGGGCGGAACAATGCCCTCCAGCGCCGACTGGATCACCTCTTCCGGCGCCGCCGAAATCACGTAGAACGAAAAACGCAGCCCGTCCAGGCCTTCCAGCAACTGCGGCAACCAGCGGATGTTTTGTTTCAGACGAATCCGTTTCCCCGTCTCGACGAGGTGCTCTCTGCGCACACGGCGGTACTCCGGATCGTGCAGAAGCAAGTACGCCAGCTCCCCGCCCTGCTGGACCAGGTGGATGTGCGAAAGCCCCGCCACCTTCTCACGAAATCCCGCGGCCCCCAACAGCTCGCTGAGGATGATGCCGGAATCGTTGAAACTCAGGGTTTGATCGAAATCGCTAGCCAACAAATAATGTTTCACGAATCGTGCTGGTTTCATCAAAGAGTTCTCCTTTCGATGAAATTCAAGTGCGATGGGGATCTCCGCAAATGGCGAAACGAGCGATGGAGCGAGACAGGGCCCTTAAAGTTGTGCCAGGACTTCAGTATAGCATGCGGTTGTAAACTTGGTCGAGGAGGAACACCTTTTATGAACTACACTCGCCGAGACCTGGGCCTGCTGCTTCCCGCATTGGCGGCGGCCAGCGGCCGTGCGCAGCCGAAGGCCCTTCCATCCAAGGCCTTCAAGTATGAGGACCTGCTGGTGCGCGGCAACGGACCGAACCAATCCCGCGCCGTCCTGAATGGCGAAACCCACTCGGGGTTCCCCATCGAGCTGCATATCACCGAACTGGGTCCCGGCCAAGCCCCGCACCCGCCGCATCAGCACGTTCACGAAGAGCTGCTCATGCTCCGCTCGGGCGTGCTGGACGCCACCATTCTCGGACAAACCACGCGCGTGACCGCGGGTTCGGTGGTGTACCTGGCCTCCAACGACCTTCACGGCTGGCGCAACCCGGGTCCCGACCCGGCACAGTATTTCGTGATATCTCTCGGCGGCGACAGTGCGTAATCCGCTCTACCTGCCGATCATTGCGCCCGTGGTGGCATTCACATAAACCGCGTAGCCCGATTTGGTGTTCCCCCAGATGATGAACCATACAGGCGCTGGGAAGCGGGCCGCGCTTCCAAGGGAAAACGACACTGTCTTGCCGGGATGTTTCTTGACCCACCCCTCCGCCTTGGCGTATGCGGTCTTGTATGCGGCATCGGAATTGACCACGAATCCGGTGGTTTGAAACGGGCTGCTCCTGGGTGTGGCGCCGCTCCAGGGTTCCGATCCACCCACGCTGACCCCCTTGTGGATGGCGGCTCCGTCATCCACCACCGAGTAAGTGAAAGTGCGGGCCTCGCGCCGGCTTGGCGAGACGAAGACGGCAGTCCACATCGGAAACTTCCCATCCTCGCTCTTCATGCTGGGAACTTCGTTGCTGATCAGGCTGAGCACCAGGAGGTCGGGAGCCCAAGTGCGCGCCGGCTTGTACATTTCATAGAAGGCGGTTTGCGCGGCCACGGGCTCTGGAGGTTTGGGAGGCTCCTTCCGGGTCTCAACCCCCGCCTTCTTGATTTCCGTGGGCGTGGGAGCTTCCGAACAAGCCGTCATCGCCACCACGGCAGCTACCGCGGTAGCTGCTAATAAGAGCTTTTTGCGCATTAAAACACCACTTTCATTCTACGCTCTTCGCCGGAACGGGCCGAGCAAAGCCGGAGAGGCGTCGATCGACACGGCCGAAGAAGTGCCTTGAACAATGGGCTACATTTTCCTATGCTGCATCGTGTATACTACATTGCCAGGGGTGAAAACCCCTTGTGAGCAAGAAGAGACCTGAAATCTGAAACGTCGGCGGAAGAAATGGGAGGCATAGAAGCATGGCTCTAAACGCAGAGTCCATACCGATGCGATGGCCAGCCGGGCCTTTGGATATCGCACGCGGTGAAAAAACGAAGGGCTTTACGGCGGAGACGGCCGAGGTTCTTCGTAATTGGCAGGATCCGGCGTCACTGGCGGTTGTCCAGGGTACGCCGGTAAGTTGCCTGGTGGTCAGTTGGGCCGCGGGGCTGCCGGCGGATGCCGGCCAGCAACAGGCGCTGAAGCCGCTGATCGAGAAAGGCAAGCAGGCCGGACTTGAGTTCGTCGGCCTGATCGAGGGAGAAGCGAATAAGCCCGCCGCTGTGGCGGCCGCTCAATCGGCGGGTCTTTCCGCGGTTGCCATGGAAGGCGACGCGCCTGGAAGCGCCGCTGTCCCAGTCATCCCGTGGAACAAAGCCGCCCAGGTGCGCTCGATTGCCAACTCCCCCGTCCTGGGCATTTCCGATGGTGTATGGCCCGGGCTTCCGCAAGCCGCGTCACAGGCTGGCGGCCCGACGAATCTGCCCTGGGTGGATTCCAACGGAGCGGTCCTGCTGATCGCGCGGGCGCTCGCGCCCGACAAGACCGTGTGGATCGACTTCGATCCGCCGCAGCAGGCCGCACTGGCCACCGAAGCTTACATGCTGGCCGTGGCCGATCCCGCCAGCCACGGGGCAAGGTGGGTGATCTCGCTGGACGATAAGTTGCGCGCGGACCTGACCGCCGGGAAGCAACCGGCCGCGGATACCTGGAAGAAAGCCATCGACACGCTGGCCTTCTTCGAGCAGCACAAACAGTTCAGGACCTATCAGCCCAACGGCCTGCTGGCAGTGATGTCGAATTTCGCCGGGCCCAACTGGGAGGCCGGCGAGGAAGCGATCAACTTGCTGCCACGGATCCGCCAGCCGTTCCGGGTGATGGCGCGGTCGCGTGCGGGGGGCGCCTCTTTCACCGGTTTGCAGGCGATCTTCTACGTCGATCGGGAACCGCCGGACGCCGAATTGCGGAAGAAACTGATAGCCTTCGCGAGCGGTGGCGGCATCCTGTTCGTGCCTTCCAAGTGGCCCAATCCGGAGGGCTCGCCGGCGCCCGCCGAGCCGTATCTTCTGTTCAGCATGCGTGCCGTGGGCAAAGGCCGCCTGGCAGTATGTAAGGAAGATCAGCCGGACGCATACGATACGGTCGCGGACATTCAGAACATCATGAGTCACCGCAACGATCTGCTGCGCCTCTATAACGCTCCGTCCGCGAATTTCCTCTATGAGACTTCCGCTCAAGGCGGGCAGGGAGTGATCCACCTGTTGAACTACTCGCGCCGGCCTGGCAGCGATGGACCTCTTTTCTATGTGAAGGAGCCGCATAAGTCGGCCCGCCTGGTAAGTCCGGAGATCGCCTCGCCCGCGGAGCTTCAATGGGCTCCCCAGGAGGCCGGTGGGGCGGAGTTGTCTTTGCCGCGCCTTTCGGTGTATGGCGCCATCGAGCTGGAGAAATAGGAGGCGAAGGAGACCGTCATGAGAAACGATTTGACTAGGAGACAATTGCTGGCGGGAGCCGGAGCCGGCGCCCTGCTCGCGCGCCCTGCATGGAGTCGCGCCGCCGCCGCCCCCACGGGGAAGGTCGCGGTGGCCAGATGCAAAACCTATGGAACCGAACTGCTCCCCGCCATGGACAAGATGTTCGATCAACTGGGCGGCCTGGGCGGGTTGGTAAAGGGCAAGACCGTCGCGGTGAAGATCAACCTTATTGGTGTGCGGTGGCAGCGGTTGGGCAACGCCCTGATGGAGGACACTTTCTGGACTAATCCTTTCGCCATCGGAGCGGCTGTGCACCTGATGGGCAAGGCGGGCGCACGCCGGATCCGGGTGGTGGAAGGCCCCTGGTCGACCACCGAGTCCCTGCAAGAGGTCATGTTTTCCATGAACTGGAAGCCGCAGGATATCCTGAACGCCGCCGACAACGTGGAATTCGAAAACACCAATTACCTGGGGCAGGGGAGGAAATACTCGCGGTTCATGGTGCCTGGCGGGGGTCTCATATACCCCGGCTACGACCTGAACCATTCGTACGAAGATTGCGACGTTTTCGTCTCGTTCGCCAAGATGAAGGAACACGCCGCCACGGGCGTCACCCTGTCCATGAAGAACGTGTACGGGGCCACTCCCATCACCATCTATGGCCAGGACGCAGGAGTGGACGAACCGAGCATACGCCCGCACGGCGGACGCGGTAATGTGTTTCACTTTGCGAGCCGCCTGCCATCCAAGAGCGCGCCGCAGCAGAAAGACATGAGTTTGCCAAAGGAAGCCGGCTTCCGGCTGCCGCGCATCATCGCCGAACTGAACTCCGCGCGGCCGGTTCACCTGGCGATCATCGATGGCGTAAAGACCGCCACCGGCTGCGAGACGAATTATGGAAGCCCGAGAATGCCCCAGGCGGCCGTCAACCCCGGAGTGCTCATTGCCGGAACCAATGCCGTGGCCACCGACGCCGTGGCCATGTCGGTGATGGGGTTCAACCCCATGGCCGACCGCGGGACGCCTCCGTTCGCCAACGCCGACAGCATGTTGCACCTGGCTGAAGACTTAGGAGTCGGCCTGCGCGACCTTAGCCGGAACGAAGTACTCGGCGTACCCATCTCCGAAGTTGTGTTCAGCTACCCAGCCGTGCGTGAGAAGCTTCTGGCCGCGCAGAAGAAGGCCTGAACCGTAACTTTACGCCGCAGGCGGGCCGGCCGGTGTGCGTCCCGCCTGCTCCCAGAAGAACTCGGAAGAGTCCAGGGAAGCTATCATGCGTTCTCGGACCTCGCGCCCGTTCCTGATGGTGTCGAGAAGTTGATGATGGCGTTGCGCGCTGCCCAGCAGATCGACCCTGTAATCCAAGCGCGTGCGGATCAGAAAGAACGCAAAAAGAGGCACCACCAGGGTCTCCAGGGTGCTCGCCAGATAGCGGTTTTGGGAGAGTCGCCAAAGCGCTCGGTGAAATTCGAGATCGTTCTGGTAGAAACGCTCGAAATCGCTTGTTTCAGCGGCCGTCTTCATGCCGTCCACGAAGCCCTGCAACGTGTCGAGGTCGGGGGCCGACATGTGCTCCGAAGCCAGTTCCACAGCCAGACCTTCCAGTTCCTTTCTGATCCGGAAGATCTGTTGGGCGTCCTCCAATGTCATTTTGGTGATGAAGCTGCCCTTGTTCGGAATTCGCGTCACCAGGCCGGCTCGTTCCAATTCGAAAAGCGCTTCCCTTACAGCCGTATTTCCGACGCCCAACTGCTTGGCAAGCTGCAACTCGACCACCCGATCCCCGGGGCCGAGATCGCCCGAGGTGATCGCTTGCCTGATAATCTCCACGATGCGATGTCGGAGTGTCACCGGCTTAAGCGGTTTTGTGGCAATGTTCATGGCCATCCATAATCTATACTGCATCGAAGCAAGCCGCCGGCGCAAGTGCTGCCGTTGGATCGCATCCCCGGTTCACTTGCCTCTTCCCCTTGCGCCCCCAAACACGATACAATGTAATTTGAGTGTCGAACCCTGAGAGTGGGCGAAAGCCCACTTTTTTGTTGGATTTCGCACTGAGCGGCAATGTCGGAACAGGTGGCGTCCAAAATCGAGGAAATCGCCCAACGCGTGGCGCAACCGGAAGGCCTGGAAGTGGTCGAGGTCGAGGTCAAGGGCGGCGGGAATCAACGCTTCGTCCGCATCTCCATCGACAAGCCCGCCGGCGTCACGCACGGCGATTGCGAGCTGGTTTCGCAGCAGGTGGGCACCATTCTGGACGTCGAAGATGTGGTCCCGGGCGGGCGTTACACGCTCGAAGTCAGTTCCCCCGGGGTGGAACGTAAGCTCCTCAAGCCCAAGGACTATCAGCGGTTCCAGGGCAAGAAAGCCAGAATCACTCTCCGCGAGCCAAGGGACGGCCGGCGCCATTGGGAAGGCACCCTGGCCGGTCTCGATGACGGCTCCATCGCGCTCGAAACCGAGGCGGGGACGACTATGAGGTTTCCGCTCGACGAGGTCCAGAAGGCCAACCTGAAGTTCGAGTGGTAAGCCCGCCGGAGAGAAACACAGCCAGAAACTGAATTGGAACAACGAGGCTACTTTGGAAACGATTTTTCAGTCCATCGAGATACTGAGCAAGGAAAAAGGCATCGATCCGCAAATCGTCCTGGACGCCGTCAGGGACGCTATGCTGATTGCCGCCCGCAAACATTACCGCACCAACGAAGACTACATCGCCGAGATGGATCCGAAAACCGGCGCCATCCAGCTTTACGCGGTCAAGAAGGCGGTGGAGTCCGTCGAAGACCCGGTACACGAAATGGCGCTGGCCGAGGCCAAGCGCATCCAGCCCCAGGCCGAAATCGGTTCCGAAGTTCGCATCCCCAAGAGCACCGAAGCGCTGGGCCGCATTTCGGCGCAAACCGCCAAGCAGGTCATTTTCCAGAAGGTCCGCGAAGCCGAGCGCGAAACCGTGTACCAGGAATACTCGGGACGCACGGGCGAACTGGTGAACTGCACCATCAAACGCGTCGAGGGGCCGGACTACATTCTGGACCTCGGCAAGACCGAAGCCAAGCTGGCCAAGAAGGAGCAGTCGCGCCTGGAAAGCTACAGCGTGGGCGACCGCGTCCGCTGCGTGATCCGGCTGGTGGACAAGGCCAGCAAAGGTCCTGGCGTGGTGGTGTCGCGGGCTGCGCCGGAGCTGGTGATGCGCCTCTTCGAGCAGGAAGTTCCCGAGATCTACGACGGCACGGTGACCATCAAGGGATGCGCGCGCGAAGCCGGCGAGCGCACCAAGATCGCCGTCCAGAGCCGCGACCGCGACGTGGACAGCGTGGGCGCTTGCGTGGGCATGAAGGGCATGCGCGTGCAGTCCATTATCCGCGAGCTGCGCGGCGAGAAGATCGACATCATCGAATATTCCGACGACCCGGTGGTGTTCGCCACCCATGCGCTCAGCCCCGCCAAGGTGAGCCGCATCACCATCCTCGATCCCGTGGAGAAGCACATGGAAGTGATCGTGGACGATTCGCAGCTTTCGCTCGCCATCGGCAAGAAGGGGCAGAACGTGCGCCTCGCGGCCAAGCTGCTGACCTGGAGAATCGATATCAAGAGCGAGGAAGAAAAGCGCCAGGAAGTGGAATCGCAGATGGCCGCGCTGGTGGCGCCGGGCGCGCCGGTTTCCGTGCTCGTCGATTACGGCCTGCCCGACAAGCTGCTCGAGACGCTGCTCCAAACCGGCGTCGGCACCATCGAGAAGCTGGGCGGCATGACGCCCGAGCAGCTCGAGGAGATCCCCGGCATCGGCTCCCAACTGGTGGAGAAAATCCAGGAGGCCGTCAACGCTTACTACAGCCAGTTCGAAGAACAGGGCCAGGGCGAGACGGAGCCGGCCGCCGCGGAAGAAGCCGTCGAGGGCCAGGGCGGGGAGCTTCCATCGGCTGTCGTGGCGGAGCCGAGCCCCGCTCCAGCGCCCGGGGAAACCTCGTCGGAACAGGCTGAAACCGAGGAAATCCCGGAACAGTTTGCTACCATAGAGGACGCGGGTTCCCCCACTCACAATCCGTCCGAAGGAACCGGCCCGGAGGACGCCGCGCCCGGTGAGGACGCTGGGCCGGAAGGGGGCGCCCAAGGTCGCGACAATTAGGAGCGCCTCGGCAGGTAGAAGCAGATTGCTCTGTCTATGAAGAAGATTCGCATCAACGAGCTGGCGCGGGAGTTGGAAGTCAAGGCCCACGAAATACTGGATCGGCTCCCCGAATTGGGCGTCACCGAGAAGAAGACGCACTCCAGTTCCATCGATGAGGACGTGGCGATCAAGCTGCGCCGCCTGTATGGGATTGAGGTGCCCGAGCCTGAGCCTTCAGTCGAGGAACCCGCGTCCGTCGAGGAAGCCGGCCCTGCTGGGGCAGCCGAACCATCTCCCGCGCCGGTGACGGAAGCCGGGCCTGTCCCGGCCGTGGGAGAAGTGGCGCCCGCCGCCGAAAAACCGCCTGTCGAGCGCCCGGCAGCGCCCGCGGCGCCCATCCGTCCCCCGCTGGCCGGCGGACGTCCCATCCATCCGCCGGTAGCCGGAGCGCCTCGCCCCGCGGTGCCCGCGGCGCCCGCGCCGCCGCCACCGCCACCGCCGGCACAGGTGCCTCCGGTGGCCGTCGTCGCGCCGGGCCGTCCCGTTCCTCCTTCAGCCAAACCGCTGCCGGGCCCGACGGTGAGTCCTTTGGGCCCGGCCCCGAGACCAGGCCAGATTCTCTCCGGTCCTCGTCAGCCGTTTCCCACGGGCAGCCCTGTGGGAGCGGCCGAAGGCTTGCGTCCCGCCGCCCCTGCGCCGGCGCGCCCGGTGGCGGCTCCGCGCCAGCGCTCAGAGGGTTCGCGCGCGCCCGCGCCGGCCGGGCTCGGAGAATCCCCCACCGCACCCGCGCCGTCTCCCGTGCCGGGGGGCCTCTCTGGGTCCCGCCTGCTCGCGGGACAGCCCGCGGCCCGGCCGGTGGTGCCCCCGCGGCCGGATCTGCTTGCCAAACTGAGTACTCCGAGAGCCGGCGCTTCGACAGCGGGAAGCGCTGCCGGCCAAGCCGCGCCGCGTCCCGGAATTCCCAAGCCCCTGGTCACCCTGCCGGTTCCGGGTCAGCCCATTTATCGCGGCCCTATTCGCCCCGGTCAGCCCATGGTGGCCAAGCCGGGAGTCCGCCCCGGCGCGCCCATCACCGCCCGCGCCGGCGGACCGCGCCCGCAGCATCCCACCTCGCGCGCCCGCCTCGAGCCGGGCCTCGCGCCGCCGGTGGAACAGCCCCGCGGACGCGTGGGCGACAAGCGTGGCGCTGCTCGGCCGCAGCGCGAGCGCATCGAAGAAGAGAAGATCCTGCGGCCCACGCGGCGCCAGGTGGAAGCCGGCCCACCCCCCATCAGCCGCGAGATCACCATCTCGGAAGGCATCACCGTGAAGGAGCTTTCCGAAAAGCTGGACGTGAAAGCCAACCTGGTCATCAAGAAGCTCCTCGACCGCGGCATCTTCGCCACCATCAACCAGACCTTGGATTCCAAGCTGGCCACCGAGGTAGCCCGCGAATTCGGCGCCTCCACCGCCACCATCACTTACGAGGAGGAGGCCATGCAGGCGGTGGAAGAGGCCGAAGATACCAAGGATCTCGAAAAACGCGCCCCCGTGGTCACCATCATGGGCCACGTGGACCACGGCAAGACCTCGCTGCTGGACGCCATCCGCGAAGCCCACGTGGCGGAGCGGGAAGCCGGCGGCATTACCCAGCACATCGGCGCCTACCACGTCGAGATGAACGGCCGCAAGATCGTCTTCATCGACACTCCCGGCCACGAAGCCTTCACTCGCATGCGCGCGCGCGGCGCCAAAGTCACCGACATTGTGGTGCTGGTGGTGGCCGCCGACGACGGCGTCATGCCGCAGACGCTCGAGGCCATCGACCACGCCAGGGCGGCCGGCGTCCCCATCGTCGTGGCCATCAACAAGGTCGACAAGCCCGACGCTCAGCCGGAGCGAATCAAACAGCAGCTCTCCGACCGCGGCTTGCTGGCCGAGGATTGGGGCGGCGACGTGGTCATGGTTCCGGTCTCCGCCAAGACCCACCACAACCTCGATCTGTTGCTCGAGATGATCCTGCTGGTGGCCGATATGCAAGACCTCAAGGCCAACCCCAGCCGCCCGGCCATGGGCACCGTGATCGAAGCGCAGCTCGACCGCGGGCGCGGTCCGGTAGCCACCGTGCTGGTGCGCAACGGCACGCTGCACGTGGGCGATTTCTTCATTTGCGGCGCGGTGTTCGGCAAGGTGCGCGCCATGCAGAACGACCGCGGCGCGCAAATCCGCAAGGCCGAGCCTTCCATGCCCGTCGAGGTGCTGGGCCTCGAATCGCTGCCCGAAGCCGGAGACGATTTCCAGGTGGTCACGGACACCGCCAAGGCCAAGCAGATCGTCAACTTCCGCGATCAGAAGGCGCGCGAAGCGGCGCTCGCGAAATCCAGCCGCCTCACCCTCGAGCAACTGCACCAGCAGATGGAAGCCGGCGAGGTCAAGGAGCTGCCCATCATCATCAAGACCGACGTGGGCGGCTCGGCCGAAGTGCTTTCCGAGACGCTCCAGAAGCTGTCCAACGAGAAGGTGAAGGTGCGCGTGATTCACTCCGGAGTCGGCGCCATCAATGAGTCGGACGTGCTGCTGGCCTCGGCCTCCAACGCCATTATCATCGGGTTCAACGTGCGGCCGGAACGCAACGCGGCGGCGCTGGCCGAGCAGGAAAAAGTGGATATCCGCCTGCACACCATCATTTACAACCTCACCGATGAGATGAAGCGCGCCATGACCGGCCTGCTCGAGCCGGTGTTCAAGGAAGTCTACAAGGGCAAGGCGGAAGTGCGCGAGACCTTCCGCATTTCCAAGGTCGGAGCGGTGGCCGGATGCCTGGTGCAGGATGGCGCCATCACGCGCGATTCCGAAGTGCGGCTGCTGCGCGACAACGTGGTGGTGTACACCGGAAAGGTGGGCTCGCTGCGGCGGTTCAAGGACGACGTCGGCGAAGTCAAGAGCGGAATGGAGTGCGGCATCACCCTCGAGAACTACGCCGACGTCAAGCAGGGCGACATCATCGAGGCGTTCGTCACCGAGCGCGTGGCCACCGAAGTTTTCGCCTGATGCCATGGCGGTAATCGGCGTTCTGACCCTGGAGCTGCGGCTCGAGAATTCGCACTCGCTCAAGGACAAACGCCACGTGGTCCAGAGCCTGAA
>JBEKTU010000038.1:0-45605 GCA_049515735.1 Bryobacteraceae bacterium
TCATCTAGAATCCCGTGCACTGCCGCAAAGCGCCGCGTGATCCCGGTAAGGTCTGCCATCCTCTCCAGGATACGCCAAAACAATTCAATATGGAAATGTTATTTTGTTACGAGCCCTAAGGGCTGCAATTGTTAGGGAGTTTCGTAAGAGAATACAGCCCAAGGATTAGAGTGCCGGTTAACTTCCTCGTGCGTCGGTCGGTGGTGTGTAGTCGCCCAGCGTTTAGCGATGATCCGTCGCGAATGGCGCAGAAGCGCGACCAGGGGGGCCGCGCGGACGCGTCCGCCCCACGCCGGCCCCATTCGAACGTTGTCAAGGACGCTACGCCCCTTTCGGATAGCAGCCCAGCACCCGCAAAAAGTCCGCTAATTCCCGCAGGTGGTTCAGCGCATTCTGCGCATTGGGCGTATCCGCCCGGCCCAAAAAATCGAGATAGAAAAGATATTCCCACGGTTTTCCGCGCAGCGGCCGCGACTCGATCTTGATCAGGTTCAGGTCGCGCAGGGCAAAGGCGCTCAGCGCGCGGAACAGCGACCCGGGAACGTTGCGCGTGCTGAACACCAGCGAGGTCTTCCAGGGCGCGCGCCGGTCAACCCGGATGGGATGGCGGCGCGCGTATTCAGGCGTTCGAAGGAGAAAAAACCGCGTGAAATTCCGGCGGTCGTCTTCAATCGATCTGCGGAGAATGCGAGCGCCGTAGATCTCCGCGGCCACCGAGGAAGCGATCGCCGCGGCGTCCGTGAGCTTCTCCTCCGCTAGCATTTTGACGCTTCCGGCCGTGTCGTAGAAGGGGATTCTCTCGATCCGCGGGTTCCGCGCAAAAAAATCCAGGCACTGATTCAATGCCACCGGATGGGAAAATGCTCTCTTTATTTTGGAAAATGGGACGCCTTTTAGAGCGATTAGATTATGCACGATGCGCACATTGGTCTCGGCCACAATGGGCAACTCGAAATTCACCAGATGGTCGTAATTTTCGTGCACCGACCCCGCCAGCGTGTTCTCGATAGGCACCACAGCTCCCGCCGCGCGGCCTTCCTTCACGCCGCGGAAAATGTCTTCGAAACGTTCGCACGGCAGAACAGCGATTCCCGGTCCCAGCAACTTCCGCGCGGCTTCTTCGCTGAAGGCGCCGCGTGCGCCCTGAAAGGCAATCGCCGCCGGGGGCATTCCCTGGGCCGCCCCGCGGTCCCGTCCGGTTTTCACGCTCATTTCTTCGCTCCTTCCCACCTGCGCACCTGGGCGTCGGGCATGCCGATCAGGTCCAGAACGCGATCGACGCTGTGGTCCACGATATCCATCACCGTCTGCGGATGGTGATAAAAGCCGGGAATTGGGGGAGCGATTATTGCCCCCATTTCGGCTAAAGCGGTCATATTTCTCAAATGCCCCAGGTGCAAAGGGCTTTCCCGGACCAGCAGAATCAGTTTGCGCTTTTCTTTTAGCGCGACGTCCGCCGCCCGCACCAGCACGTTCGAGCTGATTCCGTTGGCGATGGCGGACATGGTGTGGATCGAGCACGGGGCGATCACCATGGCATCGGTGGGGTATGAGCCGCTGGCCAGCCGGCAGGCGATGTCCTCCAGCGGATACCAGAAATCCGCCAATTTCTTTGCGTCCGCGACATTTTTGCCGGTCTCCAGGAAAAGTGTCTTCTCGCCGGACCTTGTCACAACCAGGTGAATCTCCGCGCTTTCCCGATTGCGCAGCCTTTCCAGCAGCCGCCATCCGTAAATCGCGCCGCTGGCTCCCGTGATTCCCACCACGATTTTCATGCCGACCCCTCCCTCATAAACATGCCTCTGTTCCGCAATCGGAACAAAAATCCGCGTTTTCGCTTGCCCGGATCACCCCTCGGGGATATAATGCCGTTCGGATGCATCGTTCGCCCAACCGTACAGCGAGGATCATATCATGGAGCGTCCCGGAGAAAAGCTCAAGCGGATTCGCGAGCGGCTCAAGCTGACCTATCGCGACGTCGAGAAAGCCAGCCAGCAGATCGCCGAACGCCGCGGAAGCGACGAGTTTGCGATTGCCTTGAGCCGCCTGGCGGACATCGAGAACAAGGGCACCGTGCCGACCATTTACCGGCTCTACACCCTTTGCGCCATCTACCGGCAGGATTTCGCCGAGGTGCTCCGCTGGTACGGGGTCCCTTTGGACCAGTTGACGTCCGAGGCCCTTAACGTCGGACTGAATGAGACCCATGCCATCCACTTTAAGCCCAGCGGCGCCGTAACTGTTCCCCAGCCTACAAATCTCGAAATCGACCCGCATAAGACAACTTTTCTGAGCTATTTAGTCCAAAATTGGGGCAGAATGCCGCTTAGTTTTCTGAGCGGCCTGGATTTGCGAGAGTACCGTTACGGCCTTATCGGGTTGGAGGATTGGTCGATGTATCCGATTTTGCATCCCGGATCGCTGGTGGTGATCGATGAAAGCCGGCGGAAAATCGCCAGTTCGGGTTGGACCAGTGAATTCGACCGCCCGATTTATTTTCTCGAGCACCGCGGCGGCTGTGTGTGCGGCTGGTGCGTTTTGTCGGACAACCGGCTGCTGGTCCAGCCCCATCCGGCCTCGCAGCGCGCGCCGCTGGCGTTTGAGTATCCCAAGGAAATCGACATCATCGGCCAGGTAATCGGGGTGGCTATGCTTCTGGAATCGCGAAAACGCCGCCATGTCCGAGTTTCATCGGAGAGCCGACCCTCCATGTTCTAAGAGTACCGCAACGTACTATGGTGGCCGTTCGGCGGAATTGATTTAGCTGCCCTTAAGTTCCTGAGTTTTCAGTGACGTTCCAGTTTCGGAAAATTTTCCAGTGAAATCCCTTATGACGGTATGGTTCGGTCTAGTATAGTACTCAGATTACTATCTTAAGTTAGTAGAAAGGACATTTCATGAGAAAGCTCATTCTCCTCGCGTTGGCTGTATTCGCCTTTGTCGCGACCGCTCGGACCGGCAACATTCAGGGTCCGCTTCCGGGTTGCGATCCCTGCCCGTGGGTGCGTTAATTCCGAGGGACGGCGGTAAAACCAGCGCGGCGGCCGGTGTTAGAATCAGGAGCAGCCTGTGATGCCGAGCCACGCGCTGGTTTTGTTTTTTGAATGGGTTTCGCTGTCAGGCGCCGGTCTCACCACCCTCAAGCTCCTCAGATCCGGGCTATATCGCCGATATCGGTTTTTCTTCATTTATCTTGCTTCTCTGGTCCCCTACGGTATCTGCCTTCTTATGCTGGACGTGAATTCCGGTCTGTATCAAAAATTCTGGACGGTCACCGCGCCGCTCTTCTGGCTCTTCTATATCCTTGTGGTGTTTGAACTTTGCGGCTTGATTCTGGAGAAGCACAAGGGCTTGTACACGTTGGGCCGATGGGCGATGTATCTTGCCATGGCGGTCTCGGTGACGGTTTCCATGCTGAGCCTTCTCCCGCGCATCACCCCGGCGATGCCACAGCGAACCCGGATCATGGGCTTTGTCTACGCCGCCGAGCGCGGAGTGGATTTCAGCCTGGCCATATTTATTCTGCTGATTCTATTATTTTTAGCCCGGTACCCAGTGCCGTTGAGCCGGAATGTTGTGGTGCATGCAGTGGTGTTTTCGCTGTTCTTCCTCAGTAATACGTTCGGGCTTCTTCTCCACAGTGTTTTCGGTCTGCGCCTCAAGAATGAGGTTGATATGTTCCTGATGGGGACCTCCTCCGCCTGCGTGGTTGGCTGGCTGGTCCTTCTGAATGCCAAAGGCGAGAAAGTGCGGCTGAGCACGCTGCAATTTGGCCGTGGGGACGAAGAGCGGATTCTGCTTCGGTTGGATTCCCTGAACGACACCCTCTTGAGAGTCTCCCAAAAATAGGGTGTTATCCTCTGTTAAATTAGTACCGTTATTACTTTTAATTTGTTGCATTTTGGTGAAAATGTTCGTATGCTGTTTTTAGCACAAAGAGTACACGCGATGGGTTTATTGATAGTCTTATCAATTCTGATGTGCCTGGCGCTGGCGGCGGTGGTCGTGCTGGCCCGCAAACTCGCTTTTACGGATACCAGCCTCCCTCTGACCGCCGAATGGATTGATGAACTCTCAATTGAACGCTATCGGCCGATGATGCACCTGCTCGACGCCGGCGATCTGGAGCTGCTCCGCTCCCAACCCGGATTCACCCCGGCCATGGCCGCCAAGGTTCGCCTGCAACGGTGCCAGGTTTTCCGTGGATACCTGCGCTCATTGCGCACCGACTTTCAACGCGTGTGCGCGGCTCTCAAGCTTCTGATGTTGCACTCGCGCTATGACCGGCCAGACTTGGCGGGCGTGCTCGTCCATCAACAGTTGATGTTCGAGTGCGGCATGGTCCTGGTTCGTTTCCGGCTGTTCCTCTACCGTTTCGGATTGTGCGGAGTGGATGTCACGGACTTGGTCAAGATCTTCGACCTGATGCGTTTGGAACTGCGGCGCCTGGTTCCGGCCGCCGCCTCCGTGAGCGCCTGAATCCGCCGGAATTTCCGGCGAATACCGTCTGTGGGCTGCTCGGTTTTCCCGCTCAGAGCCGCTTAAGTATTTCCTTGGCTTCCTTTAATTGAGGGAATTCCTTCTCCGCTTCCCGGAATTCCCGCGTATGCACCCGGCGGCGCGACGCGTGGTGGTCCACGGGATAGCGCAGGTGCAGCATTTCGTGAAACATCACGTACTCCAGGGCCACAGCCGGCGCCGGAGCCCGCGGCTGGTCGAGGATGCGGCTGATAATAATCGCGTTGTGCGACGGGTCGAAGTGCCCCAACATGCTGCGCGATGGCCGGCGGCTCCATCCCAACTGCGGCCGGCCCAGCAAACCATCGAAGAATTGCCCGTTCAGACGTTCGAAGATCTCCTCCAGGTTGTGGTGCGCGCCCTGCGGCCCCGAGATGAACTTGCGGCCGCGGATCTGCCGCACCAGGTGCGCCTGGCGCCGCACGTCGCGGCGGTTCAAATACAGGCGGTAGCGGTGGGCATACAATCGCGCCACCGGCTTGCGGTAGAGTTTGCCCAGAAGGATGTGCGCCAGGGCCTCCATGACCGGCGCCGGCGCGCCCGCCAGCAGATCCGAAATACGCACCTCCAGACGCCCGTTTTGCAGCCGGATGAAACTGTCCGCATTGGCAAAGCGGCGGAACTCCACGCGCAAATCGGGCAGCGGGGCGCGTGGCCTCAGCTCGCGGTACACGCGCGCGTAGATCTCTTCCGGCGTTTCGAAAAAAAGAGAACTTTGCAAGCCCTGGATCTCGCGAATCCCCTCGGTGTTGTCCATCTCCTACCCAGAGTACCGCGCGCAGGCCCCTTCGGTTGCACTTTCCACACCCGGATGGGTTACTCTGAATTTTTGAAGAAAGGACCACCTTGCTTAAGGCCAAGATCAGCGCGCTGGGGTGCTACACACCGCCCGGCGTGCTCACCAACCAGGACCTCGAGAAAATGGTCGAAACCAACGACCAGTGGATCATGGAACGCACCGGAATCCGCGAGCGCCATATCGTGGGGCCCGAGATGGCCACTTCCGACATGGCCATTGAGGCCGCCAAATGCGCCCTCGCGCAGCGCGGCGTGGAAGCCTCCGAAATCAATGCCATCATCGTCTGCACGGTCACGCCGGACTACTTCTTCCCCTCCACCGCGTGCCTGGTGCAGCACGCTATTGGCGCGCGTGGCGCCTGGGGATTCGATCTCATCGCCGCCTGCTCCGGATTCGTATACGGCCTCACCACGGGTGCGCACCTGGTGGCCACCGGCACGCACCGTAAGGTCCTGGTCATCGGCGCCGATACCATGAGCCGGATCGTCGATTATACCGACCGCGCCACCTGCATCCTGTTCGGAGACGCCGCCGGGGCTGCCCTGATCGAACCCACCGGCGATGGCGAGGACCACCTGGGGTTCATCGATTTCATCGGCGAGGTGGACGGCTCGGGCGGCGATTTCCTCAAAATGCCCGCCGGCGGCAGCCGTCTGCCGGCTTCCCACGAGACCGTCGATAAGCGCCTCCACTACGTATTTCAGGACGGCAGCCAGGTGTTCAAGTACGCCGTTCGCAAAATGTACGAATCCTGCCGCGAGCTGCTCCAGCGTAACGGCCTCACCAGCGACGACGTGGCCGTGGTGATTCCCCACCAGGCGAACAAACGCATCATCACGGCTGCCAGCGACCGCTTGGGCATCGCGCCCGAGAAGGTCCTCATCAACATCGACCGCTACGGGAACACCGTCGCCGGCACCATCCCGCTGGCCATCCGCGACGCCATCCTCGAAGGCCGCCTCCACAAGGGCGACATCGTGTTGTTCACCGCCGTGGGCGCGGGCTACACGGTGGGCGCCAGCCTCTGGCGCTGGGCATACTGAGAGGCCGGGAGGACTGCGTCAGCGCGCGCCGGAGCGTGACATCATCCAAACGTTACCCGTAGCCTCGACGAGTGCCAGGCCGATTCGGCCGCCGGCTGCCGACCAACCTAAATGCTCAAAGGACACGCGCCCGTGAAGATGTTGCACCGCGAAGGCCTCGCCCACCGGCCGGTGGGAGCTAGCTTCGATCCGCTGCCCCCACAGGCAGCTATGTCCATCTCTCGGGGACGTAAAGTACAGCGTCTTGCCATCTGGCGACCAACTGGCCCAGTCGTCACCGGCCGCCTCCGCGATGGTGATCCAAGCGCCCTCGGGAACCGGCTTCGGTCCATCGATGGGCGCGATCGCGATGCGCCCGCGATTCCCCTGACTCCGAGCCGTAAAACTGACCCAGCGATTGTCGGGCGAGAACCGGCCGTAGAGCAGATCGTAAGTGGGATGCTTCAGCAGCGGGGTCTGCCGATGCGAAGCCACGTCGAGAACATCGATCTGATACGGATTGGCGCCGAACACCAATAACGTCTTCTCATCGGGCGACCAGTCCGTAGCTCGCAAGCACCCTTCACAAAGCTTCTCGGGCGTGCCGCCGGGTGAGGACACGTACTCCATTCTCTTGTCCTTTTCGTACACCGAAAACGCGATTCTGGCGCCGGATGCGTCGATCACGGGATACCGCTGCAGAGAGGATGAGCCGGCTACACTCGACTCTTTCCCGGTCGCCAGGTCCCGCATCCAGATGTTCCTTTGCCCCGCCTGATCGGAAGAAAACGCTAGGTAGCGTCCGTTGTTCGAAAGCGATGGCTCTTGCCGCCTGGCCGGACCCTGTGTGATCCGCTCCAGCGCGCCCTTGGACGTTCCACGGTTCAAATCGAAAGGCAGCAACCAGACTTCTCTTCTGGTTTCCATATTGGTGAATGTCAGGGCGCCGCTGGACGCGCTGGACGGACCTACCTCGTTCCCGGCGCCCGTTGTCAATCTCTGGAGCACGCCACTCACTTTGCCGGTTCGCGGCGACACACCGATTTCCCATAGGTTTTGCGCGTCGCCGCTGGCCACTGAGAAGATGACTGCGTTGTCTGCCTCCGACCAACACCCTGGCCTTGGGCCATCGAGGGCGCTGCCGCGTCCTCGCAGTCTTGCCTGGACCAGCGCTTCGTACGCGCCGGTCTTTACCGCTTCCCCCCCATTTGTGGCGACCAGCCACCAGTCGAGGCTGGAGCTTTCGTACGTCTTCGCCGATGTGTATCCGATGCACAGCAGATGCTTCCCGTCCGGGGACCAGATCGGATAGCGGGCAGCCATGAAATTCGGCCCCACCCGCTGCGGCTGACCCCCGGCCACAGGGACCACCCAGACCGTGCCGCTCCCGGGCACAGCAAAGGCTACGCTTTCAGCGCCAACCCAATAGGCCACTTGCGAGCCGTCCGGCGAGTACCTGGGATTGATACCGTCCCGCGCCAATAGCCGGACCTCTCCGCCAAACGCCGGAATCTCATAGATGCCGCCGCCATCGCGGTTTGACCGGAATACGATCTTGCTGCCGTCCGGCGAAAAATCCGGCGTGGTGTTGCCTGCGCCATCGGATGTCAGACGGATCGGCTGGCCCCCGGCAACCTGCTTGATATAGAGATCCCGCTCACCATCCAGGCTGCGATCGGAAGAGTAAGCCACTAGCTTGCCATCGCGCGACAGCGCCGGAGAGCCCGAGAGTCCCGAATCGCTGGTGAGCCGGGTCAGGTTCCAGAGAGGTAGCGCGGCTTGAGGGCCATGAAGCCGCCACCCCACAGCGAACGAGACCGCTACGCACGCGGCGGTGGCCGCAAGCCACCACCACCGGCCCACGCTCAGCCTCCCCGGCATCTCTTGGCGGATCGCGGAATCACCGGCGGCCAAATCTCCCTTCACCCGCTGCAAGTCGATCTTCAGATCCCCCGCGTGTTGATACCTCCGGTTGGGGTCTTTTTGCAGGCAGCGCGTGACGATCCTGTCGAGCTCGCGCGGAAGGCCATGCACGATCTCCGCCGCCGGCTTGGGCTCGTCGAGCAAAATAGCCGACAAGATGGAAACGGTGGAGTTCCCACCGAAGGCGCGCCTGCCCGTGATCATCTCGTAGAGCACTGCGCCGAAGCTGAAAATGTCGGTCCGCGCATCCACCTTCTTCCCCTCGGCCTGTTCCGGCGACATGTACGATACGGTTCCGACAATCACACCCTCATCGGTCTTGGGCGCCTCGGCAATCGTCTCGGTGCGCGCGAATTCGCTCGCCGCACCCTGCTCGGTCAGCTTGGCCACGCCGAAATCCAGCACTTTCACGCACCCGCTCTCGCTGACCATGATATTGCCCGGTTTCAGGTCGCGATGCACAATACCCGCCGCGTGCGCCGCCGCCAGCGCGTCGGCCACCTGGATCGCGTAGTCGAGCGTCTCGTTCAGCCGCAGTCTTTTGCGGGAGATCAACTGGTCCAGCGCCTTGCCGGGCACAAGCTCCATGGCAATGAAATCGGCGGGGTGCCCTTCCGGCCCGGCCTGGTCGATATCGTAGATGGTGATGATGTTCGGATGGTTGAGCGAGGAGGCGGCCCTGGCTTCCAGGACGAAGCGCCGCTTGCGCTCGGGATCGCTCACCTTTGCGGCAGGCAGAAACTTGAGCGCCACGAAGCGGTCCAGGCGCGTGTCGCGGGCTTTCCAGACGATACCCATTCCGCCAGCGCCTAACTTCTCGACGATTCGGTAATGCGAGATGGTCCGGCCGATCATGAAACCGGCACCCTCCTGGTCGGAGGCTGTGGCCGCCGCCTCAGATTGAGTCACCCTATGCATCCCTATGGGCTGAATTATACCGCAGGGCGGACCGAGGACAAGGTCAGGGGTCAGGGGCCGGGGGCCGGAAGCGGCGGCGCTTCCCTGATGCGCACCCCCACTTCTTTGCCGTGCGGGAGATCGAGCTCGATGATTCCGCCGGCGTCCGTGACGGCTTCGAGCACCTCCTCGTCGTCGATTTCCACCTGATAGGTGCGGCGCGGATCGAGTCCCACGACGAAGGCCGCTTCTTCCTCTTCCAACTTCACCCGGAACTTGCGCGCGCACGGCCCCAGGCAAACCACCGCCTCCCCGAGCGAGATCGGCGCCGCCACGCTCCGCGGATTCACAACCGTGAGATGGCCGTCCGCGAACATCTGCGCGCCGCCATCGAAATACGCGAACCACCGGGCGTCGTCTTCCCAGCTCGACCGTATGAAGAGCCTTCCGGAATCGGGATTGTGGTAGACCAGCGGAGCCAGGTAGTAGCTCAACCCGGGTTGATACGGATTGGCCCACAGGAATTCGTAAGGGGCGCCGAACGTGCCGCGCAGCATGAACTGGTCGTGCATCAGCCAGCCTTGCAGCACCTGGCTTTCCGCCGCGTTCACGTCGTACGCCACCATGGCCAGCTCCGCCGCGCGCGAGAGCGCGGCCAGCCGCAGATCCGGCTGGTCCGGCTTGAGCGGCGGCCCAATGCGGTACTCGTTCTCCGGCGCTTCGTAGACGGCCGGGTAGTGGCTCACCAGGTGCTCGATGGGAAAGTCCTTGAAGAACCGCGGGCAGCATTCGCGCAGATCGAGCGTGGTCGAGTCCCGCATGGCGTGCAGCAGCTCGAACAGAGGGTAGGCATCGTCGCGCGCCACCACGCTGCTGCCTTTCTTGATCGCCGGAGCCATCTTGCCGTTCCACCAGTTGCGGACCACGCCCTCCAACTCGCGCTGAGGCGCCTCCGGCACGTGATCGAAAAGCGCCACTGCCGCCAGCACCCGCGAGCGCACGGCCGCGATGCTGTCATTCGCGGCGTCCGCCGCCATGCCCTTCTGGAGGCGAGCCGCGAGGTCGCGCCGCTGCTGCTCGCTCAGTAGATCCTGACACCAGTCGAAGACCAGCGCCAGTTGCCGCAAGTCGGCCCCGGGACCGAGCGCCCAGGCTACCGCCTGACGTCCCGCGGCGGCGTTCCCGGAGATCTGGTAGTACAGCGCCAGGGCCCAGCCGGGCTCCGGCAGGGGAGCGTTGCCGGCCAGAAAAGCATCGAACTGCTGCCATCGCGCCGAAGCCCGCTCGCGCTCGCGTTTCAGCAGGCGCAGCCGCGCCGGCCGGAGAAACAGCCGGGGATGATCGCTCGAGACCGTGACCGGCTCGTCGGAGGCTTGGGGGTTCCCTTTGGGCCCGGCGCCGGCCGGCCAGCCAACAGCCAGCAGCAGCCCGGCCAGGGCCGCGGAGATTTTCGTCATCAGTCCCGATTGTGTCATAGCGACACACCGCCCGCCCACCAGTCCCCAACCCCCCGCCGGCCCGTTCCAAAAATTATTTGATTTAAAACGGGTTAAAGAGATTGACACGTGGATCTCCGATTGCTATTTATGGTTGTGAATTGGTGAAGTAACCTTTCAAACCTGCCCTCTGCTGCAACAGGCAGGCGGAAGAAAGGTGAGCCGAAGAGACAGCGTGCTTGCGGGAGCCGATGTTTGCATGAGTTTTAGCTCACTGTTCTTCCCTTGGCGGTTGCCGCAGAGGGGTTTTTTGTATTAACGGCCTTAAACGATCTCTCCGGGGATCATCGGTAGCGGTGGTTATCTGGCATTTCTGGTAAGGAGAATAGGACGCGGACCTGACCAGGAATGGACCGAAAGAGTGAAGCCAGATACCCCGACGCTCGATCTCCAGCCCAGCCTGGGCGAGCCGCATCGGATTCAGTCCCGAAAGTCTGGGGACCGGACCGATGCGGTTTTTCATTTGGGGCCAGACACCGGATGAGCCGAAGCGCGGGCCGCGTGTTGTATTCCCGGCGATAGCGGCGATTCGTACTCGTTGACCGCTTGTGTTACCGCGGCTCGCCGCGCCCATCGAATCGGCCGCTGGCCGCCAGCGCATCGCGCAGGCGCCCGCGATTCGGGCCGGCCTTTTCAGCGGCCGTCGCAATCGCCCGGATGGCCTCCTCCGGCGCGGTTTCCGCGGGCAAACGGAAGATCCACGGGAGATTCACAGAGGTCAGGCTGGCGTCGGCGGAGAGCGCCACCACGGGAATGAAGACCTTGGCGGCGAGTTGCTCCGCCAGGTGGCTGGCATTGCGGCCCACCGCGAGGATGCCCACCGCATTCCCGCGGTACAGCAGATCCACCAACTCCGTGGACGCCTGTCCCCAGGGCTTCTCCGCATCCACGGGCGCCAGCAGATACCGATCTCCAAATGGCGCCAGGGCCGCCCGCACCCCCGCGGCGGAAGCGATCTCCTCCGCCGCCGGCCCGAACACCACCAGGCGCATGGGCCCGCTTGCCGCATCGGCTACCGGCGGGCCGAAATACGCCACGCCGCCTTCGCCCACGCGCGCATAAGCCTTCTCCATCCCGTACCGCCGATACCGGATGCCGCCATTGTGCACCGTCGCCAGGTACAGCGGCACCATGTTCTTGGAATTGGGATCGAAGACCATCTCGCCGGTCACTCCCTTGTAGCCTTCGAGGCCCGCCAGCGCATCGCGGATCTTCCCGCGATTCAATCCGGCGCGGCAGATCGCGTCCAGCAGGATGTTCATGGTGTCGAAGGCCAGTGACGCAAATACCTCCGGCTGCCGGTCGAACCGCTTGGCGAAATTCGCGCGGAAGTTTGTCCAGACCGGATCGTCGCGCGTCGGGTCGAAGGGAAATACCGCTTCCATCCCCTCCGCGGCTGGCCCGGCGGCCAACAGCATGGCTTCTCCGATGGTCCGGAAACTGCCGAAGACACGCTGCTTCATTCCCAATTCGCGCATCTGTTTCAGGATCGCGGCGGTGGGCGCCTGGTCTCCCCAGATGACGATGGCCTGCGCTCCCGAATCCGCGATGATCCCCAGAGACCGGCGAAAATCCGTGGTCTCAGGAAGATACTTCTGTTCGATAGTGACCGGATGGCCCAGGCGCTGGGCCGCTTCCCGAAACTTCAGCACACCGAACCGGCCGTAACGGTCGTTCACGCGCAGCAGGGCCACGCGCGTCAGGCCCAGGTCCGTATAGATGCGCCGCGCCAGCGTATAGGACTGCATACGGTCGTCTTGAATGGTGGTGAGATACCACGGGACGATGGTTTCCGGAATGGTGGGATCGGTAGCGGCGGAGTTTACGATGGGCACCTCAGCCTTGAGGCTCACGCGCAGCGCGATATGCGTGGAATCGGCGCCCAGGGACCCCAGCATGGCCCAGACCTTTTCGTCGTAAGCCATCTTGACGATCTCGTTGCTGGAGGCGCCCCACAGCGCCTGGTCGTTGTGCACCATCAGGCGGAACGGTTTGCCCCCATAACCTCCGCGCGCATTGGCCTCTTCGACGGCCAGCAGCGCGCCATTCAGCATCATGCGCCCCAGCGGCTCGTCGGGGTGGTTCTCGATCGGTCCCAGGAAGCCGATCCGCACCTCGTCCACGTCCTGGGGCTTCACCGTGGGCACATCCCGCGCCGCGCCGTTGTACTCCACCTGCTTCTGGTAGAACTCGTAATAAGGCGCGGCGAAATTGCCGTAGGGCCGCATGTCTTCTGGCGTGTTGGCGTAGGGGCGCACCTCGCGGTCCTTCGGCGGGCCGGGCGGGTCTGCGCCGCAGCTACAAACGCCGGGCGCCTGGGCCCGCAACGCCACGGCCACCGCCGCGGCCATCAGAACGCGCTGGATCGGCAGTGACATGGCTACTCCTTCTTGGCGCGATCGATGAGGAACATCGCGATCGCTTCGATCTCCACCAGCAGGTCGGGACGGCACAGAATCGCCTGGATGCCGGTGGAAGCGGGCAGGGGATCGAGACCCTGCTCTCGATAGAACGCCGTACGCTCCTCGTTGAAAGCGGCGTAGTCGCGCTCGATATCGCGCAGGTAACAGGTGGTGCGCACCACATCCTTCCAGCTCGCGCCCTCCGATTCCAACAGCGCCGTAATGTTGGCGAAGGTGCGGCGAGTCTGGGCGCGGAAATCGTCCGGAAAAAGAGTCTCCCCTTGGGCCCCAACGGAGGCTGTCCCCGAGATCAGCAGTACCGCCACGTTTCCGAAGTCCAGCCGCAGGCCGCGCGAAAAGGAACTCGGCCGCTCGTACTGATGGGCCTCATTGAGAGCGCCAGGGGCGCGAACCGCTCTCTTTTTGATGGCCGTGGCGCCCATCGCTGCCGCCAGTGCTTCCGGAATGTCCATTATTTGCCTGTCTCCTTCTGTTTCAAGCGGATTCCATGACTGACCCCGTGGGCCGTGGCCACCCAGAGATCATCGCCCTGAAAGTCCACAGCGAGGATGTAATTGTGGGATGGAGCCGTGGTCACAGCAATCTGCGTGACGTTCCCCTGGGCGTCCCGGACGGTCATTTCCGGCGCTCTTGTATCCAGCGCGGGCCGGTAGACCGCCCAGTTCGTGCCGTCGTAGTAAGCCAGTCCCTTGTCCGTTGAGAACCACGCCCGGGTGCCGTCCACGGCCTTCACGTGGTTCAGAAAATTGCTGGGAAGGCCGCTGTCCTTATCCAGGAAATTCTTCCAGTACCGTCCGTCGTAACGGCTGGCGCCGAAGTAAGTGGCGACCCACAGAACGTGGTCTTTCTCCGCCCAGCTCACCGAGGTCGTGACCTCGTGAATCAACCCCTGGTCCTTGAGCAGCACGATCTCGGTCTCGCCATCGGGATCGTTGTAGTCCTTCCATCGACCGGTTTGCACGTCATACTCCAGCACGCCCCCGCCCCATACCGCGTAATAGACCTTCTCGGCTCCGGCGGAGACGGAGTAGGTCCAAATCTCGTACATGGGAGTGTTGCGTTCGTTGAAGTGCCGCCATTGCCCGGTCTTGACGTCCAAGCGCGCGCCCCCGGCGGCGGTGGCTACCCAGACCGCGTCGCCCTGCACGGCCACGCCGTAGACCACGTCGTTGGGAAGCCCGCTGTTGAGCTGGGTGTAGTTGTCGAATCGCCCGGCCGAGAACCGGCTCAAGCCACCCATAGTGGCCGCCCAGACATCGCCGGTGCGCGGGTCTACATCGACGCAGAGCACGGCGCGATGCGCCAGCCCGTCTTCGGTGCCATACACTTTCCAGTGGCCGTTCTGGTAGAGCGCCAGGCCGTTCTCCGTGGCCGCCCACACCCGGTTGCCATCCACCTTGATCTGAAAGACATGGTTGTCCGGCAGACCGTTTTCGGTGGTGAAGTTCTCCCACCGGAACCGCGGCATCTCGGGGGCGCCGGCCGCAGCCCCGGCCGCGAACATGAGGAATACCGCAAGGTGCCTTCTCATAACGTCTTCAGGTACTCTATCAGATCGTTCAACTCGTCCTTGGAGAGGTCGTTGGTCACGCCGTGCCGGTCGTGGGGGTTAAAGACCGTCCAAATTTCCTCCAGCGTGCGCGCGGACCCGTCGTGCAGATAGGGCGCGCTGAGGGCCACGTTGGTCAATTGGGGAACGTCCACCTGCGGCGAACGGTCGGTGGGCTTTCCGGTTCCGACATCCGCCAATTGCTGGTCGGTGTAATGCGGACCCGAGTGGCACACAAAGCATTGATTGGCGTCGTCGATCGGCGTGCCGTTCTTGGCGCGGGTGCGCTCGAAAATGGCCTTTCCGCGTTCCTGCTGGGCCGTCAGCTCGCCATCCTTGCGGCGGAACCGGTTGGGGCGCAGCGGAATCGACTTGACGAAAGCGACCAGGTCGCCCAGTTCCTCCTTCGAATAGCTCTGGGCGCGGTAGAAATACTTCTCCGTGCGCGGCCCGCACTCGGTATCCAGGTCCGGATTGCTGCCGTTCCATTTGAATGGCGCAGTATCCGCGATATCTTCCAGGAGCCGGTTCTCGACAATGTCCACGCCGAAGCCGTCCGGCTCGAGATCCCACGACAACTCGTCGACGGTCGCCTCGATGTGGCAATTGGCGCACCCGAAGTGCCCCTGGAAGGCAAACCGCGCCGAGAAGAACAGGCGCTCGCCCCGCCGCTCGGGCGTGAGCTTGACGGGCCGGCCCAGCGCAATCGTCGAAATCGCGCGGCGCGCCGCCGTATCGACCACCGTGATCGTGTCGTCCATCCGGTTTGCTACGTACAATCGTTTGCCGTCCGGCGAGAGCGCCAGCCCCTTGGGCGCGCGCCCCACTGGAATCCTGGCGGTAACATAATTGGCCGAGGCGGAAAGGTCGTTGGTCATCAGGCGGCGCTCTACCGGAGTAGCTGCCCGAATGTACGCCAGCAGCTTGGGAAGGTCGATCGCCGTGACGCTGTCCGACCCGGTAGTGCTGACGAAGAGCTGCTCGTTCCCCGGGGTTACGGCCAGGCCGAAGGGGGGGGTGTAGTAACGGTCCAGCTCGTCAATGGGGACCTGCACCACCTCGCCGATATCCGCGCCGAAGACCGAAAGCGAATTGCCGATCACCCACCCGTGTTCCACGTGCGCCAGCGGGATCAGGTTCTTCGGCCGCATCTGGGCCGCGATCGCCACCCGGCCGCCGTTCGCGGAGGCCACATGGAAAACGCCCGCCGCGTTGTGCAACCCTTCGCGCTCCACCACTACCTGGCGGCGCGTGTCAATCACCGTCACCTCGGATTCGGGCGGCGTCCGGAACGGCCCTAGCCGCGGGTAGATGTGGGTGCAATATATACGCCGTCCATCCGCGGATAGCGCCAGGTACGCGGCGCCGCGCCCGGCCAGCAAGCGCTTGGCCTCCACGCCGCGCGCCAGGTCGATCACCGAGATATCGTTGCCAATGCGGTTGGCGACATAGAGAAAGCGGCCCTCCGGATCGGCCACGGCCGCGTTGGGCTCGTACCCCGCCGCCAGTTCCTTCACCACTTTGAGCGATGCCGCGTCAATGACGGATACCGTGTCGCTCCACGAATTCGCCACGTACAACTGCCGCCCGTCCGCCGAAAGTGCGACGCTCTTGGGGTGTTGGCCGACGCCCACGCGCCGCGCCACCGCGCCCGCGGCCGCATCCACTTCCACGACTTCGTTGGTTCCCTCGCACACCACGTAAAGCCGGCTTCCGTTGGCCGTCACCGCAATCTCGACGGGCGACGGATACGCCGGAGGCGCGCCTCCCGGCACGGGGACGCTGCCCGGGCCGAACCCCCACAGCGCGGCGGCGCCGGCACACAACATGATGGGCAAGGCTCGCATGGCTATTTCTCTTCGATGGTCACCACCCGGTCCGCCGACACGTGGTCGAGGGTCTGCACCACGCCGCTGGGCCAGGTGACGGTCAGCTTTTCGATGGCCGATACTTTACCCAATCCGAAGTGCACGCGCCCGTCGTCCTGCGAAAGGTAGCCGGAACCCGCGATGCGCTCGCGCTGTTGCCGCACTCCGCCCGCCACTACTTCGATTTTCGCGCCGATTCCGTCCCGGTTGCTCTTCTTTCCGACCAGCCGGATACCGACCCAATGTCCCGCTCCCGCCGTAGTGTTCCGCAGCAGGACTGCCGGCGCGCCCAGGTTGACGATGAACGCGTCCATTCGCCCGTCGTTGTCATAGTCCGCGAAAGCCGCGCCCCGCCCTACCGACTTGACACCGGTCTTGGCGCCAAAGAACGGGCCCGCCGTGGACGACACATCTTCGAACTTCCACTTCCCCAGATTGCGGAAGATGGAGTGTTCCTGGGGAATCAGGTGAATGAGTCCCCCGTGCACGATGAACACATCCGGCAGGCCGTCGTTATCGAAGTCCTGTACCGTAGTTCCCCAACTCACGTATTGCGCGGCCAGTTGCGAGATACCGGCCTTCGCGGTCACATCCTCGAACTGCAAGCCCCCGAGGTTCCGGTACATGCGGTCGTACTTGGAGTCTGAAACCCAGAGATCCACCTTTCCGCCGCCGTCGAGATCCACGAAAACCGGCCCCATGGCGGAAGTGTTCTCGCCGTTTTGCCCGAATGCCACCCCGGCCTCGGTGGCGATCTCTTTGAAGGTGCCGTCCCGCTGGTTGTGGAAGAGAAAATTCGCGGTCTTGTCGTTGGCAACGTAGATATCGGGGTAGCCATCGCCATCGAAATCGGCAGCGGTCACTCCCATGGTCCGGCCCTTGAAAGCGGCGATTCCGGATTTGGCCGAGACATCGGTGAAGGTCCCGTCGCAGTTGTTGTGGAACAGCATATTGGTCTCGGCCGGGTAGTCCAGCGGTCCGGGGTAGTTGTCCGCCGCATAGTAGGCGCGATACTCCGGGTCGAACTTCACGTAGCGGCCCACGAACAGGTCCACGCAGCCGTCGCGGTCGTAGTCCAGCCAGGCGGCGCCGATGGACCACCCCGGAACCTTCAGCCCGGCCTTTTCCGTCACATCTTCGAACGTGCCATCGCCCCGATTGCGGTACAGAATGACGCGGCCATAGCCGGTGACCAGTAAGTCCTCGTTGCCATCGTTATCATAGTCGGCCGCGATGGCTGCCATGCTGAACAGATCCGAGCCCACCCCCGCGGTCGATGTGACATCCGTAAACGTGCCGTCGCGGTTGTTCCTATAGAGGTGGTTGTGGGGCAGCGGGTCGGGCGCCTTGCGCAGCGGGTACGGGTGCATCCCGGCCCCTAGAGGCCGTCCGGAAACCACGTACAGATCCTGGTAGCCGTCGTTGTTGTAATCGAACCAGACCGCGCCCGCGCCGGTGCTTTCGAGCAGCGAACCCAGCTCCTGCGCGCCGAAGCTGTGCGTGAACGCGATTCCCGCTTTCTTGGTCGTGTCTTCGAACCGGATCGGCCCCGGGCCGGACTGCTCCGCGGCCGCGAACAATAAAACGGGAATGAGCAGACGAGATACCATAGCTTCTCCTAATCGGCCGGTTTGCCCATGGGGACCGGCTTCTGGGTGCGCAAGAGAACCTGTGGGCTGAGGTTCTCCGGCGCCCGTTCCGGGCCGGCATGGCAGCCAACGCACACCCGCTGCTCCCCCTTGCGCGCCCAAAACCAACCCTTTTCCGCCGCGACGGTCTTCCCCGCGCCA
The DNA here is from genome assembly GCA_049515735.1 of Bryobacteraceae bacterium. GTDB lineage: Bacteria > Acidobacteriota > Terriglobia > Bryobacterales > Bryobacteraceae > Fen-178. Next base: position 18,286 of record JBEKTU010000038.1, read on the forward strand.
TCCAGAAGCTCGAAGCGCAGCGGCGTTTCCGAGGGCGTCTGCACGTAAAACGACCCATCGGCCTCCACTGGCGCTTTCCCCAGCGCCACCGCACTCCCGCGATTATTCAGCGACCATACCCGCACTTCCGCCACGGAGCCTTTCGGAATCTGCTCCGATTTCGAAATATAAGAATTCAGACACAGCAGATTGGCTCCCTCGCGATTGCCCAGGCCCGAGGGGTGATACGGAAGCGCCGGCCGGACGCGCACCGGAACCGGCTGCCAGGCGTTCGGCCCGGCCACGTTTACCGGCTGCGCCCCCGCCCGCGGCGGGAAACGGCAAATCCAATATGCGCCCGTCCCTCCCGGGCGATATGCGGCCAGCCACTCTCCACTGTCGGTCTCCGCTACCGGACCCACGTACTGCCCCTTCGGCAACGCCAACTCCAACTGTCCCGCGCGCGCCGAAGTGAACCGCGCCAGCCCCGTGCCGGTCTGAAAGACGGTGTCCCCCGACGTCAGTTCCGCCGCCGAGTGGCGGTCCGGCCCATGATCGCAGCGGCGCGCCTCCTCGCCCGAACCGTCCACGTATACCGTGTAGAGTTCACGAACCGCCGAGGGCGCGGGCGGAAATGGCGCTTCGAAGAGCACGCGCCCATCGCGCAGAACGGCATTGGGGAGGAAGTCGCCGGGCAGGTAAGTCAGGCGCAGCGCGCTGCCGCCCGCCAGGGGCGCAATCTCGATTTGGAATCCGCTCGCCGTCTTGCGCGCATACACGAATTGCCGCTCCGCGGCATAGAATGGCCGGATGCAGTCTTCCGCGCCTGAGGTCAACTGCCGCGGTGTACCGCCCGCCAGCGGAACCTCCCAGATGCGCCACGGCTGGCCGGCCTTCTCCTTGGCGGCGATCAGGACAGTCGTGGCGTCGGGAGAAAGCGCGGCATCCGCCGAAACCTCGAGCGATGGAGCAAGCACGCGGGAAGCGCCGCCCGAGAGCACCTTCACCACGGCGCCGGCGGGAAACCGCTCTCCCCCGCGCAACATCGCCGCGGAGTCATATTGCGGCGCTTCGGTATACAGCAACGCACCCGATGGCACGGCTGTTCCAACTGCGAGACCCAACAGAGACAAGATCACCACCATCACTGAGCCGTCATCAATAGACTAGCAGACCCGGCCCTCCTCCCAACAACGCGAATCCGCGGTGAGACTACCATAGAAGCTTCAGGCCACACTGAATCTCCCGGGCGGCACGGGCCTGGGTAACCTGCCCAAAGTTGGCGTCTCCAACCGTGCTATCGGGGTTCAAGAACTGTGCGTGGTTCCAGGCGTTGAAGAATTCCGCCCGGAACTGCACCCTCAGCGCTTCCCGGATCTGAGCGCTCTTTCCGATGGCAACGTCCCAGTTGCTTACGCCGGGCCCGGTGATGATGTTAACGCCGGAATTCCCAAAGAATCCGGCCGGCGGCGCGGCAAAGCACGCAGGATCGAACCAGTACAAGCCGTTGGTGCGGAGGTTGGCGTTCTGCAGTTCGTTTCTCCCATTGCACACCCGGTTCGCGCGGAAGTTGGTCAGCGGATCCGCTGTGTCGTTGGGAGCATTGACGGTGAACGGATTGCCCAACGAAAACGTGGCAATGACATCGGCGGCCCATCCCCCAATGACGCGGTCCCAAAACGGCGAGACACCCCCCAGGAACCGCTTGCCTCTGCCCACCGGCAAATCCCACACGGTGGCGACCGTTAGCCGCTGCGGCGCGTTGAATCCAACCAGACCCTTGTCGCAGGCCAGACACGACCCCATTTGATTCAGTGGTGTGTTCGCTCCTCCCTCCATTGTGTTGGTGAGGGCCTTCGACCACGTGTAATTGCTGAGAAAGTTGAAGCCGCCCGAAAACTCACGTTGGAACTTGGCGGTGAGCGCATTGTAACTGGCGGACGCCGCATCCGCCGCGAAGTACACGTAGGAGTACTGGGGGTAGCGGAGGGCCGAGGGGTTGCAAGCCAGCGAGCCGGGCATCGAGCAGTCGTCCACGTTCCAGCGAACGGGAAGCCTGCGGGACTGGGAGCCGACATAGGCTAACTCCGCCAAAGTGTTTTTGCCCAAAGCATGTTGAATGCTGAGGTTCCACTGCTCAGAATAGGGCGTCCGCAGCCCCTGATCCAGCGCGAGAACCGTGCCGGTGAGACTGTCGGCAAACTGCTGCGTGATAGGCGCCTGCGACATCGGCGGAAACACGTTTTGTCCCAGAACATAGGTAGGGAGCGGGTTGTTGGGGCTGTTGGCGATCGATTGGACGATTGATACCCCTGGCGCGGTGATCCCAAAGAGGTCGTATAGCGCCCGCTCGGAAGAGTAGTACAATCCGGTGCCTGCTCGGATTACCGTTCCGCTCCAGGACCTGGGCGACCAGGCAAATCCCAGTCGAGGGGAGAAGTTCTTCCAGTCGGTCGAGTATATCTCGGGGCTGATTTGCCCCAATGCGGCGTACAGCACTTTGCCTGTCTGGAAATCAAAGGCGTGAGGATATTTCGAATCGTTTCCGGACGGATTTGGCGGCGTCGCCACGTACCAGCCAAGACCAAAATTGATTGTGAAGCCGGGGCGCAGCCTCCAAGTGTCCTGTACGTATGGATTAGCTTCCGTCCAGCGATAGTGAGTACGGGGCATCGACGTGACGGTCCCACTGACGGGCATGCCGAGTAAGAAATCGGCAAAGGAGCTTCCCGTGCCGGCCACGGGAGCCAGTTGCCCGCTGGTGCCGGGCGCCAGTTGGGCGGTGAAGACGCTGTTGAAAACCAGCGTGCCCCGCGCATTCCAGTTTGCGCTTTCCTGAAGCGTGCGGACGTAGTGCAGGCTGCCTCCGATCTCTATCTCGTGCTTGCCGCGCAATATCTTCAACGAGTCGTGCATCTGATAAGTGTTGTCGATATTCCCAATTATGCTCTGAGCGGTACCAAATGAACTGAATCCGCCCAGGGTGATTCCTGGAACTCCATTGCCATCGGCGGTCCCTGTCAGACCGATCTTCTGCTCCACTCCCGACTGGCCGATTCCGCCATAAAAAAGGTATGGACGGGTAAATCCCAGATGGAGTTCGTTGACCATGCGCGGTCCCAGTGTGCTGGTCAGTTGGACCATGGCAAGCTCAGTGTTCATGTGGTAGTAGAGCCCGGAGACCGGGAAAAGCGCAGGGTTGTCCACCGGGGATACCTCCTGCATGTATTGGCCAAACAGCTCCTGGGTCTTGCCAATGTTCGCATCCACACGCAGACCGCCCTGATCGGAGTCCTGTGTTTGAACAGGTTCTCCGAACACGTTCGACGGGAGCGCGTTGTAACTGGAACCCGGTAGATAGTATGCCAGCAGCTTTTGGGCAACAGGGTTGATGCGATTCGACGGAATGGCGTTACCGGGGAAAGGCTGCCTTTGGCCCGTGGCCAAATTAGCGCTCGCGGGGTCGTATATTACCGTGGAGAGGCCGGAGAGATCGCCGTTGAACATAGCCTGGGTAGGGGCGAAGCCTGCCTGAGGGGTAGCCTGCACTTGGCGAAAGCCCTCATAATCGGCGAAGAAGAACAGCCGGTTGCGCAGGATCGGCCCGCCCACCGCTCCACCGAACTGATTGCGGCGAAAGGGTCCGGGACTGGATTGCTCTTCGAAGAAGTTGCGGGCGTCCAAAGCACTGTTGCGCAGGAATTCGAAGGCCTCACCGTGGAGACTATTGCTTCCGGATTTGGTAACCACATTCACGATGCCGGGATCCGGACCCATCGCCGGCATAATGAACCCCTGCACCACCTTGAACTGGTCGACGGCCGAGATGGAGACGTTCAGCGAGAGATCACCCAGGCGACTTCCCGCGACCGAGATCCCGTTGACAGTGTAACCGACGAGATCCTGCTCGACGCCGGCAATCGTGATGTCCCGATCGGCGTGGCCCGTCTGGGTGGACAGGAAATCCGAACTGGTAGGCCCACCGTCCTGCGCGGTGCCGGAAAGATAACCCAACTGAAGGTAGTTGCGGCCGTTCAGGGGAAGCTGTTGGACGTTGACCGGCTCGATCAACGTCCCTAATTCATTGGAAGCCGGTTCCAGCAGCGGCGCGGAATCGTCTGCCTCGATTGTCACGCTCTCGGCCACCGGACCCAGATCCAGCTGCACGTCTAGTGTGGCACGCTGCTCTACGGTCACCCGGAAGTCGGAAAGCTCATAGACCTTGAAGCCCTCCTTGATGACTTTCAGGGTGTAGCTCCCTACCGGAACGGCTGGGAAGACAAAAGTCCCAGTCTCATTCGTCCGGGTCGTGAGTGCGCCGCCTGTTCGGAGGCTCGTGAGCACGACGCTGCAGTAGGCGATCACGGCTTCGGTAAGGTCGGCGACGCGCCCTTCCACGACCGATGTGTTCGTCTGCGGCATCGCCGGCGAAGCGAACAGAAGAGCGAAGACGAATGGAGCGGTTCTCCATATGGTAGGTTTTGATTTCGAGCGCATTGTGGAGGGAGTTTAGCGCCCTTTGGCCTTTAAATAAATAGTATGAAAGCACTACCTGGAAAACCCCGCTAAGCGCGGAGGCCTCCGCGGCTATGGCCGCATCGCCAGGCCGGCGCCCTCGACGCACTCGTACTGGCCGGCGCGCACGTTTTTGAACTCCTGGGTCCGGGCGCTGGGCCACTCGATCGCCACGCGGGTTGCCGTGTCCCGCCGGCCGAGTCCGAAGGTGAGGGCCAGCTCGGATTGAGACAGGTAACTCGATCCGGTCCTCACCATCCTCGATTGCGTTCCGTCCGGCGTCGAGACGCGGACCACGGTGCCCACGGCATCCCGATTCGATTTGGTGCCCACCAGCCGCAGGCGCAGCGAGCGCTGGCCGGGCGCGACATCGTTGCGGTACAGGAACGCCGGGCCCTGGTTGGTGGTGATCAGGATGTCCACATCGCCATCCCGGTCGAAATCTCCCAGGGCCAGGCCACGGCCGACCTTCGGGCGGGCGAATTCGTCGCCCGCCTCGCCGGCAACGTCCCGAAAGCTTCCCTTGCCGTCATTGACGAAAAGGTTCGGCGGCTGGGCGTAGCCCAGGTTCGTGCGCAGGTGGCGCGCGGTTTCATCGATGTGTCCATTGACCGCGAGCAGATCCAGGTATCCGTCGAGATTGACGTCGAAGAAGGCGCATCCGAATCCCAGGCGGTTGCGCGACGGCTGGCCGATTCCGGCCTTCATCGCAATGTCCGCGAAGACGCCCGGCCGCAGAGGGCGGAAGAGGGCCATCATTTCGTTATCGAAATTGGTGACGGCTATGCTGGTGACGCCGGAGTTATCGAAGTCCCCCACATCCACGCCCATTCCGGCGCGCGCTTTGCCGTCCTCGCTGAAGGCCACGCCGGCGTGGACGGCGACGTCTTCGAAGGTTCCATCGCGCAGGTTGCGATACAGCTTGTTCGGCTGCGTGTCGTTGGCAATGAAGAGGTCCGGCCAGCTATCGCCGTCGTAATCGAGCAGCGCCACTCCGAGCGATTTCGAGGTGGTGTCGAAGATGCCGCTCTTCGCGGTGACGTCCTCGAACGTGCCGTTTCCCCGGTTGCGAAACAGCCAGCACGTCTCGCCGAGGTAGGCTTCCGGCGTGCAGTACGCCTTGCGCCTGCCGTCCACGCTGCAGAAAACGTCGCGCGCCGGCGACCACCGCACGTAGTTGCACACCAGCAGGTCCAGCAGGCCGTCGCGATCGAAATCGAACCACAGGGCCGACGTGCTGAACGCGTCTCTGCCGCCCAGGCCGGCCTTTTCGGTGACGTCGATGAACGTGCCGCGGCCGTTGTTCTGAAACAGCCGGTTCTGTCCGACGGCGGTGATCAGAATGTCGGGGAAGCCATCGTTGTTGTAGTCGGCGACGGCCACGCCCATGCCGTAGATCTCCACCGCCAGTCCGGCGCGCTCGGTGACGTCGGTGAACGTGCCGTCGCGATTGTTGCGATAGAGCCGCATGGTGCTGCGCTGGCGCTTGTGGCCCTGCCAGTCCATGCCGTTCACCAGCAGGATATCCAGCCAGCCGTCGCCATCGTAGTCCAGAAACGCGCAGCCGGGCCCCATCGTCTCCGGCAGATACTTGGCCCCGAAGGCGCCGCTGTTATGACGGAAATCGATGCCCGCCGAAGCCGTCACGTCGGTCAGGCTGAACCCGGGCGCGGCCGCGGGCCCCGGAGCGGCCGCCAACGGCAGAGCGCCGAGAAGGAATGTCCGCCGGTTCACGCGATGCTCACCAAACCCTTGCGAATGGCATAAACCACCAATTCGGCCGTGTTGTGAATGTCCAACGCCTGCATGATGTTCGCCCGGTGCACGGCCACCGTGTTGGCGCTGAGACTCAGCACTGCGGCGATTTCCTTGTTGGACCTTCCGAGGACGATCAATTGCAGCACTTCCAGTTCGCGCGTGGTCAGCGAGGCCGCATCCTCTTCCCGCTCGGCGAGCGATCCGAGCCGCTGGTCGAGCACGCGCCCGCCGGCGGCGACCCGCTTGACGGCGTCCACAAGCTCAAGGTCCATTGCATTCTTGAGCAGGTATCCGCGCGCGCCGGCATCGAGACACGTGCGCACATAGGACGGTTCGGAGTGCATGCTCAGGATCAGGACGGCGGTCTCGGGGCGCGCCTTGAGGATGCAGCGCGTGGCCACCGCGCCGTTCATGCTGGGCAGCGCGAAATCCATGACGACCACCGCGGGATGGAGCCGGGCCGCAGCCTCGACGGCGTCGTTGCCGTCGCTCGCTTCCCCGACCACCTGGATGCCGGGTTCATCCTCCAGCATGCGCCGGAAGCCGCGCCGCACCAGTCCGTGGTCGTCCACCAGCAGGACGGTGATGACGGGGTCAGGCATGGGTCTCCTCCGGCGCCACGGGGACCGTGAGGCGCACCAGCACTCCGCCTCCCTCCCGGTCGATGAATTCCACACGGCCGTTGACCAACTCCGCTCTCTCCCGCATCGAAACCAGTCCCATGCCCCGCCCCTCCTTGCCGTTGCCGAATCCGACGCCCTCGTCTTCCACCTCCAGGACCACCGTGTCCGGCAGAAAGCGCAGGCGCACCAGGGCCCGCGGCGATTGCGAATGGCGGGCGATATTGCTGAGGCTCTCCTGCAAAACGCGGTACAGGTGGATGGCCACATTGCGGTCGATCTCGCGGCTCGGGCCGGCCTTTTCGTACCGGATCTCGATACCGGTCTGCTTTTCAAAACCGGGCAGGTACACATCGAGAGCGCTCTCCAGGCCGGCCTCGTCGAGGGCCACCGGGTGCAGCGCGAGCGAGAGAGAGCGCACCTTCTCCAGCGTCGCTTGGACGATCTCCTGGATCTCGCGGAGATCGGAGCGAAGTGCGTCGGGTATTCCGGCGGCGCGCCGCTCGGTGCGCTGGAGCATGACCCCCACGGCCGTCAGAATCTGGCCGAAATCGTCGTGCAACTCGCGCGAAATCGAGCGAAAGGTGCTCTCCTGCATCCCGATGAGCTGCCGCGCGAGTTCGCTGCGGCGCTCCGAGAGAGCCGCCACACGGTCGAACATTCTCCGGTTGTATTGAACCAGGTAAAGGGTGGTGGAGACGATCAGGATGAGCATCAGCGCGACAAACAGATACAGGTTGCGTTCGGCGCGCGCGTAGATGCCGCTGGTCTGCGCGGTGGCTTCCTGTTCGATCTCGTTGTTCTGCACCAGGAGCCGCGCAACGGCCGTGCTGAGGGCCTCCTGCCTGGCTTCGAGCGATACCCGGATCAAATCCCGCGCCTTCCTTTCCTCCCCGGACCGCGCCAGCAGGAAAAGGCGGTCCAGCGCGTCCCAGAACTGTGCGACGGACCCCGCCAGGTAATCTCCCGGGCCGGGGGCGCGCTCCAGCGGCGAGTACTTCGCCTCCTGCGCCAGGGCGTCTTCGAGATCGGTCCGGATGCGCTGAAACTGCCGCTGCCAGGCCGTCAGCGGATAGGGTTCGTTTCCCTCCAGCATGTCCCGCATGGTGAGAGCCAGCGAATTGAGGCTGTTTTGAATGCGGAGCAGGAGCAGGGAATCGATGCGATTGCGGTCGATGGTTCGCGCCTGCAACGCCTGGAGGCCTTTGAGTTGGATGACGGTGTAGCCCGAGTACACGGCGACGGCCGTCAGGGTGACGACCAGGCCGCCGAGCAGCCGGGCGGTTGGAGATCGCCTGTAACTCACTCCTGACGAGGGCATCCCTCTAGTATTCTCGTATAATAACGGCGGAGTGGAGAGTTAGCCCTCGACGGACATTGTGCGCGGCGCGAAGAAGTCGTAAGCTAGGGCCATAGGGAGGTGCCATGCGGGCGAATATTGCCCAGGCGGTTGACCGCCGCACTCTCCTGCGGCTGGCGCTCCTGGCCGCGGTGGAGAAGCTGCCTGCCAAGGCGCCTGCGCGCCCGGACCGCCCGGTGCGCAAAGTTGTCCTGGCAACGATCGCCGGGGTCAGAAGGAAAGAGACCTTTGCCGCCACAGGGCCGGACAACATCCCTCGCTTGCGCGGCGAGCTGATGCCCCAGGCGCTGTTCTATGAGAACTGCGTGAATGAAGGCGTCACTTCGCACTTCAACAGCATCTCAAGCATCCTGACCGGCGTCTGGCAGCACGTGGACGACTGGGGCCGCGACCTGCCGCGCAACCCCACCCTGATCAACTACGTTCGGAACCAGCTCCACCTGGATCCCACGCAGACATTCGTCGTCACCAGCAACAAGGCGCTCACCGCGAACATCGGGGCCGGCGGGAACGTGATCCTCACCAAGCAACTGCTGATCGAGGCAGTCGAGCGGATCGCCCTGGGCTTCAGCCGGCGGCCGCGCCTCGATCGGGATCTGCTGCTCGAGGAGTTGACGGACGTAATGCAGCAGGATTACGAGCGGATCGGATGGGAGGTCCCCGGCCCGGCTGCTACTATGGAGCCGCGACTGAAGCAGACGTTTCTGACCGCTTTGGCGAATTTCGTGAAGGGACCGGATAACGCCACGAGCGGGGACGAGCTTACCTTCATGGTCGCGGCCGAGGTGCTCCGCCGCGTGGAGCCGGCTCTGCTGATGATCAATTTTTCGGACGTGGAGGTCGCACACTTCGGCGTCTACTCGGCTCACCTGGCGGGCATCCGCAACACCGACGCAATTTGTTACCGGCTTTGGAACCTGCTCCAGTCTCTTCCGGCCTATGCCGGCCAGACCGCCCTGGTCATCATGCCGGAGTTCGGGCGGGATCCCGACGGATCCACCACCAACGGCTTCTTCAACCATCGCACCAACACCGAGGAGAACCGGGTGACCTGGCTGATGGTGCTGGGGCCGTCCGCGAGCAGGCCCGCGTATGTGAAGAAGACTGTGCGCCACATCGACGTAGCGCCTTCTCTGGGGGCCTTCCTCGGCGTGGAGTGTTCCGAATCCGTGGGCGAGATGCTGCCGGAGTTTCGGGCCTGACCATGACCACGATCGACAAAGAGCTGCTCAAACGGTTGCCCCGGACGTTCGTGCCCTCGCTGAATGAGCAGCTCGACAAGTGGGACCTGCTGTTCCCCGCCGAGCAACGCACGCTCCAGAATCAGTTGGACTATCTCGCTGGGCTCGCCCCTGGCGACTTTGACGGGTTGTTCCGAGCGATGAAGGACGTCGAGGCGAAGATGCAGTTGCCGGCTTGGGAGGCTTCGAGCAGGCGCATCAGCATCTCGGAGACCTCCCTGCTGGTTCGTTCGCCGTTCTATCCCCAGTGGCGTTCCGAGGTCGAGAAGGTCTTTGCGCGAATCGACGAGGGAATTGAGGCCAGGAAGAGCCGGAAACCGCGCAGGAGCGTAGTCGTCTGCCTGCTGCCCGCGGGGCTGCCGCTTCCCGCCGGAATCCCCTGGCCCCGGCTCGCTCAGGCGGGCCGGACGCTCTCGCTGCGCGCGGCATTCAGCGATGGCGCGGAGCAATTCCTGCTGGCGCTTGCGCGCCAAACGGACTCTGCCGCGGACCCGGCGGAACGCACCTGGGTCTTCGAGACGGGGGACGCTCTCAGCCGCACCCTGGCATCGGGGGCGGATGGCCTGACACCACTCTCCTTTGAATCCCTCGGACCCGCGCGAAAGGCGTTCTTGCAGCGGCTGAACGTCATCAAGAAGGATCTGCATTCGGCCGATCAGGCCTACGACGACTTGCGCCACCTGGATCTGGCTTCATTGCTGGGGAAGGGGTTGGGACGCGATCTCCGCCTTTCCAGCTTCATCCGGGACCTGTTTCTCAGCGGCAACGGTGCGTTGCTTTTTGGGAACGCTTTTGTGGAGTGGGGCTCCTCGGAGGCCATGCGCCGTGCCCAACCGCAGCTCTTGATCTGTTCCTTCGGCATCCGGCACAAGCTGAAGCCCTTCAGCAGCGTGGCGGTTTTTGAGGACCAGGGGCGGGCCAGCCCCGCGCCCGAGCAGGACGACGCTCCTTCTTCGCTCATTGACGCCCAGATCCTGGCCGAGTATGTCTACCTGACCACTTCCCGGCTGCCTTCCTACGTCGAACAAACCCTCGGCGTGTTCGCCATCGAGGACTCCAGCACCGTCCAGGTGCTAGGCCCTTTGCCCTCAACCGGTTGGCCGTCCGGGCCGCTGGCTCTCGCCGAGCTGGGCACCGGCATTGTGCGCTGGATGGAGGAAGGCGCATAAGAGCGCTTGGCAGTTCTTGACGGTTTTTTCAACAAACGCTGAAAGATTGTCTTGACAAGGAATGCACTTTCAACTAATATCGAGTCCTACGCGGCCAATAAGGGGTTTTGTAATCTGGATCTCTGTTGTGCAGCAAAGCCGCTGTGCGGGTTCAGAGGCGCCCACAGGCTGGCTCACTGCGTGCGTTGACACGCCGGGGGTGTGAGAGGCCCCCTAGGGGAAAAAGGGATAGGGCTGGGAGTGCGTCAACAACAAAGTGAGGTTAGTCATGGTATCGACGCGGGAATTCCGTGCTACTTCGTTATATAGAGGCGCGGTTCACCTGAGAAGCTTCGTATGGATTGCGTCTCTGGTCCTGCTATTCAGCAGTCTTGCCTTGGCCCAACGAGATTTGGGCACAATCACCGGCACAGTCACCGACGCGACAGGCGCGGTAGTGCCAGGTGCATCAGTTACCATTACCAACGACGCGACCGGGGAAAGCGCCAAGATCACGACCTCGGCGTCCGGCGACTTTACCCGGCCGGCTCTGCTGCCTGGGGTTTACACCGTGAGCGTGGAAGCGCAGGGCTTCCGGCGAGCGAGCCGGCAGAAGGTTGAGGTCACGGCCGGCGGCAGGGTGGGCGTTCCGTTCGCCTTGGATGTCGGAGATGTCACCTCGGCCATTGAAGTGACGGCTCAAGCGGAGCTGGTGCAAAACGAAAGTGTCCAGCTCGGTGCGGAGTTGAGTTCAGACGTGGTTACCGACCTGCCGCTCGGCGCTCAGCGCACCTTCACTTATCTCGCACGGCTATCGCCCGGCGTCAATCCGAGCGAATCCACCCGCGACCAAAACACGGGCGGCTTCTCCGCCAACGGCCAGCGCGGGACGGGGCAGAACAACTTCCTGCTCAATGGTGTCGACAATAACGTCGATGTCATCGACTTTCTGAACGGGGCCTCGTTCGTCATTGGTCCGCCACCCGAGGCCATCGGCGAGATGACGGTTATGACCACCGGCTACAACGCGGAGTACGGCCGGGGCGCCGGAGGCGTGGTCAACGTCAACCTCAAGACCGGCACCAACCAGCTCCACGGCGGCGTGTGGGAGGTCCTCCAGAACAACGACCTCAATGCCAACTCATGGCAGAACAACATGGTTGGATCGCCACGGCCGGTATACCGGCAGAACCAGTTTGGCGCGGCGGCGGGCGGCCCTATTATCAAGAACCGCTTCTTCGTCTTCGGCGACTACCAGGGCACCCGGCAGAAGACCCCCTCCACCGGCTTCGACACCTTTCCCACGCCGGCGGAAGTCGGGGGCAATTTCTCGGGCTTGCTGGGGCCGTCAGTTGGAACGAGCTCGACGGGGACCAGCGTTGCCCAGTACCAGATCTTCGATCCGACCAGCCTCCAGACGCTCGCCAATGGCCAATTGACGCGCACTCCCTTTCCCGGAAACATCATCCCCGCCAGCCGGTTTGACCCCGCCGCGGCAAAGGTTCTCCAGCTCGTTCCGGCGCCGAACCAGCCGGTGAACGGCTTCCCGATAAATGATTACTACTATTCCTCGCCGAATTTCATGAATATGGACTCAGGCGATCTCCGCTCCGACCTCAAGCTCACCAATAAGGACAGCCTTTACGGCTCACTGAGCTGGATGGACCAAGCCTCAGGCGGTACGCCTGCGGCCGGGTTGCCCATAGCACTCGGCTCTAATGCGGGCGGGATTCCAAGCGTCCAATCAACCTATACCCGCAACGCGCAACTGGGGTACACGCGAGTATGGAGCCCGTCCCTCGTTACCGAGACCCGCGCCGCTACCACGCGCCTGCATACCTCGATTGTCGGCCCCGGTCAGGACGTGGACCAATACAAAGCCTACGGCATCGGAGGATACGACCCCACCTATTCCATGCCGAGCGATGGCGGGCTGCCGACGATCTCGCCTTCCCGCTACTCCGGCATGGGCGCGGGCTCATGGGAGCCGATGCTGATGTACAGCAACGTCCGGGATTTCATCCAGAACGTGGCTGTCAATAAGGGATCCCACGCGCTCAAGTTCGGAGCCGAGGCCCGGCTGGTCCAGTTCCCCTTCTTCCAGTTCTCCAACCCGCACGGCACCATGAACTTCTCCAACAACGAAACGGCATTTCCTGGCGCCGGCGCCCTCAGCGGCAGTAGCGGCGATGCGATCGCCTCATTTCTGCTGGGCAATGTGGACCAAGGCACAATCTCCTCGACCAACGAGATCTCTTCGCAGAAGCAAACGTGGGCGTTCTACGGTCAGGACGACTGGAAAGTTACCCCGAAACTGACCCTGAACCTGGGGATCCGGTACGAGCTCTTCTCGCCCACTTATGAGGAGTGGGGCCGGGAGTCGAATTTCTCGTGGCAAACCATTTCGCTTTACATCCCCAAGGGGAACAGCCAGAACGCCGCTTTGCCGCCGACCTTTGCCGCGAACTTCCCCAACGTCACGGTGTCCCGCGGCGCGGTTAGCAGGTACATGTACCCGTGGGACAAGAAGGATTTCGGCCCGCGGTTTGGCTTGGCCTACAAAATGGCCGCGAACATGGTCCTTCGCGTGGGATTCGGGATCTTCTACGGCGGCGAGGAAAACCTGGGTGGCAGTCCCAACCTGGGCGAAAACGCGCCGTTCAACCAGACCATGAACCTGCAACGCGTCGACCTGAATCTGAATCCGCTTGCCAATAATTTCGTTAACAATCCGTGGTTCGCCGGAGGATTCTCCGGTGGGTTTCCTACAAACGTCTTTTCCGCGCCTGCCCCGATCAGCTTCAATGGCTTCGGCACGGACTCCCGGAGCCCGCTGGTGCAGAAGTGGAACGTGGCGGTCCAGCGCGATATTGGTTGGCAGACAGCGCTGGAACTGGCCTACACCGGCAATCACCAGAGCCACCAATACGAGACCGACCAAAGTGGCGGGAATCCCTGCCCCAACCTCGGGACCACCAACACCAGCATCACGTGCGCATCGCTGAGGCCAATTCCGTACATCGGAGTGGGCAGCGTCACCAACAGCAACGCCTACGCTAACTACAACGCGATGACCGTGAAGGTTGAGAAGCGGCTCAGCCACGGCTTGCAGTTCATCAGCTCCTTCGCCTGGGCGCACGTCCTGACGGATGCGTGCCTTCCTTTGAGCAACACGTGCCCGTCCCCCAATCCGCTGAACTTCGCGACCATGTACTCCAACGCCCAGTGGGACCATCGCAAGAGTTTCACCACCGGCTTCGTGTATGAATTGCCGATCGGGAAGGGCAAGGCTCTGGGGACGAATATGAATCACGCGCTCAACACCGCGATCGGTGGATGGGGGCTGAACGGCATTGTGACCATCCGCACAGGCGCTCCCATCGACGTGAATTACAACGGATGTCAGGGTGTGTGGCGTTGGTGCCGGCCCGATGTTGTAAATGGGCAGAATGTCGGCTCGCCCTCCGGGGGCCGGAGCGCGGCTGAATGGTTCAACACCGCCGCGTTCACGACTCCCGCTCCTCTGACAAGCGGCGATGCGGCTCCGTACGACATATTCGGTCCTGGAAACAGCACGCTCGACGCTGCGTTGTTCAAGACCTTCCGCTTTACCGAGCGATGGAACGTGGAATTCCGGTTGGAGGCGTTCAACGCGCTCAACAAGACTCAGCTCGGCGGCCCCGACACCAACATGCAAGACTCGACCTTCGGCAAGATCACATCGAGTTCGGGTGAACGTCACGCCCAGGTATCTCTCCGGCTGCATTTCTAGCCGGACGCCAGACCTTTAGACCCTCAGACCAGCCCCCGCCCTCGCCGGCGGGGGCTTTTTCTTTTGTACTGGACGCGGGATAAGACCGTGTCTGGCTCTCGTCGGGCCGAGCGCCGATATCAAGGTTGCTGCTGACGTTTTTTGCCACAAACTCTGGAAAATTCCGTTGACAAGGCGTTTGCTTTCGTTTACAATTTCTTACACATGCGGCCAATAGGGTTTCGTATTCGGATCTCTGTCGCGCAGCACGGCCGCTATGCGGGTTTCGGGGCTCCCCGCAGGCAGATCTAGCGTTCGCGTTGACAGGGTGTGAGAGGTCCCTTAGGGGGAAAAGGGAGGGGGCCGGGAGTGAGTCGACAAGGGAGGGAGGTTAGGCATGGTATTCACGAGGGAATTCCGTACTGCTTTGCGCAATAGGTGCGCAGGACACCTGAGGAGTTGTGTATGGATGGTGTCCCTGATACTGCTGTTCAGCAGTTTTGCCTTTGCCCAACGGGACTTGGGCACCATCACCGGCACGGTCACCGACTCGACAGGCGCGGTAGTGCAAGGTGCAACAATTACCATTACCAACGAGGGAACGGGGGAAAGCGCCACGCTCCAGACCACGGCGGCCGGCGACTATACCCGGCCGGCGCTCCTGCCCGGGAGTTACACCGTGACCGTGGAAGCGCAGGGCTTCCGGCGAGCGAGCCGGCAGAAGGTCGAGGTCACTCCCGGAAACAGGGTGGGCGTTCCTTTCGCTCTGGAGGTCGGGCAGATGACCGAGGCGATTGAAGTGACCGCTCAAGCCGCGCTGGTGCAAGACGAAAGCGTCCAGCTCGGTGCTCAGTTGAGCCCAGAGACAGTCACCGACCTGCCACTCGGCGCTCAGCGCACCTTCACTTATCTCGCACGGCTATCGCCGGGTGTCGTTCCGGGGGAATCCGGACGCGATTCGGGAACGGGCGGCTTTTCAGCCAACGGCGTTCGCGACATGGGGGAAAACAACTTCCTGCTCAATGGGGTCGATAATAACGTTAATGTTATCGACTTCCTGAACGGGTCCTCGTACGTCATCGGTCCGCCGCCCGAAGCGATCGGCGAGATGACGGTTATGACCAGCGGCGAAAACGCGGAGTATGGCCGGGCCGCCGGAGGGGTCATCAACGTCAATCTCAAGACCGGGACCAACCAACTCCACGGCGGCTTGTGGGAAGTCCTCCAGAACAACGATCTCAATGCCAACTCATGGATTAACAACAAGGTTGGAGTGCCAAACCCGGTATACAGACAGAACCAGTTTGGCGCGGCGGCGGGTGGCCCTATCATCAAGAATCGCTTCTTCGTCTTCGGGGACTATCAGGGCACCCGGATAGCGTACGTGAACGGCTCCGGTTTCGGTACCGTTCCCACACCCGCGGAAATTCAGGGCAATTTCTCGGGTTTGCTGGGGAACACCATTGCATCCGCCCCGACGGGGAACATTGCCCAGTACGAGATTTTCGATCCGACGACCACCCAGACGATCAATGGCCAACTGACGCGCACTCCGTTTCCCGGAAACATCATCCCCGCCAGCCGGATCGGCCCGATCCAGACCAAGATTCTCAACATGTTGCCGGCGCCGAACCAGCCTTATAGCGGCTTCCCGATCAATGATTACTACTACATATCGCCGGGTCATAACCGATTTGACTCGGGCGATGGTCGCTCCGACTTTAAGATCAGCGATAAAGACAGCCTCTACGGCTCACTGAGCTGGAACGACAATCCCAAGACCAGCGTCCCGATCCTTCCCCTGGGACTCGGTGACGCCTTTGGAGGAGACAGCCAAATTACCACGACCCGCAACGCACAACTGGGGTACACGCGAGTTTGGACTCCATCCATCGTTTCGGAGACCCGGGTGGCTATCACGCGCCTGGACACCCAGATTATCGGCGCCGGTCAAGACAACGATGACAACGCGGTCTTCGGCATTGGAGGATACGACCCCAGCCACGAGATTCCGCTGAATGGCGGGCTGATTGGGATGAATGCTGCCCGCTACGTAGGTTTGGGCGCGAGCAACTGGCAGCCCATGAACATGCACAGCAACGTCCAGGACTACATCCAAAACCTGGCTATCTCGAAGGGATCCCACTCGTTCAAGTTCGGAGCCGAGTACCGGTTTATCCAGTTCCCCTTCACGCAGTTCGCCGACCCGCACGGCGAAATGAACTTCTCCCAGAACGCTACCGCATATCCTTCCACGGCGAACGGCAGTTCCGGGGCCATCAACACCAATACCGGCGACGCGATGGCCTCGTATCTGCTCGGCGTTGTGGACACTGGCGAAATCTCCTCGGTCAACGAAATCTCTTCGCAGAAGGAAACCTACTCGTTCTACGCTCAGGACGACTGGAAAGTCACCCCGAAACTGACCATCAACCTGGGGGTTCGGTACGAGCTCTTCTCGCCCACTTATGAGAGGTTCGGCCGCCAGTCGAACTTCGTGTACAACCCAGCAGCGCCGACGCTCGAGATCCCGCAGGGGCCCGACCAGAACACCGCTCTGCCGCCGAACTTTGCCACGGCCTTCCCGAACGTCACGGTGACCCGCGGCCAGGTTTCCACGTACATGCAGCCGTGGGACAAGACGGACTTTGGCCCGCGGTTTGGCTTGGCCTACAAAGTGGCTCCGAAGACGGTCATTCGCCTGGGCTTCGGAATCTTCTACGGCGGCGAGGAAAACATGGGCGGCTCTCCCAACCTCGGCGAATCGGTGCCGTTCAACGAAACCGTCGAACTGGGCCGCACCGACCTGAATCTGAACCCGATCGGCCTGTTCGCTTCGAATCCATATTTCCCCAATGGATTTGCCGGCGGGCTTCCCTCGAATGTTTATACCCTGGCTGCCCCGATTAGCTTCAAGGGTATCGCCCTGGACTGGCGGAACCCGCTGGTGGACAAGTGGAACCTGGCGGTCCAACGCGAGTTGCCTTGGAATGTGGCGCTGGAAGTGGCCTACGTCGGCAACGTCCAACTCCACCAAACCTCGGAGCCCACGGCGAATGCCTGCACCAACTTGGGGACCACCAACTCCAACATCACTTGCCAGTCGCTCCAGCCAATTCCGTACATCGGAGAGGGCAGCATCATGGTCAGCAACGGATATGGGAACTACAATGCGTTGACCGTGAAGGTTGAGAAGCGGCTGAGCAACGGCTTACAGTTCATCAGTTCTTACGCTTGGTCGCACGCCCTGACGGATGTGTGCCCTGGTCTGAACGGGTGCGCGGTCTTCGATCCGAACAACTACATGGTCAATTACGCCAACGCGCAGTGGGATCTTCGCCAGACTTTCGTTACCGGTTTCACGTACCAACTGCCGATCGGAAAGGGCCGGCCGCTCGGGACGAATATGAATCCCGTGCTCAACCAAATAGTGGGTGGATGGGGGCTGAACGGCATTCTGACCCTCCGCGGCGGTATTCCTATCAGTCTGGGGTACAACGGATGTGAGGGTGTGTGGAATTCGTGCCGGCCTGACATCGTGGCTGGGCAGAACGCGAACGGCGCGCCTGCCGCTGGCCGGAGCCCGGCACAATGGTTCAACACCACCGCAGTCACGGTTCCCGCCCCTCTAACAGGAGGCGACGCGGGTCCGTACAACATACGCGCTCCGGGAGCCAGCACGCTCGACGCTGCGCTGTTCAAGACCTTCCGCTTCAGCGAGCGCTTCAACATGGAATTCCGGCTGGAGGCCTTCAACGCGTTCAACAAGACTCAATTCGGCGGCCCCGACACGAACCTGCAAGATTCGACTTTCGGCGTGATCACCTCGAGTTCGGGTCAACGCAACGCCCAGGTATCGCTCCGGCTGCATTTCTAGCCGGTCGCCAGACCCTTAGACCCGTTTAGACCAGCCCCCGCACTCGCCGGCGGGGGCTTTTCTTTTATACTGAACAGTGGACAAAACCTTGCGGGCAGCCATCACAGGGGCGGTTGCAGTTCTCGCCGTGCTTCTCGGCCCGGCCCTGTGGCAGGCTGGGCCCGCCCAGTCACCCATTCACTTTGTCTATCGGCCGATCCCCTTCACGCTGGACGCTTGTGAGACGCCGGAACGCCACGCGCCCGAGACCATGGCCGGCGGGGTCGCGGTCTTCGACTACAACAACGACGGCTACCTGGACATCTTTTTCGCCAACGGCGCCGATATCCACACGTTGAAGAAGACCTCGCCAAAGTACTCTAACCGGCTGTTTGCCAACGATGGCAAGGGCCATTTTACGGACGTCACGGAAAAGGCCGGACTGGCCGGCGAAGGCTACGACATCGCCGCCGCTGTCGGCGACTACGACAACGACGGCCACGAGGACCTCTTTGTCGGCGGCGTTCATGGCAACCGGCTCTATCACAACAACGGAGATGGCACCTTCACCGACGTGACCAAGAAGGCGGGAATCGATCAGCCCGATAGCGAGTATGGCCCTCTCTGGACGGTGGGCGCCGCGTGGGTCGATGTCAACAACGACGGGTTGCTCGATTTGTTCGTGGTCAATTACATGAGCTGGGACATCCGCACGGAGCCGGCCTGCCTGGCAGCGGGGGGCGCGCGGGATTATTGCGATCCGAAATTCTATAAGAAAACCCCCAACCAGTTGTTTCTCAACAACGGCGACGGGACCTTCAGGGATGTCTCAGCCGAGTCGGGCATTCGCGCGCACCCGGGCAAGGGGATGGGAGCGGGTGTTGCCGATTTCGACCTCGACGGCTGGATGGACATCTTCGTCACCAACGACAAACTCGACAATTTCCTATTCCATAACAAGGGCGGCGGGAAATTTGAAGAGGTCGCCTTCGAGAGCAACGTCGCATTGCGCGAGGATGCCGAGTGGATCTCCGGAATGGGCGTGGATTTCCGCGATATCGACAACGACGGCTATCCCGATATCGTGTTCGTGGCGCTTGACGACGAGACCTTCCCCATCTTCAGAAACACGGGAAAGGGAGATTTCGCCGACATCACCCGCAGCAGCGGAATGGGTGTGCTCAGCCTGCCGATGGCAGGCTACTCGCCCACCATCTGCGACTTCGACAACGATGGCTGGAAGGACATCTTCGTCACTCGCGGGCACGTTGAAGTGATGTTGCCCGTGCGTCAAGGCCAGGTGGAGCAGCCAAACACCGTGTTTCGCAACCTTGGCGGCGCCAGGTTCGCCGCGCTTACGGCCGAAGCGGGTTTGGCCGCGCAGCCCCCCAGGCGGCACCGCGGCTCGGCTGTGGGCGACCTGAACGGCGACGGGCGCTTGGATGTGGTAGTTAGCGCGATCGGAGCGCCGGCCGAGATCTGGATGAACGACAGTCCTGGGGGCAACCACTGGCTGGAGTTGCAACTGGAAGGCACGAAGAGCAATCGCGACGCCATCGGGGCGCGGATCAAAGTCGTGACGCACACCGCCACGCAGTATAACCATGTCTCGTTCAGCTTCGGTTACGCCTCGTCGAGCGCCGGGCCTGTGCACTTCGGGCTGGGGCCGGACAAATCCGCGGATAGCGTGGAGATCCGCTGGCCGTCGGGAGTGGTTCAGGAGCTGAAGAATGTCGCCGGCGACCGCATTGTGCGGATCAAGGAGCCCGGGCCACCGCGATGAAGTGCCATCGCACCGCGGTGCTGGCGGTGGTTGCCTGGCTGCTCTTGCCTTTGGCCGGGCCGGCGCAGCCGCCAGCCCAGGACGACCTTCGGCAGGGGCTTGTCGCGCTCAACAAGAACGACCTCGTCCATGCGCGTGAATTCCTTGAAAGGGCGGCGAAGCTGGATCCGCGGAGCGCCGTGGTGTGGGTAGCGCTGGCCCAGACCTATCTGAAGAGCGGGCAGAAGGACATGGCGGTCCAGGCTGCCGGAAGCGCGGAGCAATTTGGCGCGAACAGTCCTCCTATCCAGCACGCGCTCGCGTTGTTTTACGCGGGGACAGGCGATCTCGCCAGGGCCGCCGAGTGGGAACGCCGGTTTGCAGCAACGCCTGGAGCCGGCGCGCAGGCGGCCGCCGACGCCGCCGGGCTCTCGCTTGAGGCAGGCCAGCCGGAGGAAGCGGTGAAATGGGCGGAGGCCGCTTTGCGGGGAGGAGACACCCCTGAAGCGCATCACCTCGTGGGCAAGGCATATCAAGCGGCGGGACGCCCCGATTCCGCGCTGCCCGAATTGCGCCGGGCGTTCGAGCGCGCACCGGCGCAAGAGGTTTTTCTGTCGGACTTTGGGCAGGCCTTGCTCGATCACGGGGACTTCGCGGAGGCCTTGGCTGTATTGGAGAAGGGCCAGCGCCAGTTTCCGAAGAACCCGCAAATCGTGCTCGCCTATGGCGTGGCCTGTTACGCCGAGCGCCGGCCTGCGGATGCCGTGAGCGCCTTCCTCGAAGTGATTCGCCTGGACCCTACGGTCGAGCAGCCGTATGTCTTTCTGGGCCGGATTCTGGAGCACGCGGGCGGCCGGCTGCCGGAGGTCATCGCGTCCTACGCGGCATGGGAGAAGAGGGCGCCGGAGAACTACCTGCCCGTCTTTCTTCACGCCAAGGCTCTGGCTGCCTCGTCCAACCCGGACGACCACGTGATAGAGACCGAGCTGCGCCGGTCGATTGAGCTTAATGGGGCGTTCTGGGAATCGCACCTGGAGCTGGGCGAGTTGCTGTCAAGCCAGAGCAAGTGGCCGGAGGCGGCGCGCGAGCTGTCACGCAGCATCGAGCTTAACCCTGGTCAAACCAGAGCGCATTATGAGCTGGCGCGGGTCTATCTGCGCATGGGCAAGCCGGACCTGGCTCGCGCCGAGCGAGCCGAGTACGAGCGTCTGAAGACCGCGGAGACCGACACCGGACGGCCCTGAACCGTCGGGTAGAGTGGAGCGGCATCGGCGTGAATGACACCCATTGGATGACAATGCCATCATCGGAGTATGAACGTCGCCTTTTACGGTCATGTCCGTCAGTATCACAACCTCAAAGCCGAGATCGATCGAAACATTCAGGCTGTTCTGGAATCCGGCCAGTATGTAATGGGTCCCATGCTACAGCAGTTCGAGCAGGAGCTAGCCGAGTATCACGGAATGAAGTTCGCCATCGGCGTTGCCAACGGAACGGACGCACTGTGGCTTTCCTTCCTGGCGCTGGGGATTGGCCCCGGCGATGAGTGCATCACCACCGCCAACACATTCTTCGCCACCGCGGAGGCCATCTGGATCGCCGGCGCCACGGCCGTATTCGTGGACTCCGACCTGAGAACCAATTGCCTGGATCCTTCCAAGGTGGAGGAGGCCATCACGTTCCGGACCAAGGCCCTGGTTCCGGTTCATCTATATGGCCAGTGCGCGGATATGAAGGCCCTCCGCCAGATTGCCGATCGGCGCGGTCTTCTGGTGGTGGAAGACAATGCGCAGGGGACCGGCGCCCGTGGAGACGGGTTCAGCATCGGCGAACTGAGCGACGCGGCATGCACCAGCTTCATCATCCAGAAGAACCTCGGCTGTTTTGGCGACGGCGGCGCGGTCGTCACCAACCACGAGTATGTGGACCGCGAGATCCGCAAGCTGCGCAACCACGGGTCCAGCAAAAGGTCCTGCCACGGCATGGGCTACAACAGCCGCCTGGACGACCTGCAAGCGGGAGTGCTCAGCGTCAAGTTGAAGCACCTCGACGCATGGAACGCCCTGCGGCGGAAGTGGGCCGCGCGCTACTCCGCGGGCCTCCATGACGCCGCCCACATCCATCTTCCCTACGAAGCGGCCGGTAACTACCACATCTATCATCTGTATGTCATCGAGACGAAGAAGCCGGAGCATCGCGACTCGCTGCTGGATTTCCTGACCGCCAACGGCATCGACGCCAAGTGTCACTATCCCATCGCCATTCACCAGCAGGAAGGCTATCCTTGGGACAAGCCGGCCCGCATCGCCGGCCCCCTTCCCAACTCCGAGCGCAATGCCGCCTGTTGCATCTCGTTGCCTATGTTTCCCGAGCTGACCGCGGCAGAGGTCGATTACGTCGTCGAGAAAATCCTGGAATGGGACCAGGCGGTGCCGCGGTCGCGCTAGCCCGCGCAGGCTGCAGGTGAAACGCCCCGAGACGGGACTGAATTGCGTTCCTGCCGTTACTCCGATTACTCTATTAAGCAGGACGGTAAAGACGGCAGATCGAAAGCTCCGTGCTGGTGGCAGCAGGCTCGATCCCCGTTTCCGCTCCCCTTCGAAGCGGCTGGCGTAGCTCAGTTGGTAGAGCATCTGATTTGTAATCAGAGGGTCGGGGGTTCAAATCCCTCCGCCAGCTCCATGAAAATCGCTTACGCATCAATTCACACCCTGAAACCGGCCGTGGAAGTAACGGGTGGCTTTCGAGATCGTGGACTACCGCCGCACCCAGCTTTGATTCTCTTTACACCAGGGCTGCGCATGGTGCTATGCTGAATTGAAGGAACCTTTTATGATTGAAGATCTGCTCCAACCTCGGCATTTGATAGTTATTCTTGCAATTGCCCTCTTGATGTTCGGCCCGAAGAAGCTGCCTGAGCTTGGAAAGGGGCTGGCCGAAGGAATTCGGGGCTTCAAAGATGCTATCAAGGGTACCCCTTCGGACGATACCCCTAAAGATTCCCCTAAAGTCTGATTCCCCTGCGGAGGCTTCGCGGAGGCGCTAAGAGCGCTCTCGAGCGTTCGCACAAATGCGCCCGCAATCGCCGCCGGTTCGTGGTGATCCACTGCGTGCCAAGAGATTGCTCAGGGGAAGCCCGCACCAGGTCAACCCTGCGAATCATAACACCCTTGCGAGGCACCCGGTGCTGCCGTTTACCAGTACCAACTCCTCGAGAGTACTCCTGGGCCTATCCTCCGGCTACAGACCGCTCGACGACCAAGCGGCGGGCCGGCGGGTGTTCGCGAAAACACGCAAATGCCCGCTGCACGGGAGCTTCGTTGGATTCCTGTCGCGGGGCTGCGACTGCCGGCAGTAGGATGACGCTGTTATCGAAAGTGATCCTGGCAGGTTCTGGTACAGCGGTGGTACGTCAAGGACTGGTATTGAGCACCAGGCTGTTACACCATGGTCTTGCGAGGGCGGAGATTATGAAAATCAGATACGCAGACGGAAAAACGATTGAAGGCGTCACCCTTCGACGCACGGGCGACTTTATGCGGGTTGCCGTAAAAGGTGGCGACGACGCAGCCGAGTTCATCCACGTGCATGGGACCTGGATTTCGGAAGACTGCGAGCCCGTGACCATGGAATACGACGGCTCGCTGCGGAACGCCCCCACGACGCTGTCGGAGGCTGATTGCATCTGCCCACGCGAGCTGGCTGCCCGGCTGATCGAACTGCTATTGACCGATAGCGCGGAAGATGAATGGGCGGGGCAGACCACTCCGCAGCGTCCGCAGGACGTCTTTCTCTCCGAGAGAATGGTGTAGGCGAAGGCCGGTCACCACTCCGGGTTTTCGAATCCCAGGCGCCATCCCAGCTTGCCGGGATCGAACCAGGAGATCTCGATGCCGAACCAGCGCGTCTGCGAGGCGGCGTGGTAACGGCCCGGTCGGCTGGCCCCCAGCACGAGTGCGCAAGGCGCTTCGCCAAATTGGTCGAGACGGTCGTTCAGCCAGGATTCCGGCGTCAGCGGTTGCGCCAGCACCACGGGGACGCCGCCCAGTAAAGCCAGATGCGCGTCGAAGCCCGGGTCCACCTGCTTGATGGGCGCGGGCAGCCCGTACGCCTGCTGGTAACGCTTGATGGCGGCATCCAGATCGCGCACGGCGATCACCACCTTGGCGACTCCTCTGAAATCCCGGTTGACCAGCTTGGTTTGCGGAAAGGCGCGCAGCCGGCGCTCCGTGAGGTCGCGGATGAGGAACGGAAAGAAGGTGCCTCGGGGCTCCAGGCCGACATCCGAAGTTTCCCACTCCAGGCGCACCCCGTCCGGCACTTGCCGGCCGCCACGGACGGGCACGGAGACGGGAATGCCCGCCGCCCTAAGGCGTTTGACTTCGGCCGCCAGGTCCGTTTCGCGCACCGCCCAGGCGCACGGCCCGCCGTTGCCCCGGAGGAACTTGACCCAGGGCTGCCGATCGATCAGGTGAGGATCGGCATCCGCCTGGGGCGCCATCAACTCCATGTAGGAACCATCTGGAAAGCTGACCAGGGCCATCTCGGTGGCACCGTTGGTGTGAGCGCCGCCGTAAACCGGCGGTATGCCGGCCGCGGAAAGATTGGCCTGAAGCTCTCGCAAGCTGCTTCCGGCGACGGTGACATGGTCGATCTTAAGGTCCGCGGCGGAGAGCAGCGCCGGCAGCAGCGAAAGGATGAGAGCGCCTCGCATGAACCGATTCTAAGCCCTTTGCAGGGCGGCGCTGCGGATGGCACTGGAAACCACGCGCCAGGCCAGCAGAAGGGCCACCAGGGTTGCGTAGAGCATCGGCTGGCGAATATCGGACTTGACCAACCAATAGTAGTGCGCCACCGCGGCGATGGCGGTGACGTAGACGAGGCTGTGCAGCCGTCGCCAGCGCTTGCCGCCCAGGCGGCGAATCCAACCGGCGGTGGAAGTCAGGGCCAGCGGAATTAGACACACAAACGCGGCGAAACCGGCGGTGATGAACGGACGCTTGCCAACATCCTTGAGCATGGCCGGAAAATTGAAGAGCTTGTCGAGCCAGAGGTAGGTGAGGAAGTGCAGGCAGGCGTAAAAGAACGCGAAAAGGCCGATCATGCGGCGGAAACGGATGAGGTCGGGCACGCCGAGCAGCTTTCGCAGCGGAGTCACGGCCAGAGTGGCGACGATCAGGCGGATGGTCCAGTCGCCGGTGAAGTGCTGGATGAACTCCGTGGGGTTGGCGGTGACATCCTGGTTCCACACGCGCCAGGCGAGCCGGAATAACGGCGCGAGGCACAGCAGGAAAACCAGGACTTTGCTCCAGCGGCTGCGCAGCATGAGTCAGTAATTCTTCTTCAGGTCCATGCCGGCGTAGAGGCTGGCGACCTCGCTGGCGTAGCCGTTGAACATCTGGGTGGGGTGATTCTGGAAGAACGAGGGCAAGCGCCGCTCGGTAGCCTGGCTCCAGCGCGGATGATCGACTTGCGGATTCACGTTGGAATAGAAGCCGTACTCGTGGGCGTTGGCCATGTTCCACGTAGTCGGCGGCTGGCTTGCGACCAGCTTGATTTTGACGATCGACTTGATGCTCTTGAAGCCGTATTTCCACGGCACCACCAGGCGGACGGGCGCGCCATCCTGCGGCGGCAACGCCTCGCCGTACATGCCGACACAGAGGAGCGCCAGCGGGTGCATGGCCTCATCCAGCCGCAGGCCCTCGACGTAGGGGAGCGCGATGCCTGCCACCTCGGGGCGCGCCAGCGGCATCTGGCGGAGGTCCCAATAGCTTTCAAAGGCGACGTACTTGGCCTTGGGAGTGGGTTCCACCTGTTTGAGCAAAGCGCTGAGCGAGTAGCCGGCCCACGGCACCACGATGGACCACGCCTCGACGCAGCGGTGGCGGTAGATGCGCTCCTCGATCGGCGCCAGCGTCATGATTTCATCGATGCTAAACTTGCGCGGCTTGGCGACGTCTCCTTCAACGGAGACGGTCCACGGCGAGGTTTTGAAGTTGGTGGCGTTCTGGGCGGGCTGTTGCTTGCTGGTGCCGAACTCGTAGAAGTTGTTGTAGTGCGTGACGTCGTTGTAGGTGTTCGGCTTTTCCGTCGTGCTGAACGGGCTCTTAGCGAGGTTTGGCAGTTTGGCGCCGGGCCCAGAGGGCACCCCGGCGCGTGCCGAGGGCGAGAGCAACTCGCGCGCGCCGAGGAAGGCCGCGGGAACGCCGGCCAGGAATTTGCGCCGGTTCACGTAAACAGACTTGGGGGTGATCTCCGAATAGCGGATATCGGCAGGTTTCTTGATTAGCATCTCTATGCTTCTACTATACCGTTAGACGAGGCCGGCGGACGTCCGGGTTCGGTATTTCAGCCGCCGTAGGGCATCGGGGGCACTTTTCCGAGCAGGCGGGAGTACACCGTCAGCGCGCCGCGATGGTGCGCGGTGTGCTCGACCATGGCCCATACGATGTCGCTGATGGGTTGGCCGCCCATGACCGGACCGGGCGGGAGTGGTTGCGAAAGATCCTCCGGGCTGCGCGAGCGCAGAAACTGGATCGCGTTGGCGTATGCCGTTTGGAGCATCTGGCGGGCGGCGGCGACCGAGGTCACACCCTCGAGGACCTTGGCGAGATTCTCGAAATCGAGGTTGAAGCCTTCGGGTCGGGATGCGCCCTCGATGAACCAGTCGAGCGTGTGCGCCGTGTGCGCGATGAGCTGCGCGACGGTCATCATGCCTTCCTGCGGACGGAATCCGGAGTCGGCCTCATCGAGGACCCTGCTTGAACGCTCGAAAAATTCCTGGCTTGCGAGCAGTTGGTTGGCGAAGTCGTAGTGTTGCGGTTTTGGGCTCATGGACCATACTATAGCACAAGGCGAACAAAAAGGGAATATCTGGGCATGAAGTTGCGGCGAACGGTCTTTTCCTTGTATGCTTATAGTTTCCCCGCAATGTGAGCCTCGCTTTGGTGGTCGCATTGCGGGTGAATGGCCTGGACGGGTGGCCGAGCGGTTAATGGCAACAGACTGTAAATCTGTCGCTCCTTGCGAGCTACGGAGGTTCGAATCCTCCCCCGTCCACCAGAAAATTTCGTAGACTCTTGGTAGGGCCGTTGTAGCTCAGTTGGTAGAGCGCGTCCTTGGTAAGGACGAGGTCACCAGTTCAATCCTGGTCAACGGCTCCAGAGCTCCTCCTGTAACGAATTCCGTACAGAGAAGGTTTCGACATGGCAAAGGAAAAATTCGACCGCAGCAAGCCGCACGTGAATATCGGGACGATCGGGCACATCGATCACGGCAAGACCACCCTGACGGCGGCCATCACGAAGGTGCTGGGCAAAAGCAATCC
>JBEKTU010000039.1:0-53114 GCA_049515735.1 Bryobacteraceae bacterium
TCCCCACATTGGACCCTTCGGAAACGACCAAAACCGAGAAATCGCCTATGTGGTGACCAAAGTCAAAATCCACCTTCGTGTTTTCAACGGGTTACCGCCGCAAAACGCAAACATGCGATAGCCGGCGGGACGCTGGCTCAGGGATTGCAGTACAATCCCAATTTGCTGACCGCATTGAACCTGAACCCGGGAATCCTGCCGACTCCCGGCACGACGATTGCGCCGCAGTATTACTTCGACCCCAACGGAGGGCGGCCTCCCAGAGTCAGCGAGTGGAGTATTGGCATACAGCACCACTACATGAACCGGGTCCCGGGCCAGTCGTTGTACCTGGAGAACCTCAACTGCCACTGCATCGATCCGAAAAAGCAGTTTCCACCTCTCGGAGAGCAAGTTCTTAATGATTCGCGCCGAGTTCTTCAATGTCGGGCATGAAAAACTACCGATATCAATAAACCTTCGGCTATATCCGTTTGTAAACCTTTAGGTAATGGACACCACCTTGCCCTGAGCAGTACAACGAGTCATGGTATTGTGCCCAGGTGTCCGAGCCATACTCTCTATCTGCTTGTTCGCTTCCGTTTTGCCGGCCCAGCAGGATCGCGTCACTGCCACGATCGATGCCCGCGATTCGGTGGTCGTCCGAGGCAGCGTTCCTCCTCAGGCGCAGCCGAAGTACGATCAGGGGGCGGTGGAACCCGGTTTTCGGCTTGGCAACATCACGCTGATGCTGAGACCGTCGGCCGCTCAGCAAGCGGCGCTCGAACAATTGCTGGCGGAGCAGCAGGATCCCGCATCGCCGAACTACCACAACTGGCTGACACCGGAAAGCTACGCCGAGCGGTTCGGGACGAGTGCGGCGGACTTGGACCAGATCGCCGCTTGGTTACGCTCCCAGGGTTTCGCCGTGCAGTATACGGCGCGCGGTCGCGACTTCATTAGTTTCAGTGGCACAGCCAGCCAGGTGCAGGCGGCACTGCATACGGAAATCCACCGTTATCGGGTGGGCGCCGAAACTCACTTCGCAAACGCCACGGACCTGTTCTTGCCGGCGGCCATCGAGCCCATAGTGGCGGGTGTCCTGGGGCTCGACGACTTTCACCCAAAGGCGCCACGAAAGATAGCCCTGCCGAACTACACCAGCGCTGACGGGAGCCACTACCTGCTGCCGGACGATCTCGCAACCATTTACAATCTCACCCCCTTATACAGCTACGGATATACGGGCGCAGGACAGAGCATTGTGATCGTAGGACAGAGCGACATCGATCCCAGCGACATCGCGACGTTCCGCAGCAGGTGGGGCCTGCCCCCAACCACCATCCAGATGGTTCCCACCGGCACGTACCCGGGGGTCACCGGCGACGAAGTAGAGGCGGACTTGGACCTGGAATGGTCCGGCGCGGTGGCTCGATCTGCGATGCTGATCTACGTTTACAGCGACGATGCGGACTACTCGGCTTACTATGCGATTGACAACAACCTGGCGCCGGTGATCAGCGAGAGCTTTGGGCTGTGCGAATACATGGTGGGGTTGAATCGGCTGGGCCTTTACAACTATGAGGTGGAAGCACAGAAAGGCAATGCACTGGGGATTACCTGGCTGGCTGCGTCGGGCGATTCGGGAGCGGCGGGCTGCGATTATGACGTCACGACGGCAACGCACGGCTTAGGGGTCAACCTTCCCGCTAGCGTTCCCGAGGTTACTGCGGTGGGCGGGACGGAGTTTAACGAAGGAGGAAGCGTCGGCGATTGGAGCGGCAGCAACGGGATCTACGGTGGCTCGGCGCTTTCCTATATCCCCGAGACGGCATGGAACGATACCGCGGTGAGCGTGGCGAATGGGGGGACCATTTCGGCCAGCGGCGGCGGGATAAGTTCTGTTTACAAGAAGCCCGCGTGGCAGACGGGTCCTGGGGTTCCCAACGACGGCGCGCGCGACGTGCCCGACGTCTCCCTGGCCGCTTCGAACGGCCACGACCCCTACATCATCATCTCGGAGGGCGAGGCAAATGCCGTGGGCGGCACTTCGGCCGCAGCGCCTTCCTTCGCCGGAATGATCGCTCTGCTCAATCAATACCTGGCACAGAACGAAATACAAACGAAATCCGGTGTGGGCAACATCAACCCGAAGCTGTACGGCATGGCGGCGGGAGGCACATCCGGCATCTTTCACGACGTGACTACGGGAGACAACATCGTTCCATGCCAGGTGGGCACGACGAACTGTGCCTCCGGTCGACTTGGGTACACGGCCGGTGTGGGTTACGACCTTGTGACGGGCCTGGGTTCAGTGGACGCGTACAACCTGATCACGGCATGGGGCGCCGTTCCGGTTACCTCCACCACCACTGCGCTTACCGCGAGCCCGGCCATTATCCCGGCGGGCGGGTCCACAGTGCTGACCGCTACCGTGAAGGCCGCCAGCGGTACCAGGTCGCCGAGCGGATCGGTTTCATTCACGCTGGGGGACAATTCGCTGGGCTCAGCGACGCTCTCGGGGTCTGGAGGAAGCGCCACCGCGTCCATCACGGTTTTCGGCGGCCAGTTGCCGGCGGCAAGCAACACGGTACAGGCTTACTACGGGGGCAGCCCCATGTTCAGTTCCTCATCGGCAGCGGCAACGCTCAGCCTGGGTACTCCAACTGCAACCTCCAAGGTGGTACCGTCGGTGACCCCGGATCCAGTCTACCAACAGGCGCCGAATGCGAATGGCGCTACGTTCTCCTTCACGATCCAACTGAACGAGACCGCGGGCGTGGACACGACGGTGACCGGGTTCACTTTAGGCGGCGTGAGCTATGCGGCCTCGATCGCGAGGTTTTTCGGCAGCACTACGCTGCCGGCACACGGCTCGCTTTCCGCGAGTTTGCAGGCGGCGAACATTGCTGTGCCATCGTCGGTAGTGATAGTATTCACTGGCCGGGACGCGAGCGGAGCAACTTGGACCCAGCAGATCGCGGTTCCGTTCCTGCCGCAGCCGACGAGCACCAGCAACTCGACGTCGAATGCGGCGACGGCCGACTGAGGATTTCGGCGCAACCGTTTGAGACAACAGGGGAGTGGAGCCAGCCGGATTCCTCCAACGCCGCATCCTTTGTTTTATCGTTACTTGCCCACCCAACCGCCATCCACGTGTATCGACTGGCCCGTGAGGTAGCTCGCCTCGTCGGACGCGAAGAAGGCCACCACCGTCCCGATCTCGCGCGGCCCGCCTGCCCGGCCCAGCGAAATCTGGGCGAGAATGCCCGGCAAAAGGTCGGGCCGTTTCATCACCCAGGCTGTCATGTCGGTGTCGATCAGACCGGGGTGAACGCAATTCACGCGGATGCCCAGGGGGGTCATCTCGGCGGACATGTTGCGCGTGAGGGCTTCGAGACCGAGCTTGGTGGGCGCATAGTGGGTGCGGCCGGGAAGGACTTTGCCGGCCTGAACCGAGCCGATGTTGACGATATTGCCCTTGCGGCCCCCGGCGACCACGCGCCGGCAAAAGACCTGCGAACAGAGCCACTCTCCGCGCAGGTTCACGTCCGTCAGCCGGGTCCATTGTTCGTCCGTCAGATCGAGAAACGGCACGATGGTTTCGATGCCCGCGTTGTTGACGAGAATATCGATGGGCCCAAGTTCCTTCCACACCTGGTCGAACATAGCCTCGACTTCGGCCCGGCTGGCGACGTCGGCCTTGACGGCGATGGCTCTCCTGCCTTTGCCGCGGACCCACGCCGCGACA
This sequence comes from Bryobacteraceae bacterium, assembly GCA_049515735.1. GTDB lineage: Bacteria > Acidobacteriota > Terriglobia > Bryobacterales > Bryobacteraceae > Fen-178. The sequence goes on from JBEKTU010000039.1 coordinate 3,731, forward strand.
TCTTCGGCCGCCTGTGCGTTGGCCACGTAGTTTACGGCAACATCGGCGCCCTCCTCTGCGAACACCTCGGCGATGCCGCGGCCAATACCGCGGCTGGCGCCGGTAATGAGGGCCACCTTGCCTTGCAGCTTCATAATGCCTCCTTGAAAATCGAAAACATGAGATCCGAAACCATCTAGAATAGAACGATTAGCCGGTCGGAGGTTGCCCGTAGAACCGTTCCTCCACGCGCCTGAAATTGATCGTCATGGTTGGGCAGCCGGGGCGTTATCGGCTGATATCGTTAGCGATCCCCGGCGCGAATCGAAGCGGCTGAACTGGGATTTTGTGGCGCTGAGCCCCCTTCAAGGCTCCTGCAGTTTCCGAGTAGCCCGTGAAATTGGGAGGCGTGCAAACAGGAGGAATGGGAAACCACGGCGAAGAGGTCCTTCAGTTGCAGTCGGACCTGACGGGCGAGTAAGTCGGGGTTACCTGATTGAATCGTGGCTGGTTGGGCGAGCAAATACTGCGGCCTCCGCAGGCAGCGGCAGGAACGCTGGCGGAAATGCTGTTGCAATATTAGCTGTTGACATGTTCCTACGGCATTAAGTACCGTAAGAATGGACCCCATGTCCAGACTTTTGTGAGCGGACCTCGGCCACCCCAACCGACTGCGATCCCGGATCGCTACGCCCAACGCTTTCGGGAGCTAAAGCAGGAATTTCAACAACTGGAGTATTTCTGCAAAGGGACGCTTCTCAAGCGCATGATGAAGTGCGGCAAAGCCCAGTGCGCTTGCCGCCAAGACCCGGCTAAACGACACGGCCCTTACTTCGAGTGGACCTATAAGGCCAAAGGCCAAACCGTCAATGTAAAACTCACTCCCCAAGCGATGCCCACATTTCGCGCCGCTTCTCAACAGTATCGAAAACTGAAGTCCCTGCTCAATCGTCTGGAAAGACTGTCGCAGACCGCCCTGCGCCATCAGGCCAAACGGGCCCAATCCCCCCACCGCGATTGATCGAAAACCGGGGATCTTCTCATATCCCGCCCTCTGACCCCACCCGGCAACGGATCGCTTCACCCCAACTCGCTCATTCCGCATGCGTTAGCCGTCGTCCTAAAGTAGCCACACCCAAAACAAGCGCGGGGAACTGCGAGGCAGCGAAAATGGGCGGCCCACTTTCGCCGCTGGCGTTTCGGTTCCGGAATGTAGCGGATCGGCGGCCGGCAGCGTCACTGCCAAGCCTCGTCCAAACCAATATGCAGAAACTGACGCAAGCCCAACGAATCGGCGGCCCGCCATGCGATCCCTCGTTCCGAGTCGATGCCTTCGAAGTACCCAACCAGCAACAGGCGAAAGTAACGTTCGGCTGATCCACAGTTGCTCTTGCCGCTGCCGGTGCTTGCGAGCGCCCATCGCCATAAAAACATTTTATAGCCGTCATGTTTGAAGTCCCGATCCAGGGAATCATGCTTCAATCAGAGAGCCTGCGAGAATGCTTGTCGAGTGGGTTACTTTGAGGACCGTGGGGTTCCCGCACCTGGGCACCCAAGCTGGGAACTGGCGTCCCCGGCTGATCGCCCTGACCAGCTCTTCGAAGCCGACTGGGTGCGTCCAGCCCAGCACCCGGCGGGCTTTGCGGCGTCTCCTTTCAACAAATTGATCTCGGCCGGGCGGAGGAGTTTGGGGGTCGGGTTTCACATGGCGGCGGCAATCCGGCACTCAGACTACCACGCGCAGGCCGAGGTGCTTGGCAAATGGATCAAAGTCCCTGTCGTTGTGCAGCAGGTCATACCCGCTCTCGATTGCATCGAGTGGCAATCACCGTACCGATGGTCTTGCGAACGGTCACGCCGAGGCGGCGCAGAGCGCACTCACCGCCCTCGCCCCTACTTCTTCGCCAGTTCGATTCCCACGGCGCGGCAGTCCTCGTCCACCATCTCCCGGACCAGCTCCTGGAAGCCGATGTGGTGCGTCCAGCCCAGCACCCGGCGGGCTTTGCCGGCGTCCCCCCGCAGCAAATTGACCTCGGCCGGGCGGAAGAGTTGGGGGTCGGGCTTCACATAGCGGCGGTAATCTAGGCCCGCATAGGAAAACGCCGCGTCGGCGAATTCGCGCACCGAGTGGCACTCGCCGGTGGCCACCACGTAGTCGTCGGGCTGCGGCTGCTGGAGCATCTGCCACATGGCCACCACGTACTCGCGGGCGTGGCCCCAATCGCGTTGCGCCTCCAGATTGCCCAGCCGCAGCTCGTCCGACTTGCCGGCCAGAATGCGAGCCGCTCCGGCGGTGATCTTGCGGCTCACGAATTCAAAGCCGCGCCGCGGCGACTCGTGGTTGAAGAGGATACCGCTCGAAGCGTGCAGGCCATAAGCCTCGCGGTAGTTCCGCGTCAGGTGGAAGCCCGCCACCTTGCTGATGCCATAGGAGGAGCGCGGATGGAAGCGGGTGCGTTCGTTCTGGGGCGCTTCGTCGGCCAGGCCGAACATCTCGCTCGATCCGGCGAAGTAGAAGCGGCATTCGGGGGCCAGCGCTCTGAGCGCCGCCAGCAGAAAATGGGTGCCGTCGATGTTGATGTTCAGAGTGGAGAATTCGTCGTCGAAGGAGTAGCTGACGAAACTCTGGGCCGCCAGGTGGTAGCACTCGTGCGGCTGCACCTCGTGGACCACCCGGTGGATGCTGGCGAAGCTTTCGAGCGATGCGGCGTGGAGCTTCAGCCGGGGGAGGATGCCGCCCAGCCGGGAAAGGCGGTGGTCGGGATCCTCCAGGGCGACCCGGCGCACGATGCCATGGACCTCATACCCTCGATCCAGCAGCCACTCCCCCAGGTAGGACCCGTCCTGGCCCGTAATTCCTGTAATAAGAGCGCGTTTCGAAGACATCTGGAATAATGGTAACAGCCTCATGAGATCCCGAGCGGTGGCGAGTCCAGGCCGGTCATGGCCCGTTGGGGCCACCCCCCAGAGGCGCCGGCCTAGAGGGCACGGGCCCAAAGGGCACGGGCCCAGAGGGCACCCCTCTGCCCTGGTTTTGCGTTTCCACGCAAAGCTTTGTAACCTGTCTACTTGCCGGCACGCCTTACGAGATGGAAGCGAGATGGCTTCCGGGTGCCGGCACTTACGGTGAGGCATGCGGGTCGATTTCGAGCTGATTAAGCGGGCCCAGAAGAGCGACAGCGCCGCATTCAATGAAATCGTACTGGCGTACCGGAAGCGTATTTTGGGGACGATCACCCGTTTGATCGCCCGTCCGGAAGATGTCGAGGACGTGGCGCAGGAGGTTTTTCTGCGGCTGTATTTTTCGCTCGACCAGCTCAGGACGGCGGAGGTCTTTGAACCTTGGTTGCACCGCCTGACGGTGAACGCCGCTTACGATTACCTTCGCAAGCAGCGCCGGCGCCAGGAATTCCGCATGTCCGACCTGTCGGAGCAGCAGGTGATGTTGGCTGATGCAGCGGCAGGAGGAAAGGTGGAACATGACGAGCAGTACCGGAAGAAGATCCGCGAATCCGTGCAGTCGCTCCTGGGAGCGGTTTCGGAAGCCGATCGGATTCTGCTCATGCTCAAGGAAGTGGAAGGGCTTTCGTTGAAGGAACTTGAAAAGATCTACAAAGTCAACGAAAATGCTCTTAAGGTACGGTTGTTCAGGGCCCGTCAAAGGGTTCTGAAAGCTTATGGGTCGGCGGCGACAAAAGAGAGAACCGGCCAAAGCCGGTGAAGTAGAGGTAATATGAATTCGATGCGCGGCCACGACGATGAACGGCTCGATGCCTTGCTTCGGGCATACCGGGACGCGTGCCCCACGCCCGAGCCGAGCGCCAATTTCATGCCAAATCTCTGGCAGCGGATCGAATCGCGCCAGAGCTTCACGTTTTCATTCCAGCGCATGGCCAATGCATTTGTAACGGCGGCGGTAGCGCTTTCCATCGCGTTGGGCGTGTACATGTCGATCCCGCGCTCCAACCCGTCCTATTCGCAAAGCTATATCGAGGCGCTGGCGGATGCCAACACCTTGGATATACCGGAATACGTTAGCCCGGTCCGCCTGGAACTGTCCGATTCAGGCCGGTGAACTGGCTCATGCTCAAATCTAAGTCGTCGGCGCTGCTCTCCCTGCTGCTGGTTTTCCTGAGCGGGGTGCTGGTGGGCGGTTTTGCCTACCGGCTCTATAACGTCTCCGTGGTTGCCGGTCCAAACAACGGGAAGAAGGCCGATCCCGAGGAAGCTCGCAGGCACATCGTGGCAGACATGCGCGTTCGTCTCAAACTGGATGCCCACCAGGTCGACCAGTTGCAGCAGATCTTCGATCAGACCAGGGATCAGTTCCACCAGATGCACGACCGGATGAACGCCGAAAGCCAGGCCATCCACACCAACCATCTCGAGAAGATCAAAACCATCTTGCGCCCCGACCAACTGCCGCTCTACGACCAGTGGCGAACAGAGCGCGAGCGCGAGCGGAAAGAACGCAAGCTAGCCGAAAAGAAGTAGAAAAGCTCTCAACATTCTCCGCTGAGCACGCTGCTGGATTTGTGCTGCGATATACTATCATTCACAGCACGTCACCGGACAGACGTCGGGACCTCCGCTGGAGCGCGCACAGCCTGCCGCACGGGAGAGTTCGATGCCGATCCGGAGGATCATTCGTGGACGAGCACCGCGCTTGGCGGTGCTGCTGGCCTCCCTGGCGGGCGCGGGGCAGTGGGGACGGGCGGCGACTTTCACGGTCACTACGAACGCCGATGCCGGACCAGGCAGTCTGCGGCAGGCCATCCTCAACTCCGGCGCCGTCGACACCATCGCTTTTAGCTGTTTAGCCTCGCCCTGCACCATCGTGCTCGCCAGCCCGCTGCCGCCCATCACCAAGAACGGTGCAAGCCTGATCATCGACGGCGGGACTCTCGGCAACGTGATCATCGATGGCGCCAGCTCATACCGCGTCTTTTTCGTCGACAGCGGTACCGTCTTCATCAAAAATCTGATTATCCAGAACGCCAAAGCGCAAGGCGGGAACGGCGGGGGCGTCCTTAATGGCAGTTCCGGCGGCGCGGGCGGCGGCGGCGCGGGACTGGGGGCCGGGCTTTTCGTCAACCAGCCCTCGGGCGCCACTACCGTGGTTACCGTCACCAACGTCTACTTCTTGAATTGCACGGCTGCGGGAGGCGCGGGCGGGAGCGTAAGCGGCCTCGGAGGCGCAGTCATCGGGGCGGGCGGCGGCGGCCTGGGCTGGGACGGTGGCAGCGTCAGCGGCGGCACGGGTTTCGGTGGCGGCGGCGGCGGCGTTCTGGGCGCCGGTAGCACCGGTACCGCCGGCGGGGCCGGCGGCGACGGCGGCGGGGGTACCGGCGGCGGCGGGAGCGGCGTTGGGAGCGCCTATGCCGGCAATACCCCTGGGGCCCCCGGTACTATCTCCGGAATGGGTGCCTTCGATGGCGGCGGCGGCGGCTTCGGTGGCGGTGGCGGCGGCGGCGGTGGAGTCCTAAGCACTGGCGGCGCCGGCGGCTTCGGTGGCGGCGGTGGCGGCAGTGGCGGCGCAAACGGCGGAAATGGCGGTCCCGGCGGCGGCGGCGGCGGCGGCTTCGGTAGCGGTGCTGGCGGCGCGCTCGCAACCGTGAGCGGCGGCGCGGGTACCAGCGGCAGCGGCGGCGGCGGGGGAGCGGCGGCAGGACCGGCAATCTTCGTCAGGATGGGGAGTCTCACGACCAGCGACAGCGGCGTGAGTGGGTCGACCGCGACCGGCGGCGGCGGCGGCATCGGTTTTTTCGGCAGTGGCACCGCTGGCACAGCCGACGCCACCCCGGTCTTTAATTATCAGGGAACCGTCAATGGCTCGACGACCGCCGGGCCAATTCTCAGCGCTCTGCTGAGCGGCCAGCCCCAGCAGGTGATCAGCTTTGGAACCTTCCAAGACCTGATCTACGGCGCCTCTCCGTTCGTGGCCAGCGCCACCGCCAGCTCCGGGCTGGCGGTCAGCTTCGCCTCAACCACAACCTCTGTTTGCAGGGTTTCCGGCAGCGAGGTGATCATCGTGGGCGCGGGAACCTGCTCCCTCACCGCCAGCCAAGCCGGCAATGGCACCTGGCCCGCAGCCCCCAGCGTCAGCCAAAGCTTCCTGGTGAACAAAACGCCTCTGCTCGTGGCGGCGAATAATGCCAGCAGGCCTTACGGTGCGGCGAATCCGGCGTTCACAGCCACTGTCTCGGGCTTGGTGAACGGCGACGCGGTTGGCGCGACGATCACGGTTGGTTTTTCAACCACGGCCGGCCCAACTTCGCCGGTAGGCGGTTATTCGATTACGCCCGCCGTGGGCGGGTTATCCGCGGGCAACTACGTGGTAATGCCAGCGGGAGGAACCCTCACCATCACGACAGCGACTCTGATGGTCAGCGCGAATAACGCCAGCCGGGCTTACGGGGCGGCGAACCCGACGTTTACCGGCAACGTCTCGGGCCTGTTGAACGGCGACACTGCCAGTGGCGCGCCGAGCCTGTCGACCGGCGCCACGTCTTCCTCGTCCGTGGGCGAATACACGATCACGGTGGCAGCGGGAACGCTTTCGGCGAGTTCAAACTACACCTTCAGCTTCGTCAGCGGCACGCTGACCGTGGGCAAGGCGGCCCTGACGGTGACTGCGAACAACCAGACGGTCGCCTATGGGGCGGCTCTCCCGGCGTTTACGGCGACAATCGGCGGCTTTGTCAACGGTGACACGTCATCGATGGTGAGCGGCGCCGCCAGTTTCAGGACCAACGCGACCACAACCAACGGCAATCCCAACGCCGGCTTGTGGACCATCACGCCGTCGGCGGGAACACTATCGGCAACCAACTACAGCTTCCCTACTTTCAACGCCGGCACCCTGACCGTGGGCAAGGTTGGCCTGTCAGTGACAGCAAACAGCCAGGCGATCACCTATGGGGCGGCCTTCCCGGCGTTTACGGCGACAATCAGCGGCTTTGTCAACGGTGACACGCCGTGGGTGGTGAGCGGCGCCGCCAGTTTCTGGACTACGGCGTCGACCACCAACGGCAATCCCAACGCCGGATCGTGGACCATCACGCCGTTGCCGGGAACACTATCGGCAATTAACTACAGCTTTTCGGCTTTCAACCCCGGCACGCTTACCGTGGGCAAGGCCTTGCTGACTGTGACGGCCTCCAACGCCTCGACGGTATATGGCGCCCCGCTGCCGTGGCTTAACTCCACGATGACCGGCTTTGTCAATGGCGATGGTCCGGCGGAGATCGGCGGCGCCGCCAGTTTGACCGCCACGGCCGTGGCGTCATCAACCGTGGGCAGTTATCCAATCATAGCGGCGATGGGAACTCTGGCGTCGCCTAACTATAGTTTCACGTTCGCTAACGGCACTCTGTTCATTACCAAAGCCAACACCACCACGACGCTCACCCTCTCTGGGGGCGCATTGGTCGCCACGGTCACGGCGATGCCGCCGGGAGCCGGAGTTCCCACGGGCACGGTGCAATACCTGAACGGAACCACAGTTCTCGGCACAGTGCAGTTGGTGCAATCGACGGCCACATTGTCCGGATCACCCGGTTCCATAATTGGCATCTATTCGGGGGACGGCAATTTCGCGGGCAGCACTTCGCAGCCGGTGGTCGTTAACTCACAGGTGACGGTCTCGTCGGCTACCAGCACCTCAGTTGCATTAGCAATCGTTTCCGGTCAACTGGTTCTGACGGGCATCGTGGCGCCGGTGGCAACGGGCGCCGGCACACCCACGGGCAGCGTGCAGTTTGTGGACACGTCGGACAACTGGGTGGTCGCCAACGCCAGCCTGACCGGCGGGAAGGCTTCGGCGCCGGTGGCCGCGAGCCTGGAGTCAACCGTGTGTGGGCGCCCGATCGCAGCGGTGTATTCGGGAGACGGCAACTTCAAGGCGAGCACGTCGGCTCCGCTCCCAGCGGTGGTGAATTCGGCGGTCAACTTATCGGCCGCCTTCGCTGCCGACGAAATCGCCAGTGCCTTCGGAATCCCTGAGCTGCGCGGCGATGCCGCGGCCACGCTCCCACTGACAACAGCGCTGGGCGGAGCTAGTGTAAACATCACCGACAGCAACAGCACGAGCCGCCTGGCAATGTTATACGGCGTGTTCGCCTCCGCCGGCCAGATCAACTTCCTGATTCCCAGCGATACGGCCGCCGGTTTGGCGGCCGTGACCATCAGCCTTCCCAACGGCGATACGATGCGCACCGTGATCGACATCGGCAGTACGGCGGCGGGAATCTTCACCGCGAACATGACTGGGCAAGGCCCCTATGCCGGCCAAGTGGTCTATGTGCAAGCAGACGGCTCGCAGAGCGTGGTATGCTCAGCCGTATTCAACGCAAACAGCAGTACCTTTGCGCCCAACCCGATTAACCTGGGCGTGCCCGGGGACCAGGTTTTCCTAGTGCTCTACGGAACCGGGCTTCGCCATGCCAGTTCGCTGACCGCGAGCGTGAACGGCACGAGTCTTCCGGTCGCGTACTTCGGGGTTCAGCCGACCTATCCGGGGCTCGACCAGATCAACCTGGGCCCGCTGCCAGCGAGTTTGGCGGGAGCGGGATTGGAAAACCTGGCGATCGCGGCGGGTGGCCCGGCATCGGACACGGTCACTGTTGTTTTCCAGTAGATGGACGGGCCGGCCGGGTGGGCAACGCCGAGACGCTTTTTCACGCCGTGGGCTGTGCCTTCTTGTCGCCGCGCGTAGCCTTGTACTTCCTCTCGAACCGGTCAATGCGGCCCGCGGTGTCCACCAGTTTCTGGCGGCCGGTGAAGAACGGATGGCAGGAGGAGCAGATCTCCACGCGGATATCGCCCTTGTGCGTCGAGCTGGTCTTGAAGGTGTGGCCGCAAGCGCAAATGACGTTGACTTCCTTATAAGCGGGGTGAATACCAGCCTTCATTGTGTTAGGGGAATCCTCTCGAAACATCCAGTGTACCAAAAACACGAACCCCCGTGAGCCCTGAGGGCCCACGGGGGAGGCAGCCTAAAAGGTGCAACCTGAGGCTAGCTGGCGCGTGAGGCAGCCGGTCCACAGGAACGTGATCCCGCCACTGGACGGAATCGGCTACATTAGAGGCTCGACTTCAGAAGTCGGCCACCTCACGCGGTCTTTTACTGCAACTTTCCATTTTGCTGGACCACCTCCTTTTCCAGTGATGTTTTCATGCTCTCACGGGGTCCCCGGCTTGTCAATATGATTTTCTGGAGAGGCGCAATAAGCACAATGCAATGTTTGGGTTACAGTGCCGTACTGGTCCGCTAATGCAACAGCTCGGAGGCGCAACTGAGATCCTGTTCCGCAACCCTCCGGATGGATGCGGCCTCGAACTGCTGGCCCCTTCGGAGATAGTTGCCGATCACGTTGCGCGACGCTGCACAAATGTCGGCGTGCACGAGCGGGCAATCCGGGTCGAGGCTGGGCGTGCCACCCTGACGCGTCACAGCGCAACCTTGGGGATCGATCTGCCCGTACAGTTCCACCAGCATCGAAGGCACTTCCGACCGATTCGGATCCACGGCCAGCGCTTCCACCAGAGCCATGGCGGCCTTGCGCGGATCGCCGGCTGCGCGATACACCGACGCCAGCTCCTCGAGAAGCTCCGGCGCCGACTCCAGCTCCCGCCCGCGCTCGAACGCGGCCAGGGCGTGCGGCGTGTCGGAGAGGCGCAGGTAGGTGCGGCCCAGGTCCAGGTACAACCCGCTGGATAGCGAAGTAAGTCCGGGCATGCCCCGCTGTGCGTTTTCCGCCCGGTATCGTTCGTCCGAGGCGAGCTCAATTCTCTCGCTGCGCAAAAGGGCATCCAATGATTTCCGGTACCAGTACAGTGCGTCCGATCCTGCCGAAGGCTTGCCAGCCGCGTCTCCGGATGCCAATCTGTCGCCAAGGTTGCGGTACAAAACGCCAGCGTCGTGGTATGCGCTCTGTGCGTTTTGGGAATCCGGCAACCCATCGAGTATCGCGAGCGCGCGGTCCGCGTAACCAATGGAACGGGCCACATCCTCCTGGGTGGCAAGCAATGTGTTGGCAGCCACGCTCATGTTCGTTTTGTAGCTGCCGGGAGCCGCCGCGGCGCCGCTCAGCCAGAATCGTGACGGGTCGAGCCAGTCGCCGTTCCGGTCGTACGTGCGGGAGGCGAATCCAATCAGAAGGACACTTAGACCTGCGCCTGCAACATACCGATAGGCCGGCCACCCCGCCGGCAGGCGTCTCCAGAGCGTGTCAAGAGCCCAAGCCGCGGCGACCGCAAAACCCACCGACGGAAGATACAGAAAGCGTTCTCCCATGATGGTGCCGATCAGAATCAGCAGATTCGAAGCAGGCGAAAGGGTGGCGAAAAAAAAAGCGATGGCAAAGAACACGGGCTTCCGGCTCCGCCAGGATCGAATGGCCACAACCGCGGCGGCGGCACAACCGAGCAGCGCCGCGATGGCCTTCCAGTCCTCCCAGTTTCCCAATCCCCAGCCGAACAGGGGGATCTCATTGTAGCTGTAATCCCACGACAGCCGCGCGGGCCATACCAGCAGCCCGAAATACCTGCCAATCACCTTGACGGCGGTGATCCGCGCGGTCCAGAAGCCAGCGCCCAGCAGCGGGTTCTCGCAGAATGCCGTGGCCTGGTATGAAGCATTCGCGAGCACCTGAAAACGCACGTACAGGTAAACGAGACCTGGGATAGCCGCGGCGGCATAGCTCGGAATGCGAGACGGCCAGGAGGCCGTTCGCCCGAAGGTGAGGTCGTAGATGGCGAAGACCGCCACCAGTACGATGGCGCTCTCTTTGGAGAAAATGCCGACCGCCGCGGCCAGCCCTATTGCCACCAGCCATACGGCCTTCCGCGCACCCGTGGTTTCGAGGGCCTTGCGATGGCACAGCAAAGCGGCAAGCACGGAGAATGCCGCCAGCATGTCCGAACGCCCCACGATGTTGGTTACCGATTCGGTCAGCACCGGATGCAGCCCCCATAGGGCGCTGAGCAGCACAGCGGCCGGAATCCGTTCGAAAACCGCCAACCCCAAGGCGTATACCAGCACCATGTTCACGGCGTGCAGAATGAAATTGGACCAGTGATATCCGTAAGGGTCCGTGCCATTGCCTAACACCGCGTAGTTGAACAGGAACGACAGCGTGGTCAACGGACGATACAGCCCGTTGTTGGCCGTCTCCCAATACTGCTCGGTCAGGATGCGGTGAAGCTGGATCGGTGTCACCGCGTGGACGCGGGCGTCCTGGAGAATGATTGCGGGGTTATCCACCAGAAATGGCGCATGGAACGAATTGGCGTACGCAAGGAATGTAAAGCCGATGAGTGCGGCCAGTAGCAACGCATGTTTCACGGCCGGCCGAGCCGCGATGGGGGTTGCCCCGGTGTCGCCAGTGGGATTCCGGCTTTTCGCGTTCTCCGGGAACGCCCTGCCCGCTCGTGCTCTAACGCGCTTCAACCTTGCCTGCCTTTGGGTTACAGGTGCCGCGCGGCGAAACGGCACATCGCCAGCCCGTCCATGAGCTTGAACGGAAACTGTCCCGTGGTGTAGTGCCCGCAGGGCAGCCTGAAAACCTGATGCGCCAGCTCTAATTCCCGAAAGTGTTCCAGGACCTGTCGGGAATAAACCGGCAGGAAGCTGGTATCGTGGCGTGCCCAGACGAGCAGGCTTCGCATGTCCCGGCCTTGAAAACGCTTCAGATACGATGCCGGACTGATCACGGACCAATAGCGCCGCAGGTCATCCTGGCTGACCACGTCGCCAAAGCCCCGGCGCACGTGTTGCGTGGAGAGCCCCGTCCACACCACATCGGAGAAATACATGGACACATGGTTGAAGATGCCCACCCGCACGCGCGGGTCGTGCGCAGCGGCAATAAAGGCGATGCACGAACCCAGGCTGGTGCCCAGGATACCGACCCGCGAATAACCCTGCTGTGCCAGCCAGTCCAGGCACGCGCGGGTATCGATGACGGACTGGCGGGAGGCGTGGATGGTGCGGCCGATATTGCTGGAAACGTGGTATTCCGCGCGCTCAAGTTCCGCCGGCATGCGCTCGGCGTGGTACGCCATGGTCATGCGCAGGGCGCTGATTCCGAACCGGTTGAGCAGCTTGGCCAGACCCACGTGCCCGTTCGCATCGGAGTTCCACTGGGGCAGGAGCACCAACGCCCGCCCCTGGTCCTTGGGCGCAGGGAACCACAGCGCATTGACTGTGTCGTTCTCCGGGCAGCCCGACCGGACCGGGCTGGTAAAGGTCAGCCGGCCTTGGCTCAACCGGTAGTCGCCGACCGGCGCATAGGAGTAGAAGCGGTCGGAGTTGTCCAGCGCTTCCGTTACGAACCGGGAAACGCAAGCCGCGGGATCGCCGCCGGCCTCGGCTTCGGCTGGGCAAGATGGGAATCCGGTGCCGTCCAGCCACTCGATACCCCATTCGAACGGCCGAACCACGCGATTGGTATCCCGCGCTGCGAGTTTGCGCTCCCAGCGGTCTATGCAGCCAGCGTAGAGTTCCATCTTCAAGTGAGAAGATTTAGTCTACCAGACAAAAAAATACCCCGCGCCGGCGGATGGCACCGGAGCGGGGCTGCGCTTTAAGCCCAGATGGAGGCAACGCACCAAAGCTGAGAAGCCTCTAAGCCAACCCGGTTTAACTTGCAAGCCGGGTGCCACGCCCAAGTTGTTGATACAATTCAGAAACACCGCCTCTTCCTACCGAATTCGGTAGGATAGGGCTACGCATTTCCAGAAATACCGCTCACAGCCTCCGGAATAGTACCCTGCCACGGTACAATCGGACCTGTGAGTTTCCCACCCTCCAACGGCGAAACACGCTCCAAGGATGCCGGTGCGGGTGGGAAAGCCCTGGCGGGTTTTCTGCTTTCGGGGTTTCTGCTGGCGCTGCTAGGGGCCATTCTGCCGGCCTGGGGATATCATCGGGACCCGCCGGATTTCACGGCCGTGGGCAATTACTTTCTCAGCGTGGCCGTGGGGGTGGTGGCAGCGGCGGGTTTAGCCCGGCGCATTATGGCGCGGCGCGGGTTGTCGTTCCTGCTGGTGTTTGCCTGCACGCTTTCCTGTGTGGCTCTGGCATACCTGGCGCTGGTTTCGCCGCCGGCTTCGCCATGGTGGCGAGTGGCCGGACTGCTGCTGCTCGGCATCGGCGCCGGCCTGCTCAACATGGCCCTGTTCCATGCCATCTCGCCCAGTTACCAATCCGACGCCGCCGGCACGGCCACCAAGGGCGGCATCTGGTACGGCCTGGGATGTCTTACGGCCACCCTGCTGGTGGCGAGTACCTTGTCGGTGGCGGGCACCTCCTACGTGTCCGGCCTGCTGGCATTCATGGCGGTGGTTCCCGCGATTTTTGCCGCGATCTACGCGAAAAGTTTCTACCCGGCCCGTCAGGAAGGCGCTCAGCCCACACTGCGGCAGGCGCTCGAGGATTTTCGCAGCCCCGGCGCCGTAATGCTCGCGGCGCTGCTGTTCTTTCAGTTCGGCAACGAATGGTCCATCGCCGGTTGGCTGCCCTTATTCCTGATCCGCCGCGTGGGCCTGAGCCCCGAAGCGGCGCTCATCATACTGGCGCTCTTTTGGCTCTTTCTCATGACCGGCCGCGTGGGGTCGGTGGCCATCCTGCCGCGCGTGCGGCACGGCCGTCTGTTGTTGGGAAGCGTGGTGGCGGCGTTGTTCGGCTGCCTCATCCTGCTCGTCACCGACAATGGCTTCGGCGCCGCCACCGGCGCATTTTTTTTGGGAGCCGGCTACGCCAGCATCTATCCCCTGGTGGCGGAGGCCATTGGCAAGCGGTTCCCCTACTACCATCCCGGCTTCTTCAACGGAATCTTCTCTCTGGCCCTGCTGGGCGGCCTTCTGGCGCCGGCCAGCCTCGGCTATGCGGCTGCGGGAATGGGCGTGGGAGTGGTCATCGGAATCCCCCTGGCCGGGACTTGCATGGTGATGGCCCTGGTTTCGCTGATTTGGCTGGAATCGAAGGTGACGGGGAGATGAGGGGCCGGGGTGCCGCTCTGGCTTTGGCGATGGCGCTTCAGTTGTCCGCGGCCTCGCTGCCGGAGAGGATCGAGAAGTTGCTGGCGGCGTCGGGCCCAGTGGGCGCCCCGGCCCGAGCGGCGTTTTGGGGAATCCAGATTGTGGATCTCGGCACCGGCAAGACGCTCTGCGAGCTGAACCCCAATCGCTTTTTTGTCCCGGCTTCGAACACCAAGCTTTTTACCACGGCCCTAGCGCTCACGCGGCTGGGGCCGGACTTCACCTTCCAGACGCTCGTCGTCGCCGATAGCCCGCCGGACGCCGAGGGCCGCATCCGCGGCGCCCTGCGCTTGGTGGGCGGCGGAGATCCCAACTTGTCGGCGCGCGCCATCCCTTACCACATGGGCCCGGCGACCGGCAATCCGCTGGCGGCCATCGAGGACCTGGCGGAGCAGGTGGTGGCGCGCGGCGTGAAGCGCATCGATGGCGGCATTATCGGCGACGACACCTGGTACCTGTGGCAGCCATACGGGGAGGACTGGGCCATCGACGACCCGCAATTCGAGTACGGGGCGCCTGTCTCGGCCCTCACCGTCAACGACAACGCCGTGACCCTCGCCATACGGCCGGGCGCGCGAGACGGAGACCCGGCCGCGCTGGCCTGGAACCCGCCGCTCGAGTATTACCGGGTGGACAACCGCATTCGCACGGTGGCGGCGGGCGGCGAGCGCAGCGTTCATTTCCGCCGCGACCCGGGCGGCTTTGAGGTGCGGCTGTGGGGATCGATTCCGCTGCGCGATCACGGCGAAGACCTCGTGCTGGCCATCGAAGATCCGGCCCTATACGCCGCCCAGGCCCTTAGCCAGGCGCTGGAAGAGCGCGGGGTCTCGATCGGCGGCGGTGCTACGGCGCTGCACGCCTTTCCCAACGAAACACCGGACCTCACCCAGGCGGCCGCGCCGCCTACCGCCGTTTCAGGCGTCGAACTGGCGCGGCGGGTATCGGCGCCCTTGATCGAAGACCTGCGGATCACCGACAAGGTGAGCCAGAACCTGCATGCCGAACTGGCGCTGCGGGCGGTGGGGCGCGCTCGCCGCAACCTGGGCAGCCTCGAAGCCGGCGTCGCGGAGATCAAGACGTTTCTCGCCGAGGCCGGCATCGATCCCGAGGCCTACAACCTGGCGGACGGCTCCGGGCTGGCGCGCCTCAACCTGGTCACGCCCGCCACCGTGGTCAAGCTGCTGCGCTACATGTACGCCTCGCCCGCGCGGGACAATTGGATCTCGCTGCTGCCGGTGGGCGGCCAGGATGGAACGCTCAGCGCGCGTTTCGGGGAGAGCGCCGTGGCTGGACGAGTGCGTGCCAAGACCGGCACGCTGGCGCATGTCAGCGCGCTTTCGGGCTATGTCCAGCGGCCGGAGGGAGGATGGGTGGCTTTTTCGATCCTGGTGAACAATTACAACGGGCGCGCGGCCGAGGTGCGCGGCGTGATGGACCGCATTTGTGCGCTTATAATGGAATAGATAGCCATGCCGATTTACGAATACCGTTGCGAAGATTGCGGGACGAAGTTCGAGAAGCTGGTGCGCCGGAGTAACGGCGCGCCGGAGATTGAGTGCCCCTCCTGCGGGCAGAAACATCTGAAGCAGGAGCTTTCCACCTTTGCCGCGCACGCCAACAGCAGTTCGAAATCGCCGGAGATGCCGGCTTGCCCAAGCGGCGGGAGCTGCGGCAACTCCGGCATGTGCGGCATGAATTTCAATTAGGCCGCCGCGGTGTTCGAACGGACCTTCCGCAAGCTTGTATTCGCGGTTCTCCTGGGCTGGATGTACGTCGCGGCGCAACCTCTACCGCCGCCGGCGGCTGCGGCTCCCACGCGGGCCGACATCCTCCGCGGCGAGTACGGGCCGTATCGCGCCAACAACGATCTGCTCTTCTACCATCTCGATGTCCGCGTCGATCCCGAGAAGAGGTTCATCGGCGGCAAAAACACCATCCGCTTCAAGATGCTCAAGGACGACACGCGCATCCAGCTCGACCTGCACGACGCGCTCCACGTCGACAAGATTCTCTTCGGCCCCACCGCGCTCCAATACCAGCGCGACTCCGGCGCCGTCTTTGTGGATTTCCCGGAGACCCTCCGCGCCGGCCGCGTCTACACCATCGACTTCTACTACTCGGGGAATCCGGTCGAGACCGGCAGGTTCGGCGGCATCACATTCCGCAAAGATCCCTCCGGGCATCCCTGGGTCAACACCGCGTGCGAAGGCATCGGCGCCAGCGTGTGGTGGCCCAACAAGGACCAGTGGCGCGACGAGGTCGAGAACATGCAAATCAGCGTGTCGATTCCCAACGGCCTGGCGGACGTCTCCAACGGGAAGTTCATGGGCAAGACCGACCTCGGCGACGGCTACACGCGCTGGGATTGGCGCGTCCACTACCCCATCAACAACTACGACGTCTCGCTGAACATCGGCAATTACCAGCACTTCGCCGACCGGCTCGGCAACCTGCCGCTGGATTTCTACGCGCTGCCCGAAGACCTGGACAAGGCCAAGAAGCAATTCGTTCAGGCCAAGGATATGCTACAGGCCTTCCAGCACTACTTCGGCGAGTATCCGTTTCAGAAGGACGGCTATAAGTTGATCGAAGTGCCCTACGCCGGCATGGAGCACCAGAGCGCGGTGACCTACGGCAACCACTTCGCCAACGGCTACCTGGAGCGCGACTGGACCGGCGTCGGCATCAGCCCGAGGTTCGATTTCATCATCATCCACGAAAGCGCGCACGAGTGGTTCGGCAACAGCATCACCGCCGCAGACATATCCGACATGTGGATTCACGAAGCCTGGGCCACTTACCTCGAGTGCCTCTACGTCGAATACATGTGGGGGCGCGAGGATGCCCTGAAGTATACCAACGGGTATAAGTCGAAAGTCAAAAACGCCCTCCCCATCATCGCCCCGCGCGGCGTCAACAGCGAACCGCCGCAAGACATGTACTTCAAGGGCGCACTCTTCCTCAACACCCTCCGCAGCGTCGTGGACAACGACAACCGCTGGTGGGCACTCCTCCGCGGCTACTACCAGCACTTCAAGTATCGGAATATCATGACCGAGGATGTGGTCGAGTACTTCAACCGGAAAACCGGCATGAACCTGACGCCGGTTTTCGATCAGTATCTGCGCCAGAGCGCGCTTCCGACCCTCGAGCTGACCTTCGACGATCCGACGCGGACCGTCTCCTATCGCTGGAAGGCCGATGAGCCGGCGTTTGCCATGCCGGTGCGCGTGGGAACGAAAGACCACTGGCAGATCATTCGACCCACAACCGCCTGGCAAACCATGAAGACGCCACTCCCTAAAGACCAATTCGAGGTGGCGACGGATCTCTATTACGTCAACGTCAATAAGCCATAATTGCAACAGAAAGGAGACATAGAGACATGTTGAAGGACTTCAAGGAATTCGTAGTGCGGGGCAACGTGTTGGATCTCGCCGTTGCCGTGATCATCGGTGCGGCTTTCGGCGCCATCGTCACCTCGATGGTGAATGACATTGTGATGCCTCCCATAGGCCTGGTGCTGGGCCATGTGGACTTCAAGGATCTGTTCATCAGTCTGAATGGCCAGTCGTATCCGACCCTTGCGGCCGCCAAAGCTGCCGCCGCTCCCGTCATCGCCTACGGCCAGTTCCTCAATACCGTGATCAATTTCCTGATCATTGCGTTTGTGATCTTTTTGACCGTGCGGCAAGCCAGCATGCTGCGGAAGAAGCCCGCGCCAGTGGCGGCGCCAACCACCAAGGATTGCCAATTCTGCTGCACGCCAATTCCAATCGCGGCCACGCGCTGCCCAAACTGCACTTCTCAACTGAGTTCGCCGGAGGCTGCCAGGCAATGAAGAGCCATAATGTGATTTGGTTAGTGGCGTGTGCCGGCATGTTTTTGAGTACCGCCTGGGCGGACCAGGTAGTGATGAAGAACGGCGATCGTGTCACCGGTACCATCGTCAAGCAGGACGGCAAGACGATAACCATTAAGACCGACAATTTCGGGGTCGTTACGGCGCCCTGGGACAAGGTCGCGTCACTCACATCGGATCAACCGGTCAATATCGTTCTCAAAGACGGTAAGACGCTAGTTGGTACGGTAACCCCCAGTGACGGGAAAGTGGAGATTACGACCAAGGATACGAAGGTGGAAGTGAGTCCGGACGAAGTCACCGCTATCCGCAACGCCGACGAACAGAAGGCTTATGAGCGGCTGCTGAGTCCGGGCCTGCTTCAGCTTTGGTCCGGCAGTGGCAGCCTCGGTTGGGCCGGCACCGAAGGCAATGCACAAACTTTGACATTCACGACGGCTCTCAACGCGGCGCGGGTGACGAACACCGACAAGATCTCACTCTATTTCAATGTGATCAAGGCCTCGGCTTTGGTCAATGGCCAGAATGCCAGCACCGCCCAGGCAGTCCGCGGCGGGATCGGTTATGACCGCAACGTGAGCCCGCGGCTGTTTGTGAATGTCTTTAACGACTACGAGTACGACAAGTTCCAAAGCTTGGACCTGCGGTTTGTAATTGGCGGCGGCTTCGGATTCCACGCGGTAAAGAATAAACGCAGCGTGCTGGATTTCCTCGGTGGCGGCGACTACAACCATTCCAGTTTCAGTACGCCACTGATCAGGAACGCGGCGGAAGCGTTCTGGGGCGACGAGTACACTCTTAAACTGACCGGTGCGAGTTCGCTCACTCAGAGCTTTCGAATGTTCAATAATCTCTCGGATACGGGCGCATACCGGGTGAATTTCGATCTCGGTGTCGCCACCAAGATCAAGAAGTGGCTTTCCTGGAATCTCGCGTTGAGCGACCGGTACCTGAGCGATCCCGTGCCAGGCCGTAAGCCCAATGACTGGCTCTACACGACCGGGATCGGAATTGCATTTGCGCGTTAGAAGTATGATGACGGCTGCGGTGGAATGGCGTGGCTAAAAATCCTCCAGCAGGTGGCCCATCTTTTCCTTCTTGGTGCGCAGATAGGATTCGCTGGTATCCAGCACGTCGGCCAGGCAGGGCACCCGCTCGACCACTTCGACGCCCGCCCTCTCTACGGCTTCCACTTTCTGCGGATTGTTCGAGAGCAGCCGGATGGCTTTCAATCCGAAGTACTGCAAAATGGCTCCGGGCAGCTCGTAGCTGCGCAGGTCCGAATCGAATCCCAGGCGCTCGTTGGCTTCCACGGTGTCGGCGCCCTGGTCTTGCAGCTCGTAAGCGCGGAGCTTGTTGAGCAGGCCTATGCCGCGGCCCTCCTGATGCTCGTAGATGAGCAGGCCGCGGCCCTCCTGAGCGATGCTCCGGAGCGCAATTTCAAGCTGCGCGCGGCAATCGCAGCGCAAGCTGTGAAACACGTCTCCGGTGAGGCACTGAGAGTGAATGCGGACCAGAACAGGCGGGCCGCCGGCCAGTTCCCCCATTTTCAGCACCACGGCTTCTTCGGTGAGGTCGCCATCGCGGCCTTCGAATCCATAGATCCGGAAGAAACCGAACTGCGTCGGAAAGTCCGCTTCGGCCACTTTGAAGAGCCGCAGCGCGGAGAGGTTGCTCATGGTTAAATTACGGAAGTCTTACTCCTTTTATTATAATGGGTTCCAATAGCCCATGCTGGAACGTTACCTGGTTGCGCTGCTGGTCAAGCTGGGAGCGATGGCTTCCATTGCCAGCGTGCTGGCGCGCTCCAACCGCTTCAAATCGGCGCTCATGCGGGAGACGCGCACGCTGACCGAGCGGGTGGAGCTCGCGTTGTGGCTTTCCAGCGTTTTCGCCGCCAGCGTGGCCACCCGCGTGGTGAGCCGGACGTATCACGCGGCCGATCTGGGCCTGGAAGGCAGCCTCATCGCCGGCCTGCTGGGCGGATACGTGACCGGCCTGCTCTCCGGCGTGCTCATCTCCCTGCCCGCGGTTTTCATGGCGGGCGAGCGCGTCACCATGCCGTTGCTGGCGGGCATCGGCGTACTGGGCGGGCTGCTGCGCGATTGGGCGCCCGATCCCGAGGAGATCTGGCGATTCACGCCGTTTTTCGACCTGAATATCTATCGTTTCTTCAAGGAAAGCCGCAATCACCGGCGCGCGGCCTTTCATCTGCTGTTCTTCGCCGCCATCCTGGTGGCGGAGTTTCTGCGCCAGACCATGGGTGATTTCTTCCAGACCAGGGAGGTTTTCTACCTTGCTCCGGACGCGCCCGGCTGGCCCCATCCGCCTCCGCTGACCATCCTGGCCCTCTACGCCACCACCCTTTTCGCCGTGGCCATTCCGCTCAAAATCTGGAACAACACGCGCAACGAGAAGAAGCTCGAAGAGCAGGAGCGCCTGCTGGCGGAGGCGCGCCTGGCGGCGCTTACCAGCCAGATCAATCCCCACTTCTTGTTCAATACGCTGAATTCGGTTTCCTCGCTCATCCGCACCAACCCCAGCCAGGCGCGGGCGATGGTGGCGAAGCTCTCGGCGGTCCTCCGGCGGCTGCTGCGCAAGCACGAGAATTTCAACACGCTGCGCGAGGAGCTGAGCTTCATCGACGATTATCTTTCCATCGAGACCGTGCGCTTCGGCGACAAGCTGCGCTTCGAAAAGGATGTAGCCGAAGATGCCCTCGATATGCTGGTGCCCAGCATGCTGCTACAGCCGCTGGTGGAGAATTCCATCAAGCACGGGCTGAGCGGCAAGGTGGAGGGTGGCACCATCCGCATTCGCGCGCGCCGCGCCAAATCCAGGCTGCACCTGCTGGTGGAAGACGACGGAGTCGGCATTCCCGAGGCCCAGCTCGCCACGGTGTTCGACCAGGGCATTGGCATCGGCAACGTCAGCGAGCGGCTCAAAGTGCTGTTTGGAAACGAATACCGTATGTGGATCGAAAGCCAACCGGGCGAGGGCACCCGCACCCAGATCGAAGTGCCGGAGTTGCAGACCGACCTGGCGGCGGTTTCATGAATAGGAAGAACGAAATTGAGAACTGACGTGCTGAAAGCGATTCACCCCAGGTCAGCCGCCCGGCTGGACTCCATCCGCATGCGGCCGGACGCCCATACCGGCCGCGGCTTTTTTTTCCGCGAGTCGTTAAAGTCGTTATCGGTTACAGCATCGTTGTTCCCCAGTTCCCGGTTTCTGGCGTCGGCTCTATTGCGTCCCATCGACTTCGATAGGGCGCGAATTATTGTCGAGCTGGGCATGGGGACCGGGGCCATCACAACCGAAATACTGCGGCGCATGGCGCCCGGTTCGGTGTTGTTCGCAATCGAGGTCAATCCGGCGTTTATCGCCCATGTTCGAAGCAAGGT
This sequence comes from Bryobacteraceae bacterium, assembly GCA_049515735.1. Lineage (GTDB taxonomy): Bacteria > Acidobacteriota > Terriglobia > Bryobacterales > Bryobacteraceae > Fen-178. The sequence continues at coordinate 25,019 of JBEKTU010000039.1, forward strand.
TCACGACTCCCGTTTCGTTCCCATATCGGGCCGCGCCGAGCGCCTGGGCTCCATCCTCGGCCAAAAAGGGGTCCGGCGCGCGGATGCCATTGTCTCTTCTCTTGGGCTGACCAGCATGGCTCACGATCAGCGATCCAGCATCGTCGGACAGGCGGCCGAGCACCTGGGCGAGGATGGAGTTTTGACCCAGTATCAATACCTGCCCGCCAGCGGCGAACCAAACTGGGTCTGTGCCTTGGGACTGAAGCGTTTCGCCGAGGAGTATTTCCTGCGCGAATATTTTCGCGAGGTTCGCTCCGAGCGTGTCATTTGGAATCTTCCGCCGGCCAGGGTGTACACCTGCCGGCCTTGAGGGGCGCCCTACTCGGTCCTCGAGTAGTAATACGTGTACTTGCTGTACAACTCCGAGGCGCGAGCCCCGTTGGCTACGATCCCCAGGACATTGTTCTCACACAGCGACTGCATGGCGCGCGTCACGTTGTCGAAGGTCGTGGAACCGATCTTGACCACCAGAATCGTCCCATCCGCCATGGTGGCGAGCAGGTTGGCGTCGGCCGAAAACAGCAGCGGCGGCGTGTCGAAAATCGCCCAGTTGAAGCTGCGCGGCAACTCTTCGAAAAGCGCCCTGGTCTGCCGCATGTTCAGCAGTTCGAGAGGATTCCTGACGGGCGTGCCGGCCGGCAAGACGTACAGGCTCATACCTTCGATGCGGCGCAGTGCCTGCGGAAAAGTGCACTGACCCGTGAGGTAGTCCGAAAGGCCCGGAGCACGCTCGATCTGGAAGAGATTGTGGACGATGGGACGCCGCAGATCGAAATCGCCCAGCAGCACCGAGCTTTCCGCCAGGTGAGACTGCGCCAGCGCCAGGTTGACCGCGGAAAAGGTCTTGCCTTCCGCGGGCGAAGGGCTGGTCACCACCACGGTGTGCAGCGGCTGGAGCGTTTGCAGATGATTCAGGCGGGTGCGCAGCGTGCGGAACTCTTCCGCCGGTGTCTCGTGCGAGTTGTTGAGGTCCAGCAAGTGGGATTCCGGAGCGGGCCGGAACGGGGTCAGCGGCGCGTCGCCTAACATGCCCGGATGAATGTTCAACCGTACCGGCGCGGCTGTGCCGGCCACAGGGCCGTTCACCGGAAGAAACTCCGGCGTCCGCAGGGGTTCCGGCACGGCCGCTGCCGGCGCCTCGTCGGGCCGCAGATCGCCCATTTCCGCCCGGCGTAAAGCATCGTGTACTCGACTCATGTTGTCTCCAGTGGCGTGCGGCCCCGTCGGTTGCTAGGTATGGCCGAAATAGTAGTAGTAAGCCGAGAGGCTCATGGCAAAGGCCCCGATGATGAGCGCGCTCGACCAGGCCAGCCAGAACAAGCGCCGCTTCTTTCGCACCAGCAACGCATTCTCCAGCAGCGGAATGCTGCTCAGCACGGGAAGATTCGTATACGCCCGAATGTCCTTCAGATTCTTGAGGGACGTATTCTTCACCTCCTTGCCGCCCGCCAGCACAATGCCGACCACCAGCCCCATCATGATGCCGACTCCCGCGATGGCGAGACGGTTCGGCTCCGAGGGGGCCTCGGGCAGCGATGCCGGGTCGAGCACCTCCAGGTTTTGGCCGGCTTTGTGCTCTTCCAGGTTCTGCGCGGTTTCGGAAGCTTCCTGGCGCTTGACCATCTCCGAATAGTTCTGCTTGGCCAGATCGGAATCGCGCAACAGCGCGGCATACTCCTGTTCCAGCGGCGGGCTCATTTCGATGCGGGACTGGATAGCCACGATCTGCTTTTCCAATTCCGCCCGCTGCCGTGTGCGCTCTTCAATATCCATGGTTGCCGCCTGGATTCGCACCTGCGTGGCCGCGGTTTGAGCCTGGACGTCTTGCAGGCTCTTCTGCATTTGCGGATTGGTGACCTTCCGCGGCGTGGAATCGGCCGTGGCGGCGGCCGCTTGTTCCGCCTCCTGCTTCTCCAGGTCGTCGCGCTCCTTCTCCAGCGCTGCCAGCCGGGCCTCCATAGTCTTGATATCCGGGTAATCTTCCGTGAACGTCTGCTTTAGCCCCGCCAGGTTCGACCTCCCGTCCTGGATCGCCTGGTTCAACCGTATGAGGCGCTCGTTCTTGACCGCCGTGGTCTGGCTGCCCACGGTGTCTTCCAGGTTGTTGGAGATGAACGACACCTGGTTCTTCAGGCTCTGCAGAGTGCTCTCCTGGAACATCTTCTCCTGGTTGTCGCGGTTGATGGCCTCATTGATCTGGTTGAGTTCCATCCGCAGCCCCTGCAAAAACTGGATGTTGGCGGAAAGTTGTTCCGGCAGACGGCCCTGGTTCTCGCGCTTGAATTTCAGAATCTCGCCATCCAGCCGGTCCATGTTCTCCTTGGCAGTCTTCAGTTCATCGTTCAGGAAGCTGGTGGTCAGGGTGGCCTGGTTGCGCTGCACGGTCACATTCTGCTCCGTGAACTTGGTCACCAGTTCGCGCACCACCGCCTGCGCCTTGTAGCGATCGGAATAGGAGAACTGAATCAGAAAGGCGGATGCCAAACGGCGTTCCCCGGTGGGCGATCCAGAGGTGGATGTGTCCATCATCTGGATCTTGATGTATTTGTTGCGCATGTCCTGGATAATGTCTTCCAGCGGCAGGCGCTGCCGCTCTCTCCTGTACAGGTCCAGCGAGGGCCTGAGGATGATCTCCTGCAGGCTGGTGCGGCTGAGAATCTCCTGCTGCATCTGGTTGAGCCGTTCCGCCACCTGCGTGCTGAGCACGCTGGGGATGAGATTCTCGGGAACCTGTTGCGGCGTGATCCGCATGACCGCCTGGGAAACATACGTATCCGGCCACAGGAATGCCACCACTACCGCCAGCACCAGGCCCGCGAACATCGGACCAATGATCCACGAGCGGTAGCGGCGGAGCATATCGATGTAGTCTTCGATATCCGGCGGGCGCCGCGAGACATTCACATAGTTTTGCGGGGAAGCCATAAATTTCTTCCAGCAACTGCTCTCAAGTGTTCCAACACTCCCAGGTCACTTCACGATGATCTTATCGCCCGATTCGAGAAAAATATTCTGCTCCGGCTTCTTGCCGCGGGTGACCTGCTTATAGTTGAACTGGAAAACCTTGTCACCACGCAGAATCAGAATCTTCGTTTGGTTGGCGAAATCCCGAAAACCGCCCGCGTTGACCAGCGCTTCCAGCACATTGGTCGGGACCACCAGCGGGAAAGCACCGGGACGGTTCACTTCACCCAGAATGTAATACTTCTTGCTGCCAACCGAAAGGATGCCGACGTTGACTTGCGGATCCTTGATGAACTTGGAAAGACGTTCCGCAATGTCTTTCTCCAACTCTTCCGGAGTTCGGCCCGAGGCCGTAACATCGCCGATCAGCGGCACCGAGATTCTGCCATCCGGCCGAACCAGGAACTGCCCCGAGACGTCGGCATCGCGCCACACCTTGACGAAGATCACATCTTCGGCGCCGATGGAATAAGTCTTGACATCCACCGGCGCGGCGCCTGGAATCTTGGCCCCGGGGGATGGTTTGGGCGCGGCCAGGTCGGCCGGGTTGGCTTCGGTCGCCGCGGGCGCCGCCGGCTTGGCGGGCGCAACCGCTCCCGCCGGATTATCCGGCGTCGGGGATTGAGCCGGTGGAGCGGCTTTCTCCGGCGCGGGAACGGCTTGCTCTTGCGTCAGACCCCCGCCCGCAGCCTTCCACCCAAGCCCTTCGCCTCCGTGTAGCAACGCAGGCAGAACCGCCACCAATGCGGACAATATCGCCTTTCTCATCATGTTATTTGGAGAGTTCATTGGATTTCAGCAACCCGGTCCACAATTATGCACCGACGCGATCGCGCCATAGGCACTCGATCTTATCATTATAGCTCACAGCGTCGCGGGCTGGATTGGAAACCGTCGGACCCCGGTTTGCCCTTAGCGGTAGCTGTACAGAGAAACGCGGAGGATGCCCGGATTGGCGGTCAGCCGCAGGCTGGCCCGGTCGCCGCCGCCCATGCCGGTGTCATCGCCCGCCAGGTGGCGTCCCACCACCCACGCGCCGTTCACGAACCGGCCTTCCTCCACTGCGGCCAGGCTGGCCATGGGGGTTGCCGCGACCGTCGATGAGAATTTGATGCCCAGGTTGGCGCCAGCCACCCAGAAATCGTCGGGACCCGTCTGGATTATGATGGCATAACCACGGGCCGCAGCCGCCCCGCCCCGGCCGCCGCCAAAGCCACCGCCTGCAGCCGCTTGAGGCACTCCCGCGGCGGACCTTCCCGCTCCGGCTGTGGGAGCAGCCGCGGGCGGCGCTCCCCGTCCACCTCCCATAGCAAGTTCGAACACGTAAGTTCCCATCTGCACCTTTTGAGGGGCGGCGCCGGCGTCCATCATCACCGCCTTCATGGTGCCGTTGGTCTGATGCTCCATGATTAACGGAGTGAGTTGTTTCAGCACGCCATAGGCCCCCGCCAGCGGACCATCCGCGCTAACCTGCCTCTCGATGCCGAACGGTGAGAACATCTGCGCATTGAGCTGGCCGATGGCGTAGAACGCATTGGCGGCGTCCCCACGTGTCTCCGGGATGAACAGCGGGTTGCCATTGCGGCTGTACATGGTGGCGATCTCCGCGAAGTTGGTCAGGTAGATGTCCGGGGCCAGTACGTCGATCTGCGGTGCGCCGGCCCGCCAGAAGTCGTGATTGTGGGCCTGCGGACCACCGCTCGGGTAGTCTCCGGGCTGCTTGTCCTGGGGTTGGACCAGCCAGGCGTTGACGTACACCGGTATGGGGTACTCCTTCTTGCCCAGCTCCGTTACCCGGTTCATGTAGCGCGCATAGTGCCAGGCCATGAAGGCCTCGTCGGCGCCCGTGCCATTGCCAAAAACCTCTTCCCAGGTTCCCGACGTCTTGCCCCCGGCGGCGTCCCACAGCTTTCGGGTTTCCGGCAGCAGGGTGCTCTTGTTCTTCTGGAGGTAGTCCATCAACTCCTTGGGCACCGGCCCAGCGAAAGCCTCATTGGCCTCCTTGCACCGGTCCCGGGAGTCGCCCAGCAGGCCCACTTCGTTCTCCATCTGGATCATGATGACGGTGCGCGTGGCCGAGTCCACCTCGCGAACGTGCCGCATCAGGGCCGCATACGCCCGGCCATCGGCTTCCATGTTGGTGGCGCTCAGAGTCGAGAGGATCTCCCGGCCTTTCCCGTCCTTGTCCCGGGCCACGGGGTACTTGTCCGGGTTCCGTTTCACCCAGGCGGGAGGATAACTGGACGTGCCGTTCTTCCAGCTCCCGAACCACAGCAGGACGACGTGCAGACCGTTATTTCTGGCATCGCCCAAGGCCCCATCCAAGGCGCTGAAATCGAACTTGCCCTCTTCCGGCTCGGTCCAACCCCAGCCTACTCCCACCAAGGCAGTGTTGAGGTTGGCTTGGGCCAGATTGGGCCAAACGGGCCGCGCGTTTTCGGCCGTCGAGGCGGCGTTGTTCAGCAGCTCGCCCGCTAGTGCCAGCCAGGGCTTGCCGTCGACTATCAGTTGGGTCACGGCGCCCCGCTTTTCCAGGTGCGGTATCGGCGCGGCGGCCGGGGTTTGCGCGCTCGCCGTGACGGCCAGCGCGAGCAGAGCGATCGAGATAAACGCAATCCGATGTTTCATGGCTAATCTCCTCAGCGATACCGATATAGTTTAACGTGCTGAATGCCGGGCCCGTCGTCCATGAAGCGCAGTCCGCTGCCGGATTGGCTGGCCGCGGCGGCCTTGGCCTGGTCGTATTCCAGCACGCAATCGTCCCCGGCCAGCAGGCGCGTCACCACCCAACTGCCGTTCTCAAACCGGCCCTCCTCCACCCTGGCCAGCCCGGCGATGGGAGGCCCCGGCGTCTTGGGAAGGAACGTAATCTGAACATCGTTGCCGGCCGCCCAGAACTCATCCTGCCCCGCGGCAATGACAATCGCGTAACCCACCTCGGGAATGACGTTGGGAGCCCGCCGGTTGCGCCTGAGGTTGACGTTCACGGTATAGCCGCCCAATTCGATGTCCTTCATCTGGAGACCCTTGTCGAGCCACGCGGCCTGAATCGTGCCCTTCTCTTGAGCTTCCAGAATCAGCGGACTGAGCTGGCCCAGCACCTTGTAGGCCTTGGCAAACGGGAGGTTCGCGAGGTCCGCCGGCGCCGCCACATTGACTCCGGTTCCCGGCCGGAAACCAAGCAGCCGCTGGGGCTGATCGATACCCATGGGCGAATAGCCTATGCCGTTGTGCTGCCCGATGGCGTAGAACGCGTTGGCCGCGCCCCCCACGGTGGCCGAAGATTCCGGAATGAACAGCGGGCTGCCTTTGCGGCTGTATCGATCGGCCAGCTCGTTGAAGTTCGGCAGATAAACGTCGGGCGCCAAAATGTCGATCTGCGGCCCGCCGGCCCGCCAGATATCGTGCATGTGATCCTGCGGCCCGCCGCTCGGATAGTCGCCCGGCCCCTTGTCTTCCGGCTGCACGATCCAGGCGTTCACGTACATCGGCACGGGGTACTCGGCCTTGCCGGCCTCAGCCACCTTCCCCACGTAGCGCGAGTAGTTCCACGCCATGAAGACCTCGTCCGCTTTCCCCTTGCCCACGCCGAAGACCTGTTCCCAGGTTCCGGAAGTCTTCGCCCCGGCCGCTCCCCAGACTTTGAGCGTTTCCGGCAGCAGCGAATCCTTGTGCGCCTGCAGGTAATCCGTCAGTTCCTTCGGAACCGGCTGGGCAAAGGCCTGGTTGGCCAGCGCCGACCGGTCGCGCGAATCGCCGAGCAGACCAACTTCATTCTCCAATTGCACCATGATGGTGGTGCGCGCCGGCGAATCACCTTCCCTGATGTGCCGCATGAAGGCCGCGAAGGCTTTGGCATCGGCGTTCCGGTTGGCGTCCCTCAACGTGGACAGCACCTCCACGGTCTTGCCGCCGGCCAGTTGCGCGCGCGGGAATCGGTCCTGATTCGACACCACCCAGGCCGGGGCGAAGTTAGTGAGCCCGTTCTTCCAGCTTCCGAACCATAGCCACGCGATGCGCATGTTGTTGGCTCTGGCGTCTTGGATGATGTCGTCCGCGAAGGTGAAGTCGAACTTGCCCTCTTGGGGCTCGATCCAGGCCCAGGCCATCGGCGCCAGCACTGTGTTGAGACCCACGGTCACCAGGTTCGGCCACACCGCCTTCATGTGCTCGGGGCTGGAGGCAGCGGTGTTGGTCAGCTCGCCGGCCAGGGCCAGAAACGGCTTGCCGTCGACTATGAGCTGGGTGGCTGCGCCTCGCTTCTCCAGGTGGGCAATGGGAGGGCCGGTTGTCGTGGTTGTGGTTGGGGAGCACGCGGTCGTCGACGCCAGCGCGCCGGCCAGCGCAAAACAGGCAAGATTCCGATTTCGCATGGTTTTCGCCTTTCGAGTGATATTGTCTGATGAATTGTATATTATTCGTGCGACCACGCGATAGGACCCAGGGTATACTGGCAGCGATGCTCAACCAACCCCTGCCTGTACCCACCATGAAGGACCCCGTCACCTGGCTCTACCCTCCCATCGAGCCCTACAACACGGGCCGGCTCCAGGTTTCGCCGGTCCACGAGATCTACTTCGAGGAAAGCGGCAACCCCTCCGGCAAGCCGGTGATCTTTCTGCACGGCGGTCCCGGCGGCGGCTCCGATCCCAAACAACGCCGCTTTTTCCATCCCGAAAAGTACCGCATCGTGAACTTCGACCAGCGCGGCTGCGGCAAGAGCACGCCTTACGCGTCTCTCGAAGCCAACACCACGTGGGACCTCGTCGCCGACATCGAGAAAATCCGCGAGCGCCTCGGCATTGAGCGCTGGCAGGTGTTCGGCGGTTCATGGGGATCCACTCTCGCCCTTGCCTATTCCCAAACTCATCCCGATCGCGTCACCGAACTCGTCCTCCGCGGCATCTTCCTCCTACGCAAGCAGGAAATCGACTGGTTCTACCAGCGCGGAGCGTCGGTCCTCTATCCCGACGCGTGGGAGCCGTATCTCGCCCACATCCCGGAGGCCGAGCGTGGCGACCTGCTCTCCGCCTACTACCGCCGCCTTACCAGCGACGATCCGGCCGTGCGACTCGCGGCTGCGAAGATCTGGAGCGGGTGGGAAGGCGCCACCTCCAAGCTGATGCCCGACTCCGCCTTCACTGGCCACTACGAAGAGGATGAGTTCGCCCTCGCCTTCGCGCGCATTGAGGTCCACTACTTCTTCAACCAGGGTTTCTTCGAAACCGACGACCAGTTGCTGCGCAACGTTGCGCGCATCCGCCACATCCCCGGCGTGATTGTGCAGGGTCGTTACGACGTGGTTTGCCCCATGGAAAGCGCGTGGGCGCTCCACCGTGCGTGGCCCGAAGCCGACCTCATCGTCACCCCCGACAGCGGCCACAGCGCCTTCGACCCCCCGAACAGCCGGGCCCTTGTCGCCGCGACGGACAAATTCGCCTGAGCGTCGCGCGGCCGGCGGTTGGTCCGCACACTTGCGCGCGGTGTTGTATTCTGTGTGTTCCCTGAAACAGTAAAAGGAGAACTCATGACTCTGCCGCACACCTACGGACTCGTGTTGATGCTCACGATTCTGACCATGATCTGCTGGGGATCGTGGGCCAACGTCCTCAAGCTAGCCAAAGGCTGGCGCTTTGAGCTCCTCTACTATGACTACTCCATTGGCGTGGCGCTGGGCGCAGCCCTGGCTGGGCTGACCTTCGGCACATGGGGGTCGGACGGCCTCCGCTTCCTGGACGATCTGGCGCACGCGGGCACCACTAATATCCTTTGCGGGTTCGCCGGCGGGGTGGTTTTCAACTTCTCGAACATCCTGGTGGTGGGCGCCATTGCCGTGGCGGGCATGGGGGTGGGGTACCCCATCGGTGTGGGGCTGGCTCTGATAGTCGGGGTCATCTGGAATTACATCGTCAACCCGCAAGGGAATCCGTTGCTGCTGTTCACGGGTGTCGCCCTGATTGTGGCGGCCGTCGTCATCGATGCCATCGCCTACCGCGCGCACGCCGTAAGCCGCAGCAGCGCCGGGGACAAGGCGGATGCCGAGGCCAAACGAGCAGCCACTTGGAAAGGCATCCGATTGGCCGTTGTCGGCGGCATTCTGATGGGAACGTTTTACCCGCTGGTCGAGATCGGCAAGACCGGCCCCAACGGACTCGGCCCCTACGCCGTCGGATTCGTTTTCAGCCTGGGCATTCTGGCCTCCGTGTTTGTGTTCAATCTCTACTTCATGCGGTTTCCCATCGACGGCCCCCGGCTGAGTTTTGGAGATTACTTGAAAGGCAATTCGTGGGTGCACTTTCTGGGCCTCGCAGGCGGGCTGGTCTGGATCGCCGGATCGCTCGCGAACTTCGTCGCCGCCAGCGCCCCGAAAGAGTTGCAGGTGGGGCCGGCCATCAGCTACGCCATCGGGCAAGGCTCGACCATGGTGGGGGCGCTGTGGGGCGTCCTGGTGTGGAAGGAATTCGCCGGAGGCGGCGCGCGCGTCACGCGGCTTCTGGTGCTTATGTTCGTGCTCTTTCTGACCGGCCTGGCGGTGGTTTCCATCGCGCCGCTCTTTGCCCGATAGCGGCGCCGCGTGGAGGGATAACTTGGAACCACTACTCCTCGGCATCGATGTTGGAACCAGTTCCGTGAAAGCCGTCCTGCTGGACCTTCGCGGAAACCTGTGCGCCGTCTGCCAGGCCGAATATCCGCTGCACCACATTCGGCCCGCGTGGGTGGAGGAGGACCCCGAAGACTGGTGGCGGGCAACCTGCCAGGCTGTGCGCGAGGCGCTGGCCAAGGTCCCCCATGCGCCGGAACGGGTCCTGGGGCTGGCCGTGAGTTCCCAGGCACCCACCCTGCTGCCGCTTGACCGCGCCGGCCGGCCGCTGCGGCCCGCCATGATCTGGATGGACCGCCGCGCGGAAGCGGAGGCGGCGCGGCTGACCGAACTGTTGGGCGCGGAGGAAATCCACCGCATCACCGGCAACCGGCCGGACGCCTTCTACATTGCCGCGCGCCTGCTCTGGCTGCGGAATCACGAACCCGAGGTTCTGAAACAGACCTGGCAGTTCGTTCAGGTGAACGGGTACGTCAACTACCGGCTGACCGGACGGCTTGGCATGGATCCGGCGCACGCCGTGCTGCTACAGATGCGCAACTACGCCACGAGTGAATGGTCGCAGGCGCTATGCTCGGCCTGCGGAGTGGAACCGGGGCAGTTTCCCGAGGTGGTGGAAGCGCACCGCGTTCAGGGAGAAGTCACCGTAGAGGCGGCGCAGGCTACCGGGCTTCGCGCGGGCACTCCGGTGATGGCCGGGACTGTGGACAGCGCCTCGGCGGCGTTGGAGGTGGGCGTGGTCGAACCGGGCATCGCCGCCGAGATGACAGGCACCTCGACTGTTGTCATCATTCCGAATGACAGCGGCTTGACGGAGCCGGCCCTGATTGCCATGCCGCATGCCTTGCCGGGAATCCACCTGCTGCTGGGCGCCATGGTCTCTTCGGGTGGTTGCCTGCGTTGGTTCCGCGACCAGCTTGGACAGCCCGAGGTGCAGGCCGCCGCTGAACGGAAGGCCGACGCATTCGATCTGCTGACCGGGCCGGCGGCGCAGGTACCGCTGGGCAGCGACGGGGTGATCTTTCTCCCCTACATGATGGGGGAACGCTCGCCTTTATGGCATACCAATGCTCGCGGAGTGTTTTTCGGCCTCTCGCTGGCCACCCGCAAGGCGGCCCTCACGCGCTCCATTCTGGAGGGTGCAGCCTTTGCCCTGCGCCACAACGTCGAGGTGGCATTAGGCGCCGGCGCCGAAGTCCGGGAGATGCGAAGCGTGGGCGGCTGTAGCCGCAGCGATCTCTGGAACCAGATCAAGGCGGACGTGTTGGGATTGCCGCTGCTGCTGCCGCGCACCTCGGTGGGCTCTCCTTTCGGAGCCGCCATCCTGGCGGGAATGGGGGCCGGAGCCTTTCCCGACGTGCGGAAATCGCTGCTGGAGATGATACGGCTCGACCGGCGCTTCGAGCCCAACCAGGCCAATCACGAAAAGTACTCGCGCATCTACCAGGTGTTTCGGGACATCTACCGTCACCTGAAGGACGACTTCGATGGTGCGGCCGCCGTCACGCCGTGAACCTTCTCCAGAAGCTGGATGGTTCGCTCAACCTCGGCTGCGGCGTCGTGCTTCGACCACTTCAGAACCGGCGACACGATGGCCGCCAGTTCTTCCAGCAAGGGACCGTTCACCTCGCCTAGCAAGCCCATGAGCGTTCGCCTGAGGATCAGATCGTCGAGGTGGACAACCCGCTCGTGGAGCGCCATGAATTCGATCTCCCGGCGGGAGTAACCGGCGTGACAGGCGAGCGGCGCATCCGGGCCCGCCTGTAAGTAAGCGGCGACCCTGTCCGCCCCTGTGCCATAACGCTCCAGTAGCGCAGCGAGCCGTTCCTGAGGCAGTCCGGTACCCTCCGGCATCCTGGGGTAGCCCTTGCCGCCCCCGATGGGAAGATCCGCCGAATCGCAGATTCGCGGGCGCCCCAGCACCCCCAGAATCTCGTCGCAGACCTGCTCGGCAAGCGCACGAAAGGTGGTCCACTTTCCGCCCACCAACGAGTAGATCGGGAAATCGATTCCGTCGCCCGGGGCCAGCACCGGGTAGCTGTGGTCGCGGCTGATTTGGCCGGGAGTGAGGGCTTCGCTGCGTGGCAGAGGGCGGACGCCGCAAAACTGAAAGACCACGTGCGACCGGTCCACCCGGATCGAAGGGAAGGCCAGCCGCATGGCCTCCAGAATATAATCGACTTCATCTTCGTCGCAGAGAGCATCCGGATCGTCCGTGGGAATATCCGTGGCGCCGGCGATGATCTTGGCATGGACCGCATAGAAGATGCAGATGCGGCCATCCCGGTTGACGAAGTAGATCATCTCGTCCCCTGTCGCCTGCACCAGTTCGGGATGGTCGAGCACCACGTGGGAACCCTTGGTTCCGCCGATGAAGCGTGACTCGCGCCCGAAACCGCGATTGGTGGAATCGATCCACGGGCCCGTGGCGTTGACCACGATGCGCGGCCGCACCTCGCAGGTCTCGCCGGAAACCTCGTCGCGCAAGACCACGGTCCCGCCCGCGGCGCTCTGAGGCCGCACGTAATTCAGCGCGCGCGCCTCGGGACACACGGCTTCGGCGTCCAAAACCAGCTCCAGGCCCAACCGTTCCGGATAGGTGATCTTGGCATCGTAGAAAGTCGCGGTGCAGAGCACCTCGGGATTCAGACCGGGCCGGAGCGCCAGCGCCGCCCGCCTGAAGCGGAACCGGTGTCGCGGCAGGGGGGATTCGCGGCCGGCCAGAAAGTCATACACCACCAGGCCCGTCTTGATGAGCAGCGCTCCCCGGTCGCCCGGCTTGGCGGGCCATCCCAGCAGATTCCGGATTCCCGGAACAATCCCCGACGTCCAAGTGAAAATCGGAATCGTCGTGGCCAGAGGCTTAACATAGTGCGGCGCGTTCTTCAGCAGCCGGTTTCGCTCCCGGAGTGACTCGCGCACCAGGCGGAACTCCGCGTTCTCCAGGTAGCGCAGGCCGCCGTGAATGATGCGCGTCATGGCGGAGCTGGTCCCGGCGCAGAAGTCGGATTTGTCGACCAGCAGGACATCGACTCCCTGCAGCGCCAACTCGGCCAGCAAGCCAATTCCATTGATGCCCCCGCCAACTATCAGAACGGAGACATCGGCGTGATTTCGAAGCGAAGCGAATTCTGACCGCATCCGGGATTCCGTATGAGGCCCGCGCTAGGCCCAGTGCAGTATCAATGATGCAGTATATCAAGAATGAACACTGCGCCGGCATTTGACTCCGATTGTGTCGTCCTGCCATAATCCGCGTTCAAGGTTTCTCTCATGAAGCTGAACCGGCGGAGTTTTCTCTATGGCAGCGCCGCGCTGGGAGCGGTCCGGCCGAGCCCGGCCGCCCCGGCCAAAGACAGTCTCCTCGAGAAAGTCGCCCAAGCCGCGCTCTCCATGCAGCGCCATTCCTGGGAGCAGGGAATCCTGGCCCAGGCATTTCTGGATATGGGGGACCGGGAGCGGGTCGTCCTGATGGCCAAGAGCGCTATGGTCGAGAAGGCCGCGGATGGGCGGCTGGCGGCCATCGGCGGCGGGGCCACCGATCCCGCCATGGGCGGGGCGGCCTATTGGCGCGCCGCGGAATTGACGGGCGATCCACAAATGCAGCAAGCCGCGCGCGGGCTGCTCGAGTTCGTCCTGAAGAAAGCTCCTCGCGCCGCCGACGGAACCTGCTACCACGTCTTCAACGCTCCCGAGATGTGGTCCGACAGTTACTACACCACCCCTCCATTCCTCGCCGCGACCGGCCACTATGACGAAGCCATCCTGCAAATCGACGGCCTGCGGAAGCGGCTCTGGAACCCCGGGAAGAAGCTGCTTTCGCATATCTGGGACGACGGCCGCCAGCAGTTCCGGCGCCAGGCGTTCTGGGGAGTCGGGAACGGTTGGGCGGCGGCGGGGATCACGCGCGTGATTGCGGCTCTGCCGGCGTCCCGCCAGGCGGAGCGCGAGCGGCTCTCCGCGTTTCTCAAGGAACTGCTGGATGGATGCCTGGCTCACCAGCGTCCCGACGGCCTGTTCCACGATGTGCTGGACCAGCCCGAGAGCTTTGTCGACACCAACCTGGCCCAGATACTGGCTTTCAGTATCTACACCGGCGTGCCAGGGGGCTGGTTGCCGGCCAGGTACCGCCCGGCTGCCGACCGCATGCGCGCCGCCGCGCGCGCCAAGGTGGACCAGTACGGCTTCGTGCAGGGGGTCTGCGGAGCACCCACCTTCGACCATGCGGGCGTAGCCGCCGAAGGCCAGGCGTTTTTCCTCATGATGGAAGTGGCCCGCCGCCGCCCGCGAGTAGGGGCTTGACCACTGAGGCCGGATTTCCACCACCGGGGCAAGGCAATACACTTTCGCATAGTGCATTCTCCCAAAAACCGGAGAAAACCTCGCGGCTTCCTTGTAAGTGATAGATAATTCGGCTATTCTTAAACAAGACTAGCGGATCTAGAGCGGCATTAAACGTGCTCCCGAGAGGGTGGAGTATTGTCTCGCGACTAGGTAACGCCGGCTGCCATGTTTCAGGAACTCAAGTTCCAGCTATCCACCGCGATATTGACCATCCTGACCCTCGCCGCGGGTGTGGCTGCCGTCATTAATTTCGAGCAACAGCATCGTTTCCGGCTCCCTGAAGATGGTGTGGTCTGGGTGGATCGGACTGGGGGCGTCGAGGCGCTGTACGTCACGAAAGGCAGCGGCGGGTCCAATGCCGGGGTGCATCCCGGAGACCGGCTGGCGTTAATCAACGGGGTTCCCATCGAGAATGCCGCTAACGTCACCCAGGTGCTGGTGCGCATCGGGTCGTGGAGCAAGGCCGTTTATCACATCAGCCGCCGCGGGGTGGACTTCGACACCACCGTCATCGTCGGTGAAGTGCCCCTGGACCTGGCCGTCACCTACCAGTACCTGGTGGGATTGGCGTACCTGGTGATCGGCCTGTTCGTCTACTTCCGCCGAGGCAGCGCGCAGAAGGCGCAACACTTTTATATTCTGTGCCTGTCCTCGTTCGTGTTCCTTTGCTTCCACTACACCGGGCAGTTCAACGGATTCGACAAGGTCATTTATTTCGGCAACCTGGCCGCCGGCCTGGTGGCGCCGGCCGTGTTCCTGCATTTCTGCCTGACCTTCCCCGAGCCGCGTAAGTGGCTCCGGAAACCTGTCCGGGCAACGGTGCTATATGTGCCCGCGGCGCTGCTTTTCGCGGTTTTCGTGGCCTTCGCCACCGGCGCGTTGACGGTCGCCGTTCCGCTGCTCGAGCTGCGCTGGATGCTGGATCGCGTCTGGATGGTGTTCTGGACCGTCCCCTACATCATTGGAGGGTTTGCGCTGAGCGTGGAATACCGCAAAGCCGAGGACCCCATCGTGCGCCAGCAGCTCAAGTGGCTGCGCAACGGCACCTTCTGCGGAATGCTGCCTTTCGCCCTGCTCTACGTGCTGCCCTACGCCATGGGCGTGATTCCCAACGCCTACCTGAAGATGTCGGTGCTCTCGCTGCCCCTGATTCCGCTCACCCTGGCCTATGCCATCGTGCGCTACCGGCTGATGGACGTGGACATCATCTTCCGGCGCGGCTATGCGTACACGCTGGCCACCATTTGCGTGCTGGCGGCGTTTTGGGGCATTGTGGTTCTCGCTGGCCAGCTGGTGCAGAAGAATTTCAAGGACCTCGGCAATATCGGCCTCATCACCGTGATGCTCATCACCGCCTTCCTGTTCCAGCCCATTCGCAACTGGATTCAGGAGCGGCTGGACAAGCACTTCTACCGCGACCGCTACGACTACCGCCGCACCCTGGTCGAGTTCGCGCGGGAGCTCAGCTCCGAGACGGATATCGACGCCATGCTGGCGTCGGTGGGCGAACGGCTGCGGCAGACGCTCTCCATCAAGCACATGGCGTTTTTCCTGGCCGAGGAGGGTCCCGGCGGTCCCGAATTCCGGCTGAAGCAGTCCATGGGCGAAAACCCCTGGCTGGCCGCCGTCGGCCGCGAGGGGCTGGATCTCAGCTTTCTCCATTGGAAGCTGCCGGAACCGTATCTCTTTTTCCAGCGCACGCGTCACCAACTCGACGCTGTCTCGCGCGCCTGGCCGGCTTCCGTGCGGCACACCATCGCCGATCTGGATCTCACCTACTACCTGCCTTGCACCGTCCGCGGCCGGACCATCGCCTACATGGGGGTGAGCCGGACGGCCGACGGCGATTATCTCTCCAGCGTGGACGTCGAGCTGCTGGTTACGCTGGCCGGGTACGTGGGCATCGCTATCGAGAACGCCTCGCTCTACCGCTCGCTGCAGCGCAAGGTGGAAGAGTATGAGCGGCTCAAGGAATTCAGCGAGAACATCGTCGAATCCATCAACGTGGGCATTTTGGCGGCCGATCTGGACGACCGCGTGGAAAGCTGGAACACCCAGATCGAGCGGCTCAGCGGCATTCCGCGCGACCACGCCGTGGGTAGGACGCTCTCCGCACTGTTCCCCATTGAGCTGGCCGGAGAGTTCGACCGCGTGCGGGGCCAGACCGGCATCCATCACATCTACAAATTCGTGCTGCGGCCCGCGGCCGGCAATGGGGTGTCCTTTGGGCCCGGCAACGGCCACGGTCTGCCCGCAAGTCTACGCGAAACTACCTTGAATATCGCCATCGCGCCGCTGGTTTCCAAGGACCAGGAGCGGATTGGCCGGCTGATTATCTTCGACGACATTACCGACCGCGCGGAGCTTGAGCAGCGGCTGGTGCAGGCCGACAAACTCTCCAGCATCGGCCTGCTGGCGGCCGGCGTGGCCCACGAGGTCAACACTCCCCTGGCCGTGATTTCGACTTACGCCCAGATGCTGGCCAAGCAGGTGAGCGACGATTCGCAAAAGTCGCTCATCCTCGACAAGATAGCCAAGCAGACTTTCCGCGCCAGCGAGATCGTCAATTCGCTTCTGAACTTTTCCCGAACCTCCACCACTTCTTTGACCGACGTGAATCTGAACCGCGTGATTCAGGAGACTCTCTCTTTGCTCGAGCACCAGCTTCAGAAGTCGGGAATCCAGGTCAAGACCGATCTCGACCCCGGCCTGCGGCCCGTGCGCGGCAACGCCGGCCAGCTTCAGCAGGTGTTTCTCAACCTGTTCTTGAATGCCCGCGACGCCATGTCGGCGGGCGGAACGCTGGAAGTGCGCACCTGGCCGGAAGACTCGGGAGTCAGGGCCGAAGTGGCCGATACGGGACATGGCATCGCCCCCGAGCACCTGCACCGCATCTACGATCCGTTCTTCACCACCAAGGCTGTGCGCAAAGGCACCGGCCTCGGCCTCTCGGTGACTTACGGTATCATTCAAGAGCATGGCGGCTCCATCGAAGTCTCCAACCGGCCGGGCGGCGGCGCCTCGTTCCGGATCGAGCTTCCGCTGGCCGTGCCCGGCTCGGTGAGGAAGCCGGTGAATGTCGCTTGAAATGACCGCTCCCCACTTCACGGCTGCCGGAGCCAAAGGCAAGGTGCTGGTAGTCGACGACGAGCTGGACATCCGCGAAAGCCTGGAGATCCTGCTCTCCTCGGAAGGCTATTCCGTCGATCAGGCGCAAAACGCGGCCGAGGGGCTCCAGAAAATGGAGGTCAGCGGCTACGACTTGGTGCTGCTCGACCTTATGATGCCCGACCGCTCCGGCATGGACGTGCTCCACGACGTCCGCCAGCGCGACCATGAAACCCCCATTTTCATGATCACCGCCTATGGCTCGGTGGAGGCCGCGGTCAACGCCCTCAAACTCGGCGCCAACGACTACTTCTCCAAGCCGTGGGACAACGAAAAGCTGCTCATCGAAATCGACCGCATGATCGTGCGGCGGCGGCTGGAATACGAGAACACCCATCTCAAGCGGGCCCTCAAGCAGCGCTACGGTTTCCCCAACATCATCGGCAAGAGCGAGCGCATGGTGCGCATGTTGGACCTGGTGGCCCAGGTGGCTTCCAGCCGCTCCACCATCCTGATCACCGGCGAGACCGGCACCGGGAAGGAACTGGTCGCCAAAGCCATTCATGCCAACTCGCCGCGCGCGGACCAGATGTTCGTGGCCGTCAACAGTGGATCGCTGCCGCCGGACTTGCTGGAATCGACGCTCTTCGGGCACGTGAGAGGCGCATTCACCAGCGCCATTCAATCCAAGAAGGGCTATTTCGAGGTGGCCGACAAGGGCACCATCTTCTTCGATGAAATCGGCACGCTGGGGCCCGAGACGCAGATCAAGCTGCTGCGCGTCATCCAGGAGAAGGAGTTCACGCCGCTGGGCGCGACGGACCCGGTCAAGGTGGACGTCCGCATTCTGGCGGCCACCAATGCCGATCTCCACCAGTTCGTCAGGGAAGGCAAATTCCGCGAAGACTTGTACTACCGCCTCAACGTGATCAACATTGCGCTGCCGCCCCTGCGCGAGCGCAGAGAGGACATTCCCCTCCTGGCCGGGCATTTCTTCACTTACTACTGCCGCGAGAACAACAAGTTCCTGGACCCCGCCGGCCGGTCGATTCTGCACTTCCAGCCGGAAGCCCTGCAGGTGCTGATGGAGCACGCCTGGCCGGGCAACGTGCGCGAACTGGAGAACGTGGTGGAGCGCGCCGTGGTGCTGGCCACCGAGCCATCGGTTCCGGTGGAGGTGCTGCCCGACGCTCTGCTGGAGGCCAACGGCATCCGCCGGAGCCGGGGCGACGGCGCGCCGCTGCCGGCGGACGCATCGCT
Source organism: Bryobacteraceae bacterium (assembly GCA_049515735.1). Taxonomy (GTDB): domain Bacteria; phylum Acidobacteriota; class Terriglobia; order Bryobacterales; family Bryobacteraceae; genus Fen-178. The sequence goes on from JBEKTU010000039.1 coordinate 43,338, forward strand.
TTTCGAAATCGTCAACGATTTCGAGCGGCGGGTGATCATGGAGCGGCTCGAGCACTGCAACGGCAGCCAGACGGACGCCGCCGAGAGCCTGCATGTGCCGCTCTCGACGCTGAATCAGAAGATCAAAAGGCTGGATATCAAGATCCGGAAGAAGTCGGAGGGGTAGGAGCGGGCGTTCTGCGTCAAATGACTTCCTCGACAACGATTTCACGGCCTCTCTGAATGGAGGGTAGATTCTGAGATCGGACCTGGGGCCAGCGTGGGTCCACGTCTACGGGCAGGTCGTCGCACGACCAAGCCTGCTCTTTGCTGGGCGCGGCTGCTAGCGCCTGCCAGCCGAAGGCGTGAAGTCGCACATCTTGGCCTTTCTGTATCCCAATGCGATCATCTCGGCTGCCCGGTCGAACTCCAACGTCCGACACGCGTTCCTGGCGATTTCTATGACCGTGTCCGGTGGATAGGCGGCCAGCTTCTGGCGGGCTATGGTGCTCTGCATGGCGTCGAACGCCTGAATGGCGATTTCGTACGCTCCCCAATCCCGACTGCCGCCGCTTGTCATGGATGGTTGGAGGCGGCCGATGAAGCGATTGATCTTCTCACGGAACGGAGACGAAGGGGACTCCGGGGCGGCACTCACATCAACCGGCTCTATCGGACTCCCAGCGGGCCCGTTCAGGTTCACGGCGATCGTCATGTCGGTTTCATCGCCAAACGTCGGCGCGATGGGCACGGGATTCAGAATCCCTCCATCGACAAGATCGACCCCTTTGTACTTGAACGGAGTGAAGAAGAGAGGTATCGCGAAAGAGGCGCGCATGGCATCGAAGAGACTGCCCGAACGCATCCAAACCTCCTTCTGGCCTCTCAGGCCAGTGGCGACGGCCGTATATGAAATCGGGAGGTCTTCGATCAATTTCTCCCCCACCAGACCGGTCAGGGTGTTGACGAGTTTCTCACCTCTCACCAGTCCACTCTTCTCCCACGAAAGATCGAGCAGCGTGACGATGTCGACTTTCGTCAAGGAACGCACCCATTGCTCATACTCATCCAGTTTCCCGGCAGCGTATATGCCCCCGATAACTGCGCCGATCGAGCAGCCGACTATCGACTTGATCTTGAAATCACTTTCTTCGAGCCAATGAATGACGCCAATGTGCGCCAAACCTCGAGCGCCGCCGCTTCCGAGAACCAGGGATACGGTCTTCCTTCGTCGTCGACATCTTCTCACCGAATGCCTTTCACTGAGACGCCAGCATGTGCCTCACGGGCGACCAACAGGCCCATCCCGGCGCAGACTGTGTTTGGATGGTTTTAAATAAAACCCCCTACTTCCGCGCTGCGTACGTCTTGGTGAAGTTGTTGCGCGTGTTCGTCACGCTGAACGTTCCGTCCTGTTCCGCGGACACCTTGATCCAGAATGCCGGACCCGTGTGATCTCCGCGGCCTCCGCCTGGGCCACCACCGGGCCGGCCGCCCTGCGGCGGCGGTCCTCCCGGGCCTGGTCTGCCAGCGCCTGGCTGTCCGAATGTAGGCGGAGGATTCAGCAGAACGTTCGCCATGGTCTGATTGTCTTCCATGTTGGCGATGAACAGCGCCGGCGTATTATGCTCCAGCCCGGCCGCGTACGCCCAGTGGAGCTGCCAAATGTCTTCGAGGCCCGGCGACGTGTGCAGGATCTGCATGGTTTGAATGGCGCCGCCCTTGCGCGTGCCGTTGTGCATGATCGCCACTCGCGGCTGTAAGCCGTGCACCAGCGCGGCCGAGCCAGATTGGTCGATTCCGTGATGCGACGTGAGGTAAAGATCCACCTTCCCAATCGGGTTATTTGGGCACATCAACTCCTGTTCCTTGTTCCAGGTGAAGTCGCCCAGATTGATCGTGCGGAACTTGCCGTATGTAAACACCAGGCCCACCGACATCCTGTTATCGGGGTCTACGTGCGACTCATCCCGCGGCGCAAAGCTGGCGCAAGCCGGATTGGGTTTGCCGCCCCCGGGAAGCGGCGTCTTCAGCACCTCGCCGTTGGAGGTAGCCACCACCACCGTAACGCCGTCGAACGGAATCTTATCGCCCGGCTTAACCACCGTGTGTTTGGCCTTGGCGTACAGCTCCGCGTACATTTTCTGGAATCCCGGCACCTGCTCTTTCGGCTCCGAGTTGGGGCCATGATCGATGAATTGCGCCATCGGGATTTTGGTTGCCAATTCCTGAAGGCCGCCTACATGGTCGCCGTGGTAGTGCGTCAGTACCATGTGGTCGATCTGTTTCACGCCGGCGGCTTGAATGACCGCCATAATGCGGGCGACATCGCGGCCCCCGGGGCTGCCCGTATCCATCAGCAGCGACTCGCCGGTGGGGGCGACATACAGCGTCGAGTGCCCGCCCTCGGTGTCGATGAAATATATGTCCAGAGTCTTGGACGACCTGCTCTGTGCGATTCCCACCGCCGTGGCCAGGGCGAGGGTCAACCATAACGCGAATGTCCTGCGCATTTCGGTGCTCCTTGTTTCCAGAAGATCGACTCTAATCATAGCAACCATCGATGAGGAACGCGCTGGATTGCGGGGGTTCGTTGTAGACTTTGAAGAGATCATGACGTTGGCGCAAGCACTTGCCCTTGTCCAGCAGCGTAAGGAGGCGATTCGGAAACGTAAGCTTTTCCTGGTTTGCGGGTTCGAGCCGCTGCATCTTGGGACGTTCTTGCAGGGGCATTTTGCGCAACGCTTCCAACACGAGGCGGCGGACCTCAAGACGGGCCTGTACGGTGACCTTGAGGGCACGCTCGCCGCGGCCGCCGGCTCGGAGTCCGAAGCCGCGGCCGTAGTTATCGAATGGAGCGATCTTGACTCGCGGCTGGGGCTACGAAGTACGGGTGGGTGGGGCCTTTCCGTGCAGCCGGATATTCTGGCGAATTGCCGTGACCGGCTCGCCCGGCTGCTCGGAGGACTGGAAGCGCTCGCCTCCAGGATGCCCGTGGCCCTGGCCCCACCGACCCTGCCGATCCCGTTCCTCGGGCATTCGGCCGGCTGGCAGATCGGCCGCAACGAACTGGAGTTACACCGGCAGTTAGTCGCATTCCTGGCGGATGCGGCCAAGCTTATGAGGGTCTCCATCCTGAATCCGGTGAGACTCGACAAGCTCAGCCCTGTAGCATCCCGCCTGGACCCGTTGATGGACCTGAAGGCCGGGTTCCCCTACAGCCTCGGACACGCCTCCGTGCTCGCGGGTCAGATTGTGGAAACGCTGTTTCCGCCGAGCCCGATGAAGGGCCTTATCACCGATTTGGACGGGACGCTCTGGTCGGGGATCGTGGGCGAAGTCGGCGCCGCGGAGGTGAGCTGGAGTCTCTCGGAACATTCGCAGATATATGGACTATACCAGCAATTATTACGGCATTTCTCGGAGATGGGCGTGCTGCTGGCGATTGCCTCGAAGAACGAGTTAGTGGTGGTGGAAGAAGCGTTGCGGCGGGAGGATCTCTACGTTCCCGCGAAAGCGTTCTATCCGGTCCGCGCGGACTGGGGGCCTAAGTCCCGCCACATTGGGGAGATCCTGCGCGCATGGAACATTGGCGCCGAAAGCGTGGTGTTCGTGGATGACGACCCCATGGAACTCGACGAGGTCCGGACGGCGTTTCCATCGATTACCTGCCTGCAGTTCCCCCAGAATCACCCCGCCAGGACGCTAGCGCTGTTCGAAGAGCTTCGCGATCTCTTCGGCAAACCCGCCGTGAACTTTGAGGACACCTTGCGCCAGGCAAGCATCCAGGCGAGGGAAGCTTTCCATGAGGCTGCGGAAAGAGCCGATAGCGGCGAATTTGTCAGGGGTTTGCACGGCCGGGTGACATTCGACTCCCGCAAGGACGCCGCCAACCAACGGCTGCTGGAGTTGATTAACAAGACAAACCAGTTCAACCTCAATGGCGTCCGCCTCTCCCAGGCAGAGTGGATGAGGCATTTGGCGGACGAAGGCGGATTTGTGGTTGGAGTCGCCTACGAAGACAGGTTCGGGCCGTTGGGTACGATTGGAGTTATAGCCGGCTGTCAGACCGGAGACCAATTCGAAGTTACGAGTTGGGTGCTAAGCTGCCGGGCATTCTCCCGCAAGATCGAACACCATATGCTCGACTGCCTGTTTCGGCAGCGAGGCGCCTCAGCCATCCGCCTGTCCTTTCGGCCCACCGGGCGCAATGGGCCGATGCGGGAGTTCCTTCGCTCCATAGGTCTGGACTGCGACAGTGGGAGCGGCATGAAACTGACGCAGGAATGGTTTCTCAGCCTTCAAGACGCCTTACCACACCAGATTCGAACACTAAGAAATGACTGACATTCAATCCAGAGTCTCTCATTGCTTTTCCATTGTTTTTCCCGAGCTCGCGCCGGCGGACATAGCGGGGGCCAGCCAGGAATCGCTCGCGCGGTGGGACTCAGTCGCCCACATCACCTTGCTATCGGCCATCGCGGAGGAATTCCAGTGCGAGTTGGATGAGGAGTTCCTGGAGACCCTGACTTCTTATCGACTCATCGTCGAATACCTCAAGGCTCGCGCAGTCCATCATGCCCAGAGACCGCCGCTGCCGTCGTGCCAATAAGCGGCATCGCCCTCCAGCATCTGAACGCGCAGTTCCGCGCCGGGAAGGCCTTGCTTGCTCGAATCCAGCAGATACAGCTCCCATCCTCCCCGATGATGGAACCCACACTCCACAAGAGACTGCCGGGTGATCGGGTCGCTGCCCATGGCGGCGACCTCTACCGCGCCGGGATGCTGCCGAGCCTGCTGCACAGCCAGCAGATGGAGTGCGCGCCAGTCTCCGCCGTCGCTCGAATCCACCCACGACTCGGCGATCCGGACTTGCCGGTGGACGGACGCCAGCAGGAAGTAGCCTCGCGGCAACCCGCTCTTCTCCACCACGTAGAGCTCGATTGGAACCGAGGGGCATCGAAGGTAGTGGTTCAGGCTGGCCGCCGAACGCTCAAAAACCGCCATGCCCGGCCGTGGGGTGGGACGGGGGAATGCGTTTGACACCAGTTGGTCCGCAGTGATCCGGCGGGCCGCCCAGCCGGCGGGCACGGATGAGGGCGCCTGCAACCGCCACAGGAGTCCGCGTGCGAAGCGCGGCGCAACCCGCCAGCCCGGGTCTCGCTCGCCCAGCAGCCGGCGGAGTGGCCGCAATGGGCGGGCATACAGGTGCGCCATGCCGAACTTCTTCGCGCCGAGCGCCGGCAAGATCTTCAAGGTCATCTCCGTGCCTCCGACGGCCAACACCGCATCCGCCATCCGGCCCACGCGTTTCAACAGAGCCGCGCCGCTGCCCACGGATTTCGCCTCGGCCCCCCAGTCGATCAGGCGGATCACCTTGAGCTTGCGGTCTTCCCACAGGCACGTGAGCGGAACCACCGCAGCGTGGGCCACGATTTCCTCTGCCTGAGTCAGTACGTACCCGCGCGATTCCGGCCAGTCCGGCCACTCATCCCAGTATTTCCACCGCATATGCCGGGGATCGACTCCGGGATGCTCCGGACCCATTCTAAAGATCCGTTGCAGGAAAGCCGAAACTGCGGCGGCATCCTGCGGAGACGTGACTCTGAACTGTGACTTGCTCATTGGAATCTAATTCCATCGATGATGGAACTTAGGACTCCCTTCGCGCCTTCGCTGTCTGTGGGCCTGTCTCGGCTTGCCAGCGGAGGCCATCAAGGACTTGCAGTTGGTTTGACTCGTTCCAGGTATGTGTGCCCAGCAATCCTGGGTACCACGCTGGCTGAATCCAATTCACCGCGTGCTCTTCGAATTCGGTCGGTGTCAAACGGATGACCTCGTTAACCTGGATAGCATACCCGTAGCGTATGGAGCAATCCTGTGTGGGCCGGTAGAGCCGCCCATTCCTCCAGAAGAGATTCCCGGCGGACCGGCTGTTTCTCACCGAACAGGAGATAGGGCTGCTGGGATGCAGATTCCAAGCGCCGTCCAAGCGATCCGCCCAGAACAGAAGAGTCTCCATGAAGGGTGACGCCGTAGTCGTGAAGAAGTACCAGCGGCCATCGAGAAGAATGGGCGTCGTGTCAACCAGCGCCAACCCCTCCACCAGCGGCGATACCAGCTCGACTTCCCACGGAAAGCGAGAGAAACGGTAGAGATCTACCCGGCCGGCTTGAGCGGTCTCGGGCAGGAGGAATAACTCGCCATTCGCCGGCACGACACAAGGGTATGAAAGGTGATAGTCCCGCTGAAGGATGATCTTCATTTCCGAACAGGAGCCATTCTCGAATACCTCCACACACCCCAACCGGCCGCGCGACGATCCCGCAGGGACCTCCTCAAACAGCAAATAATTGCGCCCTTCGGCTTCCCAGAGAAAAGGGTCGGCCATCTGATCGCTCTCCGGAGGAGGAGGAACTTCTCTGAACCCGGTCAAATCCAGCTGGTTCGGATCGGTGATGGAACTGCCCGAGTTCCGCCGCATCGCGACGAACCACTTGGACTCCTTGCCGCGGGTCTTCCAGCGCAGTTGCGCGCTTCGCGCCAGTTTCCTTACGAGGAATCGCCCCGCCTCGAAGGAAGTCGGGTAATTCGCGGGGGCGGCCTCTCCCATCGGCTCATTCGCAAAACCGCGGAAGTTTTCCTCGCACTCCGGGCCTCCCTGCTGGATCTCCAGGCACAAGCCGGCCAGCATCCGAATGGCCGCGACCAGAGGCTCCTCGGCGTTCAGAGCAAGGAAAAGCCCCTGGGAAGTGGAGGTTTCCGCTTTTCGAACCGCCCGGCCATGTGCCAACGAGGATTCGTGCCAGTAAATGGTGACAGCCGAGGTCGCTTGGCTGTTGGCCACCTCGTCCCAGAAGGGGATTATCCGATTTCGTTCCCCCAAGCGGACAGTGAAGGCTCCGTGCTTCGCCAAGCCGCCAACATCCACGTTGGGATCTTGGCAGGTGGCCAGCCAGATGAGAACTCCGCAACCCGCGGTGCGGAGTCCTTCGACTGACTCCGGAGTGACAGATTCAGTCCCGCCGGCGGTAAGATCGCCGAACGGATCGAATCTGGCTTGACTGGCGGAGTAAAGGCGATCCGTCAACCATGAGGGCCGCTTCGATGCTGCCAGAGCTCGGGTAGTGAGAGTGAGAAGGCAAATGTCAGTTCCTGGAAGCTGTCTCAGAAACGAGATCAGGGTATCTATCCATGGCGCAGCGTGACTGCGATCGACGACCACCCCCACCCGCAGCGGTGGCAGGCTATCCGGCGTGGCTTCCCTAAAGGGCAACAGCAGTGTCGACCTTTCTGGTAATAGAGTCACGATCCCGCCGTCTAACCAACGCACCAGACCGCGGTTTTGCCAGTCAGCTTTCCGCTCACGTGCCGGTCGGTCCATTCTGCGCCCGGGTCATGATGTTGTCGGCCAGCGCCTGCGGGTTGTCCACGTTGCGGATCGTCAGGCGGCTGGCCTCGCCCGCGGTCTCGATGGAGAGATTGCCCACCTTCCACAGACGCTGTGCCAGCCGCTGGTCCACCCGCACATCCTGCACCTTATAAAGCTGGATATTGCGCGTGGATTTGGAGGTTATTCCGACTTCATAGCGCAGCCGGTGGTCGGCTGTAAACACCGCCTTGATGAAATGGCGGCGCAGCCAGCGCTCGGCCGGCCACAGCAGCACCAGCGGAGCGGCGATGGGCACCCAGGCCAGCGCCTCATTGTGGCGCCATTTTGCCAGGTACGCGATTTCCAACCCCAGAACAACGATGGCCGCGAGGATCGCTCCTGCCTTGATGAACTTCGCGGTGGGGTGAACGACGAGTTCTGTCACGATACTATCCTCCCGAAGCGGTTATTGTACCGCGCCGGTCATTGCGCCTTGTGCGCCCGCCTTACACTGGAGTGTTGGAGCTCTCATGAGATTGCGCCGTCTCCTCCTTCTGTGCGCCCTCGCCCTGCCCGCCGTGGCCGACGAGGGCATGTGGCTCTTCAATCAGTTCCCCAAAGACCAGGTCCAAGAGAAGTACGGCTTCGAGGTCACCGATCAGTTCCTCGAGAACCTGAGGCTGGCATCTATGCGCATCGGCGGCGGATCGGGAGCGTTCGTCTCGCCCAGCGGCCTGATCTTCACCAATCAGTACGTGGCCTCCGATTGCATTTCGAAAGTCAGCTCGGCGCAGCACGATTATGTCAAGGACGGCTTCTACGCCGCCACCCGCCAGGAGGAGCTCAAGTGCCCGGACCTGGAGGCCAACGTCCTCGTCGGCATGGAGGACGTCACCAGCCAGGTGAAAGACGCCGACAAGGACGGCGTCAAGGCCGCCGAAGCGCTGCAAAAGCGCAACGCCGCCATCGCCCGCATCGAGAAAACCTGCGCCGGCAAAACCGGCGACACCTGCACCGTCGTCAAGCTCTACTCTGGCCAGCGCTTCGATCTCTATCGGTACAAGAAGTACACCGATTTGCGCCTGGTGTTCGCTCCCGAGTTCGCCATCGCCTTTTTCGGCGGCGAACCCGATAACTTCACCTATCCGCGCTACGACTTCGATGTCGCTTTCCTCCGCGCCTACGAGGGCGGCCAGCCCGCCGCCACGCCGCACTACCTCAAGTGGAGCGCCGAGGGCGTCCAGGACACCGAGACGGTATTCGTCGCTGGAAACCCGGGCACGACGTCGCGCCTCGACACCGCGGCGCAGCTCGCCTTTTACCGGGACACTTCCCTGCCCCTGACCCTGACGCGGTTGCAGCCGCGCATTCAAGCCCTGCGGACCTTCTCGGCCCAGAGCGAGGGGAACCGGCGGCTGGCCCAGCGGACCTTGCTCGGCTTCTCGAACACCTACAAATCGACCGCCGGCAAGTTAATCGGCTTGAACGATGTGACGCTGACGGTGCGCAAACAAAGCTTCGAAAAGAAGCTGCGCAATGCCGTCGAGCGCGACCCTAAGCTGGGAACCGCCGCTGGCAAAGTGTGGGACGAAGTGGCGGCCGCTTACAAGACCTGGACGCCGTTCGAGAAGCCTTACCAGGTGCTCGAGCGCCCCGCGGCGCTGGGGTCGGATCTGTTCCGCTTCGCCCGCCAGATCGTCCGCCTGTCCGAGGAGCGCGCCAAGCCCAACGACCAGCGCCTGCCCGAGTACCGCGACAGCGCTCTGCCCTCGCTGGAGCTTGCCTTATACTCGCCCGCGCCCATCGACGATGCCTTCGAGACTGCGCTCCTGGCCCCGTATCTCGAAGATGTCAAGGCTCTGGGTGAAAAGGAAGCGCCCGTGAAGGCCCTGCTGGGCAGCCTGACGCCGCAGCAGGCCGCCGCCGAGTTCGTGCGCTCCACCAAGCTCAAGGATGTCGCCGAGAGGAAGCGTCTGGCGGCCAGTCACGACGCGGTCGTCAACTCCGGTGACGCGATGATCCGCCTGGCGCGCCTCGTCGATGAACCGGCCCGCAAGCTCCTCCAGAAGCATGAGGATCTGATCGAATCGCTGGACGCTTCCAGCGTCGAGCGCATTGTCGAATACCGGCTCAAAGTGCTCCCCGCCGGCGAGTATCCGGACGCCACCTTCACCCCTCGGGTCGCCTTCGGGGCCGTCAGAGGGTATAAGGACAAGACGGAAGCCCCGGTTCCTTACGCCACTACCTTCGGAGGCATGTATTATCGCGCCGGCAATCAGGATCCCTACAAGCTCCCGCAGCGCTGGGTGGATGGCAAACCGCTTCTGGACCTGGTGATGCCGTTCAACTTCGTCAGCACCTGCGACATAAGCGACGGCAACTCGGGCAGCCCCACGGTGAACTCCAAGGGCGAAATCGTGGGCATT
>JBEKTU010000040.1:0-44341 GCA_049515735.1 Bryobacteraceae bacterium
TTTCAAGTGTGGCGTCTCCAGCGGTCTCCGGACGTTTCAACCGCCGAGATGGCGCGGTCAGTCGTTCTTACACGCGAAATTGTCGGTGCCGCATTTCAGGGGGTTCTGCCACGGGCTGTTAGGCACGGCCAGGCCGTTGATGTCGAGATCGGCATCGGTGTGAAGCGCAGTGGCCTCGTTGGCGCCGGCGCGCCAGATGGTGTTATCGGGCTGCAGCACGTCGGCGCCGTTGAAGATCTTCCGGCCGCGCATGGAGGGCGCGCAGTATTTGATGGCGATGGTCTGCCATTGATGGTGACGGACGTATCGGCCGGAGGGCTGGGCTGGGCCTGTCTGGCAGCTTTCTTCTGGTCCTGGGCGAGTCCGAGAGCCGCGGCGATGGCAATCAGCAGAACGGTGGTCAATGCGCGCTTCATGGCGTGGGTTGTCCTCTCTCAGCGAGTATATAACGCCGCCGCCGGTGATATCTTCTAAATGATGGCCATACCAATGGAATTCCTGCGCGGCCTGCTGGGTTTCCTGGGCATGGGCGCCGCGTTCATGACCGGGCGCTCGGCAGTGGCTGTGCGCAAAGGCTGGCAGAAGCCGTCGAGGCTGTATGGGTGGGTGATTCGCACGGTGGTGTGCGTGGTCGCGGTGGCGTTGCGCAATCCCGTGGATACCGTCGATCTCATCGTGTGGGGGCTGGCGGCGGTGGCGTTCGCCGGAGGCATGCGGAGCGTTTTGCGCCAGAAGCCGCGGGAGGATCTCACGCGCGGGATCTTTCCGGACGAGCCGTAGCGTTATACTCAAGTGCAGAGGCAGCAGATCGGAATCCCCCTATGAATCGGAGAACATTTCTCGGCGTTGCCGCGGGCTTGACCCTCGCGGATGCGGGCGCGCAGACGCCCTCATCCATACCTATCATCGATACGCATATTCACCTGTTCGACACGTCGCGTCCCGGGGGCGTGCCATGGCCCAGCGCGAACAACCCGGCGCACAAGGTCATGTATATGCCTTCTTTGCCCTCGCGGTACCGCCCTATCGCCGAACCGCTGGGCATCGTGGGTGCGATTGAGATCGAGTGCAGCCCATTGCTGGAGGACAACCAGTGGGTGTTGAACGTCGCTAGGGACAACGACATCATGGTGGGCACCATCGGGCACCTCACGCCCGGTACACCCGAATTCAAGGCGCAGCTCGACAGGTTCCACAAGAACCCGCTCTTCCGCGGTATCCGGTACGGGCTGGGCGGGCGGCCAGGCCGGGGAGGCGAGAAAGGCCCGGCAGTCCATGAGGTCGACCGGCCGGAGTTTGTCGCCGACCTGAAAGCCCTGGCCGATGCGGACATGGTTATGGATACGGCGAATCCCAGCGTGTCGTTGCTGGAAGGTGTGGTGCGAGTGAGCGACCGGGTCCCGAATTTGCGCATCGTCATCGATCACCTGCCGCAGATGTTGCGGCCCACCGAATCTGCGGCGCAGGCCTCCTATGACGCCAGCATGAAAGCCATCCGGGGACGGCCGCAGGTTTACGTGAAGGTATCGGAGGTGCTGCGCCGGGTAGAAGACGGCAGTATCCCCACGGATCTCGCATTCTACCGCTCCCGGATCGACGAAGTAGTGGACGTTTTCGGAATGGACCGCGTGCTTTACGGGAGCGACTGGCCGAACGGCGACCAGTGGTTGCCCGTTCCGGTTGGATTCAAGATCGTGCATGAGTACTTCATGGGCAAGGGACAGGCGGCGGCCGAGAAATACTTCTGGCGCAATTCGATCAAGGCCTACAAGTGGGTCAAACGGACCGAAGGCCAGCGGCAAGCCTGATTCCAGCGGGCGTCGCACCCTCCCACGGTGGTGAAGACCGCATGGCGGAGCCTTCGCTCAGCTTTTCCGTGGTCTGGACAGGGCTGTCACACATGTGCTCGTGACCCGGTGCGCAGGGGTCGCCGCCCGGACACCAGGCAGGTTCATCGCCACCTGCGCCTCGGTTTTCTCAATCAGCCTGGACCACAGCGATCCCGGATCGGGGTCGAAAACCGTCGCCGCATCTCCGGGAAAAATGAACCATCCGCGGATGTCCACTTCGTGGCGCAGTTGAGGGCCGGTCCAGCCCGCGTAGCCGCAGTAAACGTGGAGGGCGCTAGGCCCCAATGACGACGCCATCGTCTTGGCTAACAGCGACTTCGTCGAGATCAGGTAAAGGTCGCCGAGAACGTGCACCGCGCCAGCGGAATCGGCGCCCAGACGGGCCAGCGCCATCACTGTCGCTTCTTCCACGGGCCCGCCAATGTAGACCGGGTCGGGCCGACGTTTGGCTTCCGCGATGCTCAGCGCCTGGGAAATGGGAATCCTGGTGCGGCGGTTTAACACCAGGCCCACCACGCCGCCCTCCTGGTAATCCACCAACAGAACCACGCTCCCGGCGAAATTCGGATCCCGCAGTTGGCGGCTGGCCACCAGGACCTTGCCCGTCGCAAGGTCTTTGGCTCGGGCCGATTGTCCGCCGAGCGAAGGCGCCCACACCAGCGCCGCCATGACCCAGAAACCCCATGCCCGGAACGCCATGAGACCTATTCTCCTCCTTTTCCGGTTCGTTCGGTAGGGGGACCAGCGCCGCCACGCGCGCCTCGACGTCTATGGCCTTGGTCGCGTGACTCAGCACGCTATCGACAGCCCGCAGCAGGCGGCGAAAGAGTCAGTGCGCAAACCAGCCCGGCCCAACCTTGAGATGGTGGCTGACGGAATCCGGAACCACCAGGAACAACAGAAAGCCCACCGTGGCGTGCGCCAGTCCCAGGAAGTAAAGATTCCGGTATCGCCGGTAGATGCGCGTAGAGCAGTAACCCGCGGGGAAGGCCACCAGCATCAAGAACCAGTTGGGGGTGTGAACGCCGCAGAAAAGCGCCGCCGAAATCAGGGACGCCGCCCGGCGCCCCAGCACCGCATCGAGCCGGTTTAGAAAGTAACCGTTCAGAACGTACTGTTGGAACACTCCCCACGGCACATATGCGACGAATGCCGCCAGCGCCGTCTCGACCGCGATGGGCCGCAGGGTATGAAGCAGGATGCCCGACGCCAGCATGAGCAGCGCCAGGAATGCCAGCGCCGGCGCCAACTCCCGCCAGCACGCACCCATGTGGCGCGTGCGAAAGCCCAGGCTATAGGCGTTTTCGCGGCGGGCCAGGTGCGAGAGCAGCATCAGTCCGAGGATCACCACCCACGCGCCGCCGTGGCTATAGCGCAGGTTCCAGATGTACGCCACGATCAGGGCGTAAACCAGCGCAGGCTCCAGAATGGCGAGCTTTCGAACCGTGGTTCCCTCCACACGGGCAAGGGACTGAGACGCGCCAAGGCCCACGGCGGTTGCCCCGTAGTGTTCGAACTCGGACGCCCGCGTCTCAAAAAGGGACACCGGCCCCGCCGCTTTCCACTCCCCGCCGTTCGCATGGCAAGCGGCGAACTGAAAAGCCGGATCGGCCCTCGGATTGCTCCCTCCGGCGCGTGTACCCGTACCGCGCAACACTGTTTCGACTGGCTTTTCTGCTGCTGGTTGCCTTCCACGCCTTGGCCCAATCGTCCAACATCGCCGTGCTGCCTCCCCCACCACGCGCGCTGGGCTTTCTGACGCGGCCTTATCAACAGAGGATTGTGCCCCCGATCAACCTGGCCAATTCCAGCCGCCTGGCTTCCCTGATTCGCGCCGGCAATCTCTATTTGACGGCGCAGGACGTGATTGCGCTGGCGCTCGAAAACAACATCGATATCGAAACCCAACGGTACGGCCCGCTGCTGTTTCGCGAGGACCTTCGCCGCGCGCAGGTGGGCGGCAATCTGAGGGTTCCCAGCACTCCCATAGCTCCCGGCCCGCAGAGCGTGAGCCTGGCCGGCATCAACGTCGGCCTCACCAGCCTCTCCTCCGGCACCGGTGTCAGCTCCAGCGGGGGAATCACGGTGTCGTTCGGGTCCGCCATCCCCAACTTGGATCCCCTACTCTCGATATCCGCCAGCCTGGGCCACTTTACCTCTCCGGAGAGCAACGTCATTGTGGACCAAACCAGCTACCTGGTGCAGGGATCGCGATCGTTCAGCCTCGGCTATAGCCAGCAGTTCCTGCCGGGTACCATTGTCTCCGCATCGTACGGCGCCCAGCGGAGCACCAGCAACAGTCCCAGCAATCTGCTCAACCCGATTGATTACGGCAGTTTGAGCGTGAGCGTGACGCAGAACCTGCTCCAGGGCTTCGGCTCCTCGGTGAACAGCCGCTACATCCGCATCGCCGGAAACAATGTACAGGTGTCCGATCTGCAACTCAAGTTTCAGGTCATCACCACGGTTGCGGCGGTACTGAATCTGTATTGGGACCTGGTGACCTTCAACGAGGATCTGCGCCTCAAACGGCTGGCACTGGAGGCGGCCCGAAAGCTGTACGAGGACAGCCAGAAAGAGGTGGCAATCGGCGCCAAGGCGGCCATTGAAGCGACCCGTGCCCAGGCCGAGATTCCAGCCCGCGAGCAGGATGTGCTAATGGCACAGACCAATATTCTGCAACAGGAAATCGTCCTCGAAAACGCCCTGAGCAAACACGGAATTGAAGATCCCGTGCTGGCGGACGTCCACATCGTTCCGCTGGACCATATCGAAGTGCCGCCGGCGTTGGATCTCGCTCCCACCGGGGAGTTGGTCAAACAGGCACTGGCCGCACGCGCGGACCTCCAGCAAAACCGGCTCAACATAGCCAGCCAGGCTCTGGTGCTCAAAGGAGATCGAAGTGAGCTGAAACCCCAGTTGCAGGCCTTCGCCACGTTTACCAATCACGCGCAGGCCGGAGTTCCCAATCCTCTCAACGTAGGGTATGAATACGGCACTCCCGACCCGTTCTATATCGGCGGTTACGGCACGACTTTGGGCCAACTTTTGCGCCGCAACTTTCCGGACTATTCCGCCGGTATTTCCCTGACGATTGCGCTCCGCAATCGCGCGGCGCAAGCCGACTACGTTACCGACCAGTTGCAGCTTCGGCAATTGCAACTCGGGCTTGAAAAGAGCGTCAACCAGGTGGGGGTCGACGTACGCAACGCTGTGATCGGCCTCCAGCAGGCGCAGGTACGCTACGAAACCGCCGTCCAGACCAGAGAGCTGGCCGAGGAAACCCTCAAGGCGGAGCAGCGAAAGTACCAGCTTGGCAGCTCCTCCAACGCCCTGGTGATTCAAGCCCAGCGCGACGTGGTAAACGCTGAAAGCGAAGAGGTGCAGTCCATGGCGAACTACACTCACGCCCTTATCGCCTTCGAGCAGGCGTTGGGAATCACGCTGGAAAGAAACAGAATCACCATGTCCGAAGCCGCTTCGGGGATGGTCCAGCGCCGGTCCGCTTTGCCAGACCCTCGTCAAGGAGGGAAGTAGGAGCCACCTATGAGGAACACGCATCTGCAACCGTTTCTAGCCAGTTCTCTGCTCGGCGCCGTGCTGATTTCCGGCCTCGACGGGCAGCCACTTTCGCCCATCGCCCCTGTCAAACCCGCCGGGATGCCCTTCATCCGGTCTTATCGGTCGGACAGGGTGCCGCCGCTGCGCGTGTCCGACTCAGCGCGCCTGCACGCCATGATTCGAGCGGGGAACCTTTATCTGACGGCGCCGGATGCCATCGCCATCGCCATCGAGAACAACTTGGACTTGGAAGTGGAACGGTACAGTATCCTCGCGTTCGGATGGGATGTGCAGCGTCTCGAATCGGGTGGGGCGCTGCGTGGCGTCCAAAGCGGGACTGGCGCCACCGTCACGCTGGCCTCCGGGCAGGGCGTGGCCGGCATCAGCCGGGGTGGCGCCGGTGGGGCGGCGGCCCAAGCCGGGGCTGCCAACATCCAGCAAATCGGTCCTGTCACGCCGCAGCTAGACCCGGTTTTCACCACCTACACAGTTTTTGGGCACCAGACGTATTTTCAAGACCAGCTTGTGCAAGCCGGCACCAACGAACTGGTCTACACTACCCGGTCTTACTACGGCCAGGTGTCGCAGGGCCTGTTGAGCGGCGGCACGGTGCGCATGTCATACACGGGGGCATACCTGAACGAATCCGCACCTACCGACGTTCTGAATCCGACTTCCTCGGCGAGCCTAGGGGTGGTCATCGGTCACAATCTGCTGAAGGGTTTTGGCGAGCGCGTCAATGGCCGCTTCATCCGGGCGGCGAGACGGCGCGCAGCCAACTCGGACCGCGGATTCGAGATGCGCCTGATGGCGGTGGTAGCCAACGTCCTGGATCGCTACTGGGATCTTTCGGTGGCCTCCGACGATGTGAAATACAAGCGGCGGAACCGCGACATCGCCCAGGAGTTCGATGAAGCCACGCGGAAGGAAATCGCCGTGGGAGCAATCCCGGCGGTCGACCAGATCCGGGCCAAATCGGCCCTGGCGCTTCAGGAACAGGCGCTGGCGGTGGCCCTGAACGCCGCCGCGCAGCGGGAAAATGCTCTGAAGGACGCCCTGAGCTGGCACGGGCAGGCCGACCCCGCGCTGGCCGCCGCGCACATCATCGCGATCGATCCGCTCGAGGTTCCCGAGACCGACGATTTGCCCCCTCTGCGCGAGCTTCTGGCAACCGCTATGAACCGGAGGCCCGATGTGGCCGACGCCAAATTGAGGGCGGAGCTGGCGGAAATGGAAGCGTCCAGCATTTCCAACGGCCTGCTTCCCAGCTTGCAGGTGTTCGCCACCAGCAGCAACGCCGGTCAGACCGGACAGCCCGTTCCAGGGGCCAGTCCGGACCCCTATTTTGTGGGCGGCGTCGGCGCGGCCTTGGGACAGGTGTTTCGCCGCAACTTTCCCAATGAGCGAGTGGGCGTGCGGTACTCAGCCCCTTTGGAGAATACCCAAGCCCAGGCGGATCATGCCATGGATCAGTTGACGCACCGGCAAACCCAATTGAGTGCGCAGAATACCTTCAATCAGCTTGCCGTGGACGTTTCCACCCAGGTAATGGCTTTGCAGCAGGCGCGCGCCCAATATCAGGCGGCCGTCGAACGCAGAACCATCCTCGAGAAACTACTCCAGGGAGAAGAGCGGAGGTTTCAGATGGGGATCTCCACCATCGCCACTGTGGTCCAAGCCCGGCGCGATCTGGCGACGGCGCAATCCAGCGAGCTGGCGGCGGCCGCGGCCTACATCCACAATCGAATCGCCCTCGACCAGGGCCTGGGGCTGACGCTGGAGGCGAACCACATTTCCTTCGAGGATGCCATCTCGCTCCGCGCGCCGTAGAATTGGAATTTGGTTGAGCCAAAGACGGCTCCCCAAGGAAAAAGCTGGACTTCGGAAGATCATGCTGCGCCCAGGTATCGCCTTTTGTCTCGCCTCGTGTCTGGCGTTGGCAACGACAGTTGCCGATCCCAGGCTCCGGGGCCTCCAGAACTTCTATAAGGTCGACGAGCATGTCTATCGCGGAGGCCAGCCAACAGCCGAGGGCTTCAGGAGTTTGGCCAGCCTGGGTGTGAAGACCGTTATCGACTTGCGAGGAGCGGAGCATTCTGAGGGCGGAGAGAAGCGGCTCGTGGAGGCTGACGGAATGCGTTATGTGAGCATTCCCATGAAAAACCGGAAATCGCCTACGGATGAGCAGATCTCGGCGGCGTTGGCATTGATGAATGACAGCGCAGCGTGGCCGGTTTTCGTGCATTGCAAACGCGGTGAGAACCGCACGGGCACGGTGGTCGCCTGCTATCGAGTCGGACACGATCACTGGAATGCCGACAAGGCTCTCAGCGAGGCTCGGAGCTACGGGATGAAGTGGTATCAAACTGCTCTGAAACGATACGTGCGTAATTACGAAGCTAGATTCGGGCACTAGCGCTGTCCGCGATCACAGTGCGCTCATAGAAGAAACACGTCAAAAGAAGAAATGCTTGGTCCAATCCACCCCAGCGTGCAGAACCGCCGAAGACAGCACCGTCGATGCCTTCTGGAAGACCTTGCCGTAAGCCACGCCCGCAATGGTTGCCAGGATCATGTAGCGCCAGTTCGGCAACGGCTGCGGTCCGTTGTCCAGGTGCGCGCAGCCGAAGATCAAACTCGCCGCCAGCAGGGTTTGCCAACTCGCGCCGAAGCGTTGCTGGATGAAGCCCTGGATGAGCGAGCGGAACAGGATCTCCTCCGGCAGCGCCGTCCCCGCCAGGATGACCCCAAAAGCGCCGGCCATCCGGCCACCGGTCGCATCGGCTCCGGGCCAGTGCGGCATGGGAATGAACCCGAGGGCTATCCCGGCGACCATCAACACCGGCGCCGTGATGGCGTAAGCCGCCACAGGCAGCCCGAAATCGGACCCCCGCCGCGGCAGGCTGTATTTCATCCCTGAAAACGACCGGAATCCGGTAAATAGCACCAGGCCCAGGAGAATGGCGATTCCATACGCCACGCTATGAAGGAATCCTTGCGCCGGGCGCGGGACCAGGCGGGCGCCCACGGCGAATTCGAGCGGCAGCCAGAGCAGCAGAATGGCCACGAAATCGAGCGCCGCCGGCCGCCCCATGAACCCGGCCCCTCCGACCCACGCGCAAACCACCGGCGCGGCTGTATACGCCAGGACCAGAAGCGCCAGCGAGAAGCTGAACGCACCGGCCAGCGCGGCCGCGCCACTGAAGATGGCGACGAGAAGAAATGGAACGGCCCAGATGGCCGCGGGGCGCGCACGTAGAGCACCCCGTACAAGATTCTGCATCGTGGGCAGGAAGAAAGCCACGACCGCTGCCAGCAGCAGCGCCAGAACCAGCGTTTGCATGATGTGGTAGCGCCGGCGGCGGTTACGCGCCTACCTGACTACAATTCCCCGCTCGTCCAGCAGTTCGCCCGTCTGCGTCCACAGGTTCAGCAGATTCATCTTGACGCCGATCCGATTGGTGACCACCGCCGATTCCGCTTGCACCAGCGAGTTCTGTGCGAGGATCACGTCTTGGTTGGTGTCGGTGCCAAGCTGAAACTTGGTGTTCTCGGCGTCGAGATTCTTCTGCGCGAAATCCATGGCGACTTGTGCCAGCTTCAACTGTTCTTTGGATCCCTCCAGCTTGGATGCGGCAGTCAGGATGTTCAGCCGGACGGCCTGCGCCTGGTTGCGCATGTTGAGCATGTCGGTCTTTTTCTGAACGGTCGCGGTGGCCATGGCCGCTGAGGCGGCCCGATTCTTGATAGGCAGGTTCAAGGTCAGGGCCGCATAGTAGGTCGGATACGAGAAACCGAACATTTGGTCCAGCGCATCGGCGATGCCGCCCGGAACCACCGCCGACACAGTGCCGGCTCCGGCGATTGTCGAAAGGCCGGGGTTGTACAGGCCGCCGGTGCCGTTGGATTGGTAATACAGGGAAAAGGAGAGGTTCGGAAGAAGGCCGTTCTTCGCGGACTGGATTCCGAGGTCGTCCACATCCAGCTTCTGCAAGGCCTGTCTCAGGGCCGGATGGTTAACCAGCGCCTTCGCCACCGCCTGCTCCGCATCCACGGTCATGGATTCGGCCGGCTTCATGTCCATCGACTCGGTAAGCACGATGGGGAGTTTGCGGACCGCCGGGTCGAGGTCTGCGCCCATCTGGTGGCGTAGCGTATCCTCGGCCTGGTCCAGAGCCCATTTCGCCTGCGATACACTTAGCTGAGCATTAGCCAGCGACTGCTCCGGGTTAAAAATATCGAGTGGTGACAGCGCCCCGAGTCCCAGTTCTTTCTGCATGTACTTGAGAAGCGCCTCGGCATTGTCCTGGCCGCTTACCGCCACCCTCACGTTCTCGCGCGCCATTATCGCGTTCCAATAGGCGGTCTCGGCGATGTTTACGAAGGTCAAGAGCTGCACCCGCATGGCGTAATCCGAGATCCGGTAATTGCTCTGGGCCGTCATCAGCGGAATCCGGTTCACATACGAGCCGAAATTCTGGATCAACGGCTGGGTGACGCTGAACCTCATGTTGGCCGTGAGTGCCGGGTTGTAGTTGTTGTAAGAGTTGGTCTGGGAGCTCTTCGCCCCGGAAAAACTTGCGGTATAGCTCAACCCTTCTGGGATCGTCTGGCTGTACTGGAGGGCGTACGGCTGGGTGAGCGATTTCGTCAGGGACGCGGCATTTTCAGCGGTGGTCGCATTGGTCGGCACGGTGGTGGACCGGGTGGTGGAAAAACTCGCGAGAGCTTTGGGATCCCACACCCCGAAAGCCGCCAGAATGTTGTTCCTGGGAATCTCCACACTGATCAACTGGAGTTGGATGTCCGTGTTATTGGCCATCGCCAATTCCAGGAATTGTTTCAGGGAAAGCTCCAGCTTGCCGTCGACCACGAAATCCTTCAGCCGCACCGGGTCTTTCAATTCGACCTTGGTTTGGGTCTTCTGAAACGTCTCTCTAAAGTAAGACGGTTTGGGAAAAGACGATATCTGCGCCAACGCGCTTACCGTCAGGAGAATGCCTGTGAATGAAGTTCGGAACAGCATAGTTCTACTCGTAACGAATGGCCTCGATAGGATCCAATTTCGCGGCCTGAACGGCCGGATAAATGCCAAACAACAGCCCGATGAATACCGAGACGCCGAACGCAATCGCGATCGAAGAACCGGTCACCACGGTCGACCATCCCGCGGCGGACGCTATAATCTGCGACAATGTGAACCCGAACCCGATGCCGATCAGACCGCCAGCAATCGAGATCAAGACGGCCTCGGTCAGGAACTGGCGCACGATGTCGCTCTGGCGGGCGCCAATCGCGCGGCGGATGCCGATTTCGCGCGTCCGCTCGAGCACCGTCGCCAGCATGATGTTCATGATGCCGATGCCGCCCACCAGGAGCGAAATACCGGCGATGCAGATCATGACAATGCTGAAGATGAACTGCGTTCGCCGCCGCTCTTCGAGCAGCCCCGCGGGCACCACCACAGTGAAATCGCCTGCGTCCTTGTGGGTCGCCTCGAGAATGGCGCGCACCACGTTGGACGTTTCGATGGAATCGACACCCGGCCCCACCTTCATGTAGATGCCGTCGATTTCGTCCTTCAGATAGCTGGTATTGTCCTCGAACCGGCGCATCACCGTGTTGAGCGGCGCAATCACCATGTTGTTGCGGCTTACCGACTGCACGCCTTCCACTTCCGAGTCGCTGCCGGCCTGGGGCGTCAGCACCCCGATCACCTGCAGCCACGTGTCGTTGACCTTCACGTACTTGCCGACGGCATTGTCGTAGCCCAGCAGGTTCACTTTGGCGCTTTCGCCCAGCACGCACACAGGCGTCGAAGCCTGGTTCTCCGCGTCCGTAAAGAACCGTCCTGCCCCCAGCTTCAGGCTGTTGATCTCCACGAAATTCGGCAGCACGCCGATGAGCTGGGGCGGTTCCTGGGCTGTCTTGGGCAGCAGTTTCTGGGGCTTGAACCGTTTGCGCGGCGTAATAGCTACCAAACCCTGCACGTTTTCCGAGATCGCCCGGTAATCACGGAAACTCAGGCCCGGCGAAACGGCGCGGACGAGCTGAAGCTCGTTGCGGTCCACCGCTTCGTGCGCCTCCACGATGATGTTGTTGACGCCGAGCTGATCGATGAAGCTCATCATCTCTTTCTGCGCGCCGGCGGTAATGGAGAGCATGGCCACCACCGCGCCCACGCCAAAGATCATGCCCAGCATGGTCAGCAGGCTGCGCAGCTTGTGCGCAAAGAGGCTGGCCATCCCCATCTTCAATTCGGGAATAACGTGCGAAAAAAGCGTCATGGCTACTTCCCTCCCCCCATGCCGCCCATGGGGCTGCCCTGCGATTTCTTTTCGCCGGTTTCCTTCTTTCCCGACTTTTGGACCGTGGGATCGGAGAGCGCCACGATATCGCCCTGCTTCACGCCGGAGGCCAGCACCATCATGGATTCACTCTGCTTGACGACCTGCACTTCCCGGGCCTCGAATCTCTTGTTCTTCTGCTGCACGAACACCGTCGGCTTTCCGTTCTTTTCAAAAACCGCCTGGGCGGGGACGTGCAGGGCATCCGGAATCTTCTCGACCTGGATTTCCACGTCGGCCAGCAGCCCGGGCCGCAGCAGCACCTGAACCTGCGAGTCCTCTTCCGGAGGAAGCGGCAGTTTGGCGTTGTTGCGCTCCTCTTCCGTGTATTGCGTAACGGTGTACCGCTTGACCAACTCTTGCAGTGTATTGTCGCCCGCGCGGCCAACGGCCTGGCCCGCGCCACCGCCGCCGCGGCCTTCGCCGCCCCGCCCGCCAGCGCCGCGCCCCGAGGGACCCACAGGGCTAGGGCTGGCAGCCATTGACTGGGTGAACTGCTCGATCAGCTTCTGGCGCTCCGCCGGACTGCTGTTCTGGGATTGTTTGATCAAATCCTGCATTTTCTGACGGTCCGCTGCGGACATGCCTTGCCCGCGTCCGCCACGGGGCCCAGAGGGCGCCCCACGTCCCCGCCCGCCGCCTTGCTCCTGGTTGTCCTCCGCGCCCGGCATTGCGCCCGCCATTCCGCCCTGGTCCGTGGGCCCGGCGCCGAACATTGAGCTGGCGGGGGTGGCCCCCAGGTTTTTCTTGGCGTTTTCCACCGCCGTCGCCATGATGCGATCGATGTCGGCGGGCTTCATCCCCAGCCCCGACAGCAGTTGCCGCATGTCCACCGAAAACACCACATCGAACTTCTTGGAGGGATCGCCGGAGAACACGTCCGAAGTTGCGGTGCCGCTCATGTTTTTGATCTTGCCGTGGAACTGCTTGTCCGGAATGGCGTCGAGCTGCAAGACTGCATCCTGGCCTTCCTTCAGGTTGGCGCGGTCGAGTTCGCCGACCTTGGCCCAAACTTCCACTTCGGAAAGGTCCAGCAGGTCCGCCACCGGCATGCCCGGCTGGAGCGTGTCGCCTTCCCGAACGTCGGGCATCTGCTGGCCGAAGTTGAAATTCCCGGCGCGGTTCTGGCGAATCGCCACTAACCCCGTCATCGGCGCCAGGGACTTGGTCTGCGCGATGCGGCTCAATTCCTGCGTCACCGTCAGCAGGCTGCGGTTGCGCTGCTCCTGGTAGACCGCGAGCTGCGAAGCGAACTGGTCCTGCCGCGACTTGGCGTCGATTTCCAGTTGCGTCAGCGCCCGCCTGGTCTCCTCGAGGTTCAGAATGTTCTTCTTGGCGTCAATGGGGTCCAGGATCGGGTTCTGCTGCACGTTCAGCTCAGCCGTCCGGATGGCATAACGCGCTCCCAGCAGGGTCAACGCATCCTCGCTGGCCTGGATGTCCTGGGTGACTTTGACCTGTTTGATCTGCTCGTCCACCTGTTGCACCCCCAGCCGCGCCTCTTCCAGCGCTGCCTGGCGCTCGGAATCATCGTACTCGACGACCAGGTCCTTCTCTTGAGCCAGCGATCCCACCGGAGCCAGCCGCGTGATCTGAACGGTGCCGTTCAGGTTGGGCGCCAGCATGGCGACCGAGCGCACGGCGTGCAGTTCTCCGCGCGAGAAAGCGCGGATGACCACGTCACTGCGTTGCACTCTGGCCGTGGCGATCTGTTGCTGCCGTTCCGGCAGTTGTTGGAAGAACCGGTAGCCGCCATATCCCAGGCCCACCAGGATCGCCAGCCCGAATAACCGAATGATTACCTTCTTAAACATGTAGAACCATTTCCGCTCGGGAAACGCTCCGCCAACCAGAGCGCTCACGCGCGCGTTTACAGCTTCTTTTTCGCCCTCTTGGCCGCGTCTGCCGGGCTTTCGAGCGTCACCGTTTCGCCTTCCTTCAGACCGCCCGTCACGATGATGTCTTCATCGTTGCGCCGGCCCACCTCGATGGGCCGGACCACAAATTCCTTGCCGATCTGCACATAGGCCGCGGGCTTGCCGTCGTGGTCGAAGCTGGAGCGAATGGGAATGAGCAGTTGATTCGGCTGCCGCTCGATAATGATCTCGGCGGTGCTGCTCATGCCCGGCCGCAAACGGTCGTCCAGGTTCTTCAGGGTGGCGCGCGCCGGGAAAGTCTTCTCCGGCGTGGAGCCGCCCCTGTAGATCAGCGCGGCGATGGGGCTGATCCAAGTGATTTCAGCCGCGAATTCCTTGTCCGGAATGGCGTCCACGCGCACCCGTACGGCTTGGCCGAGCTGGAGCTTGCCGCGGTCCACCTCTTCCAGACTGAGATCCACGTACATCTCGGAGAGCTCCGGGATCTCGGCGATGGCCGCTCCGGTCCACACATTGTCGCCTTCCTTGAACGGCGGCGGCGTCTGGCCGAAGGTGCCTTGCGAACGGAAATTCTGAAGCACGTTCACAACGCCGTCGGCCGGCGCGCGAAGCTGCATCTGGGGCAGGTAGCTGGCAGCCAGGTTCAGGTCTGTGACGGCCTTGTCCTTGCGCTGGCCGACGCGGGCGAGGTCGGCTTGATTTCCCACCTGGTGCGCATTGATAGTGGACTTGACCTGCTGCAACGACCCTTCCACGACTCCCACCTGAATGCGGTACTGGGCGCCCTGCACCACCGAGAGCACCTCGGCCTTGCTGGCGTCCAGCCGGGCGCTCTCCACTCCGTACTCGGACTGCATCTTGCTCAGGGCGTCGGCTTCATCGTTCATCACCTGGGTAGCCTTCAGTTGCTCGATATCGCCGTCGGCGGCGCGCACGGCGGTGGTCCGCGCAATGACATTCAGCTCCTGCTGGACGGCGTCGAATTCCACGACGACGTCGCCTTTCTTGACCGGTCTTCCGTTGTCCGCCAGGTGGACAATGCGCAGGAGCGGCACTTGCGGAGCCGTAAGGATGGACGAATGGGCGCTTTTGACGGCGCCGCGCGTGCGCACGCTGATGATGAAATCCGCGCGTCTCACGCGCGCCACCGCGACTTCCACCTCGGTGGTCCCGGTGTAGCGATAGGCCGCATACAAGCCGCCGCCGCCCACAGTCAGCCCGACGATCCAGGTGATGATTTTCACCCTTCTCGGATGCGAACGCCCCAGGCGCTGCTTGGGTCTCAGATCTTTGGATGCCATAATGCCTGCTCGACGGGTAACGCTTCTCCAGGCTACATGGGCCGCTGGAGCGCTATCACGTCCCCTTTCTGCACACCGGAATGGATGGCCACGGTGGTGAAGTTCACCAGACCGAGTTCCACCGGTTTCCGTATCCAGCCCTCCGGGCCCTGCACGAAAACGAACTGGCTGCCGTTTTCCTCAAAAACCGCCTCACGCGGGACCACCAGCGTGTTTTTCTCGGAATTCATCTCGATCTCCGCGCTTCCCGTGAGATCCGGGATGACGCGTGAGTCGGTCCGGTCGATTTTGACCCGTATGGGGATCTCCCCCACGTAGCTCGCCCGGAAGGTGCTGGTTTTGGAGAGCGCGCCGATGCCGATGAGCGTGCCCGGCATCTCGATATCGGGATAGGCGTCCAGCCGGATGGTGGATTTCATCCCCAGGCGGAGCTTCTCGGCATCCACCTGGTTCACCGTGGCGTTCAGCACCATGGAACTGGGATCCACAATCTGCATGAAAGGCTGGCCGGCGAAAACCTGGTCGCCTTCCCGGATCTGCCCGAACTCGCCATTGCGCACAATGCTCTGCATCACCACGATACCGTCCATGGGGCTCTTCATGGTCATTCTCTGGACGTTCATTTCGGCCCGTTTGAGCTCGATGGCGGATTGGTCCAGGTTCAGTTGCTGAACCCGGATCTGCGCAGCCTGCTGCTCGATCACCAGGGACGCCTCATACAGGAGCTCCTTATAACTGGCCTCGTTTTGCTCCATCGCCAGCTTGTACTCCTCCGCCTGGATGGCGGACCGGATGGGCGACGTCTGCATGTCCAGAATCGATTTGTCCCAAGTGGCCTTGGCGGAAAGCGCCGTCTGATCGTGCGCCTCCCTGATTGTGGCCAGGTTGGCGATCATTTTGCGGACGGCGTTCTGCGTCTGGATCACCGAGTCTCTATAGTCGTCCAGCCGCTGCTGCTGCATCTGCGGGTCGAATTGGCCCACCACGTCCCCGGTTTTCACGTGCAGGCCAGGATTGGCGAGCTTCATCAGGATCAAGGCGAAATCGTTCCCGGGACCGCCGCCGCCCACACCGCCGCTGCCGCTTCCGACGCTGCCGAGGCTGAAATTGGCGTCGGTGCCGCCGCGGTTCATTCCCGACCGGCTGCCCACGATGCGCGGCGCCAGCAGGGCCGCGAAGTTCTGCGCGGCCACCGTGCCACTCACCCGCACAGTGGCGTGAAGGTCGCCGAGCGATACCGATACCACGGGCACGACCGCGACGGGTTGGGCGCCTTTCCCCAAAGCCTTCTTGCCGGATTCGGTGTTTAGATAGAGTGCGATGCCTCCGCCGAGTATCGCCACAATCAAGGGAATCCCCCATATGACAAACCGCCGTCTCACCGGTGGTTTGGGCGGCACAACTGCCGGACCGGGAACAGGCAAGGTGGGGATAGTCTGTGGCTCGCTGCCAGAGCCAGGAGCGGGGGCGCTGCTTGAGAGAGATTGCATTCTTTTCCTTCCAGCCCAGTGGGCCCCGTTGCAACTGTGGTGTTACTTCAATCGTGAAGACGCTGAACGGGCACCAAAGGTTATCGGAGTTCGGCCAAAAGTTCATTTTTTTCGGACAGCCGACACCGATATTGTACCTGAGCCAGGCAGGGCCAAGTCGCCCGGCGGGACGCTGAAAAGGTCCGAAAGACCGATCTGAGCCGCGGATCAACGCTGATAAACGCAGATAAGCCATTTGTTTTCAAGCGCGTGCGATCTGAGAGGTAGCG
The DNA here is from genome assembly GCA_049515735.1 of Bryobacteraceae bacterium. GTDB lineage: Bacteria > Acidobacteriota > Terriglobia > Bryobacterales > Bryobacteraceae > Fen-178. Next base: position 16,696 of record JBEKTU010000040.1, read on the forward strand.
GCACACGCGCTTTCGCGGGCCACGCGCTACAATCGACACTCGATTAGAGATGCCACGGCCATCCGCCCAGATTTCGCCTGCCCATCCGCTGATCCGCGAATACCAGCGATCGCTCGAGGCCCTTCGCGGGCAAGGCGTGGAGAACGAACTGGGACTTCGCCGGCCGTTCGAGAACCTGCTGGCGGATTCCGCGCGGCTTCACGGCTGGCGCTTCGTGGCCGAATGGGGCGCCAAGGCCGGCGGCCACCGGATACGGCCCGACGGCACGGTTTTCGACGCCAACAGCCTGCCGCGCGGCTACTGGGAATCCAAGGACTCGCACGACGACCTGAACCGCGAGATCGACCGCAAGATCCGCCGCGGCTACCCCCTTAGCAACACAATTTTCGAAGACACCCGCCGCGGCGTGCTCTACCAGGACCGGAACCAGGTAATGGAGGCCGACCTCTCGAACGCGCGCGACCTGGCCGACCTGCTGTTCCGCTTCTACTCCCACACTGAGCCCGAGATCCGCGAATTCGAGCAGGCGGTCAAAGAGTTCGGCCAGCGTGTCCCCGACCTGGCGCGCGGCCTGGCGCACAAGATCGAGGAGGCGCACCAGCACAACCGGCCATTCCAGGAAGCCTTCGGCAAGTTTTTCGCGCTCTGCCAGGTTTCACTCAACCCCAACATCTCGCGCGAAGCCGTGGACGAGATGCTGGTGCAGCACCTGCTCACCGAGCGGCTCTTCCGGACGATCTTCGACAACCCCGAATTCACCCGCCGCAACGCCATCGCGGCCGAAGTGGAGCGCGTAATCGATGCACTGATGATCCAGAGCTTCAGCCGCGCGGAATATTTGAAAGGCTTGGATTCGTTCTACCTCGCCATTGAGAGCGCCGCCCGGACCATCGCCGATTTCAGCGAGAAGCAGTTGTTCCTGAACAGCATTTACGAGCGCTTCTTCCGCGGCTATTCGGTGAAGGTGGCGGACACGCACGGCATTGTCTACACGCCGCCGCAGATTGTGGAGTACATGTGCGGCGCCGTCGAGGAATCGCTGAAGCGCGAATTCGGCCTGACGCTTTCCTCGCCCGGAGTGATGATTCTCGATCCCTGCACCGGCACCGGGAATTTCATCGTGCATTTGATGCAGCGCATTTCGAAGCGCGACCTGCCGCGCATGTACCAGAAGCAGTTGTTCGCCAATGAAGTGATGCTGATGCCGTACTACATTGCGGCGTTGAACATCGAGCACGCGTATTTGGAGTTGGCCGGCGAATACAAGCCGTTTGACGGCTTATGTTTCGTGGACACCTTGGATCTCGCCGAGGACCGCCAGTTGCCGATGTTCAGCGAAGCGAACACGGAGCGCGTGGACCGCGAGCGCAAAGCGCAGATCACGGTGATTATTGGCAACCCGCCGTACAACGTGGGGCAGTTGAACGAGAACGATAACAACAAGAACCGGAAGTACCCGGTGATCGATGGACACATTCGCGACACTTACGCCAAAGACTCGAAGGCGACTCTCAAGAACAAACTCAGCGACGCGTATGTGAAGTTTTTCCGCTGGGCCACTGACCGGCTGGGCGGGCGCGACGGCATTGTCTGTTTCGTGTCTAACAACAGCTTCGTGGACCAGATTGCGTTTGATGGAATGCGCAAGCACCTGATGCAGGACTTCACGCACATCGATCACATCGACCTACACGGCAACGTCCGCAAGAACCCAAAGCTGAGCGGCACGACGCACAACGTGTTCGGGATTCAGGTTGGAGTGGGGATTACGGTGGCCGTGCGGTGCTCGGGTAAGAAGCGCCTGCGCTACCACCGCGTGCCGGAGTTCTGGCGGACGGAGGAGAAATTAGCATGGCTGGACCAACGGAGGCTGGATTGGCAAACGGTCGCCCCGGACGCAGGCGCTACGTGGCTCCTCTCTGAGAACGCAAAGGAATACGCATCGGACACCGGAATCTGCGAGATTTTCCGAGAGCACTCGCTCGGAGTCTCCAGCAACCGCGACAACGTGGTTTACGGTTTTCATCGCACCAACCTTGAAGCGACCGTCAGCGGTTTCATCGAGGCGTACAATTCGGAGGTTGACCGATTCCGCCGGGCCAAGCCGGACGTCAAGATTGACGATTTTGTGCGTTACGACAAGATCAAATGGAGCCGGGATCTCAAACTCAAGTTAAAACGATTACGCTACGCGGAATTTGATGCGGCGAAGCTCCGGGTAGCACAGTACCGCCCGTTCGCGTCAATGTGGCTGTTCTTGAATCCGGTCCTTTTTGACCAGCCTGCCCACTTCCTCCGCATTTTCCCACCGTCCGCAACGGCTGAGAATCGCACCTTGGCGTTGACGCACAGCGGCTCCGAGAAGCCATTCATGGCTCTGGCGGCTGACCGCATCTGCGATCTTCACTTGGTCGGCGCTGGCTGTGGTACTCAGTGTTTCCCCTTCTACACCTACTCCCCCGACGGCTCCAACCGGCGCGAGAACCTCACCGACGCCGCCCTCGAAAAGTTCCGCGAGCACTACCGCAACCCCGCTATCACCAAGTGGGACATCTTCCATTACATCTACGCCGTCCTGCACCATCCGGCGTACCGGGAGAAGTTCGCGGACAACCTGAAACGCGAGCTGCCGCGCATCCCCTTCGCGCCCGATTTCGCCGCCTTCGCCGCCGCTGGACGCGAACTGGCCCGCCTGCACGTCGAATATGAAACGCTCGAACCGTGGCCGCTCGAGTGGGTTGAGAATCCGGCGTACCCGCTCAGCTACCGCGTCGAAGACAAGATGCGGCTCAACAAAGACAAGACCGCGCTGGCCGTCAATCCCTCGCTCACGCTGGCCGGTATTCCGCCTGCGACCTTCGAGTACCGGCTCGGCAACCGCTCCGCGCTCGAATGGGTGGTGGATCAGTACCGCGTCACCGAAGACGAGCGCAGCGGCATCAAGTCCGACCCCAACCGCGAGGACGATCCCGAGTACATCGTCCGCCTCGTGGGGCAGGTGGTGCGCGTCAGCATCGAAACGGTGCGGATTGTCGGTTCGCTGCCGCCGGTGTTTCCTGAGTAGCCGGAAGCCCTTATACTGGAGTTCGAAGTCCGGGAGCGCGCTGACAATCATGCGGCAGTCGCACATCGCGATCATCGGGGCGCCGCTTGACCTCGGGCAAGGGCGGCGCGGCGTGGATATGGGGCCATCGGCCATGCGCGTGGCCAACCTGAATGCGCGCGTGGCATCGCTGGGTTATACCGTGGAAGACCTGGGCAACGTGCCGGTGGAGCAGGCCGAAGCTTTGCCCGAAGGCGACGCGAACGCCAAGTACCTTCCCCAAATCACGGCCGTGTGCGGGCGGCTGGCGGCGCTGGTGGACCAGGCGCTCTCGCGCGGCAGCGTACCGCTGGTGCTGGGCGGCGACCACTCCGTGGCGGTCGGGACCGCCAGCGGCGTGTCGCAGTATTTTCGCGGGCGGAATCAAACCGCCGGCCTCATCTGGCTGGACGCTCATGCCGACATGAACACGCCCGAAAGCAGCCCCAGCGGCAACGTTCACGGCATGCCCCTGGCGTGCATTCTGGGAATGGGCCCGCCGGAACTGGCCGGACTCCTGGGCTTCCGCCCCAAGATCGCTGCGCACAACGCGGTGATCGTGGGGCTGCGAGACGTGGACCAACTGGAGAAACCGCACGTGCGCGGGTCCGGCGTCAGGGCCTTCACTATGCGCGACATCGACGAGCGCGGCCTGCGCTCCGTGATGGATGAGGCCATTAGCCTGGCCTCGGACGGAACGGCCGGCTTCCACCTTTCGCTCGACATGGATTTCGTGGACCCCAAAGACGCTCCGGGCGTCGGCACGCCCGTGCGCGGCGGCGCCACCTACCGCGAGGCGCATTTGGCAATGGAAATGATCTGCGATTCCGGGAGAATGGTCTCGCTCGAAGTGGTGGAGGTGAACCCCGTGATCGACGAAGTGAACCGCACGGCCGATCTCGCCGTCGAGCTGGTCATGTCGGCATTGGGAAAGCGAATTCTATGAAGCTACGAGTAGCCGTCCTTTTCGGCGGCCGCAGCGGCGAGCACGAGGTGTCCATCAATTCGGCGCAAGCCATCATGCAGCGGATGGACCCGGCTAAGTACGAGATAATCGAGTATATTATCGACAAAGAGGGCAGGTGGAAGCCGCGGCCCATCCTGCCCGAGCCGGGCGCGCACCCGGAAATCGACGTGGTCTTTCCGGTCCTGCATGGCACCTTTGGCGAGGATGGCACGGTGCAGGGCCTGCTGGAACTCGCCGATCTGCCCTATGTGGGCGCGGGCGTGCTGGCCTCCTCCGTCTCCATGGACAAAGAGATGATGAAACGTGTCTCGATGGAACGGATGTTGCCGGTGGTAGACTACGTGACGGTGACGCGCGAAAATCCGGACGTCGCAGAGGCCTGCGCGCGCCTGCCGTTCCCGATGTTCGTCAAGCCGGCGAACCTGGGCTCGTCGGTGGGGATTTCCAAAGCGCACGATCTGAAGGAACTGGAGGCCGCGGTGGCGCTGGCCGCGCAGTACGACCGCAAGATCGTCGTGGAGCGCGGAATCGCGGGCCGTGAGCTGGAGTGCGCGGTGCTGGGCAACGAGGCGCCCATGGCTTCCCTGCCGTGCGAAATCCTGCCCTCGCGCGAATTCTACGATTACGAGGACAAGTACCTGCTGGACCGCGCGCAAACCAAAGTTCCCGCCGACCTGCCGCCGGAGAAGACCGAAGAAGTGCGCCGGCTGGCCGTGGAATGTTACCGGGCGGTGGAATGCGAGGGCATGGCGCGCGTCGATTTCCTTCTCGAAGCCGCCACCGGCCGGATTTATATCAACGAGATCAACACCATCCCCGGGTTCACCTCAATTAGCATGTATCCCAAGATGTGGGAGCACAGCGGCATCTCGTTTTCCGCTTTGATCGACCGGCTGATCGAGCTGGCGCTCGACCGGCACCAGCGCAAGAAATCGACGCGGTTCGCGCGATAGAATAGAGATCGTCGGGAGCCGCCATGGCAAGCCTTCCTAATTCGCAAACGGTCACATACGAAGAGTGGCTTCGCATGCCGGAGGTGACGGACTTCATCGAGGAGGTGGTCGACGGAGAGATTCGGATCATGCCGCCAAATAAGTGGAATCACACGCTGATCGTAGAGAACATGCGCGATGCTCTCGTCGCGCAATTGGACAGACACGAATTCCGCGTAGTGGTTGCCGTCTTCGGCCTGGTGATCCGCAAGGCGCCGCTGACCTCCCGCGTACCCGATCTGGCCGTCTTCCGGAAGAGCACAATCGTCGAACAGGACGGCTACATTCACTCCGCGCCGCAGCTCGTGGTGGAAGTGCTTTCGCCGGGCAACACGCGCCGCGAGCGCGAAAGGAAGCTGGAGGACTACGCCAGCCTGGGTGTTCCGGAAATGTGGGTGGTCTCGCCGGAAGCCCGCACGGTGGAAGTGCTATACCTGGAGAGCGGCTTCTTGCGCAGCGCGCAGGTGCTGGCTCAGGGCGTCCTGGAACCAAGGCATTTCCCCGGCGTCCAAATCCAGGTCGCGGAGATCTGGCCGGATTGATGTTGCGCCTCACCGCAGTCGTGCTGTGCGCTGCCGCTACTTTGCTGGCAGAGGACGACCTCGATTCGCAGATGAAGAGCGTCATCGGCGCGTATGCCATTGTACAGCAGAACGCCGCCGATTCGGTGACCTCCGAACAGGCCTTCTACCAGGGGGCCATCCCCGGACTCTTGCGCCGGCTCGATCCGCACTCGGTTTTCTTCGATCCGGGGCAATTCGAGCAGCTCAAGAGAATGGAATCGTCGACGCAGAAGGGCTTCGGCAGCGTGGTCTCGCTGCTGCCCGGGCGGGTGATTGTGCTCGAAACGCTGCCCGGCACTCCATCCGCCAAGGCGGGCCTCGCGCCGGGCGACGAGATCGTCGCCGTCAACGGATACGTCATCAACCGGCTCGATCTGGACCAGCTCACCCAGCTCCTCACGGAATCGCGCCAGCGGCAGGCGCAGCTTGACGTCAGGCGGCCCGGCTCGGCCGGCATCAAGCACATGGTTCTCACGCCGGAGGAGATGCAGTCGCCGAGCGTCGAGCGCGCCTTCTTCGTGGGAGCGGGCATCGGCTACATCCGGGTCGCGAGCTTCGACGAGAAGACCAGCGGGCAGCTCAAGGAGGCCATCGAGAAACTGGGGGGTGACCGGCTTGCCGGGCTGGTTCTCGACCTGCGCAATAATCCCGGCGGGCTGCTGACCGCGGCCCTCGAGACCTGCTCGCTGTTCCTTCAGCCTGGGTCGAAGATCGTCACCGTGCGCGGCCGCAATGTGCCGGAGACATCCCAAGTTGTGCCGTCCATCGCCACGCCGTACGGATTCAAGCTGGCCATTCTGGTCAACGAAAAAACCGCCAGCGCTTCGGAAATTGTCTCGGGCGCCATGCAGGACCACGACCGCGCCACCATCATCGGGCAGGAGAGCTTCGGAAAGGGGCTGGTGCAAAGTGTGTTTCCATTAAGTGAAGGCACCGGCCTGGCGCTGACCACCGCGCTTTACTACACACCCAGCGGCCGATCCATCCAGAAACCGCTGGACGCCGCGCAGTTCGAGCTGGCGGCCACCACGGCCCACCCCAATGCGCAGCAAGAATTCCGCACGGACAAGGGGCGCGTGGTGACGGGCGGCGGCGGCATTCAGCCGGACATGGTGGTCTATCCGCCGGCCACCAACCGCCTGCGCGCAGTGCTCGATGCCAGCGGTTCGTTCCCCAACTTCGCCACCGAGTATCTCCGCAATAACAAGGTCACTGGAGACTTCGAGGTCACGCCTCAAATCATCGATGAATTCCGCGTGTTTCTTTCGGACCGCAATATTCAGCCGGGCATCGGCGAATGGTCCGTGGAGCGGGAGTTTGTCGTCAATCGCCTCAAGACCGAGATTTTCAACCAGGCGTTCGGCGTGGAGAAAGGCGATGAGGTGGAAGCGCAGCGCGACCCGGTGATTCTGAAGGCGCTGGAAGTGCTGGGAGGGTAGGGGGGTATCGCGCACTCCGCGCGAGTCCGGCCTTACAATTGAGTCAGGAGTCGGATTGCCATGGCCACTAAACAGCAACTCCACGATCTCATTGAGCGCCTCCCCGAAAACGAGATCGCCACCGTCTACAGACTCCTGGCCGGTCTGCTGGCCGATCCGCTCTGGATTGCGAGCGTGACCGCGCCGGTCGATCAAGAGCCTTATACGCCCGAGCAGCAGGCCGACGACGCCGAAGCTCAGGCCGCCATTGACCGGGGCGAGGGCATCTCCCATGCGCAGATGCTCAGGGAATTCGGGCTGAAGTGAGGACCACCTGGATGTGGTCGCCGCAAGCTCACGCACAACTACGCAGCACCGATCCCGAGAGGGCCGCGGCACAATCAGGGCGTGACTGCCATAATCAGACATGGGGACATCACGGACGAGGCAGGCGAATGACGGAAACCATCAGCATCGTTAACCACTGGATCGACACTGCCAGAGCGCTGCTTGCCAAGGAACCGCAGATCCCGCTCATCAACGATCTCCGGATCGAGATGGGATTGGGGGGCGCGTGGTGGGACGGCGATGACGACCTTCGCACCGCGATCGAGAACGCTCTGGCACGCGACCCGGACGACCTCCCGTCGCGTTTCGTTGCGCTTAACGCGTACTACCTCCTTGCCAACTGTATGCCCTCCGAGAGCAGCTTCGGCTTGGACGACCGGCAAGAAGTCCACATGCTCCCCGCGTTGGAGCCGCAGGAACTTCGGGAATACCTCGGATACCTCGTCCGCCTCCGCGACGTAGAGAACTGCGCTGACATCCCAACGATTCGCTGGGAAACCGTCAATGCCTGCGCAGTCAATGACTACGAGCGAGCGTTGCGCCTGGTCGGCCAACTCGGGGCGCTTCTGCCGGCGTCCACTGCCCATTACCATCTCGGCCGCCTCCACTTTCAAATAGCTGTCCGCAACACCTGGGAGGAGGAAGCAGCCCTCGAACACTGGGACCTTCCACTTGGTAAACGGCCCGGCGGCCCTCGCGGCTTCTGGCAGTACCTCAATGCCGGTCGCATCCACACTGCGGGCATTCAACTGCTCCCGACGCGCGCCAGGTTAACCGAGGACGGCACGGACCACCTCCGCGACGCCATCAAGCACCTCGAGAAGATAATCGACACGTCAGAGGTGCCGCCATCAGCACGGTTCATGCTCGCACTGAGCTACTCCTGTATTGGCGACGGGCACAACGCCGCTCGGCACTACCAGTGGATGGTCGACAACCAACAGCGGTTCCTCGCGGCGTGTGCGCAGGAAGAAGGACCACTCTGGGATGATGCGGAAACGGATGACGTAACGAACCTGGACGTCTTCACCAACGGAATCCACAGTTGCCTGGTCAATGCATACGACGACGCGAACGAACTGGACAATGCCATCAACGCCGCAAATGCTTGGATCATCGCGTGCCCGGACCATCTTGGCACGTATGAACGCATGGCGCGCCTCTACCAGAAGCGCAACGACTACCAGGCCGTCGCGGAGTGGCTCTGGAAAGAAAGGGACCGCAACCCCTCCTTCGGCGAAGACCCCAACATCAGTACCATTCTCGCGCTGGGAAGCTATGGCACAACGGCCAGGATGGACGAAGCGCTCACCAAAATTGCGAACGCGCACCCGAATGAGCTCGCCATAACCGAGTTCGTAGTAAACAGCTACTGGCCGCCATTCGCCAGCCTCGCGACCGAAAGCAAACAGAAATGGGCTCTCGGGACCTGGCTTCTGAGCCTAAACCTGCGAGCAGGCACCGGCGAAGCGGCACACTGTTTCGCGTGGGTGGTGGAGCGCGAACTCCGCACCACCATCTTCGCCCCGTTCAAGGACGATATAAAAGGCCGTCCGGAACTCTTCACCCTCGATGATGAAGATAGCAGCCCATTCGTGGGGTACCTCACCGGCTGCCCCAAGTTCACTCTCGGAGAGATGCTGAGGACCCTTGATTCTGCGCGGGAGCCTCGAACAGGATTGCACTCGGCGTTCGCAGAATGGCTCAACGGGAAGAACCCCATGCTCTTGCCGCGGTTCGCGACGGTGCGGGCGGACACGATCAGGACGTTCAGGAACCGTGAAGACCACGCCGACCTACTCTCCATCACGGCTAGCGATGCGGAAATCATGAACAGGAGGTGCCGTCACCTGATCAACCTCCTTCATCCGCGTTGAATTGGCGGTCGGCCGGTTTGTGCGGGTGCCCGGAACGCCGAAGCCCGTCAATCGTAGCGCTCCTGTAGTTCCAGGCACTTCCTTGAGTCGTCAAAAGAGATTTCGACGTTGGTTAGCGGGATCGACCTTGACCAGCCGTCTTGCCCAGTTTGCCCGATCTTCACAAAAAACTCCGTGCAATCAAATACCTGGACCTGCGAACTGCCCCGATCTCGTCCGAGCCGCATCACCGCCCCACCGGTGGTCATCTGACGGAGTGTAATGGACTTGCCTATCCACGGGCGGATTCCGCGGGCTTTTCGCTCGGATTCAGACTCTGCACGCGCGGGTGCCGTCCTCCCGACGGAGTTGCGAGCCCGATGCTCCGCGACCGTTTTCCAGGCCCGGAGCAGTGCCTCAGGAAATCGTGCCACATCGTTGTCGACGAGCTTGGCGCAGTTCTGGCAGAGCCAAATCCCATTATCAAAATGGCGGCGCTCCTCTGGAGAAAACGAGGGATTGTGGCGTGGACCACCTGCCGCGGCACTCGTGATGTGCGCGGCAACCCCAACGTTGACAGCCTTCGCGGGGTCGTCCTGTGGCCCGGTCGTTAGTGCGCGGCACCCGGGATTCGAGCAAACGGCACCGGCCCGAGCCGCTAAGATACGTTTCACATCCTCTGTAAAATCGTCGCGCATTTTGTCGATCTGCTTTCAGTTGCCACTCCATTACAGCACGGCTTTTGGCGAAGTATCGGAGTCGTCGTCCCCTTTTCGTCGGATGTAGACCAGCCCGGTTGCAAGCGCGGGAAACCTCTCACAGGCGTTGATCAGACGGCCGTGCGAACGTATTGTAAGGGCATTCGGAAAGAGGTCGGTTATGAAGGAGCAGGGGTGGACGAGGTCCATTCAGACGTGCTATCGCTGTCCCGCGGAAGTGCCGCCGGCCTGGAGCTCCGCAGACGCGTTGTGGGAAGCAACCCCAAACGGCATCGCGGAAGAGCACGCTCGCTCTCAGGCATGCACTCCGATCGGGCGAGGTCGGTTTGACGATCTTATCTTGACGCCTGTGGTCCCACCTCCGGCACACCCCGCCCCAGCCGCATCATTGAATCTTCAGCCCGACCACGTTCTTCGTCGTTGAAACGGCTGAAATTGGCGTTGAGCGGCGTGGGTCGTGCCGATGCCGATGGCGGCGGCAACCTGCGCCAACGCGCTCAAGCCGGCCGCGACGAATGCCTGTCCCGCCTCTGGCATAATGTTACCGGAGGCATGAACAGTGGCCACGCATACCCCGCCCGTTCCCATTTCTCTCGAGAATGAGAAGAATCCCTGGATCGCCGCCGAGACGCGGTTCGACGAGGCCGCCTCGCGGCTCAAGCTGGATGACGGCATGCGCAAGGTGCTGCGCTCGGCCGCCAAGGAGATCACCGTTCATATTCCGGTGCAGCTCGACGACGGCCGCCTGGAGGTCTTCACCGGCTATCGTGTGCAGCATTCCCTGGCGCGGGGACCGGCCAAAGGCGGCATCCGCTTCGCGCCGGACGTGACCCTGGACGAGATCCGCGCGCTGGCCTCCTGGATGACCTGGAAATGCGCCGTGGTGAACATTCCGTTCGGCGGCGGAAAAGGCGGCGTCATCTGCGATCCCAACGTGCTTTCCGACGCCGAGATGGAAAAGCTGACACGCCGCTACACCGCCGAGATCATCGACTTTCTGGGACCGGAGCGCGACGTTCCCGCGCCGGACGTCAACACCAACGAGAAGGTGATGGCGTGGATCATGGACACCTACTCGATGCACGCGCGCCACTTGGTGACGGCCGTGGTGACCGGCAAGCCGATGTCGCTGGGCGGATCGCGCGGCCGGCCGGAGGCCACCGGACGCGGCTGCATGATCGTCATTTTGAAGTCGCTCAAGCTACTCGGCCTCAAGCCGGAGGATTCGCGAGTGGTGATTCAGGGCTTCGGCAACGTGGGAGGCATGGCGGCGAAGCTGATGAGCGCCATCGGATTCAAGATCGTGTGCATCATCGAATACGACGGCGCGGTCTACAATCCCAAGGGTCTCGACATCGCCGCGTTTCAGGAACACCGCCGGGAGACCGGCTCCATCACCGGCTTTGCGGGCGGCGAAGACATGGACAAGGACGAAGCCCTGTTTCTGGAGTGCGAGGTGCTGATCCCCGCCGCCACGGAAGACGTGATCCATTCGGGGAACGCGGACAGAATCCGGTGCAAGATCCTGTGCGAGGGCGCCAACGGCCCCACTACTCCGCTGGCCGACGCTGTTCTGGCCGGCAAGAAGATCTTCGTGATCCCCGACATTCTGGCTAACGCGGGCGGCGTGACGGTCTCGTATTTCGAATGGGTGCAGGATCGCCAGGGCTTCTTCTGGAACGAGCAGCTTGTCAACCAGCGCCTCGAGGAGATCATGACGGAGAGCTTCGACGCGGTGGTGGAATATGCCGAAGCGCACAGCGTGAACAATCGCATCGCGGCCTACATGCTGGCCCTGGATCGCGTGGTCCTCGCCATTAAGCTGCGGGGCATCTACGCGTGACGGTCCGCTGATGTCCTCCGACGCCAGCACGCCGCTGATGCGGCAGTACAACAGCATCAAGCAGCAGGTTCCCAATACCCTGCTGATGTTCCGGCTGGGCGATTTCTACGAGCTGTTCTTCGAAGACGCCGTGGTGGCCGCGCGCGAGCTCGAAATCACGCTCACCTCGCGCAACAAGGAAAAGGGCGCCGCCATTCCCATGTGCGGCGTGCCCTACCACGCGGCCGACGGATACATCGCGCGCCTGATCCAGAAGGGTTACCGGGTGGCCATCTGCGACCAGATGGAAGACCCCAAGTTCGCGAAGTCCCTGGTGAAGCGCGAGATCACGCGAGTGGTGACGCCGGGCACCGCCATGGACGCCAACCTGGTTGGCTCACGCGAGAACAACTACCTGGCCGCAGTGGCGCGCGCTGGGCCCCGCTCGGCCGTGGCCCATGTGGATCTCTCTACCGGCGAATTCCGCGTCACGGAAATGGAGCCAGTCGAGGTGGCCGGCGCTCTCGATCATCTCGGCGCGCGGGAAGTGCTGTTTCCGGGCGACCTTCCGCTACTCGCCGGCGAAGAGCGCCCCTCACGGCATTTCGTCCGCACCGAGCTCGAGGAATGGATTTTCAGCCACGATTACGCCGGCCGCACGCTGCGCGATCATTTCAAGCTGCTCTCGCTCGATGGCTGCGGACTGGCCAACCGTCCGGCGGCGGTGGGCGCGGCGGGCGCCATCCTGCATTACCTCCGCGACACGCAGCGGGCGGCGCTAGACCATCTCGACCGGCCCACTTACTACGACCGCGCCGATTCCATGGTGCTCGACGCCGTCACCGTCCGCAATCTCGAATTGATTGAGCCGCTGTTCGCTGCGGACGCGGGCGGTCAGGTCCAAGCTACACTGCTGGGGGTCCTCGATCGGACCGGGACCGGCATGGGCGGCCGGCTTCTTCGCCAGCGCCTGTTGCGGCCCTCGATGGACCGCGCCGAAATCGAGCAGCGCCACGAGGCCGTGGGCGAACTGCTCCAGCAGACCATCCTGCGCGCGGAGCTTCGCCGCCAGCTCGAAGGCATTCTCGATCTCGAGCGCCTGCTGGCCAAGGTGACGCTGGGTTCCGCGGGCCCGCGCGATCTGCTGGCGCTGGGCCGCTCGCTCGATAAGATTCCCGCCCTCAAGCGCTCGTTCGATACCCAGCAGGCGGCCCGTTTGCGGTCCATTCACGAACGCCTGGACGAGTTATCCGACGTGGCCAACCTCATTCTGGAAGCCATCGCCAGCGAGCCGCCGCTTGCGATCGCCGATGGCGGCGCCATCCGCTCCGGCTTCAACGCCGAGCTCGACGAGCTGCGCGACCTCAGCCTGAACGGCCGCCAGTACATCGCGCAAATCGAAGCGCGCGAGCGGCAGCGCACCGGCATCCAGTCGCTCAAGGTGCGGTTCAACAACGTATTTGGCTACTACATCGAGATCACACGCGCCAACCTGCACCTGGCGCCCGCGGATTACGAACGCAAGCAGACGCTGGCCAACGCGGAGCGTTTCACCACCCCCGAGCTGAAGGATTACGAGCGCAAAGTGCTGGACGCCGAAGAGAAGATCCTGACGCTGGAAAAGGAGTTGTTCACCGGTGTGCGCCAGCGCGTGGCATCCGAGGCGCAGCGCATTCGCGCCACGGCCACGGCGGTGGCGGAGCTGGATGTGACGGCCTCGCTGGCGCAGGTGGCGGCGGAAAATCGCTACCAGCGCCCCACATTTTCGGCGAGCGGCGAGATGCGGATCATGGCCGGCCGCCACCCCGTAATTGAGCGGCTCACGGAACAGGAGGCCGGCCGCTTCATCCCCAACGACCTGTACCTCAACGACTCCGCGGACCTGATCGCCATCATCACCGGGCCCAACATGGGCGGCAAATCCACCTACCTCCGCCAGGCCGCGCTCATCGCCATCCTGGCGCAGATGGGGTCGTTCGTGCCGGCCGATTCCGCCAGCCAGCCCATCATCGACCGCATCTTCACGCGCATCGGCGCCTCCGACAACCTGGCGCGCGGGCGCTCCACTTTCATGGTGGAGATGACCGAGACGGCCGTGATCCTGAACACCGCCACGCCGCGCAGCTTCATCGTGCTGGACGAAATCGGCCGCGGCACCGCGACTTACGACGGCCTGGCGCTGGCCTGGGCGGTGGTGGAGCACATCCATTCCCGCACGCGCGCCAAGACCCTCTTCGCGACGCACTATCACGAGCTGACCGAGCTGGCCGAGCTGCTCGAAGGCGTGCGCAACCTCAGCGTCTCGGTCAAGGAAGCCGGCGACCACATCATCTTCCTGCGCAAAGTGGAGCCGGGCAAGGCCGACCGCAGCTACGGCATCGAAGTCGCGCGCCTGGCCGGCCTGCCGCTGAGCGTGATCGAGCGCGCGCGCGAGGTTTTGAAGCTGCATGAGCGGACCGAGCACGTGGTCACCGAAGAGCTCGCCAAGACCGAAGAGGGGCCGGTGCAGATCCAGCTTTTTGAACCCGTGGGTTACGGCATCGCCGAGCGTATCCGGAGTTTGAAATTGGACGAGCTGCGTCCCATCGAAGCGCTGCATTTGTTGAGCGAATTGCAGAAGGAGCTGAGGCGTTCATGAGAGTCGCGGGGGTGATGAGCGGGACGTCGCTGGATGGCATTGACGTGGCGGTGGTCGAGATCAGAGGTCAAAGCCTGGAGACCATCGGCTATCAGTTCACGACGTACTCCGATGCGGTTCGGTCCGCCATTCTCGGGGTTGACAGGCCAAAGGGTTTGTCCCACCTGAACTTCCGGCTTGGCGAGTTGTACGCGCGCGCGGTTCTGCGGGCCGTTCGCCGGTACGGCCCCGTCGAGCTGATCGGCTGCCATGGCCAGACCATCTACCATGAGGGCGGCGCCCACACGTTGCAAATCGGCGAAGCCGCGGTCGTGGCCGAGCGCACGGGCGTTCCGGTGGTTTCGAGTTTCCGGGCGCGCGACATCGCCGCCGGGGGACAGGGCGCGCCGCTGGTTCCGTATGTCGATTACCTGCTGTTCTGGCATCCGAAGCGGGCGCGCATCGCGCTGAATATCGGCGGCATTGCCAACATCACGGCGATCCCCGCAGGAGCGGCGCTGGAGGATGTGGTGGCGTTCGATACCGGACCCGGCAACATGGTGATCGACGCCCTGGCGCGGGAGATGGGATTGCCGTGCGACCGCGGTGGGAAGATCGCCGCTTCGGGCCGCGTGAACGCGGCACTGCTGGATGAATTGCTCGCCGACCCCTACTACCGCCGCCAGCCGCCCAAGAGCGCGGGCCGGGAGCAGTACGGCGCCGGGTTCGTCACGCGTTTGAAAAAAACCGGGCTACCGATGCGGGACCTCATCGCCACGGCGACGGTGCTAACGGCGGCTACGGTTGCGATAGGAGTGGAGGGCATCCGCGGCGGACGCCCCACGGATATCATCGTGTCCGGCGGCGGCGTTCACAATCCTCAGATCATGGCGCATCTCGCCGGCTTCCTGCCCGGCATGGCGGTCTCCATTTCGACCGACCACGGCGTAAATGCCGATGCCAAAGAAGCCATTGCGTTCGCCGTGTTGGCGCATCAGACCTGGCGCAAGAGGCCGTCGAATCTTCCTTCCGCGACTGGAGCCAGGCACGCGGTCGTTCTCGGCAGTATCACGTTCTAACGGAAGCTGGGCTGTACTTCCGCAGCAGGTGCGCGCGCGGGAACCGGCTCGCCAATCCGCATATCGGCCCAGTTGTACGCGAACTCCTTACCGCAGTCCAGACACACGACATAAGTTCGCGAAACGCCGTTCTTTCGCCCGGGCGTCAGCGGAAACGTGGTGCGCTGGTGAGAACAACCAAACAACGTGTTGAGAATCAACTGAAGCATACCCGTCACCCTCCACAGTTGTTAGATACGTGGAATCGGCCGGAAGTTTCAACAGGCTAATAGCTTGGAAGCAATCGACTGTGCAATCAAGCACCCGTGCAAACGGCCGTTCTCAATGAAGATCTCGTTGGTGTGCATTCCCGCCACGATCACGCCCGCCAGGTAAATTCCCGCGTGGTCGCTCTCCAGCGTTTCCGGATTGGTGCGCGGCCTGAGTGTGGCGGGTTCCAACGTGATTCCCGTTGCATTCAGAAATGCGAGGTCCGGCCGGTAGCCGATCAGCGCAAAAACGAAATCATTTTGTAATAAAACTTCGCCTTCCGGCGCCGCAATTCGAATTGAATCCCTCTGTATTTCCACCACGCGGGAATTAAAATAGGCGCGAATTTCGCCGTTCTTAATGCGGTTTTCGATATTCGGTTTAATCCAATACTTCACCGAATCCGAGATCCCCGGTCCGCGATGAATCAGTGTCACGCGCGCGCCGGTCCACCACAGTTCCAGCGCCGCGATGGCCGCCGAGTTCTTAGCTCCGATCACCGCGACATCGTGGTTGTAATAAGGATGCGCCTCCTTATAGTAGTGCAGAACCTTGTCGAGCTCCTCACCCGGCACGTCCAGCTTGTTGGGCACGTCGTAATAGCCGGTGGCCAGTACGATTTTGAGCGCCTGGTAAACGTGACGGCATTCCAGCCGGTCGGTGGTAGACACCTGGAAGTCATTGTCGCCGCCCGCGACCTGGTCCACACGCTCGTACTGCCGGATCTCGAGTCGATAATGGTCCGCCACGCGCCGGTAGTACTTCAGCGCTTCGGTTCGAGTGGGCTTCTCGTTGAGGCTGGTCATGGGGATGTTGCCGATTTCGAGCAGCTCCGGCGTGGTGAAGAACGTCATGTTGGTGGGGTAGTGGTAGATGGAATTGACCACGCAGCCCTTCTCCACCAGCACGGTTTTCAGGCCGCGCTGCTGGAGCTCGATTCCACAAGCCAGGCCAGTGGGTCCCGCGCCCACCACCACAACGTCGAAGGATTCGGTCACAACTTGCTCTTCAGATCGCTGCGCAGTTTGTCCAGCGCAGAGTCCAGGGCGGACGCATCTTTGCCTCCGCCTTCCGCCATGTCCGGCCGGCCACCACCCTTGCCGCCGACGGCCCGTGCGACTTCGGCGGCCAGCTTTCCGGCGTGCACCTTGGCCGTAAGGTTCTTCGTGACCCCCGCCACTATCGCCACGTTGCCGTCCGCGGTGGAGGTGCCCAGTACCACCGCCGCCGGACTGCATTGGTTGCGCACGGAATCCACCAGCCACCTCATCTGTTGCCGGTCCATGTCGGGAACGCGTTCCACAACCACCCTGATGCCGCTTGTCGTTTCGACGGCTTGTTTCACCAAGCCCTCGGCTTTCGCTTGGGCCAGCTTGTTCTTCAACTGCTCGACCTGCTTCTCGAGCGCCCGCTCCGCGGCCAGCAACTTCTCCACGTGCTCGATCAGCTCCGGTTCCGACGCCTTCACCATATCGGCGATACGCCGAATCGCGCCGGTGGATTCCTGGTACTGCCGCAGAGCCGCTTCGCCGGTGATGGCCTCGATGCGGCGCACACCCGCCGAGATGCTGCCTTCGTACACGATTTTGCAGACGCCGATGTCGCCGGTGCGGCTGACATGCGTGCCTCCGCACAATTCCCGGCTGAACCCCGGCACGGAAACCACGCGCACCTCGTCGCCGTACTTCTCGCCGAACAACGCCATGGCGCCGGTGGCGATGGCTTCGTCTAGCGCCATCACGCGGGTTTCCACGGGCGTGTTCTTGAGAATCTGCTGGTTGGCGAGCCGCTCGACTTCCTCGATCTCGGCGCGGTCCATGGCCGCGTAGTGGGTGAAGTCGAAGCGCAGCCGACCAGGCTCGACCACACTGCCCGCCTGCTTGACGTGAGTCCCCAGCACCTGCCGCAACGAGGCGTGCAACAGGTGCGTGGCCGTGTGGTTGCGTCGCGTGGCATCGCGCAAGGTCACCCGCGCGACGACGGAATCGCCCACCGCAATGGGCGCGCGGGCGACGATCCGATGGACGATCAGTCCTGGAACACCATAGAACACCGACTCCACATCCGCCACCTTATTCATGGGAGCCGCATAGATCTCGCCCTGGTCGCCCACTTGCCCACCCGACTCGGCGTAGAACGGCGTTCGATCGAGCACCAAGTCCGCTCTGGCGCCTGTAGGTACCCGCTCCACCGGGTACTCGTCCACGAGGAGGCCGATCACCCCCGATTCCGCTTCTGTCGTCTCGTACCCGAGGAACTTTGTGCGCCCTCGCTCGATCAGTTGGTGGTAGGCCGGAACCACGGCGGCTTTCTCCGCGCCCTTCCAGCTCGCACGCGCGCGCTCGCGCTGCTGCTCCATCTCGCGTTCGAAACCGGTGCGATCGAGCGCCAGGCCGTGCTCACGCGCCATGTCTTCCTGCTCGTCGGGCGCCAGCCCGTAGGTGTCGTAAAGCTTGAACGAAACCGCGCCGGGAATCGTAAGGCCTTTGACGGACTTGATGGACTCG
The DNA here is from genome assembly GCA_049515735.1 of Bryobacteraceae bacterium. Taxonomy (GTDB): domain Bacteria; phylum Acidobacteriota; class Terriglobia; order Bryobacterales; family Bryobacteraceae; genus Fen-178. The sequence continues at coordinate 34,915 of JBEKTU010000040.1, forward strand.
GCAAAGACCTTCTCGGCCACCACGAACGAGGTGGCGTAGCGGTGCTCTTCCTCTTTGACCACGCGCGCCACGCGCTCGACGCTTTCGAGCAGCTCGGGGTATGCGGATTGCATCAACCCGGCTACGAAACCGGTTAGCTTGTACAGGAAGGGCTCTTGCAGGCCGGTCATGCGCGCGTGCCGCATAGCGCGCCGCATGATCTTGCGCAGCACGTAGCCGCGCCCGTCGTTGGATGGCAGCACACCGTCGTGGATCAGAAACGTCGTCGCGCGCGCGTGGTCCGCCACGATGCGCAAAGCGGTATCGACGCGCGCATCCGTACCATAGGCGAGATTGAACAGACCGGAGGCCTTGTTGATGATGGGCCGGATGAGATCCGTATCGTAATTCGAGAGCTTGCCTTGCAGCACCGCGGCGACGCGTTCGAGGCCCATGCCGGTGTCGATGGAGGGCCGCGGCAGCGGCTTCAGCACGCCGCCGGCGTCGCGGTTGAACTGCATGAACACGAGGTTCCAGATCTCTACGTACCGGCCACCCGCGTCGCTGGGAAACTCCTCGCTTTCACGCCCCGGCTCGGCCGCTTCCACACCCAGGTCGTAATGGATTTCCGAACACGGCCCGCACGGCCCGGTCTCGCCCATCTGCCAGAAGTTGTCCTGCTCATCCAGCCGGAAAATGCGGCTCTTGGGAACGCCGGCCACCTTCTGCCACAATTGTTCGGCGTCGTCATCCTCGCGGAACACCGTCACGTAGAGCTTGTCCTTGGGCAGGCCGTAGTCTTTGACGATCAGGTCCCAGGCGAACTCGATGGCCTCGGCCTTGAAGTAATCGCCGAAGGAAAAATTGCCCAGCATCTCGAAGAAGGTGTGGTGCCGCCGCGTATACCCGACGTTCTCGAGATCGTTGTGCTTGCCGCCCGCGCGCACGCACTTCTGCGAGCTGGCGGCGCGGGTGTAATCGCGCATCTCGTGGCCGAGGAAGACGTCCTTGAACTGGTTCATGCCGGCGTTGGTGAACAACAGGGTCGGGTCGTTGCCCGGAACCAGCGACCCGCTGCGCACCACGCGGTGCCCCCGGTTGGCAAAAAAGTCCAGAAAACACTGCCTGATTTCATCACCTGTCACGGGAATTCCTTGTGGACGTGGAGTAACTTCAATTGTAGCGAAGTGGCGCGCTGCGTTATCCCATCGCCGCCGGCGCTCACGTCCCGGCTACCGCAGCGCCAGCAGCCCCGCCAGCGCCGCGCCCACTATCACCCACAACGTCGCGCGCCTGGTCAGCACCAGAAACAAGAAACTCGCCACCGCAATCCCTACCGGGATCCAGCCGGTCAGCGCGTCGCGCGCCAGAGGAACGGTGGCCTCGATCACCAGGCCGGCTGCCGCGAATGTTACCGCCTGGATGGCGCTCTTAACCCGCGGGCGCTCCGCTCGCCGGCCGAGATAGTGCAGGATCGGAATGATCAGAAACGCCGGCGTGAGGCACGCCGCGCAGCCGGCGCATGCTCCCGGCCAGCCCGCCACAAAATAGCCCACGCTGACCAGGTAGAGGCCGTTCGGCCCCGGCGCCGTCCTCCCCGCCACCACGGCCGCGTTGATCTGGCGGTCGGTCATGAGATGGCGCGTCTCGACGAAGTCGTGCCGCACCACGGGCAGCGAAGTGAGGCCGCTGAAGGAAGTCGCCGAGGCCTTCAACAGCAGCAGATAAACCAGCAGTGGGTTCATGGTTCCGGCTCCTGCCACAGAAAACCCGCCACCGCAGCCAGGCCGAGGACCGCGACCGGCGTCACGCCGAATCGGAGTGGAAGCCACACGGCCGCCCCCGCCACGGCGAGTGCCCGAGCCATGCGCCGCCAATCGCGCGTGGCCAGTGTGGGAGCCAGAAGCTGCCACGCGCTGGTGGCCATCAGCCCCACGGCCGCCGCCAGCGTGCCCGCAATGGCGGCCATGGCGACCGCGTTCTGCTTCCAGGCCTGGTAACCCAGAGTCAGCAGAACCACGCACACCGCGGAGGGGACCGCAGCCGCCAGCACCGCCAGCAGAGCGCCGGCCCATCCCGCCAGTTCCCAGGCGGCGCCGGCGCAGAACGCCAGCATGTTGGTGCCCGGCGTGATGCGCGCCAGCGCGTATATCAGCCCGTAAGTCTCGGGCGCCAGCCAGCTCCGCGTGGTCACCAGCTCGGAATAGAGCGCCGCCATGGTGGGGTCGCCCCCGCCGAAAGTCAGGTTACCAACGCGCCCAAAGAGGGCCGTCATGCGCGGCAGGGAAAAAGATTTCATTGGTGCTACTCTAGCATTGGGTATGCGGGGCAAATGGGTGCTGCTCTCCGTAGCGGCGGTGCTCGCGGGAGTCGCCGGCGGGGCGCTGTCGTTGCGGTACCGGCGTCCGGCGCCGTCGCCGTCGGTCCGCGCGGCCGGCCCCGCCGTGCTGCCGAATAACCAGGTTACCCTCTCGGGCGCCATTCGCCCGCAGCACGTGGTCGGCGTGGGCGCCCAGGTCAACGGCGTCATCGACGCCTTTCTGGTGGATGTGGGGGAGGATGTCTACCAGGGGCAAGTACTGGCGCACATCGGCAGCCAGGGGCTGGAAAGCTCAAAGGAGGCAGCGGCCAGCGCCGTGGATCACGCCCAGGAGTTGGTCAACCGGGCCGATGCCGCGGTAGCCGGTGCGCGCCTGGAACAATCGCGCGCGGACGCCGAAGCGCAACGCGCCCGTTTGGCCATGGAGCGGGCGGAAAGCGCCTTTTCGCGCCAGCAGTTGCTCTTCAGCCAGGGTGCCACGCCACGCCTCGTCTATGAGAGGGCACAGGGCGAATACGAAAGCGCGCGGACCGAGTTCACGCTGATGGATAAGGCCGCGCGCGCTACCGCCGAACGCGTCCAAAGCGCGCTCCAGGAGGTGGCCTCGGCACAGAAGATACTGGCGGACGAGAAACGGCGGTCGGAGGATTCCCAGGCCGCTTTCGAGGCCGCCGACGTGCACTCTCCTGTGGATGGCCTGCTGGTGGGACGCAACGGGGAAGTCGGCAGTTCGGTACAGGAGTTCGGCGACAACCTGTTCCAGATTGCCACCGACACCTACGCTCTTGAAGTGGCCCTCGAACCCCAGCCACCGGTTCTGAAGCGCCTTCGGCCGGGACAGCCGGCGCTGGTCCTGGTCCCCGACCTGCAAATCCCCGGCATCACCGGCGATATCAAAGAGATCAAGGGCACCCAGGTACTGGTGGAATTCGACAGCCCCATCCCCGCCATCCAGCCGGGCATGCTGGCCGACGTGCGCCTGAAGCTGGATTGACGGTTACAATAGACCAGGTGCCTTTATGGAATTCCTAGCCACGAGTCTATTGGAACTGATCACCCAGACATCCACCAACCTTCCGCCCGACGTGCGCGCCGCGATGTCGCTGGCGGCCAACATCGAAACGCCGGCCACGCAGTCGTCGCAGGCGTTCGACATCATCCTTTCCAACATCGACATGGCGATCGATGACACCGGCGCCGTTTGCCAGGACACCGGCATGCCGACATTTGTGATCCACACACCCGTGGGCGTGAACCAGATCCGCATCGGGAAAGCCATTCGCGAGGCCATCGCCGAGGCCACGCGGCTGGGCAAGCTGCGCCCCAACTCGGTGGATTCCATCTCCGGGAAGAACAGCGGCAACAACCTCGGCGAAGAGACCCCCGTGCTGCACTTCGAGCAGTGGGAAGAGGATGAGATCGAAATCCGGCTGCTGCTGAAAGGCGGCGGCTGCGAGAACATGAACATCCAGTATTCGGTGCCGTGTGTTCTCGACCACCTGGGCCGCGCCGACCGCAACCTGGAGGGCGTGCGCAAGTGCATCCTGCACGCGGTATGGCAGGCGCAGGGGCAGGGCTGTGCGCCCGGGGCTATCGGCGTGTGCATCGGCAGCGACCGCGCGCACGGCTACGAGCTGGCCAAGGGACAGCTCTTCCGCACGCTCGACGATGTGAACCCCAACCCCGTGCTGGCCAAGCTGGAAGCCGAAATCATGGAGGAGGCCAACAAGCTGGGAGTGGGCGCCATGGGATTCGGCGGCAAGGCGACGCTCATCGGCTGCAAGATCACGGCGGCCAATCGCCTGCCGGCCAGCTTCTTCGTTTCGGTGGCCTACGATTGCTGGGCGTTCCGCCGCCTGGGCGTGCGGCTGGACGCAGCCACCGGCGCCATCACTAAGTGGTTGTACCGCAATCCCTCACGGCCCATCGAGCGCATGGCGCGGCGCGCGGGTTTCACTCTCACCGGCCGCGAAGTCATCCTGACGCCGCCGCTGACCGAGGCGCAGATGCGCGCGCTGAAAGTCGGCGACGTGGTGCTGATCCGCGGTGACATGTTCACCGGCCGCGACAACGTGCACGCCTACCTGATGAAGAACCCGCCGCCCGTGGACCTGAACGGCGCGGTGCTCTACCATTGCGGCCCGGTGATGTTAAAGGAAGGCGACCACTGGACGGTGAAAGCCGCCGGCCCCACCACCAGCAGCCGGGAGGAGCCTTACGAAGCCGATGTAATCCGGCGTTACGGCGTGCGCGCGGTCATCGGCAAAGGCGGGATGGGCGCGAAGACGCTGGCCGCGCTGAAGGATTTCGGCGCGGTCTACCTGAACGCCATCGGCGGCGCGGCGCAATATTATGCGCGCACGGTGGAGCAGGTGCCCGGCGTCTACTTGATGGAGTTCGGCATCCCCGAAGCGATGTGGCACTACCGCGTCAAGGACTTCGCCGCGATCGTGACCATGGACGCGCACGGCAACAGTCTGCACGCCGACGTCGAGCGTGAGACTGGCGAAGCGCTGGAAGCATTGCAGAAGGCGTAGCCGGGTTGCTACACTGAAAAATCCGCGGCCAGGTAGCTCAGTCGGTAGAGCGCAGCCCTGAAAAGGCTGGCGTCGGCGGTTCAATTCCGTCCCTGGCCACCACATTTTAAAGCATTTACTGGCAGCCAGAAATCACGTCTGAGGGCGTCAGGAACAATACGGGAACATCAGGACCCGCCTGTTCCTTCCGGTCCCCCGCTTCGGGTTCCATTAGCTTCCAAATCTCACGAGCGGTGTTGCCCGTTCTAGCGATATGCCCTCGACTCAGTTTCGCGTAGCGCTCCGTCATCTTGATATTCGCGTGGCCGAGGATTCGCGCCAGCTCATAGAGGTCGCCGCCGTTCATCATGTACCAGGATGCAAACGTGTGGCGCAGGTCGTGAAAGCGGAAATCGTGAATACCGGCCAGAATCAGCACCGTTTCGAAGCTCCCTTCCACACGTTGACGCTTACCCGACGCTCCCGGCTTTGGCGGAAAAATACGATCCTCTCCCATCACAACCGGGAATCGTTGAATCTCCCTGGCGAGTTCGGGCGGCATCGGCACGTACCGCATTTTCCCACCCTTAAGTTTCGACCGAACGGCAATCAACTCTTCCCGATGGAGAACGTCGCTCCACTTCAGAGCGAAGATCTCCGCCACCCGCATGCCCGTCGTAAGGGCAATCAACACGAGCATTCGCAGCCTGCAAAACGTCTGGTTGATGGCGTGATGCTCCTTGCGGTACATCTTGCCGTCCAGCGTTGCTTTCAGGCTAGTGATCTCCTCCGCTGACAAATACCTGTCGCGCTGATCGTCTGGCCGTTTCACCTCGACCAGGTCCGCCGGATTCCGGTCGATGCCGGTCTCCTTCGACCAGATCGAAGCGGCCTTTTCCATCATGTGGTGCATGACATTGAAGTGCCGCACAGCCGTACCCTCGGACAGCCCGCGCTTTGATGTGAGGCCCTGATACCAGCGGTCCACGGCGCGGCCATCGACTTCTCGGACGAACAAGCCGCCCAACTCCTCCCGAATGCCCTCGAGGACACTGTGCTCCCGACCGCAGGATTTCTTCTTGATCCCGTATTCGTCCCAGTAGCGGTCAAGCAGTGTCGTCATTCGGAAGTTTACCTCTCGCTTTACATCCAGGTGCCGGTTTTCATCCCGCAAGGACATCTTCTTCCGTTCGATCTTCTTCGCCAGTTCGAACGAGCCGTGCACCCGCTGACTTCGATTCCGACCTCCTTCTCTCCAACGGACGATCCAAACTCCGTCCGGTTCACGATGAATTGACAATGCGATCTCCCTACGCAATTGGTTTTGCATTCTGCTCGATCAAGCGATCCAGCGCTCTGATATCGAACCGCAACGCCCGACCAACCTTGACGGATGGAAGTCCCCGCAACCGAGCCTTCTTGTAGACCGTGTCCACTTCCAGGCCCAGGTATAGGGCAGCCTCCCTGGCGTCCAGGAGCCGCTTACCGACCGTTCTATTAGAACTCATTTCGGACAGACGCGCCATGCCGTCTCCTCCAAATTCACGCTCGCGGCGTAGTCCTCGAGGGCCATCTCCCCCCTCGGCCATCCATCGCTCAACCGTGCGCTCGCTTACCTGCAGGAGTTCCGCAACGTCGCGTTTCGTAAGAATGTCACCGCTGCTCATTGGCGCTCCTTATTCGTGCCGGCCCGGAGAGCTACGGCGGCAAACGAACAGGTCTCGAAATCTCGACTCATCCCCTCGCCTCCTCCGGCCTCCCGTTCTGGGGAGGAGGAGCCGTGCGAGACCGCACCTGAAAGCGTCGGTCGAGGGCTTCCAGGCGGTCGAGCGCGTCGAGCAATTCCATGCCTGCCTCGCGCATATTGCCGCAGGGCCTGGCGAACTGTTCCGCGTGCTTGATTGCGAACTTGATTCGGTCAATCGCGACGCGAGCTTGATAGGCCATCTCGAATTCCATCGCCGATGGCCGAGACTGGACGCCGGCTTCGATGGCCTCAACGATTTGGTGCATGATCTCCGACCTCATAGACTTTCGCCCACCGGTGGGTGTGTTGGCCCGCCGTAGAGCAATAGTAGGGCAGACCGCGCAACTCTCCAAAAGCGCGAAGCGATTTGGCGTCCAACAGGTTCCGGGGTAGAACGCAAATGAAAGCATGAACAGGCCATTAGCGGGCTTAGAGCGACAGCGCCTGGCGCGGTGCCAGCTTCTGGCGGAACTCTGTCATTGTCGACTCGTGCCCCCTGGCGGGTGGAGCCATTGCGGCGCGCAGTTCGGGACCGAACCGACTTCGCTGGCGCTACTGGCCCTCTACTCGTCTCCGTCCGGCTCGACGGTGACGCGAGAGGAACTGGAGCCATTGCTCGCGTGCCGACGGTCGAACGGGCTTTGGCCGGCGGTCGGCGTTGGGGCGGCGGGCGTGAGTTTCTGGGCGACCGCGTTGGCCGTCAATACGCTCATGACTCTGGGGGCCACTCCGGAGACATTCCGTGCTTCGCTTGACGCCCTGGTTCACTGCCGGCCACTAGAAGCTTCATGGCTTGTCCGTTTGAAGTTTCGGCTCTCAGACCGGCAGGTTCGGTTCGACCCGAAAAAGTATGGTTGGCCGTGGGTCCCCGACACGGTGAGTTGGGTGGTGCCGACGTCGATGGCGCTCATCACTCTGGGACGCGCAAAGAGACAGGGGCTGATCCGCGGCAGTGAATTCGAGAAAAGACTGCGCCTCGGAGCGGAAATGCTCCTTGATCGGGCGTGCCCGGAAGGCGGCTGGAACGCTGGCAACGCTGTAGTCTACGGTGTTCCTTTGCGCCCTCACATTGATGCCACAGCTCTCGCACTGGCTGCGCTCCGGTTCCACTATCATCTGCCGATCGTGCGCAACTCCCTGACCTGGATGTTGAATCGCATCGATTGCCCTTCGGCATACAGTCTGGCATGGGTGATCCTTGCCGCTGCCACATACAAGGACGTGAGATCCGACGTCTCGCCGGCGCTCGATATGGCGCGCGACCGTCTCGCCACACTCGTCGAAGATCCCAGGGCCGTTGAGGATACATCCACAGTCGCACTGGCCGCGCTCGCCCTGGGGCCGGAAAACACGAACAACCCATTCGAGGTAAAGGTGTGAGCCTCACGAGTCGGCGGGTCTTCGGTGGCGCCCTCCTCGCCGGAACGGGCGCCCTGGCTGTCCGGCAACTGTGTTCCACTGGTTTCCTTCGGGACCGCCGCAGACGTCGATCCCGCGTCGCGATTCTTCATGAAGATTCCTACGACGGCCCGCTGGACCGCACGCTGATCGAAGGCCTCCGTTTGTTCGATCTGAACCTTCGCGGCAAGGCCGTACTGTTGAAGCCGAACCTGGTGGAGTACATCCCAGGCACCGAAGTGAACACGAACCCTCGGCTGGTGGGAGCCGCAGCGAGCGCCTTCCTGGCCCTCGGAGCGAAAACAGTCCTCGTCGGTGAAGGGCCGGGCCACCAACGGGATACTGTGCTCGTTCTCGCCGAGGGCGGATTGGAAGCGGAACTTCGCGAGAGGCGCATCCGGTTCGTGGATTTGAACCGCGATGAGATCCGGAAAGTGCCGCTGGAAACTCCCTTCACCGGCCTCGATTGCCTGTGGCTCCCGCGGACGGTCTTGACGAGCGACCTCGTCGTTTCCATGCCCAAGGTGAAAACGCACCACTGGGCGGGAGTCACCCTGAGCATGAAGAACCTGTTCGGCGTGATGCCGGGCGTTGCCTATGGCTGGCCGAAAAACCTGCTGCACTGGAAAGGCATTGATCGAAGCATCCTCGATATTAATGCTGCGGTTCCGGCGCATTTCGTCATTGCCGACGGGATCATTGGCATGGAAGGCAACGGGCCGCTGCATGGCTCTCCGCGTAATCTCGGGCGGATCGTGTTGGCCGACGATCCCGTCACCGCCGATTTCGTATGCACCCGCCTGATGGGGCTCAACCCGCTGCGCGTGAGCTATCTGGCTCAAGCGGCTGAGTTCCTCGGTAACGGAACACCTGAACGCATCGTGCACTTGGGAGAAATGCTGCCACCCGCTATGCAGCCGTTCACGGTTCTGCCTGAGTTTGTTCACCTGCGCCTTTAGGTTCCGTTGCTCGAAATTCCGAGAATCTCAGCCCGGTTGTCGGATGCGGCCATGCCGGTTGACTCCCCCCAGGCGGAGACGAGGGGTTTTTCGGCGAAACCCGCATCTTCTCGTAGAATCCTGGCTGAGGGTACAAGCGAACGTGTTCCCGTCGATCGATGAGCTCCGCCAGAAATTCCAGGAAGCCAAGTACATCGTTGATGAGGTCACGCTCACCCAGGTGTACATAACGGGAGAGCTAAGGAAGCCGGTTCTGATCGAAGGCCCGCCCGGCTGCGGCAAGACGGAGCTTGCGAAGGCCTTGGCATTTGCCCTTGATACGGTCCTGGAGCGACTTCAGTGCTACCCGGGAATCGACGAAGAGAAAGCCATTGGAAAGTTCGACACCGCCCTGCAGAGGCTCTTCCTCGAAACACAGGCGGACCAGCTCGGAACAGACTGGGAATTCATTCGGGGCCGGCTTCACACCATGGACTTCTTCGTTCAAGGCCCAATCATGCGCGCGCTG
>JBEKTU010000041.1:0-42640 GCA_049515735.1 Bryobacteraceae bacterium
TCCCCCACTACAGGCCTTAACTGACCACTATTTTTCTGTTCTCGCAAAATGGAGCCATCGCCGCCGCTGCGATTTGCCTGTGAGCGGACATCCTCAGCCCGCCTGTGAGAAAAGACGGCTAAACCGCCGCGCCCGGGTGTTGGTGAAAGCTGAATGCTGATCGCTGTTGGCTTTAGGCCTGGAACGAGCTGCCGCAACCGCAGGTGGATTTGACGTGGGGGTTGTTGAACTTGAATCCCGCCCCCTCCAGCGTCTCCACATAATCCACCTCGGCGCCTTCCAGATAGAGCATGCTGGCTTGGTCGATGAAAACCTTCAACCCATCGTAGCTGTAAGTTTTATCCAGCATGTTGGGCTGGTTCTCGAAGGCCATCGAATAGCTGAATCCGGAACAGCCTCCGCCCACCACCGCGATGCGCAGTCCCGCGGGGGCCGGCTCCTGCGCGGACATGATCTCTTTCACCTTGCCGACTGCTTTTTCGGTTAATTGCACCATGCGTTTAAACTCCTCTATTCTGGGCTTTGCCTGCTCCCATTATACAAACAGGACCGCATCGCTCCGATCTTCACTGGTTTAGATGCCTCGGGGCGGGGCTGGGTCGCGGAAAATCCGGGCTGGACTGCCGGGGGGGCGCGGCACGAACTTTCGGGCCGCGCCATTTGGCAAAATGAATTAGTAGGCAAGTGGCTGAAACGCGAACTCGGCGGTACGCGTCGCAAGCAGTGTATGGGGTCACTGACCGGCGCTCTACCATTCCCCGTGTTCGGAGGCAAGGTTCGGGCGAAATCTAGAGTGGACTACCAGAACACCTCGGAGGGCGCCTTGGTCCAACGGGCCCAGGCTGGAGACGAGACTGCGTTCCGTGAAATCGTCGAGCGTTATCAGTCCAAGGTTTTTTCCATCATCCATGGCGTCGTGCGCCAGCGCAACGACGTGGAAGATATTGCCCAGCAGGTATTTGCCAAGGTTTACGTCTCCATCAAGAGCTTCGACTTCCGCAGTTCCCTGATTACCTGGATTTATAAGATTGCGGTTAACGAGTGCTTCGATTATTTGCGCAAGCGGAAGGTGCGGAAGCTGGTCTATGAGAGCGATCTGAGCGAAGACGAGGTGCGGCGGGTGGACAACAGCGAGCCCGTCACCGGCCGCCAGGCGCCCATCGACGCCACCCTGGCCCGCCGTGATTACGTCCTGAAACTCCTGGCACGCGTGTCCGAAGAGGAGCGTATCTTGTTGATGTTGAAGGAGGTCGAGGGGTATTCGGTGGAGGAGTTGGCGGAAAAAACCGGTATGAACGAGAACACCATCAAGGTGAAGCTGTTCCGCGCGCGGCAGAAACTGGTCAAGGCGGCGCAGCGGCTGGATCGTGCTCCCGGCCTGGTGGCCGGGTAATGTGCAGTAGAGGTGCCCCGCAAGCGGGCGTGCCGTTGAGGCGAAAGACTCGCAAGGGGTGGTTTGAGGAGTGGTAATTTACACTTGTAAGGGAAGAAACGTATGCACGGGGTAGTGATCGAGAGCCTCGAGGAGTACCTGTCCGGTGCCCTGGAACCGGCTGCTCAGCGGGATATCGAGGCGCACCTGAGCAACTGTAAAATGTGCCGTGAAGAAATCCGCGCCATGCGGGAAGTCTCCCGGTGGTTCGGCGCTTTGCGGCCCGAAGAAGTCTGGGAGCCCGCCCCCGGGTTTTGTGCCCGGGTGATGCGGCAGGTGGGTGAGCGGAAAGCCGTCCCCTCATTTGCCAGCCTCTTCGCGCTGGATCTCGCCTTCGGCCGCCGTCTGGCGTTTGCGGCCCTGCTCACCCTGGCGGTTCTGGGAAGCTACCTGATAACGCGCGAGACCAGGTATCCCACTGGCCTTTCGCCGGAAGCCGTGATGGCGCAGGAGAATTCTCCCGCGTTTGATTCCGCTCCCGCTCAAGACAACATGCTGGTCACGCTGACAGCCTATGAGTATTAGTCTCCTCGAAAGGGTGGCTCCGGGGAGGTCGTGGGACCCCAAGCTTGCCTGTGCGGTGACGCTGGTTTTGGTCTTCTTGTGCGGCGCGGCCGCGGGCGGGCTGGCCATGAATCTCGGCGTTCACAACCGGCTCCATCAACCGGCGTTCGATACCCCTGCCGGCAAGGTCCTGTATTTCGATCGCCTGCAGAAGGAACTGAACCTGACGCCCGCGCAGACCGAGCAGATTCAGTCCATTCTGAATGATTTTTGGCAGTATTACCGCACCGTGCTCAGCGACAGCAAAGCGCGTGTCGAGCAACTGCTGAACGAAGACCAGCGCCGGAAGTTTGAGCTCCTGCTGCAAGAACACCAGAAGCAGTAGTATCCCCTTATTGACACTGCCCAAGCCGCGCGCGCAAAATGGTTCTGCCGACATGCGCCGTTTTCTTTTGATTCCAATACTTGCGGTTGTTACGGCCGCCTTCCTGCTGAACGCCTGCTCCAACCGTTCCCTCCCGGTTCGCAGCTACGCGCTGGGCGAAAAAGTGGGATTGGGGCACATCATCTACACCGTCTACGAGACCCAGTGGGTGCCTCAGTTTGGTGATGGTCCCGATGCGCGGGTTCCTAAGCATCGCTTCTTCCTGGTGCGCATGACCGCGGTGAATAGTGGCGGCGACGACCTGATTGTTCCCAATGTGACCGTCGAGGACGATAAGGGTACCAGCTACCCCGAACTGCCGAACGGAGATGGCGTACCGGAGTGGATCGGTTATTTGCGCAAGGTGAAGCCTGCGGAATCCACGCAAGGCAATCTGCTGTTCGACGCCCCCCCGGCGCATTATAAGCTGCGCGTTACCGACGAGGACGGAGAGAGCTCAGCCTACGTTGATATTCCGCTGTCGTTCGGCGCCGAGGTTCCACCCTCCGAAGTGCCCCTCCCGAGCGAGAAGCAGCAGTAGGGCGTTTCGCCTGGCCGCCCTGCCCAGGGTTCCGGTCGCAGGCGCGCGCCAGGTGCGGCCTATTTCTTGGTGTTCAGGTAAGCGATGATATCGGCCATCTCCTGGGCTGAGAGGACCTGCCATTGCTTGTTTTGAACGACCATGCGGGCGAGCATTCCGGAGCCGTGCTGCCACAGTGCGGCAACCATCGAGAAAGCCGAGAACTGGCCCGCCTGGATGGCCAGGTTGGGCGCGCCGGTATCCACCTGCTCGTGGCAGGAGGCGCACAGCTTGGCTTGGAAAACCTGCTGGCCGCGAGCGGGAGCGCCCACGGGAATCTGCCGGTCGGAGCCACCGGAAAGGTAAGCGTACAAATCCGCCGCCTGCCCGGCGGTGATCTGCGGTTTTTCGATCTTCGCGGCTTCCACGGCTTGCCACATTTTCGTGGCGTGGCTCCACATAGCCGCCGCCATCGCGACCGGAGAAGAGACTGGACCGGAGCTTCCCGCCAGCGCCGGCGCCGACCCGCCCTGGCCCTTGTCGCCGTGGCAAGAGGCGCACTTGAGCGAGGCAAAGAGCTTCTCTCCATTGGTGGCCGAGCCTCGGGGTTCCCCGTTGGAGCAACCCGAAAGTGCGGCAAAAACCGCCAGAGCCAGAGCAAGAACGAGAAGAGATCGCATCATAATGGTGTACACCGCTATGCACCGGAAGTTCCATTGTCGGACTCCCAGGTCCCATTTAGTATACACCGAGTGCCATTCGCCAGGGCCGCTTATCACAACACGCCTTGGGTGCGTGCTCGGCAGGAGCGGTTGGAATCCATCTACAGCGGAGTTGGGCACGCGACCCGATTGTGCTTGCCGAGACCAAGGGTACATCAGAGGTACACGGACAAAGGGAGGTCGTCAACTGATTGATATGATTATAGATATTCTGGTGAGCCGGGCGGGACTCGAACCCGCGACCCTGTGCTTAAAAGGCACATGCTCTACCGCCTGAGCTACCGGCCCTCGATGTTGCGGCAATCGGCGACGATACTTGTTTAGTTTATCAGACGGCCGGCCAGCTATACAGTTTTCGTTGGCAACGTCCGATCTGATCTGCAATGCAGGACCATGACCAGCGCACGGAATCGCGCGTCCGCTCGCAGGGGCAGGTGAACCTCTTGGCCGCCGGCGGCGATGTAGTCTCGGGCACCATCCATGACGTCTCCCCATCGGGGATCTCGGTGGTGGCGGAAAGCGAAATCAGTGTCGGCACGCCCGTCCAGATCGATGGCGACGGATTCACGGGCCACGGCGTCGTCCGATATTGCCGCCGGCATGGCCAAAGCTACCGCCTCGGCGTGGCGGTGGGACCGGCCGCGGCCGTCTGATCGCGCCCGCATCCGGCTATACTTGGTCCAGACGACCGATGAACCGGCTGGCGCGCCGTTTTCTGTTTCTCACACTGGCGATCGCGGCAACACTGCTGATCGGAACGGTGGGGTTTACCCTGATCGACGGCTACCCCCCTTTCGACGCCTTCTACATGACCCTGATCACCATGACCACGGTGGGGTATGGCGAGATCCATCCGCTTTCGCAGGCGGGACGCGTCTTCAATTCTTTCCTGATCTTTTTCGGCGTCACCACGATTTTCATTGCCCTGGGCGCCATGACCCAGACCATCATCGAGCTGGAATTCGGCCATGTCATCGGCAAGCGGCGGACTAAACGCATGATCGACAAGTTGAAGGACCACTACATCATCTGCGGCTTCGGGCGCGTGGGGCGCGGCGCCGCCGCGGAACTGCAACACTCCGGCGTCCCGTTCGTGGTGGTGGATATCAGCCCGGAACGCGTGGAACGCGCCCTGCAGGAGGGCATGCTGGCCCTGGCGGCCGATTCCACCCGCGATGAGACCCTGCGCCAGGTGGGCGTCGATCGGGCTCGCGGGCTGGTCGCGGCCCTCGCCACCGACGCGGACAACCTCTTTGTCCTGCTTTCCGCCAAGGGCCTCAATCCGCGCATTTACGTGGCGGCGCGCGCGGCCGAAGAAGGCGCCGAAGGGAAGATGCGGCGCGCCGGCGCGGATGCCGTCTTCGCTCCTTACTCCATCGCCGGCCACCGCCTGGCGCAGTCGCTGCTGCGGCCGCACGTGGTGCAGTTTCTCGACTTCACCACCAAGGACATCGGCATGGACATCGCCATCGAGCAGGTGCGCGTTTCCGAAACTAGCGAGGTCGTCTCGAGGACCATCAAGGAGATGCAGTACCGCCGCGATGTCGGCGTCATCGTTATGGCAATTCGTAAGAGCGACGGTAATATGCTCTTCAATCCGCCGGCCGACACCGCCGTCGAGGGTGGCGATTACCTGATCGTTATGGGCCGCCAGGAAAACCTGCGCACTTTGGAAGGAATGCTGGCGGAGTCTGGCGGAACCGCGCGATGAGCCGTATAATGGCATCGGTTGTGGTTAGCCGGTTATGCTGAAGCGTCTGCGTCGATTCATTGAATCCGTCGTCTTCGCAGGCCTGAAGCCGGACGCTCCCAGGGAGCAGGCCAAGCGCGCGCGGTGGCTCGACCCGCTGCGCCGTCTACTGGAGCGTATTCTTCTGAGGCCGGCGCCCTCCGATCCCCTTTATCTCAGCAATCGCACCTTCGACCAGAAGCTGAAGCTCCGGCTGGCGATAGCGGTGCCGTGCCTCATTCTGGCAGGCGGCGTCCTACTCGGGCTTAGCCACTTCTTTCAAGCCAACGGACCCGGGCCCGCGCCCGAGCCGTCGGCCGCCGAACTGGCTGCGAAGCTCTTGCCGAATGTGGACAAGACCATCAATATCGAGGTCAACCAGGACGCGCAGGTGTTGGACGCGCACGTCGAACGTGAGGGCGGCATGAAAGTGGCCGGCACGGTCAAGAACAACACCGGCCGCCTGATTCATACGACGGAGATTATCCTGAACCTGACCGATAAGACCGGTTCGCACCTGGGAGCGGTGAGCGCCCAGGTGGACAATCTGGCGCCCCATGCCACGATGAAATTCCAGGCCCCCATCGAGCAGAAAGACGCTGCTTTCGCGCTGGTGCGTGAAGTCCAAACGCAATAAGCCGCTACCAGCGCGGCGGTGCGAAGAACTGGAGCGGCTCGAGCCCGGCGATGCGCCACTTCTTGCCGGACTTTTCGACGCGGCACTTCACGCGCTCCTGGCGCCGCTCCGCCACCGTGTTATCATCCCGATCCACAATATGAATCAGCCAATCCAACTCCGCGGAGCGGCTGCGATCATCTCCCTCTTCCTCCACCAGATCGATCGACGACTGCACGTCGGCCTCGTTCAGAAGGGCCGTGACGCTTGCGCGCAGTGCCTCGTATCCCGGCATGGCGGGATCGCATGCGTTCATGAATTCGATGGCATTGCCCGCGCTCAGCGCCGACGCCATGGACGCGAACAGATCCCACACCTCCTGCGCGGAATCGGCCCGGAGGCGGGCCGCGAAGGGAACCATGAGCAGCGCGCGGCGCGTCATTTCAAGTCCTGTAGCTGGCGTTGATTTGAATGTAGCCCTCGGTGAGGTCACATGTCCAAAAGCGCGCCGTGCCCTGGCCCTGGCCGCGGACCCTCACGCGGATTTCGCACTCGGCGCCGTCCAGCTTGCGCTTCAGCTCGGGCTCGGAAAAGGGCGCCGCCAGGCCTCCGCGGCACACCATGACGCCTTGCATGTAGATGTCCGTTTTGGAAGGATCGAAGGCTACTCCTGCATTGCCCGCGGCGGAGAGGATGCGCCCCCAGTTAGGATCGGAACCCGCCACCGCCGTCTTCACCAGCGGCGAGTTGGCGATGGCGCGCGCCATTCGCACCGCGCCATCGTCATTGGAAGTTCCGGAAACCACGATGGTGATGAACTTGCGCGCACCCTCGCCGTCGCGCGCGATGGCCTGCGCCAGCCGCTCCATCACTTGCGTGATCCCCTCTTCCACTTGGGGAAGCTCGCGGGCGTCCGGGCGCACTCCGGAAGCGCCGTTGGCCAGCAGCACCAGCGTGTCGTTGGTGGAAGTGTCGCCGTCCACCGAAAGCCGGTTGTAGCTGCGGTCCACGCCGCGCTTCAGCATGGCGCGCAATTGAGCCGCAGGAATCGCCGCGTCGGTCATGACGAATCCCAGGGTGGTGGCCATGCGTGGCTGGATCATGCCCGAGCCTTTGGTCATGCCCGCGGTCCGCACCACGCCGCGCCGCAGCCGGGTTTCGGCGAATGCGGTCTTGGGCACCAGGTCGGTGGTCAAGATGGCGCGGGCCGCGTCGTCGAAGCGATCGGTGCCGAGGCCGCTCACGAGCCTCGGCAGAGCGTCGATGATTCTCCGCGGATCGAGTTCCACCCCGATCACGCCCGTGGAGGCCGGCAGTACCTGCGATACCGGCAGCTTCAGAAGTTTCGCGGCTGCTTTGGAGGTGGCCAGCGCCACCGCGTCGCCCGTGCGCGTGGCGCAGTTGGCGTTGCCGGCGTTCACCAGGATGGCCCCCACCAGGCCGCGCGACAGCTTCAAATGGCGCTCGCAGAGCTTCACCGGAGCAGCCACGACGCGATTCTCGGTAAACACCGCGGCGGCGCTGGCGGCGAGGCCCGTGACGATCAGAGCCAGGTCGTCCTTTTCCACCTTGCGGATGCCGGCGTAGGTGGCGGCGTAAGCGTATCCCAGCGGGAGATTCAAAGGCTCAACCCTCCTAGGTTTTCATCTTCGGTCAAGTGCTGGCCATTGGCAAAATCGGCGGCGGAGATGCGTTTGCGGCCCTCGAGCTGAACCTCGAGAAGTTCCAGGGCGCCCGAGCCGCAGCTTACCACCAGTGGCCTCACGGCTGAAATGCGGCCCGGGCCGCAGGCCGGGCAAGGGCCAAGGGCCAGGCGCGATTTCCATACATGCAGAGTCTGCCCGCGGAAACTGGTGTACGCGCCGGGCCAGGGCTGCAAGCCGCGCACGCGATTGTGAATCGCCGATGCGGGTTGGCTCCAGTCCATCATCCCGTCTTCCTTCTTTAGTAGCCGTGCGTAGGTGGCCTGCGATGCGTCCTGCTTCTCCGGAACGATAGTCCCTGCCGCCAGACCGGCGAGCGTTTCCACCAGTAGAGCCGCACCCATCGCCGCCAGGCGTGCCCCAAGTTCGATGGCGTTCTCGTCCGGCCCAATCTCCGTCCAGGTCTTCATGAGCATGTCGCCGGTGTCGAGGCCGGCGTCGATGCGCATAGTGGTGACGCCCGTACGCGTCTCGCCGTTGAGGATGGCCCACTGGACCGGCGCGGCTCCGCGGTACTTGGGCAACAGCGACGCGTGTACGTTGATGATTCCGAGCGGCGCCAGGTCGATCACGCTCTGAGGAAGGATCTGGCCGTAACCCACCACTACCATGGCCTCCGCCCCGAGGGCGCGCAGGAATTCGACGGCTTCCGGCAGCCGCACGCGCTCCGGCTGGCGGACCGCGAGGCCCATCCGCGCGGCGGCCTCTTTCACGGGCGGCGGCGAGGGGCGCTGTCCGCGGCCGCTCGGCCGGTCGGGCTGCGTCACCACCGCCAGCACCTGGTGCCCGGCCTCCACCAGGCGTTCAAGCGTGGGGACCGCGAAGGCCGGAGTTCCCAAAAAAACCAGGCGCATCCCGCGTCTCAGCCCCACTCCCCGGCGCGTTGGAGTTTCTTGATCTTGCGCTTCAGCAGGTCGCGCTTCAGCGCGCTGATGTGGGTGATGTAGAGGCGGCCATTGAGGTGGTCGGTTTCGTGCAGGAACGCGCGCGCCAGCACATCTTCGCCGGTCTTTTCGAACTCCTCGCCGCGGGCGTCCCGCGCGCGCACCGTGACGCGCTTCGCCCGCCGCACCTGCTCGCGAAATCCCGGGATGCTGAGGCAGCCTTCCTCGCCTTCCTGCTTTCCCTCAACGTGAACGATCTTGGGATTGATCAAAACCAGTTTGTCGGCCGGATTCTCGCCATTGGAGACATCGATGACGGAAATTTTCTTCGAGAAGCCAATCTGCGGCGCGGCCAGCCCCACCCCTTTGGCGGCGTACATGGATTCGAACATGTCCTCCAGGAATTTGTGCAGCTCCGGGGTATCGAATTCGGTGACGTCTTCGGCCTCGCGCTCCAGCACCGGATTGCCGAACTTCACAATTGGATAAACCATAAGACTCAGAAACTCCTCACCTGCTCGAGGTAGCCTTCGAAATTCCGCCGTGTTTCACCCAGCGAGTCGCCGCCGAACTTCTCGAGGAACGCCTGCGCCAGCACCATCGCCACCATGGCCTCCCCGATGACGCCCGCGGCCGGCGCCACGCACACGTCGGAGCGCTCGTAGGCGGCCAGCGCCGGTTGGCGCGTGGCCAGGTCGACGGATTCGAGCGGCCGCCGCAGCGTGGAAATGGGCTTGAGCAGCCCGCGCACCACCACGTCCTGGCCATTGGTAATGCCGCCTTCAAGGCCTCCCGCGCGATTGGCGCCGCGCGTAAAGCGGCGCTCCTCGCGATCGTAGTGGATGGTGTCCTGCACTTTCGATCCGAAGCTCGCCGCGCCCTCCGCCGCGAAGCCGATTTCGACTCCCTTCACCGCCTGCATGGAGACGATGGCCTGCGCCAGGCGGCCATCCAGACGCGAATCCCACGTCACATGCGATCCCAGCCCCGCGGGAACGCCGCGCGCCACCACTTCGAAAACGCCGCCCACGGTATCGCCGGTGCGGTAGGCTTCGTCGACCGCTTCTTTCATACGGACTTCGGTTTCCATATCCACGCAGCCGAGCAGCACCTCCGGCTGGCGGCTGAGAGCCACAATCTCCTCCCACGCGACCGCCCTCTCGATCCGCACCGGGCCCACGGCGATCACATGGCTCAACACCTGGATGCCGAATTCTCCCAGCAGCGCCTTGGCCAGCGCGCCCACGGCCACACGCGCCGCCGTTTCGCGCGCGCTGGCGCGCTCCAGAATGTAGCGCGCGTCGTGGAAATCGTACTTGATGGCGCCCGCCAGGTCGGCGTGGCCCGGCCGCGGCCGCGTCACCGGCTTGCGCTGGTCGTCGGCGCCCTCGGTGTCCTCCACCGGAAGCGCCTCGCTCCAGTTCCGCCAGTCCCGATTGCCGATCAGGATGGCCACCGGCGAGCCGATGGTGCGGGAGTGGCGGACGCCCGCCACGATGTGGGCGCGGTCCTCCTCGATCTTCATGCGGCCGCCGCGGCCGTAGCCCTGCTGGCGGCGCCACAACTCGTGGTTGACGGCGTCCAACGATATGGGTATGCCGGCGGGAAGCCCTGTGAGCGTCGCCACGAGGCACTCGCCATGGGACTCTCCGGCCGTCTCAAAGCGCAACATCGGATGAGAATTTTCATCCTAGCAGACTCGAACAATTGTTAGGCTGTATGCGTATCAATATGACGGAAGCGGAGGCTTGCCGTGGTGAAGTTTCTCCTGTGGTGCATTTTACTGGTGCTGTGCTGGCCCCTGGCCCTGATCGCGCTGGTGCTCTACCCCCTGGTTTGGCTGCTGCTGCTGCCGTTCCGGCTGGTGGGGATTGCCGTCGGCGGCGCGCTCTCGCTGGTGTGGGCGCTGGTGACGCTGCCGGCGCGCCTGTTGCGGGCCTTGTAGCGCCTTGGGGACGAGGATCTAACCTGGCAGGCGGATCTCCACGGGCGCCGGTATCACCGGCTGGTGAAGCGCCCGCGAACCCTGGGTGCGGAATTCGTACCGTTCGATCGCCACGACCGCGCCTTTTTCATTGCTCCGTATGACACAGCCGTAGATCATGAGCTTCATGGGGCAGGAGTCGTTCAGCAGAACCGGCCAGTTCATCGACAATTCGATCGGCATGCCGACCATGAGTATGTTCTCGGTAGTGAACCACACTCCGCCGCTCGAGATGTTCAGGGTCTTCCCCGTGCCGGTCTCGGCGATGCGCTGGCCGTAAAGCATCTTGTAGCGCACCTGTTCAGCGATCTCGAAGCGCCGTTTCATGCGCCTTTCCCGCTTTTCCTTGCCGAAGGTCTGTTCCTCGCGAGTCTCGGTCACCACGCACCACCTTCCTTCCGCCAAACTACAATGGACCGGCAGTGCGCTCAAGATGTCTTTGGTTAGTCCGGAGGCGCTAACCGGGACTACGAGGGAGGCGGCACTCCAGCCGTAGTCCGGTCAATGCACGGCACCAACCGGGCGCAAAAAAAAATTTCCAAAAAAAACTGGACAAGAAGGCCTTAAATTGCTAGTATTGAAACAACACAGACAGCATCCCTGGCGGTGAGTCCCCTCCCACCGCCAACCCCTCTGAGTGCAGGCCCCGAGATACCCAGCTCGGGGCCTTTTACTTTTCCCGGCGAAATGGCGAACAGTGATGGGCTATTGGTACTATATGAGGTGCCCCCAAACAGGGGTGACAGAATCACCCCGCAAAAATGATTGAAGAAATCACTGGACAAGCAGATCTTAAATTGCTAGTATTGAAACAACACAGACAGCATCCCTGGCGGTGAGTCCCCTCCCACCGCCAACTCTCTGAGTGCAGGCCCCGAGATACCCAGCTCGGGGCCATTAATTTTTTGGGGGCTGTTTTTTTTGCCTATTGGGCCTTGCGCTGCAGGCTAACCGGGGCTCGCTCTCGGTCCAGACCCTCGAAACGGAAGTGCCATTCCAGCGGGATCGTTTCCGGCAGGTAGCACTTTCGGTCGTCGCAAGCCTGGTACCGCAATGATCCCTTCAGAATCAGCTCGCCTGCGGGGGTGACCAGCGGCCTCACGGCGTCTTCCTGCCCGAAGGTGATTTCCCGCGTGATCCGCACGCGCCCTCGATACACCGGCACGGTCTCGCCGATTGCCTTCAGGTGCAACTTCCGCGAGGCCGGGTACTCGAACGGCTGCGCCTTCGCCGCGGGGCTTTCCTCGAGCTTCCAATCGATCGGGATGTAACCCTCCACGCCGGGAGCGTAGACGTGCATGTTGGGCTTGAGATCGAGATCCAGGCTGAGCGCTATATGATGTCCCGGCCGCGCCACGGCCGTGCTCGCAGCCGTAGTCAGGCGAAGGTGGTCGGTCTCAACCGAGCCGCTGGCCTCGTTCGCCACGGCGCCAAACTGCCGCACCAGGATGTCGGAAGCGGATACGCGCTCGCGAATGGTATCCACGAAATACTTGGCGACAACCGTCCCCTTGGTATTCACGACGTACGTTCCGGGGTTCGGAATGCCAAACTGCGCCGTCCCCGGCTTCACCGTCTCGTTCAAAATGCCGAAGGCGCGGATGATCTTCGAATCCGGATCGGAGAGCAATGGAAAGGTGATGTGCTTCCGGTCGGCGAAATTCTTCAATATCTCCACCGAGTCGTAACTGATGGCCGCAAGGCCAAGGCCCTGCTTCTTTATGCGATCCAGGTTCTGTTCCAGCTCCACGAGCTGGATCTTGCAGTACGGTCACCAGTCCGCGGAACGGAAGAACACCAGCATGGCGCCCTTGGGTCCCATGATGGACTTCAGTGTCTGGGTCCGGCCCGCCTGGTCCGGCGCCGAGAACTCGGGCAGCGGGTTGCCCACCGCCGGCCCGGTCTTTATGTTCTGCCCGTGCAGTACCGCCACGGCGGCCAACGAAAGGCACGCGATTCGACGCATATAGCCCCAGGATAGCTCAAACGCGCTTGGGCGACACTTCGCCACCTGCAACCCATTTGCCCTATCAATTGGCCGGATGCTACGAAGTCGCTGCCACGCTGGCCGGGGCCTTCTTTACCGCGGGCTTCTTGGCCACAGCTTTTTTGGCTGCCTTCGTCGCGGCTTTCTCAGCCGCCGCCTTCTTCGCCCTGAACTCAGCCCATCGCTTTCTCGTAGCTTGGGCAATGCGCTCGCGGGCGGCGGGACTCATGTTCCGCTTCTTCACGGGCGCCTCTTGGGCCTTGTGGAACTCGGCCCACCGCTTCCGCTGCGCTCGCGCAATCCGTTTTCTTGCGGCCGCGCTCAACGGGCGTTTCCCGCCGCGGCCAGTCGGCGCTGCTTCGGCGGGAGCCTCGGCCTTCAGTTGGCCACGAAGTTCGGCCATCTTCGCATTGATTTGCTCAAGCTGGTGCTGATAGCCCACTAGCGCCGCTTGAAGAGTTTCGGAATCCAGATGTGCAGGCATAGACAACTGATTATACACTCAAGTGACTCGCCGTGGGTAAGTGGGTTACTAACTACGGCCTGGGTGGTCCCGCTGCGATCTCTTGCTCGAGCGCCGCCAGCCGATACCGCTCCGCTAGCACGCCGGCATCCGCGGCAGCCTCGAATTCCTTGGTCCTCAAGTCGGTTGCCATCCTCCGCAACTGCCGGACATAGTCGCCGGCTCTCCTCTTGCCGGCCTCGTCCAGGCCACCGGCGGCATCTTCGACCTCGGTAATCCGTTCCTTCTCAAACTGGTCGATGGCCGCCGCCAGCTTACTCCGCTCTTCCACCGCAGCCGGCCCTCGGGCCGCAAAGAACGCCCGATTCTGGCGCAGCAGCGCGGCCAGGTCGGCGTGAACCTGGTCCACCACTCGGCTCCAGCTTTCCATCTGCGGATTCGCTGGCTCCGCCGGTCTCTGAAAGGTGCTGGGCCTGGCCATGCTGGGAGAATCGTAGATGGCGTTGAATACCAGCTTGTAGGTGCCGTGCGATTGCCCGCGCCACTGCGGCTTGAAGCCAAACAGATAGATTCGCCCCTCGCCTTGGAAGACCTCGAGCGCGGCGGCTTTTCCCTGAATGCGTTCGGGGTGCAGCAGGTAACCGCTCTCCAGCGGATTCCGGTCCCTGGGGTACGTTGCCAGAACCGCGCCCCGGAAACCGCTCTTCTGCTCGAACGCCGGTCCCCGCTCGAACATAATAATCGGCTCGCGCGGCATTCCCCACAGCGCCGGATGCCCCGGGTCGCGCAACTCTACTCGAAGAAGCGATCCCGAGCAGTAAAACTGGTCGTTACTCAGGCCGCTCAGAATATTGGCGACCGGCAAATGAAGCTCATCGATGGCCATCAGCGAGGCGTTGTTGAATGCGATCAGAGTGCCTCCTCCATCCACGAAAGAGCGCAAGGCGTCCACGCCCGCTGTGCCCAGGCCGCCGGCGTACTCTCCGGGAATCGAACCCGGCGCATAACCGTCCAGGATCGACCTCGGCATGGCGTCGGGGATGATGATCGCATCCAACCGCTCCCGCAGGTGCCCGGCCTGAATGTCGCCGTTGCGCAGGGTAACGGGCGCGAAACCGTAATCCTCGAGAATCCATCGAGTCCACCCCTCGTCGATGTCCGGCACCCAGGAGCGGTACAGGCCGACGCGGGGTTTCTTCGTCGAGACCTCGTCCTGGGGCGGTTTGGCGACCGCCACAGCGTTCACGGAATATTTGCGCGCGATCTCCGCCAGGCGCTGACGATCGATACCGGAAACCACCATGGCGCCCGCTTCCCCGTCAGCCTTGGCGAATCCAACCTGGGCGCCGGCCTTGAGGGCCTCGTTGATCGCCTTGAAACCGGCGTTGGCCCGATGGCCGATCACGTAGGCCGCGCCGGTTCCCTGAACGCCGCCGTCGGGAAACGTCGCTTCTTTGATCGGTTCGAGGCCGGCGCGCTGTTCCTGGGTAACTGGCTTGAGAACGGCCGCCACTTCCACCCCCATCTGCATGGGAAGGGTCCAACCTGCCACATCGTAGGGCCGGATGGGCGGCCCATTCGGCGACTCGCGCAAATCCGGGTAATGTTGCGGCTCGAACAGTTCTTTCACCAGCGGAGAGAATGGCTGGTCCATCAGGACCACCCACGCGTTCCGGTACTCCCGGCCGTTGGCGGCGAATGGCTGCGCGGCCAGATGCACCTCGATGCCGTTGATGAGCAGCTTCTCCACCAGGATTGCGGCCGTGGGCGGATCGTGCTGCTCCTGCGGAATCACGTAGGCAAATGGCGGCTCGTTGCGGAATCGCTCGATGTTATCCCGGCCGGCCTGGTAGCGGTTGAAGAGCAGCACTTCGCGGTATTTCGCCGCCGTGTCCAGCACCGCCATCGAGCCGCCCAGCATATAGCGAACGGCATCGCCCAGGCGCCACCAGCCGCCTTTCCAGGGGCTGTTGTAGAACACCTCCGAGCGCAAGGGCTGGCGATCCTTCGGAAAGTCCTCGACCGTGTAGAAGTGTGGCGTTGCATAGCGATACAGGGCTGTTTCGGTGAAGAAAGAGATGCTGTTCCGGAAAATGCCAGTGAAATCCTGGAACCCCGGATACCAGTTGTCGAAACCTACCCGGTGGACCGCGCCGGGCATCTGGTGCTCGTCCAGGTACGCGCCCATGTTGATGCCCAGCACATTCAGCCAGCGCATCATCAGAGGGTGAATATTGGAGGAGATTGGCTCGGTGAAAGGCGGGATGAAAATCCGCGTGGGGAACGGCGCGGTCTGATGATGGCAGTAGAAGACCACCGGGGCCCACTCCAGTTCCGCGCGGGTGACTTCCCGCGATTCGAGCATGTTGTTCATGTAGCCATCCCGGTTGTTGTCGTGGCCCACATACTCTTGAAACAGATCCGGCAAGGGGCTCACCTCATAGGGCGTGCCCAGGTTCTTGCGGTACCAGGCGACTATCTCATTTTGGCCGTCCGGGTTGAGCGTAGGCCAAAGCATCACGATCACGTTGTCCAGGATGGCGTCGATCTCGAGATCGCCCTGGGTGGCCACCAGCTTGTAAGCCAGCAGAATGGACTGCTGCGCGCCGGCCACCTCGCTCGAGTGCATGCCGCCATCGATGTGCACGATGGCCTTGCTTTCACGGGCCAGCGCATGGGCGGCTTCGTCGGTCAACCCGCGGGCCAAGGCCAGCCGCTGGGAGATGGACTTGTACTGGTCCAACTTGGCCAGGTTCTGGGGCGAAGAGATGAGCGCGATCTCCCAATCCAGGCCGCGTGTTGTCTTACCCACGGAAATTATCTTGATCCGGTTGGAACTAGCGGCCAGGCGGTGGAAGTATTCCCGCGAATCGTCGTAGCTGGCCAGGTAGAAATCATCGCCGGGCTTATGGCCCAGCACCGATTCCGGCGTGGGAACGGTTTGAGCCGCGGCCGGGCGTGGCAAGTACAGCAGGATGACAGCCGCTATGGCCGAGGCGCGGACGACGGACTTTCCGAGCATGTTTCAAATGGTAGCCGGACGATGTCGCCGGCGGCAACTGACCTTCAGGCGATCATAGCCACCGGCGACCGGTCGTTGTGCCAGGCTTCGAGACTGTCATCCGTGATGCCGGTGCTGCCCATGCAGAGAGCGACCCGGTCCGCGGACGGCGTGTCTTCCAGGTGATCCAGACGCCACTCGACCAGGTAGAGCAAGTGCGCCATAGGGGAATCGATTCCTTCCGGCTGATGGTGGTAGCGGATGGCCTTTACATGCCTGGCGGGAAATTTCCAGTGCGCGGCAATGTCCCCGCCCGCCTTTCCATGGTCGCACCCGATCAGGAGGTTCTCCGCGTACACCGGCGGGCAACCATGATCGAGCAGCCCGCGCACCCTGGCGGAATCAAACAGATTGAGCTGGTCGATCAGCAGCTTCCCGACGTCGTGCAGCAGCCCGCACAGAAAGGCCTCTTCCCGGTCGATCGCCCGCGCCCGGGCCGCAAGGTAATGCGCCAGTTCCGCCGCTTCCAGGGCATGTTCCAGCAGCGGCCGCATGGATGGCCGCAGAAATAGCGGCCGGAAGACGGTGGCCAGAATGATCTTGCGCGTCGTCAGGTAGCCCAGGCGCATGACCGCGTTGCGAATCGTGGCTACCTCCGGGTAGCCCAGGAATAATGGCGAGTTGGCGACCCGCACCACGTTCCCGGCGATCACTGGATCGGCCGCCGCGATTCTCTCGATCTGCGCGACGCTGGATTCCGGTTGGTCCAGAAGTTGCACAACGCGAACGGCAGCCTGCGGAAAGACCGGGAGCGGGCACTTGGCGAAAGCCTTGACTTCCGTCTCCCGCGCCACCTTCTCCAGCGCCCTCACGGGGTCCATGCTCCATGAATTCTCTTGCGCCCAACGGCGCAGCTCGACGAGGATTTCCGCCGTCGAACGCGGGTCGGTGGCGCGGAGGTCGTAAAGCTCGTCAAAGCGATTCGCGATATGGATGATCTCGGCCAGTTGCCGGAGGTGTTTCGGGGCATCCGCCGCGTGACGAAACGTGCGCAGCAATGCGGGGACCAGAGCCTCCTCGTCCGCCACGTCGGGAAGAGCTTCAACCGGCGAATGGTGCAGCAGCGCCGCCGACTCGACACTCACCTTCACCGGAGCGGCCAGAAACAACTGGTGGGCAATACACTGTGCTACCGCCGCGACTCGCCGGCAGTGACCGAGCAGACGCAGGTCGGTTGGCACGCACGTATTGAGCTCCGGCGACATGGCTATCTGCCATATCGGAAGATTACTCTGGTTTTTCTCTGCTATCCTCGGTTAACAGCGAGCGGGTCTACCCCTTCTCCGGCATGACCATCAGCACCACGCGCGAGGGGTGTGCGCGATCATGATACACCGTCTGGCTGGCCTTGATGAGCCGGGTCTCATCCGCAATCGGAGCGCCCGTGCCGGGGTTGCGGTCGAATCGCGGAAAGTTGCCGCTGGAAACCTCCACCCGGATTCGATGGCCCTTCAAAAACACGTTGCTGGTGACGCCCGCGTCCACAGCCACCATGTAGATTTCGCCGGCTTGCGCCAGTTCCGGCTTCTCCAGGGAGTTGCGGTACCGCAGCCGCAAAATCCCGTCCGTCAGGTTGCGCGCGTAACCGTCCGGGAACACGTCCACCAGCTTCGCCGTGAAGTCCGTATCTTTCGCGCTGGTCGAGACGTAGAGCACCACCTTGACCGGCCCGATGGCCTCCACCTCCCTCTTCAGCGGCCGGCTGGTGTATACCAGCACGTCCGCGCGCCGCTCCACCGGGCGCTGATCCATGGGCCCCCACGGGAACACTCGCGGGTTGCAGCACACCGCGCCACCGCGCGTCGGCGCCGGGTCGCGCGGATCGAACACATAATGGTCCTGGGAGCCGTGCCGCGCTGGCCTGTCGCTTAGAGCGCCGTCGCCACCCAGCGTGTTGGCGCGGCCGCTGCCGTCCAGGTAGAAGTTCCGCGCGCGCGCCTTCTCGGGCGGCCACTCGCGCTCCTCGCGCCATCGGTTGGCGCCCATCACGAAGATCTCGACCGGCGGCTTGGAAATCAGCGGCGTGTCTTTCCCCATTAGCCACTGGTCGAACCACTCCAGTTGCAGCGAGCGCATCGGCACCGAGGCCTGGGGCCCGAAATCCACGCCCGCAAACTGATAGGACATGTTGTGCGGCCACGGCCCTACCAGAATTCGGTTTAGCCCCGAAGTCTTGTGCAGCGCCGCGTAGGCCTCCAGATCGCTCTGGGCGAAGTTGTCGTACCACCCCCCCACCGAAAACACGGGGATGCGGACCTTCTGAATCTGCTCTTTGGTGCTGATCGCGCGCCAGAACGAATCGAACGCCGGATGGTCCACCGCCTCCCGGTACATTTCCGACGGCCTGCCGGTGGCCGCCACGTCCGCCGTGCGTATCGGCAGGTGCAACACAAACTTGCTGAACTCCGGGTGATAACCCTGCACCTTCAGGTTCTCCCACATCCACTCCAGCCGGTTCCCCAGCTTCATGGCGCCGCCCGTCGAGTAGAACCGGTCGCGGTAATCGTCGTACCCTGAAACCACCGGGAAGATGGCCTTCAGGTGCGGATTGTCGAGCACCGCCGCCTTCCACTGCACGATTCCCAGGTACGAACCGCCCATCATGCCGACCTTGCCGTCCGACCACGGCTGCCGTGCGATCCAGTTCAACGTGTCGTCGCCGTCCGCCGGCTCCTGTTCGAGTGGCTGGAACGACCCCTCCGATTCGTAGCGCCCGCGCACGTCCTCCACCATCACCGCGTAGCCGTGGTCCACGAAGGCCTGGTAATTCGAGGTGATGTCGGCGCCCTTCCCATACGGCGTGCGCACCAGGATGGCAGGCACCCTAGCATGTTCGGAGGGCAGAAAAACGTTGGCCGAAAGATGCACTCCGTCGCGCATCGGCACCGGCACGTGCAGTTGCTTGAGGGCGGCCCTTTGCCCCCAGGCCAAACCCACGCAAAGCAGGTAGAAAATCAGCCGCGCTAGGTGCAGCACTCGCACAACAAATCCCAATACTGCTTCCCGATTAGCTCCACCCGATGGTGCGCCCCGACATGTCTGGCTCCCCGTTGGCCGATGGCGCCGGCCACCTCAGACATAGATGTTAGCAAAATCATATGTTGGCGCAAGGATTCCCGCTCCGCCACGCCGGGCGCGATCCGCAAGCAGGCGTCCTCGGGAAACCGCGCGCACTCCGCCGCGTCCGTCACCATGACCGGTTTGCCGATCCCCATCAGCCGGATAGTGATCCCCGAAGTCTCCCCCGCCCCCGGATAACGCAGGTTGATGCATGCATCCACCGCCGCCGCCGCCAGCCAGAACTCGCGCTCCTCGAGATATCCCAACCGCACCACGCCGGCCGTGCTCATGAGCGGTTCCACCGCCCGTTCCAAGTCCGTCGAGACGAATTGTCCCGCCACCAGCAGCGCCGTCCGCGGGTTCTCTCGATGCAAGTCCGCGAACGCTTCCAGCACCGCGGGCAGTCGCTTGGATTCCCGCAGATATCCGAACACTCCAAACAGGAACGTCCCCGGCTCGATGCCCAGCCGCCGCCGATACCGCGCAACCTCCTCCTCCCCAGCCGGCGCCGGCGCCTGAAAAAGGTGGGGTATCTCCACCACCCGCGCTTCCGGCGCGTGTTCCTTCACCGCACGCGCGGCAGCCGGATTATGCACTACCACCGCGCGTGCCCGCTCCGCCACCCGCCGTAACAAGGCGTACCGGAAGTAGCGGCTGTCCGTCGCCGACGCCGCGCGCCCGCGCCACATCTCCCGCGCCAGCCCGCGGTTCCACTCGCCATAGTTGTAAACGAACTCCCCTATATAACCTGCTTCGTCCAGTTGTCCCAGCAAGAAGTGGTGCAGCACGGCATCGTGCAGCGTCACCACGCCGGGCCGCTCCAGTGCGCGCCGGTAGATCTCCGCGTGCAGTGCGTTATTGCCCAGGTGGTAGAGCGTCACGTCGCAGGGCCCAGGGGGCACCCCCGGCGCCATCTTCACGCGACCGTGCCGCCGCAGCTCGGCTTCGAGCGCAGCCGCATAATCCGCCACGCCCGTCCGCGCCGGCGGCATCGGAGCATAAAACCCAACCGTCACGCCTTCCGCTTCCCGAACAGCGCCGTCCCCACCCGCACGCACGTAGCGCCTTCTTCGATGGCCGCCTCCAGATCGTGCGACATCCCCATCGAAAGCTGCCGCAGCCCGTGCCGCTCCGCCAGTTCCCGCAGCCGCCGGAAGCAGGGCCGGGACGCCTCCGGGTCTTCCGTCCACGGCGGCATTGTCATCAAGCCGAGCAAACGCAGGTTCCCACACCCTCGCACGCCTTCGATCAATTCCCCCAGTGCCGCCGGCTCCGCCCCGCTTTTGGCTTCTTCTTCCGAGAGCTTTACTTCCAGCATGACCTCCATCGTGCGCCCCGCGTCGTTCAAACGCCGCGCCAGCTTGGGCGAATCCACCGTCTGGATCACCCGGAACAACTCCGCGGCCTTCTTGGATTTGTTGGACTGCAAATGCCCAATCAGATGAAATCGCGCTTCCGCCAAATCCCCAACCTCCGGCGCCTTGCGCTCGAACTCCTGCACGTAATTCTCGCCGAACTCCCGCAGCCCCAGCTCATAGGCTTCGCGGATTACCTTGGCCGGAAAGACTTTAGTCACTGCCAGCAGAGTGATCTCCGCCGGATCGCGCCGCGCGCGTTCCGCCGCCCGCCCGATGCGCTCCCGTACCGCGGCCAGCCTCTCCCGCAAGGTGCCTATTGCCGGTTGCACGCTTCAGTATACCGGGACTTCCGGGACGCCGGAATTAACCTGCCTGGAAACGATTTGTATGTATATCGTCATGGAGGTCTGTTACCCTAGTTTTATCTGATTTGGAGGTCCGAAATGCGTCTCAGGTTCAGCGTCCTGCTGGTGCTATTGGTGTTTGTGGCCGTCCCGGTCTTTGCGCAAGCCGGCGGAGTGGCGGCAATCTCCGGCGTCGTCCGGGATCCATCGGGCGCGGTTGTGCCCAATGCCAAGGTCGTGATTTCGAGCGAGGGCCAAGGCACCCTCCGCACTCTCGTAACCAATGACGCCGGGCTTTTCACGGCGCCCGCTCTGGTGCCTGGACCCGGCTATAAGGTCGCCGTTACCGCCTCGGGTTTTGCCCCGTATGAGGCCAACGCCCTGGTCCTGCTGGTCGGCCAGAATATGGACCTGAAGGTGGCATTGGAAGTTGCTACATCGGCCACGCAGGTTGAGGTGACGGCCGTAACGCCCCTGGTGGAAGACACCAAGTCGGACGTTTCGGGCGTGGTGAATGAGAGATCGATTCAGGATTTGCCGATTAACGGGCGCCGCGTGGATTCCTTCGTCCTGCTGACGCCTGGCGTGACCAATGACGGGTATTATGGCTTGCTGACCTTCCGTGGCGTCGCGGGACAGAATTCGTTCCTGGTGGATGGCACCGATACCACCGAACAGTTCTACAACGAAAACGCCGGCCGCACCCGCATCGTATCGCAGATTTCGCAGGACGCGGTGCAGGAATTCCAAGTGGTATCCTCGAATTACTCGGCCGAATATGGGCGGGCCATGGGCGGGGTGGTCAACACCGTCACGCGCAGTGGCTCGAACGCTTTTCACGGTACGGCCTTCTGGTTCTACCGCAGCACGGCATTTGACGGGCAGGATCCGTTCTCCGCGGTGGTAGCTTCGGAGAAGCGCAACCAAGCCGGTGCAACGCTCGGCGGACCGGTCAAGAAGGACAAGCTGTTCTTCTTCCTGAGCACCGAGGTGACGCGGCGCGACTTCCCCATGACCAGCAGCATCAACACCACGGCGCTCAACGGCGTTACACAGTCATGGAACCTGTGCGGGGTTTCGAGCGGCAGCGGCACGAGTTTTGCGCCGGCCGCCACCGCCGCGCAGTGCAACGCCATCAACGCATTGATCCCGCGGTTCTTCGGTGTGATTCCACGAACCCTGGACCAGGAGCTTTATTTGGGCAGGCTGGATTACCATCTGACCGACCGCCATACTCTGAGCGCCACCTTCAATTTCCTGCACGACATTTCGCCCAACGGAATCCAGACCGGCGTTTCATCGACCAGCGGTTCGGCGATAACCAGCAATGGCGACGACTACGTGACGGTGCGCAATGGAAGGGTGGCCTGGACGTGGGTCCCCACTTCCAATCTCGTCAACGAGTTCGACTTCGGTTTTGCATCGGACCGCCAGGCCGACTCATTCGACCAGGCGGAGTTGGGCTCGGGCCTGGGCTACCTGCAGGTTTCGGTCAACGGCACGCAACTGGGGCCGGCAAGCTATCTGCCGCGCGTCGAGCCGAGCGAAAGCCGTTTCCAATTTCAGGACAACGCTTCCTGGACAAAGGGCACTCACACCATCAAGTTTGGCGCTGATATTGCGACCACTGAGGATTATGTCTATTACATTACGAGCGCTTTCGGCTCATATACCTATCAGACGGTCAACGAGTTCGCGCTGGATTATTCCAACCCGTTGGGCGTGAAGTACTGGTCAAACTATTCCCAGACCTTTGGCAATCCGGCGCTTGATACCCGAATCAACGACTACGGATTCTACGCCGAGGACCAGTGGCGCGCCACGCCCAGGCTGAACCTGAACTACGGCGTGCGGTACGAATACGCGCAACTGCCGCAGCCCAAAGTCTGCAACCAGGACTATCCCGAAACTTGCCACCTGAATTCCTCCCACAAGAACTTCGCGCCGCGCCTGGGGCTTTCTTACCGCCTGAATGACAAGACGGTTTTGCAGGCCGGCTACGGGATGTTCCATGCGCGCTTCCAGAGCGGGACCATCGACGACCTGTTCACCACCGGGAACGGGCTTTACCAGCAGAGCGTCAGCCTGATTGGGTTTCCCGGTAACACCCCGTCGCAATACGCCGCGGGTCCGGTTTTCCCCAACGCTCTAAGCTCCGTGCCGTCGGCGGCTACGGTGGCTTCGGGAGTCAGCCTCCAGGAGTACGCTCCCAACATCAAGACGCCTTACTCGGAGCAGGGTAACATCGGAATCCAGCGCCAAATCACCAGTGACATGGCACTGACGGTTTCCTACCTGTGGAGCCGGGGATTGCAATTGATCGGCGTCCGCGATCTGAATTTCCCGACCCAAACCACCAACTTCACGTACATCATCGACAACGCCAGCGCAAGCCAGGTGGGCACTTACACCACTCCGGTCACTATCGGCGCCCGCCCGGATACCCGCTACGGCGCGGTCTATTACGACGAGAACGGCGTCAACAGCTACTACAACGGCCTGGCGGTGCAGGTGAATAAGCGGTTCGCGCACGGGTTGCAAGGGCTGTTTTCCTACACGTGGTCGCATGAAATCGACGACGGCCAAAGTTATAGCGAGAGCACCGATAACCTATACCAGAACAGCAACACCTACTGGCTCACTAATGGGAACTACAAAGCCGACAAGGGCAGCGGCAGCGAGGACCAGCGGCATCGCGCGGTGATCTCGTGGGTCTGGCAGCCGGTGTTCACCCACCAATCGGGCGCTTTCTATAAGTACTTCGTGAACAACTGGCAACTTTCGTCCATCACCGTCATGGAGAGCGGCGTGCCCTACGGCAACGAAACCATCACCCTTTCGGGCACGCCCGTTACAGGCATGTTCAAGACCAGTACCATCAATGGCTCGGGGCTCAGCACCCGCGTGCCGTTCCTCCCGTACAACTATTATTACCTGCCGGCGCATTACAATTCGGACGCCCGCCTCAGCAAGATCATTCCGTTGGGAGAAAACCCGCAACGCAAGCTGTACCTCACCTTTGAGATGTTCAACATTTCGGGTTCGTGGTCGGCTACTTCGTATAAGAGCAGTGTGGCGTATACCGAAGCCGGTGGCATCCTGACCGCCACGCCGCAGAATCTTTACATTCCGAGCGCCGATAACGGCTTCCCGGATGGCACCCAGGCCAAGCGCATGCAGGTCAGCGGCCGTATTACCTTCTGAGCTTTCGAACGGGACGCGGCGAACGAGACGCAGCACTTGGGGCAGGCGGTCCAACCGCCTGCCCGATTGTCCTGAACCGTATAGGCGTACCGCTCCTCAGGGTTTTAGGGGACACCCTGGGCCCGGTTCGGCGCGGGATTGCTCTTGCTCCCGCAGGTGGACTTCTGTTACCATTTACGAAAATAGGGATCTTTCGAATCCGACATCCGGCACGCCTTGGGACCTCCGCGGTGCCGGGTGCAGAACGTTTTGACTCGCTTGAATGAGAGGAGACATCGATGCGCCAAACAAGCTTGATCGTTCTTTCCCTGCTGGCCCTGCTGGCCGTCTTCGCAGGTCCGGCTTTTCCCCAACTCGCCGGTTCCGCCACCGTCACCGGCACTCTGACCGACCCCTCCGGCGCCTTCGTGCCGGGGGCGTCCGTGACCATCCGTAACACCGACACCGCCATCGAGCGCAAGATCGAAAGCAACGAAGCCGGACTCTATTCCGCTCCGTTCCTCCCGCCCGGCAATTACGAAGTGCGCGCCAGCAAGGCCGGTTTCGCCGCGGTCGTGCGCACGGACCTGACGCTTCAGGTCGGCCAGACGCTCACCGTCAACTTCTCGATGGTCGTCCAGGCGGCCCAGACGGAGGTGACGGTCACGGGCCAGGCGGAGGTGGTCGACCCCGAGAAGACCGAGAATTCGCAGGTCATCAGCGAAGGCTCGGTGGACAACCTGCCCATCGCCGGCCGCCGCTGGGACACTTTCGCCTTGCTGACTCCCAATGTCACCACCGACGGCACCTCCGGTATGGTATCCTATCGCGGCATCTCCGGCCTTTACAACAGCAACACGGTGGATGGCGCCAACAACAACCAGGCGTTCTTCTCGGAGGCTCGCGGGCGGGCCAACAGCGGCGCCTACGTCTACAGCTTGGACTCCATCAAGGAGTACCAGGTAAGCGCCAGCAATTACAGCGCGGAACTGGGGCAGGCCGCGGGCGGCGTGATCAACGCCGCAACCAAATCCGGCGCCAACGACCTCCACGGCGACTTGTTCTACTATCTGCGCTACCCCACCTGGAACGCGCTCGATTCCTATCCCAAGTCGCGCGGCACCTACAGCCAGCCCATCCATCAATGGCAGCAGTTCGGCGGCAGCGTCGGCGGGCCCATCGTCAAAGACAAGCTGTTTTACTTCGGCACCTATGACGGTTCGCGCAAAGTCGATCCCATTACGTACACCAGCAGCGTCTACAGTCCCAGCATCACTGCCCTTTCCTGCCCGGCGCAGGTGACTGCCGCGCAGTGCGCCGCGGCCAATGCCTTCTTGTTCGGCCAGCAAGGCACCTTCCCCCGCGCCACTAACCAGGACGTCGGTTTCGGCCGGCTCGATTATCAGGCGAACGCGCGCAACCATGTCAGCGCGGCTTTCGATTTCATGAATTACCGCGCGCCCAATGCCTACAACACCTCGCCATCGGTCAACAATAGCTCCCTGGCCACCAACGGAAGCTACATCTTCCACGAGCGCATCTTTGTGGCCAACTGGGATTCCACCATCTCCAACTCGGCCGTCAACAATCTGCGCTTCCAATGGGGCCGCGACCTGGAGGCCGCCGGTTCCAATGGGACCGCGCCCTACGTGAGCCTCTCCGGCCTGATGACCTACGGCGAAAATTACGCTTTGCCGCGCACCGCCGAACCGGACGAGCACCGCATCCAGATTTCGGACACGCTCTCCAAAGTCCACGGCCGCCACACGTTCAAGACCGGCGTCGATGTCAACTTCATTCACGAGCTCATGATCAACCTGTATGAGGGAACCGGCTATTACACTTACAGCGGAACCGCGCAGACCGCCTTCAACAACTGGGTGATCGACGCTCTCGGAATCAACACCGGAGACGGTCTGACCGGCAGGCATTACAGCACCTTCGCGGAGGTCGACGACCCCATCACGCACGTCGGCAAGGACGATTTCTATAACAATGACTACGCTGCCTTTTTCGAAGACAGTTGGAAGGCCAATTCCAAGCTGACGCTGAACATGGGCCTGCGCTACGACGTCTCCACAATTCCGCAGCCGCCGCAGCCCAACACGCTGACGTCGCTCACTACGCTCTATACCTCTACCATCAACATCCCCAAGGACCAGTTCGGACCGCGTTTCGGCGCCGCCTTGCAGATTACGCCGAAAACCGTGCTGCGCATCGGTTACGGCCTGTTCTACGCCAAAACCACCAACAGCACTTACTACGCCACCCGCGTGGAGAACGGCGTCTATCAGCAAACGTTTAACTGCACGCCGACCGGCGCGCTGGCTTGCCCGGCATTAACCTTTCCCAACGTGATCTGGACCCCGCCCGGCCCAACGCCGGCTGCGCCGTTTACCGGCGCCCTGACGCCGCAGGTGGTCACCTTCGCCCCACCCGCTGCCACCCAGGTAACGCGCGGCATGTCCCCCAACTGGGTCAATCCGCGAACCCATGAGGGCGAGGTCACCCTGGAGCGCGAGTTGCCGGGCGCACTCAGCGCCTCCGCCGGCTATGTGGTGAGCCGGGGCCTGCACTTGCCGATCTTCTACGATGCCAACCTGGCCCCCTCCACCACCACCAAGAGCTACGACATCCTGAATTCCAGCGGCGCCACTACACAAACCTACACCGTTCCCTTCTATACCACCCGCATCAACCCCAATACCGGCGAAGTCTTCGTCGGCTCCAGCGATGTCAATTCCTGGTACAACTCGATGGTCCTCACCCTGCGCCGGCCCATGCGCCATGGCCTGGAATTCACCGGGAATTACACCTTCAGCAAGGCGTTCGACGGCGCCCAGGCGGCAGGAAACTTCGGCACGTTCAATGGCACCGATTATTCCATCGATCCCTATAATCGCAAGCTGGAATACGGGCTTTCGGATCTCGACCAGCGCCAGCGGTTCGTGGCCAACGCCGTGTGGATGCCCTCCCTGAAGAATCTCGCGAACCGACCGGCTCGGATGATCCTGGATGGCTGGGCGTTCTCCACCATCGTGACCATGACGACCGGCTTTCCGGTAACGCCGTACATCACCGGCGCCCCGAGCCCGCTGGATGGCGGCGTGACCGGCGGCGTTAGTTACGCCGGTGCTACCCAAGGCCGCGCCGGCTGGCTGCCGCGCAATTCGTCCACCGCGCCTGGTTTCCACAACGTGGACTTCCGGATCGGCCGGCAGTTCCCGCTCGGCGAACGGGTGAAGCTATCGCTCATCGGCGAGGCCTTCAACCTGTTTAACCACACCAATGTCTCCAGCGTGAGCACCACCGCGTTCTCGTATCTCGCGGCCGGCTCCGGTGCCTGCGCTGGCCACAGCAACGCTTGTTTCGTTCCCTACACTTCCACGCCGTACCTGTCGGCCACGGCCACCAGCAACCTGCTGTGGGGCCCGCGGCAGTTGCAGGTTTCCGGAAGGATCACGTTCTGACAGCCCAAGCGCCTATTGTGATGGTATTGATTTTGCGTATTTTTCGACCGATTTGTGATCGAAATCGTTGGCGTATTCGATGAATTGATCGGTGACGACTTGCGACGCCGGAATGGCGGTTTTGGTTATGCCCGCATCCGTCAGGAGCTGGATGTAGGCCTGCATACCGGTCATCGAGATCGCGCCGATCCGCCGATTGTCAGGATCCGCTGCCGGAAGATCGTCCTCCCAGGCGGTCAATTCCGCCGTCTTTCGCTGCAGATCCACGTCGCCAAACGGCTTGCCGTCGGCGGTGAGCAGGGCTCGCGCCGCCGCCGGCGGATTGTAGCGAACCAGGAGCGACGCCTTGACGATGGCCCGGGAGAAACGTTTGAGCGCGTCTCCTTTGGCGGCAATCACCGATGGCGCAGCCGCATAGCCGGCGTTGGCCACATCCGCCAGGGTGGGATGACGAAGGATGCGCAACTTTGTGCCGGCGACCATGAACGGAATGAGCTCATACAAAGGCAATGCCGCCGCCGCCACCTTGCCCGAGGCGAGCGCGCCGAGCGCCTGGTCTTCGAAGCCGATCGTCACCAGCTCATAGTCCGTCGGCTTCAGGCCCGCCGCCGACAGGGCCGACTGCGCCGTAACGACCCCCGAAGCCCCGGTGGTCGAATGCACGCCGATCTTCTTCCCCCTGAAGTCGGCCAGCGTCCTGATCGGGCTCTCTTCGGGCACGCCGATCACGTAGCCGAATTTCGACGCGCGCGCGAGAAACATCTTCAGGCGGATGCCTTCGTCGTATCTCGTGACCAGGGGTTCGATGCCGATGGGGCAGATGTCGCCCCTGCCGCTCGAGCAGATCTGCGCGGCACCCAGCGATCCGTTGCTCAGCATTGCCGAGACCTTCAGGTGCTCGTCTTTATAAAAGCCGGCGCCCTCCGCGATGAGGTTCAGCGCATTCATCAGCGGCGGCGTATTTCCGTCCCGAACGACAGAAAGCGCATCGTCTGGGAGCGCCGGCCGGCACGCCAGGAGCAGGATCGTACAGGCGCCTAAGCCGGCATTACGCATCGAACGGGTTAGTGCAGTGGCGTGGTGCACGGTCATTTCTCCGTAAATGTCTGCGCGGAAACTATACGCGACCGGAGACGGCGGATTGATCGCCAGTGACGCCCGGCCTTACCCACTTCCTCCGCTGGATGGGGTCCGAATATTTAGTCCATCAACGATACCACACACTTTCGCATTACGGCCAGTCCGAAACGAGAAAATCCTCAGCACTCAGTACCAGTGTTTGGTTCCCATGGCGCGCCCCGAAGGCTCGCTCTACGCCGATGTCGGAATGGGGAGCCATGACGTCTGTATCCCCTCGTGCGCGATGCCATGATCGCCTTCTCCCGGGGCGATTCTGCCATTGTCCGAAGACCGCCTGTTCGGCGTGATGCAGCGCCGGCGGACGCAGCTTGGGGTATAACAAGGGCTACTTGAGGGGTCTGCCGCGCGCCGCTGAGTCTTGCGCGCGGGAGCCAGAAGAGAAGTTTCTAAAATGCGACCTCCGTGGAAGATCCCGCATTTGCATGCGTCTCCCGGAATCGTACTCAGGCCGGCTTCGCAGTTTTGCCGTCCCAGACGTACGAGCGCCCCTCCCGAATCGCCATTAGCGCGAGCAGGCAAGGCAGCGTGGAGTAGAAGCCGATTTCAATATCGCAATTCGGCTTCTGCCGGGATTTGACGCAATCCAGAAAATTGCGCGCATGCAGAGGGGTGTCTCCGTTGATTCCACGGTCCGTATTGCGAAAGTCCTTGGCCTCAATCGGCGGCGCCGCAGGCTGTCCACCCAAGCCGCCCGACGCTCTGCCCGGCTGCGCTCCGGCGGCCGGTCCACTGCCTGCCGGCGCGGGGCCGGGACCACCTGGCGCGGCTTGCGGCCGGGGTGGGCGCTGCGGAGCCGGCAGGATGTGATATCCGGAGCGGTTCACGTGCAGAGCGCCCCTCCCGCCGAAAAACCAGTTGCCCTGCATGTCGAAAGCCGGAATGGGCGGCACAACATTGGTGAACGACATGACGAAATCTTCGTACTGCCACGTGCACGCGAACGCTTCGGGTGTCTGCTCGTTGTCGCGAGGCACAGTCACGAACTGCGCCGTAGCCCCGGTCATCGCCGGGCCCTTTCGGTCACAGCCCAGAGCCATGTGAGCGGTGTCCGCCAGATGCACGCCCCAGTCTGTGAGCATGCCCCCGCCGTAATCGTAGTAGGAGCGCCAGAACAAGCGGCCGGGCGAGAACGGCTTCCGCGGCGCCGGACCCTGGAACATCTCCCAGTCCAGCGTCGGCGGGGGCGCCTCGGGCGGCGGCTGTATCCGCGTGTAGCTGCCCGGCTGACACAGCATAGCATGGGTCACCTTCCCCAACAGCCCGTCCTGGATCATCTTCACGCACGCCTGGAAGTGCGGCGTGCTGCGCTGCTGGCAGCCCATCTGCACCACCTGCTTATATTTCTGCGCGGCATCGAGCATCCTCTGTGCGGCCGCCAAAGTGTTGGAAATGGGCTTCTCGACATAGACATCCTTGCCCGCGGCGCACGCCTCCACCATCATCGGAGAGTGCCAATGGTCCGGCGTCGTGATGAGGACTGCATCGATGTCCTTGCGCTCCAGTATGCGGCGATAATCGCCGTAGGCGTCCACCTTCCCGCCCATCACCTGCAGAGCCGGCTCGAGCTTGAGCTTGTTCACGTCGCAGGCGGCGATGAAGACGCAGTCCTCGTGGTAAGAGAAGGCGTGGAAATCCTGCATCCCGCGTTCGCCGGTGCCGATGATCCCCATCTGTATTCTGTCGTTCGCCCCGCGAACCGTCTGGGATACGACAGCGGCCGCGGCAGTAGTCCGCAAAAAACTCCGTCTGCTTTCCATATCGATCGAACCTTACTCCCCGGAAGTCTCCCCAGGCAATCAGACACGCGCGGGCTCGCGTCCGGGAGCGCTCTGGTCTATGATAATCCCAATATGGGAGTTCGGGGACGAAGCGTGACAGCAAAAGTTCAAGAAAGGTTAATTCTATGCGCAGGATATCGACATTCGTTTGCATGGCGGTGTTGGCATTGTGTGGCGCCGCGGTTCTGTGGATCGGGGCAGTGGGAGCGCAGGCGCCGCCGGCACAGCCCGGAAGAGGCACACCAGGCCGCGGGCCCTCGGTGACTGCCAAGAAGCACCTCCTGGTGGTGGGGATGACCTTGGGTTACCACCACGGCTCGACTTCAGACGGCATGGCCATGTTCTGGAACCTCGGAAAAGAGTCCAGTGTTTATGACACCGAGCTCAGGACCGATATGAAATGGGTGACCAAGAAACAGTTCGGGGAGGGCGAAGCCCACAATCTGTCCTTTTTCGATGCCGTCGTGTTTGTGAATTGCACTTCGGTTACCAGAGAGAAGGGCGGCTGGAACTTGGATGACGAACAGAAGGAGGCACTGGTGTCCTTCCTGCGCGATGACGGCAAGGGGATGGTTGTAGCGCATGCCTCGCTCGACGCCAACTATAACTGGCCGGACTGGGCCGATATGGTCGGCGGCTGGTTCGGGGGTCACCCCTGGGGAACCTTCAATGCGCCGGTCATCGTCGAGGACCAGACGTTCCCGGCGATGCGCCACTTTCCCAAATACCTCCGACTGGTCGACGAGATGTACTCACCGAGAGAATGGTCGCGCGACAAGGTGAACGTGCTGATGCGGTTAGACGAAACAAAGCTCGACTACGCCCACCCGGCGTACGCCCCCAAGTCAGGGGAACCGGTGGGGCGCCCGGATAAAGATCAGGCGATCGCTTGGTCGAAGATGTACGGCAAGGGACGCGTGTTCTATTCGAGCCTGGGGCACACCAAAGAAGCCTTTGACAACCCCGACATCCGCAAGATGTACCTCGAATCCGTCAAATGGGTTCTAGGCATGACCGAGGGCAGCGTCACTCCTCACCCCAAGGTGAACTAGGCTCAATTTGACCCTTGGGTTCGGGTTACGCCGGAGCTTTCCGCGGCGGAGGCGCCATGACCGGCCTCGGGCCGTAGTCGAAAAGCGCCTCTTTGATCTTGATCCCCGGCATTTCGATGCGGGACAGGTCCCCGGTTCCGATGCCGGCCGCCTGTGCCAGTTTGATGGTGTTGTCGCAATCCCCGAAGGGACTCTGTCCCCGATCCGCCAGCGGGTCGCCGCCCATTACCGCCGTCGAAACCGCATCCACGCAGACGGGATTCTTCCCCGCCAGCAGCAGACCCGGTTTGACCCATTCCACGCCCCGGTTCCAGGCACCCTCTCCAAACTTGATGGATTCGATGCCATCGACAATCGACAGGTCGATAGGCCGCGCGCCCACCTCATCGACTACGATACGCGGCACGCGGTAGCCGCCTTGGCGCGGCGTGGTCCGATCGAGTTCCTGGGGCACTCCCTTGGGGGGAGTCGAGGTTCCGTTGTGGCAGACCGGTCCTCGCTCCTGCCGGGGATTCTCGTTGCCGCTCTCGCCGCAGTCGCCGCCGTACAAGGAGCAGGGAGTGATGCCAAAGTTGTTCTTCAGCGCCATCGTCACACCGGCGGTGGCGTGGTGCTTCAGCTTCGACAACGACACGTAGACATCGCAATCCGTAAAGGAGTGGTTCAAGTCGAAGGCCGGGAAGATGTAACCGCCCGACGGCACCTTCAATCGCTTGTACTGCTTGGCCTGCCCGATGTTCTGCACATTCTCCCACTCCACCTTGCAGCCGACGTTGCTAATCGCCTTGACGTCCAGGCCGTAGCGCGCCCACAATTCCAGTTCCTGTGAAGCGGGGAAGAACGATTCAATGATGCGGACCCGCTGGGCACCCGCGTCGGACAGCAACTGCGCCAGCGCCAGCACGGTCGCCGGATGAGTGCGGTAGGGCAAGTCCGGCCGCTCCGGGAAGTTGGTTGGGTTTCCCGTGAGATTGAGCTTCACCGCCACGGTCCTTCCCTTGACCAGTCCCCCGATTCCCCCGATCTGGCTCATGAGACGGGCCATCGTCTGGAACATTTCCTGGTTGTAGGTGGCGCAGCGTGCGATGGCCACCGGCGATGTTGGCGGGACGGCGGCAAACGCCCTCCCGATCGCAACGCTGGCCGAACCAGCGATGAGTTGACGTCGAGTCATACGTACGGCTTGCATTTTCCCTCCTTGCGTACTCGGTTTTCGTTTAGATGCCGGCTGGGCTCCCGTACGGGCTGAGCCTCAAGACGAGTATATGCCCAAATTCAGGCCTTGGCTACCCAATTCACGTCATCCCGCCGCCTGTGTCTTTTCGAGAACGCAATACTTAGAAATCGCTTCTATGAATTCCCGGAGGGAACATTGCCCATTGCGAAATTGGAGGATTTCATCTACTACGTGGTAACCCAAACGGCGATAGCTTTCGAATTGTGACTCATCAAACCACTGGTCGCTCGTGGGTTCGTGTGGGAAGGCGGGGTTCTGCTTGGCGTAATTCAACACGTCGCGGGGCTCGTTGCCCGTGAGGGAAGCCTTGATGTAAATGAGAACTCCATCCTCAGCGGGCGAGCCGTCAACGGCTTTGTATCCGATGGTTCCAACTGCGCAATGCCGGGAACGCGGGGTCGTTTCCGGCGTGATGGAAAGGTCCGGGAATTCGATGTTGATGCCCATATCGATGCGAATCTTGCGGATGGCATTGCCCAGGTCGTCAAAGTGGAAGGCGGGATCAGCAGATCCATCCACCACGATAATGGTTCGGCAGCGCCGGAGCACCATTTCGTACAATCCGAGGTTTTCGAAATGGCCGCCGTCCGAGAGGTTGATCCATTCGTTTTTATCGTTGGCGAGCCCGAATGCCTCGTCGATGAAAGGCCGGATGGAATAGGTTGGACTGGTTTTGCACCAGACACCGCGTCCGGCATCTCCCGGATTTGCCGACCAGACGCCGAGCCGGGCATTGAATAGCATCATCACCATGCTCAGAAGCGGAGAAGAAGCGTAGCCCATATTCGGGTTAGCCGCAGCCCCGGAAATCGTGATGGCTCCGCCGAGAGTCACGCCGCCGAAGTAGTCGGAGGACCGCTGGTACGCGAGGCGGCAGCTTCCCGTGTGATAGCGTGTCGCGGTGAAAGACTCGGCTTTTCGCTGCTGCCATGCCAGGTTCTCTCCTTTGACGAGATTCAAGGTGACGTTTACCACGTGAAGGGGCTTGGAGGGCAACGCGGTCATCGGGACGTTGTCTGTTGGATCGAAACCCGTGAATGGGTTCGCCTTTCGATCCTTGTTGGACGCACCCAGAAAGGTGCGAATCAGCCGGGCGCGATACATGGCGTGCAGGGAAAACCTATTCGCATCGATCAGGCGGGAAAGCAGCAACGCGGGAACCGCCAGCACGGTCATCAGCAGGAATTCGATTGCCGGGGCAGGCGGATCATGCGGAGAGCCAGTGACACTTGAGGAGAGCCATGCAGCCAGGCGCGCCAGTACTTGAGTCGCCCGGGAAGGCGAATGCTGCAGGGAACTTACACTCGGCGAGGAGAGCCAGTCGCCAAGCTGCTGGCTCGCCGCCTGGTTAAAACTGGCGATCAGAGTGACCAATAGCAGCAAGAACACGGGTAAGATCAGTTTTGAGGCCAGCTTCAAGAGGAAATGGGAAATGGAGGTTGAGGGGAGGGCCTGTTCCTTCTCGTCGTTGGTGGCGGCTGTGCCGTGGCTGAACCCGATGCCACTGGCAAGCAGGCCGGCGACGACCGTCCCCACCGAATGCCACCGAATAGAATGGAGGCGCTCGGCCAGATCGGGAAGCAGCAG
The DNA here is from genome assembly GCA_049515735.1 of Bryobacteraceae bacterium. Lineage (GTDB taxonomy): Bacteria > Acidobacteriota > Terriglobia > Bryobacterales > Bryobacteraceae > Fen-178. Next base: position 34,239 of record JBEKTU010000041.1, read on the forward strand.
TATTATGCCGCTGAATCCGAAACAGCAGACAATGGCGATGAAAATCCATGCCATAGAGCGAGACCACCATTCCCGGTCTTCGTCAGTCGTGATACTGCCGGTTATGGCCACGAGCAGGACCTGGGACACTGCGAACACGCCCAGGAGCGCCGGCAGCGAGAGCCAGGCGTACAGCCGATCGTCATACAGAGCGCTGTTAGGAGTAGAAGGATCGCTGAACGCGCGAGTGACCCAGTAGCTCAATAAGCCGCCAATGGCCCCGGTGATCAGTGCAAATCCGGCGCCCTTGAGCATCCACAACGGCGAGAATGAACCGCGCTTTACCCACGCTAAGGGCATGCCGAACAAGACCCCGGCCGCCATGATAGCGACGCCGTATATGGCAAAGCCGGCGGGACTTGGCTCGGAGCCAAGATACCCTTGCCACGCCCAGTAAAGCGAGAAGCCGATGGCGGAGAGTAAAAGCGGGAGCAGCCCAAACGTTAAATATCGCCACTGCGAAAAGCGTGCGTCCCCGGCGCTCGGAAGATCGACCACCATATATGCGCCCGCCAACGAGGCCAAAGCCGCAGAGGCGATCAGAATGTAGTTGTTCTCAACTGATGGATAGGCTCCGATGGCGGCCCATAACAGGCGGGGCAGCACCAGAACCGCGGCCAAAAGCGGGAGTAGCACGAGCCAGTTCAAGACAACATTGCGCACGACCGTCGCCAGCAGCGTCCAGGTGTCGGTGGAGAAGGCCCCGATTTGCGGATTCAGGTAACTCACGAATTTCCGAAGATATCGGAGGGGCGCTGGTTCCGGCTCCCAGTCCGCCTCAGGGACCGATGCGAGCTCCCGGATCACCCCGGCGGACCGCTGCGGATGGCGCGCGGCCCAGGAAGAAAACCATCCGCCCAGATACCCTCCGCCCGAAACAGTAGAAAGATAGTCGACCTCACCCAGGAGCTGCGGAGGAGCATCGGGGGCCTGCTGCGAGACGGAGCGTGCCGCCATGCCCTGCAGGACTCCCAAACCGAATGTGGCGCTGCGGATGCCGCCTCCGGAAAAGCAAAGCGCCGTTCTTCCGCGCTTGTGGAGGCGGCGGATCAAGACCTCGCGAAATGCCAGTTCGGCCGCTTCGTACTCCGCCAGGGCGCCGCCCTCGTCCGGCGTGCCGGCGGCTTGCCACTGTGCGCGTTCTTCCCGGTAACGCCTTAGCGCTTCCAAATACTCGGAGTCTGCACTATTCTCGATCTGCTGCTCGGGTTCTATCGACCGCCAGTATTCCTCGCTCAAGACCTCCCATACGGACAAAGGCTCCGTTTCGGAGCAAGACCTCCACTTTGCGAAGTATTTCAAAATGTTCTTCATTCGGCCAACCGGCATTGTGATCGTCCTAACTACTCGAACGCGCTTCTCGCTTAAAAGGTCTTGATGAATTCGATCAGTGCGCGCTTGTCGTGATCGCTCAGCGCCGGTCCCCGGTCACTCAGCGCTTTAGCTCTCAACTGTAAGTCGGCCTTCTCCGCCGGCTCCAGATAATCCGTTCCAAAATAATGGCCGCGATTCACGACAAGGTCGGGGCATTTACTAAGGCTAAGCATGCTTTCCACCAGATTTCCAAAGACCCCCGCCGCCTGCTGGTCGGTCGGATTCGGCCCAAGTGTTTTGAGGTCGCTGTCCATCTTACGGACCAACGATAGGATTTGGCCATCTCGCTCCAATTGCTTGCCCTGGTCCTCGGCCAGCAGATTCAGATTCGACAGCAGACCCACCGGTGTGCCAGCGGGGATCGGCCCGAGTTGAATGCCTCCGGAACCGAACAACCATGGTGCATAACGCTGACTCAGTGCGAGGAGTGGCTGCAGCGCACTGGGGAGGTAACCGCTCGCAATGCGGATATAACTGCTCTTCGTCGTCCGGTCAATCATACCGGGGACCTTATCGCCCAGACTACTGTCCTTTTGGCGCGTCTCCGGCCAGAGCATTTGCTCGATGGATGCCTGGAACGATCGCATTCGGGCTTCCACTGACGGCTCCGCTTCGAACGGTCCGACCGAGTTATTCAGCAAAAATGGCGCGGTAGACCATGCACTGATCAGCGACGGCGGCCGCGTGTATCCTCGTCCCCCAGCCGGCAGCATGTATTGGCGTGGCTCGCCGGTGATAGGTTGGTACCAGGTAATCTCTCCAGCGGAGGGCAGATCCTTGTAAGACTGCGACGAGAAGTTGTCCCAGATGTTGCCTCCCAGAGCGTTAGTCGCGAGTGGGCTGCAGGCGTTAGTGTGGAGAAGCGTAACGGGCACGCGGAACTCAGCCGAAAGATAGTTGTTGTCCAGAAAATCGTCCGCGAGAACGATCCGAGTCATCTGCTCCTTGAACTCGGCTGTTTTGGTCCATTCGAAGTACTTGTTCCAGCAGGTCAGATAATCCTTGCCGTTGCAACCGTCCGGATCGAGGCCCGCGACCATCTTAGGCAGCTTGCTCGAATGGCAGCGCGCGCACGTCTCGGCAAATACGATCTTGCCGCGTGTCAGCAGCGACTTGTCTTTAGTCTGGTACTTATCGCCGCCCGGGGCGTCCTTCAGGTGGTGAGGATCGGTGGTTTTGAGAAAGAACTCGGCAGTGGCAAACGTCTGCGCTTCGGTGGCCTTGAAATACGCCGAGTTTTGCCGCGCCACCTTGATTTGGATGGGCGAAATGGGCTTGCCACCGACCAGTGGATTGAAGTGCAGCAGCCATTCCTCACTGAACGTTCCAATGTTCAGATAGACGCGATTCAAAGCTCCCATCACTCCCACGGAATCCGCCCCGTCTTTCAGAACGCGCGGTGTCCACACAGTCGAGGGCTTTTCGAAGAGTTGGGAAAGCGGACCCGTGGCCAGATAATCGTTGATCTGACGGTTATCCGGGCCGCCCCCGGCCAGCGTTTCCTTTCCCCACCGTTTCGCTTCGAGCAAACGGGTACCCACAAGATACAGTGCGTTCATGCTTCGCGGGTTGTTGATATTGTCCGTAGAGATGAGCGAAGTGTCCAGAGTTCCCGGGCGCGACGTGTGAAAGAGTTGGTACACGAAATTGCTTTCGTCCGCTGCCCAGTAGAAGATTTTGTCGATCCAGAAGTATTGGGCGCCGACGTTGGAACTTAGGTTCTCCCACTTGGGATTGTTAGGGTCGGCGGGCGGGTGGATTGGATTGGGCCCCACGTGACAAAAACCGCAGGACATTCCTACACGATAGGGTCTGACCAGATCTTTCGATTCATAGTAGCTCGGATCAGTGTAATACCTTACCGGGTCCCATTGTTTCTGCGCAGCTTCATTGAAATCGGGGTTGGGGAACAGACGCAGGCCCACTATTCCGGTGGCGTATCCATAATAGGAACCGGCGGGAATGTTCTTGCCCCGAGCGCCATACTTCACGCCCGGGTATTTCTGTTCGTTCTCGAAGGGGTCCTGAAGGCAATCGGACCGCCGCTGATCGAGCCATAGCCCGTACCTCTTGGGGTCGGGGCCGGTAGCCTTCACGAAGCAAGGCTCATTCACCAAGCCGAGGTAGGTCCAACGGTTATCGCGACTGGCTTTCAGGCCGGGGTAAGAAGAGAGGGTCTTGAGGAAATCCAGGGCCCCGGCGCTGGCTGCGGTCATCTTGTCCCAGAGCCGGTCGTTTCCCGCCGTCCACATGACCCACGTATTGCGCCCCTTGATCTCGTCGGGTGAAAGAGCGATGGGACCGTTGGGGCCGCGGTCCATGTCGCGGAGGTAGTCCTCGTCAGCGGCCTGGAAAGAATCCGCTGTCAGGCCCGCCAGTTGCGCCTCATCCTTGACATGGCCGACCCTGGGGTTCCGCCACCACGTGAACAACCACGCTCCGGCCGCCACGATTACCACCAACAACAACGCGATGAGGATCCTTTTCATATCGCCCCCTTGCGAGATAACACGATCGAGCCGCTACCCGTTCGACTCACCGACACGGCTGAAATACCGCAGCGCGCGGATCCCAGGCAAAAAGAAATAAGCGCCTCCGCGGACCTGGATAAACGGCGGCAATCCCGCGATCGAACGCCGCGCTCCAATTTCCTGCGGAATGGTGAAGTTGTCTGTCGAACCGTCCTCGCCGATGGGAGTCCGGTTCCCCAACAACGGATCGCTCTCTCCGCTGAGTCCATCGAACTTAGTGCTCATCAACCAAGCGTTTTGCACGAACTCAAACTGCCGGCTGATGTTGGCATTCAGACAGAGGAAGTGCAGGCCCCGCTTCGGATCGTCCTCGGGCGGGCTTTGAACAGCTTGGTCGGGCGTCAAGCCGGGACCGAATTCCCGGCCACGCCGGACAATGCGATGGAATCTGGTGGAAGCCATGATGTCCGTCAGCATTCCCGTCGACGCAAACCCCAACTTACTCCACAGGCGCGTCAGCCACCAGAATGGGCGGTTCGGGTAGTCCGTGTTGCGCGGGTTCGCACGGCGTATGTGCGCCCCAAACGGGCATCGCGTTCCCGCCGCATCCTGGTCAAACGTGAAGCGATTCAATTCGTCTTTCGGACTGGAACCGACACCCGGAATCGGAGTCGCGCTCAACTGCGCCAAAGGCTGTCCCGCGATGGTTCGGCCCACCATGCGCTCCGCCAGTTGCTGGCGCGCGACGGAGTTGGAACCGGTCTGGCCGTCCAGAAACTTCCAGAAGCCGCGGACGTCCTGTTCTAGAGTACGCATCACTACGAAGGTTCCGTTTCGGCCCACGTCCTTCTTGGCGGGCACATCCTCAGCGGGCAGCAAATCGGCTGTCCGCCGATCGGTGGAATCGACCAGCGGCCGGTCCATGTACCTGCCGTATTCGTTGCGATACCCCAGCAGAAACTCGCCGGCCGCTACAAGATTGCTGTATGTGATCGCGCCGCCGTCTGCATCGCGCGTGCCCTCCCAATCGAATTCGGGCTGGCTGATGCCGTCCGTGAATCCGAACGGTTCGTGACCGCCCAGGTCGCTGGTGTCCAGGCAACGAATCAATTCAAACGCGGCATCCCATGGGCCGCTTTGCACTTTGCCGCGCCATTCCGCCAGTTTGCCGGGCATGGCGAAAAGCATCACCAGAACGTCCGGCGTGTTGGTGGGACCACCCCAATCCCATGCCGCCGGGGCGCCGGCGCCCACATCCCCCAAACGCCGCGAGCGGTTCTCGTCGCCCGCCATTCCGGATTGGAATTCGGCCGAAAAACCCGCCAGCACATCGGCGGGCACGCCAAGCGCGCGCAAACCCGCCCACGTAAATGCTATCTGCAAGGCGGCGTCCGGCAGCTTTGCTTGAATCTCTGCGGTCGCCACCGGCGCCATCGAACACCAGGCGCGAGCCGCCACCTTATCCCGAATGCGAAGCAGCAGATAGCAGGCCTCAGTCATGCGCACGTAGCCGAAGCGCACCAAGCCTTGCACGTCGCTGGGATCAATGGACCGCGTTGGCACTCGATCACCTCATAGAAGCTGAACCCATTCGCGCGCTGCCTCATCGGAGAGTGTAGCCGCTGCCAAGCCCTGGCGAATGCGGCTGTTCCTCTCCAACTCAACGGCGCTCATACCTGGGTGGGCGTTGTACCAGACCTCGGTCGGGAGTTCATGCCGCCGAAGGAAGTATTTGAATTTCTGTTCGTTCGTGGCGCCGCCGGCAAGCAACCAGCGCGTCCGAGGATATCCGACGCCGTTAGAGAACACTACATTCAGGCCGAAGGAGACCTTGTTGATGAAGTCGTCCATGTAGCTTTCCAGGCTGCCATCGTAGTTACTGGCAAACAGGATACGCTTCTTGCCATCCAGAAACACCCACCGGGCAAAATGAATAGTGCGCACACGGGCCAGCCGGCCTTTCGTGTATAAGTGCCGGGCGGTCCATTCGATGACCCACAGGATATAACTCAGTACCCACCGCCGTGCGAACCCTGGCTTCATGCTGCCCATAGCGCTGAACTGGTTGGTGAACTCGTGGTCTTCCAGAATTGCCAACCGGCTGACGGCCTCGGAGTCGGGGCGCGGGGCAAATTCCGGGTCGGTCTCTTCCAAGGGACGGATACGGAAAAGCACCAGCAGAGCTACCATCGGCAGAAGCAGGATGATGAGCGCTCCAACGCCTAACAGGTGGACTGCATTGCTAATCTTCGTTCCCCAAGGCGTGGGCGCCGACGGTGTCAGCGTGAGGCGTCCGGCAGCGGTCTCGGTGTTCACAAACTGGCGCACATGCGTCCGAATCTGCTCAGCGGACTGCCCCTCGAGCGCGCCGGCGTTAGAGCCGAGATAAGTGCGGATTGCCTGCCGCAACCTGGCCTCTTCGCGAACCTGCTTCACCGTGCGCCCTCGGAAGTTCACATAACAGGTGGCCACGGGTGCGTCGTGATCCCGGATCCATCGCCGCAGTTCGGTCCCGTCCGTAAAATCGTCGCAATAGGAAAACACCCGCCGCAAACCGGGCCCCGCGCACCTTACCAGATCGGTCAGGAATTCCGCTGGGGCGCCGTCAAAATCGCAGAGGAAGGCCAGGTAGAGGGGATATTCCCGTGGTGGCAGCCCGTACAGTTGAATGTCATCCAGAGTCTGGTCGTCCAGAATTACGAACCTTGCAAAATGCAGGTTCTCCAACTCCCCAAAGGGGACCAGAGAGTTCATAGCGTTCAACTGGCCCGGAGCGAAGTTCATAGTCGCCAGCAACGCTCTCAGGCCGTCCGCGGACCTGCGGTCTACCCTGGCAGCCACCATCAAGCTAGACTGGGATATCATCTCGGAGACAGCCGCGCTATTCAGACCGATTGAAACTCCAGGCAGAAATTAATCAACCGCTTCTGCTCCCAGTACACCACCCCTAAATAGAAGTTGGGACCAATCTGGCGGATCTCATCGCGAATCCAATGCGCCACCATCGACGTCTTGGAGTAGTCCAATACGATACACTCCTTGTGATCAAACCAACTGTCGCCCTTGTAGACCTCGGCGATAATCGCATTGAAGCCCACGATTGAGATTTTGTTGGTTAAGATCCCGCGTTGGGCATCGAACGTTTTACCCTGCCACGTGAAGAGATTAATTGCTTCCGCGATTTCCTTGCAGAATACGGTGCCGGGCGCGATGATTGCCGTGCCCTTGGCAGCGCCGTCCGGAATCGCACCAGCCGGACTCTTCGTGAAAAGATCGTCTAGTTCCGCCTGGCTCATTGCCAGTAGTTGCGCAACATCCAAAGGCATGTCCCCTCCGTTCGGAAAAACAAGTGTTCAGTGAACCCTCAAATCGTATGAGAAGGATTACATGAATATTAATAGGGGCCTGAGCGAATTCGACCGCCCCGCCGACCTCACCGCCGCAATCCAGTACGTGACCAAAGGCAATAAATGGGTGCGTAACTTCCAGATCTTTCCCATGCTGACGGCGCACAGCGGGCTGCCCTTGTACATCGGGCAAAGCAACGAGAATCCCGCGCACAACGCCAGCAACCAACAGCGCCCCGACCACCTGGGCGGGGGCGTCAGCCTGTACACGCCGGGAGTTCCCAACGGCACGGGGGTTCAATTTCAAATTCCCCTTCTACAATCAGCCCAAACTCGTTCCGAATGGCTTAAGTTGACAGTACCCAGAAATTCCTGCTGGGAACGGTTTCGCATCGCCAGAGGAGTATATCATGGGCCGCCGACTGCGCGAGCTTAAGGCTGGCCGCCCCCGCGGGGCGCAACCACCGCCGAAAACAGTCCTCCCGCCCCGCCCGCGTACAGCGTGTCCGCATTCCGCCCATCCACCGCCAGCGCCAGGCTATACACCGGGCTCCCCGAGAGCATCGTCCAACTCGCCCCGCCATCCGTGCTCATCACCACCCCGCTGTCCGTCCCCACATAAATCACCGCCGAATTTACTCGAAAGCGCCCAAACCTCCGGAACTGGCGGCTGCGGGCCACCGCCACGCTGTACACGCCGCCTGACGTCACCGGCGACAGGTCGCGCCAGCTCCCTCCTCCGTCCAGGCTTTGGAACACAGTGGTCGACGTCGCCGCATATACTGTGCTCGTATTCAGCGGGTCCACTGCGAGGCCAACCGCCACGGCCGGCAGCCCTGTGCTGCTCCAACTCGCCCCACCGTCCGTGCTCTTGAAAACCCCGCTGCCCGGCGCAAACAGCGCCGCCGCGTACAACGTCCCCGGATTCTGCGGATCGATCGCCAGCGCCTGCACATATGCTCCGAAAACGCTCCCCGGCAGCCCCGCGTTCGCTGTACTCCAGCTAGCGCCGCCATCGGTGCTCTTGTACACGCCTCCATACCAGCTACCGGCATACACCGTGGTCGGATTTTGCGGATCGATCACGATCCCGGATATGCAGCCGAAGCTCGTCTTCAGATCCACCCAGTTGGCGCCGCCATCGGTGCTCTTGAACATCCCTGGCGTCTCG
>JBEKTU010000042.1:0-42298 GCA_049515735.1 Bryobacteraceae bacterium
ATCCTGGGGTTCGACAGCACCATTGACTTCCGGCCAACCGTGATTTCGGGCCATAAGGAAGCCCGATTTGTGCAGGTCGAGGAAGGTGTCTACCAAGATGGCGTCTGGACGCCGGTCAAGTCCCAGCCCAGCGTCTCCGCCCGGTCTCCCGCACGGGGCCTGGCGCTGCCGAAAGAAGGGGCTATGCTCCGAGTGAAGCTCCAGTGGGAATGAGGCTGGATAACATCAGAATCCGCTGGGCTTGATCCAGAAGCTCTCCTGCCACTTCTGGCCGGGCGGGATGTACTGTAGCTCTTTGTAAACACCCTTCTGCGCGAGGTTGAGCGCATCGGTGATGCCGGCCATAGGCTCAAAACAGATGAAGTTGTTTCCCGGTCCGGCCGGCGCAAAGACCACCAGCGCCTTGTAGTTCGGTCCCAATGCTACTTCCACCTTCTCGGACTTGCCCTTGACCGACATGGTAGCGTTGCCGGACGCATCCCGAACGAGGTCGCTGAAGACGTCATCGAGGCTCAGTCCTTTGAGCGGAGCGCCCTGCGGGTTGGGCAGGAATCGCTCGATGGGGCGAGTCTCGCCCGTGGGGATCTTCTGAGGGGTCAGTATCCACTGTGTTCGCGCGCCGATGGCGAAGGTCCACTCATCCCGCGGCGCATCGCTCGCCTGGTAGAACGAATGGAAGCCGATGGAGACGGGCATGGGCTCGGCACTGAGATTACTCAACACCGCGCGGACCTCCAAAATTCCGTCCTTCAACTGGTAGGTCATCTCAATCGTGTGGGCAAACGGAAACTGGGCCATCCAATCGGGCTGCCGGTAGAAATCCAGACGGCTGGTCACCCAGGCGGCATTCGCATCGGCCTTGAGGTCGGTCACTTCCCACTGAGAAGCATGAATCAAGAAGTCGGGAGTCGCCTGATTGTCCGCCCAACGGACGTTCTTCAGTTCCAGGTTGAATAAATACTTCTTCCCGTTGGCGTAGAAAGCCGGCTCGTCCAGCCGGTTGGCCCAAGGCCCCAGGAACGGAATGCCACCAGATCCGCGCACCTTCGCAAACTCCGCGGCCGAAGCGTAGGGGCAACGAAGGACGTCCTTGCCTTTCACCTTCATCTCGAAAGCGGCATTGCCGTTGGAGGGCACTATTGACACGACGGTCTGGTGCCCAGCGTCCTCCAGGCGAACGATGCCGCCGTCCCGGCGAGCCGAATACTGGCCGAAAACCGGCAAAGCGGAGATACACAACGCGAGCGCAAGCTTCATGGCCGCCGATTGTAGCAAAACGTGCCGGCCCCTGGAATTCACCAAGCTGGATTTCTGACCGCTTAGAAATGTTCTTCTTGTAGTTGAACTTGCGAGCTTGAACTGAAGCAGCCTCCTCAGTCTTTCCAGAAAGGGCCGGACGGCGGGCCGTTCTTTATGGTGACGCTTCCGCGACCCATGCGCAAAAAAACCCGCCGTGACGGAGTCTGACCTGCATGAACGAAGTGAGAACCAACCAGGAATCGCTTGTGACCTTGGCCCATAAGGTCCGAAGAAACACTGCCCATCCTGGTTCTCGCGTCGATCGAGTATGGACCCGGATCCGGCAGCATCACGATCATGTCGCCAGTGTGGCTATCCACCTCGATGTCTCCCTTCACGTCGCTCACCCATACGTAGCCGTTGTCTTGATGAACCACCACCCGCGAATCGCGCGGCACATGAACCGTGTACTCAACCGTGATGCCGCGCTTGCTGGTCTTCGGCATGGTGACGACGATGCGGCGGGAAGGAAGGATGGAACTGGGGAAGCCATGGCGGGCGGGGAGCATGGTCGAAATCGCCAATTCCTTATCTGAGCTCCGTTCGGCGACCACGCGGATCTCATCGAAGTGCATCTCAGCCTTCTCCTTCTGGTCGGGTTGGTAGAACCGATTGGTCGACTTGGTCACGGTGATTTCCACCTCCGGTTCATCCCAACCTTCCACCGTCAAATAACCGTACGAATTGTTCAGAGTAATGGTGCCGCCGGGCAGGAAGTTCACGTGCTGGGTGCTGGTCGCTTCAAATGACTGTTTGGGCCCCTTCTCGACGGGCCCTTGCGCCGCGAACATTGGGAGCGCCGCACCCATCGCGCCCAACCCGAATATGACCGCGGCTAGTTTTCTTGTCATAAGCCGGCCTCCTTTTTGATACTGCGCGCCTCGGCCACCATCTTCAGGTACCGCCGCGCCAGTTCGGCGATCCAGCCCCGCTCGCGGCGCCGGATCGCATCCTGGTGAATCAAGTCCCGCCCGATGCCCAGCGCCGCCGCGCCCGCGCGGATGAAATCCATTGCGTTCATTTGATTCACGCCGCCGCTAGCAATCAGTGGAACTTCCGAGAAGGGCGCCTTGAGAGCCTGTATGTACCTGGGGCCGCCGTTCGCAAAGCACGGAAAGACCTTCACGAAATCGGAACCGGTCTTCCAGGCGGCCATGACCTCGGTGGGCGTCAAGGCGCCCGGGAAAACCACCACATCGCGCCCGAGCGCAAAGTTGACGATCTCAAAATCCATCCCTGGCGTCGTCAGGAAGACTGCTCCCGCATCCAGACAGCGGCGCGCCGTTTCCACTCGATACAACGTGCCGGCGCCCACAAGCACCCCGGGGTGATGGCGCGTTAGTTCGCGAATGACCTCGACGGCGCCCGGCACGGTCATGGTCACTTCGACGATGGGAATGGCGCTGTCACTGACCGCTTCCGCGGCAAACAGGGCGTCCTCGGCGGTAGACACGCGTATCGCCGGAATGATACCGATCTCTTCAATACGCGCGCGAATCTCTAGTCTCGTCATGGGGTCATTCGATCCTTCTGGCGCGCCAAACGGGCGCCGGAACCACCATTAAAGCAGGTCCCTGCTTCCCACCGCCTGGCGAAGTTGCTCCAATGCAGCCAGGTAAGCCGCCACCGCCTGGCGGTAGGCGAGTTCGGTCTGGCGATAGGTTCGCTCGGCGTCCAGGAAATCGAGAAGCGCCAGGGCGCCGCGCCGGTACGCGTATTCGCTAATATCGCGGCTTTTCTCGGCCATGTCGACATAGGTAGATTTCAAGAGCTGAGCTATTTGCGCGGCCTCCTGCAACCCCTCGTACGCGTCCTTCACGTCCGTCAGTACCTGCCCGTTGGCCCCTTTCTGCTGTTCCTCCGCTTGCCGGATGGCAATACGCGTCTGCGCAATGTTACCCTGGTTTCGGTCGAAAATCGCGAGTGGAATACTGAACGACCAGGTGACGGCACTCACACCGGCGGCGTGCGAGTAATTGGCAGAGATGGTAGGATCCTGCTTCCCATTGGCCTTAGCGAGCGAATATTGGCTGTTGGCGGCGGTAACGCCTAACACCGCCGCGCGCAGATCCGGACGATTCTGAAGGGCTTTCGTCTGTAATTCTTCGAGACTGACCACCAGCGGCCGGTACTCGAATTCGCCCGCCACATCGTAGGTAGCGGGCACCGACTCGTAACCCAATTGTTGGCGGAGATCCGACAGCGCCTGGGCCTTGTTGAGCAACGCCTGTTGGACGTCGGTTTCAAATTGCAGCAACTGGAGCTTGATCTTCAGATAGTCGTTCTCGCTCATGCCGCCATCTTTGAACTGAAACTCACTGATGTCCACCGTCTGCTGAAAGCTTTTCAGGTCCATGCGCGCCAGTTCGAGGGTCGACTGCGCAAGCTGGGCATTGATGAACAGAGAACCAACTTGAAACGCGATACCGCGCTCGTTATCGGCTACCTGCGAGCGGGTTACCGCGGTTGCGTCCCTGGCTGCCTGCAGGCGGCGCGACCGCTTGTTGCCGCGTTCAATCAGGTAACTCAACCCCATGTCGCCCTCGGTCGAGTTCTGGAGGTAGTCCGCCACGGATTGGCCTTGCGGGACCGAGAAGATTGGCAGGTATTCCCAGTCGGTGAAGAACGTCGGATTCGGGCGTAGATTGGCGGTAATTTCCGCGGCCTGGTTCTGTTGGATGGTGGTTCGGGCGGCCTGTAAGGTGTGGTTGTGTTGGAGCGCCATTTGGATGGCCTGATCCAGCGTAACGCTGACAGGTCCCTGCTGCGCGAACGCCGAATCCGCCGACAGCAAGCTGCCGAAAATGCCCGCGGCCGCCAGAATAACCCGGATGTTTTTCATAGGCAAAATTACGCTCTTAGTGCTCATAAGCCCTTAAGAATTCTCCGGTGCGGGAAGTTGATCGCCGTCCCGGGCGATCCAGACATAAAACGTAGGCAGCAGAACAATGCTGAGCAGCAAATCGGAAATCAGGCCGCCTACGATGACAATCGCGAAAGGCCGCTGCGAATCGGATCCGATATCGTGCGATAGCGCCGCCGGCAGGAGTCCCAGCGTCGCCACGAGCATCGTCATCATGATGGGGCGAAGCCTCCGGACCGCGCCTTCCACCGCGGAATCCTCGATCGAGTGCCCTCTGGCCCGAAGTTGGTTAATGTACTCCAACATGATGACGCCGGTTTGCACCGATACGCCAAAGAGCGCCAACATGCCGACGCCCGACGACACGCTGAGGTAAGTTCCGGTAACCACGAGAGCCAGCAAGCCGCCGATCCGAGCCATGCCGACGTTTAGCAAAATCAGCAATGCCCATTTGTACGACCGAAACATGGTGTAGAGAATAATGAAAATGACCAGGACGGTCAACGGGACGATGACCGCCAGCCGCGCTTCAGCTCTCTTTTCGCTCTCGTATTCGCCCGACCAACCGATGGTGTAGCCCGGCGGCAACTTCACTTTTTCACCGATCTTCCTGATCGCCTCTTCAACCGTGGTCCCCAGATCCCGGCCTCTCACGTTGAAGGTTACCGCCACGTAGCGGCTGTTGCCTTCCCGAAAGATGTCGTAAGCTCCGTCCTTGACCTCTACGTTAGTCAACTGCGCCAGAGATACCCGCTCTCCCGAAGGGGAAAGCAGGCGAACTCTTGCGATGGCCTGCTGGGTATTGCGATAGGGCTCCTGGTAGCGCACTACCACGTCGTAGCGTTGCTCGCCGATCAGCACCTGGCTCACCGCGTTGCCGCCCACGGCTGTCTGGACGGCGTCTTGTATGTCCGCTACGTTGATTCCAAAACGGGCCGCCTGGCGGCGGTCGATGGTTAAGTCGAGATTTGGCTGGCCAAAATCGCGCAACAGCTTGACGTCGTGCATGCCGGCGATGCCCGTCATGACGGCAGTGACTTCTTCGCCCTTCTCTTCGAGCACCTTCAAGTCGTCTCCGAAAACCTTGAGCGCCAGCGAACCCTTGGTGCCGGTGAGGGTTTCTCCGACGTTGTCTTCGATGGGCTGCGAGAAGTTCCAGATCGCCCCCGGGTATTTTTCCAGCGCGCGGTTCATGGCGGCGATCAGCTCCTCTTTATTCTTGTGAAATACAGGTCGCCATTGATCGTGATGCTTCAAGTCGACGAAATACTCGGTGTTGCCGAATCCCCCCGTGTCGGTTCCGTCATCCGGACGGCCGGCCTGCGACACGACTGTTGTCACCTCCGGGAACGAGGCAAAAACATAGCGGGAGTTGGTGGTGAATTTTTCACCCTCCGAAAGACTCGTGCTATTCGCCAGGGTGCCGCGCGCCCAAATAGCGCCTTCATCCAGATGCGGCAGGAACTCCGCGCCAATCACGCCGCCAAAGCCCAGATAGACCGTGCCCGCCAGGGAAATCAGGGCGACGCAAGCAACCACCCAGCGATGGCGAACGGCCCAGCGCAGCCGTCTGCCGTACTGTTCCGCCAGGAAGTCCATCACCAGGTTGCGCCGTGTCCGGACTCCCTTACGGAAAAAGGTGGCTGCCAGCACAGGCGCGATGAGAATCGAAAACGTCATGGCGCCGAGAAGAGCCAGGGCAACCGTCCAGGCCATGGGCCTGAATAACCGGCCCTCCACGCGTTGCAGCGTGAAGATCGGCAGATAGGCGGTGATGATGATGGCGATGGCGTAAAAGACCGGCCGTTGCACTTCATGGCAAGCCTCGCGGATGATCTCCGCAATGGTCTTCGGAGGTCCATTGGGAAGGCTGCGGTCTTTGTTCAGATGCCGGATAATGTTCTCCACCATGACCACCGCGCCATCCACCACCATTCCGAAATCGAGCGCGCCCAGTGAAAGAAGATTAGCCGGAATGTGACTCAAATCCAGCCAGATCGAGGCAAACAGCAGAGAGAACGGAATGGTGAGCGCCACGATGAGAGCGGCGCGGACATTGAGAAGAAACAGGAATAGGATGACGCTGACCAGAATCATGCCTTCGGTCAGGTTGTGCATCACCGTGTGCAAGGTGAAATGCAGGAGATCGCTGCGATCCAACATGGGAACCACCTGCACGCCGGGAGGCAGGATGCCGTGGTTGAGCTCGTAGACTTTCTTGTGAATGGCCTCGAGTGTAGGTTCCTCCTCGGCGCCTTTGCGCATCAGCACCCCGCCCTGGATGACATCGGGCTCGTCGATGATGCGCCCGTCCACCATGTGGTTGGCTCTGGCCATGTGGCCCAACCGGATCTTGGGGCCTTGTACCACATCCGCGATGTCTTTCACCCGAAGGGCCGTGCCGGTTTGCGTCTTCAAGACAGTCTGCTCGATGTCGTGCACGGTGTTGAAAAGCCCGAGCGCCCGCACGTTCATCTGCTGCAAGCCGACCTCGACGAAACTGCCGCCGGCATTGATGTTGTTGTTGGCAAGCTGCTGCTCCACCTGGCCGATGCTCAATCCGTACGACACCAGCTTGTTCGGGTCCACGCGCACCTGGTACTCTTTCACCGTGCCGCCGAAATCCGAAACATCGACCACGTTGGGAACGGATTTGAACTGCTTGAGAAGGACCCAGTCCTCCAGAGACCTTAACTCCATCAAGTCGTACCGGGGATTTGTGCTTCTGATCGTGTACCAATAGATCTGGCCCGTGGTGCTCCAGTCCGTGCCGATTTGAGGCTGGAGGTTTTGTCCTTCGGGAAGATCGACCTGGGTGAGCCGTTCCAGCACCTTCTGGCGATTCCAATCGTTAACGGAGCTATCGTCGAAGATCATGATGACGAACGACAGGCCGAAGATGGACTCGGAGCGCAAAAAGGTCATGTGCGGCATTCCGGCCATTTGAATCTCGATCGGAATCGTCACCTGCTGTTCCACTTCTTCGGCGGAACGTCCCGCCCATTGGGTAATTACCGTCACATAGTTGTCGGCGATATCGGGATAGGCTTCCACGGGCAGCTCGTGAAACGAGATAGCCCCCCAACCGGCCAACAAAATGGCTACGGCCAACACCACGAACTTGTTATTAAGAGCAAAGTCTACAAGAGCGCGAATCATTTGCTATTTCCCTGTTTCGTTGGCATCATGTGCTAGCTGTCTCTCCGAACCACCAACGTCCCACTGCGATCACTGGGCGAGCACGTGGTCTAAGACCAGCGCGTTCGTAACCACTTGTTGTCCCGGCTGGAGCCCCGACTTGACCTCTTGCAGGTTCACGTTGTCGTTCAAGACGTCTCCGCCCACGACTTCCACGCGGCGAAATTTGTTGTCGGGCGCGGGAACGTAGACAAAATCGCGATCGTGCATGTGCAGGATGGCGGACGCCGGGACAATGGTGTGCATCTCCCTGGTTTGACCGTGGAAGGTGGCCCTTACGAACATGCCCAGCCGCATAATTCCGGGATTCTCAACTTCCATCCGGACCTTGGCTGTGCGGATATTGGGATCGAGAATCGAGCCGATATTGCTCACCTTTCCCTGGAACTTGCGATCGGGATAGGCATTCAGGGTGATGTCCGCGGCGTCGCCGAGCTTGACAGTGGCCAGGTCATTCTCGTACACGTCGCAAACAACCCAGGTCGCCGAGAGATCCGAGATCGTGAACGGGTACGGTGTGTTGTATGCCTGCACAAGAGACCCCGTGGTAACTTCCTGGTCGGTAATTACTCCCGAAACCGGCGCGAAGATATCCACCGTGAAGTTCAGCTTGTCGGGATCGTTACCGAGCAACCGCAAGTGCTCGGCCGCCGTATCCACGGCTACTTTGGCCTTATCTTCGGTGTCCTGCGCCACCTGCAGATCGTTCAGGGCGATTGCGCCATGCTCATAAAGGTCCTTGGAGCGTTCATATTGAGCCCGGGCCAGAATTTCATCCGCGACTGCCATTTTGTAGTTCGAATATCCGCCCGACACGTCGTCGCTTCGAATAGTCATCAATAACTGGCCCTTCTGCACGGTATCGCCAAGGCGCGTGTGAATGGCCATGACGCGCCCCGAGGCGAGGGAAACGACCGGTACGTTGCGGGAAACGTCGGGGGTGACCGTCCCGGTAACGACCAGCTCGGAAACGGTGGGATGCTGGGTAGCCGCGGCCAGCGGAAACTGCTCCGGATGGTCCACTGAGAACAAAGCGGCGTCCGCATAAGGAACAACGTTGGGGTTGGGCGGCGCCTGGGCCGCTTCGTCTGCTTCGACCTTCTTGCAGCCGCCGAGAACCATTACTGAAGCCAGGCCAATAAGCAGCAGACCAATTTGTAACAGTTTGCTTTTCATAACTAAGTCCTATCTACTGGAGGCGCCACTCGGAACCGAACCGCACATTCGCTGCCGACTTCGAGAGGCACCCTCAGTTGAAAGTAATCCACAACTCATAAGGAACGCATAAGGGCAGCATCGATTATTGTGATGTTCCAAATAAAAGGACCTTATCGTCTGATTTGGCGAGCAGACTGCGAGCGGCACGCGCGAAGCAATCGCGCATGCCGCCACCGGGTCTTTCGCCGCCGTGCTATCTAACGGCCGCACCACGTCAAAACTTGACCATTACGCCGGCGCCGACAGTGAACTGGCTGTGGCGAAGATCCGGGAACCACACGCTGCTGGGGCCGCCGCCGCAGGCTGCTTGTGCTGCCGAAAGGACGGTTTGGCCGGATGAGGCGCCGCTGCTGCAGACGTAGTCCGCAGGGGAACCGTTGTTGCCGCCCGGAGGCGTAATCCCGCCGCGGCCCGACCAATAGGGAACATCCGAGTGGCGATAACCAGTCTCCAGCCACCAGGTGATGTACTGTTTGGGCATCCAGTGGAAGGTGACCGTGGAATCCCACATGTGGGCCTTGTCCCCTGGATTTTCAGTGAAGTAAGGTGTACCGGAAACGGCATCCGCTCCGTTGATGGGCGGCAGCAGCGTCAGGTAACGGCCGGGGTTGTTCATCATGCCACCACCAAGCGTGATGGCAAACTTGTCCTTGTCCCACCAGAGCCGGTTGTAGAGCATCCATCCCAGAAACTCCTGCTTCGGCCCACCCTTGCCCCCGTGGCACGTCACGCCAGCGCCGTATTCGCAGCCCAGATCGCCGGTGAAGGAGAACGCCATCTTAGAGACGCCCGTTGACTCCGGCTTGCTGAAGTATCTGACCTCGATACTGTCATCGGTGTGGATGCGCGAGCGGCCGGGGATACCCAGATCGTCCGTGCCATTCCCGTAGTTGTTGAAGACCAACGAAAGCCACTCGTGCGGGCGATATAGGATCTGCCCTCCCAAGCCCTTGTGCCCATTGTACTTGGCATAAGACTGCCATCCGTTGATGATCCAGGGTTCGATTTTCAGTTTGTTGGTGGGGAACCACTGAATCCGCAGGCCATTGAAAAACCATGGCGTGTTGGACGACACATACGACGGCTGGTAAGTCCAGTTATCGAAGTTGTAATAACTGAACAGGCCGATGTACGACACAAAAATTCCGGCGTCGATGTTCAGCCCGTGACTCACATTGAAATGATAGCCGCCGTAGGCTTCCGAGACGTAGCGGTAAGCGTCGCGGAGGTCCCATTGGCCGACACCGGCACTCGCGTCGTTGCGCGGTGTGGTGGTCGCGAACATGCCGAACATTGTCAGGACCCTGCCGCGAACGTTTTGCCAATGGAAGTCGCCGCCGAAGCTGGCCTGCTCCACCTGGAACTCGCCTTCGCGAAACTCCTCGGTCGACCCGCCCAGTGAATGGTCTCTCGGTTGATTTGTATCGACCACGAAGTTTGTGTCGAATCGGACCTCCGGGGTGAAGTATTTGGTGTCCAGTATAACGTCCTTGTTGCGCGAGGTGCCATTGAGCCAGGTAAAGTCGGCGTACGCGAACGGCGTGAAGTTGTCCACCCCGGGAGTGGAATCGGGAGCTTGCAAGGCTTCCGGAATGGTTGGCGCCGGCGGCGCCGCCGCTGGCGGGGCTGGCTGAGGAGCGGGCGCAGGCACCGGGGCATTTGCCGGCGTGGGGGAGGCCACGGGAGCGGCGCCCTCCGGAGCGCGCGCCGACGCCGTTTCCACCGGCGCCGAGCCGCCGTGTAGGGCCGCCTCGAGCTCTCCGATCCGCTTCTTCAGAGCCGCAAGCTCCTCCTCAACCGCCGATACCGTTGCCGGGCTTAGCGCGGAGGAACTCTTCGCTTCCGCACTTGGCCCAGAGGCGGCCGCGAGCAGGAAATCTACTCGATACGTGCCTGGCGAGGCAACTTCAACGTCGGCCGTCGAACCCAGGAACCCATCCCTCGCCGCCGCCACCCGGTACTCTCCTGGCTCGAGTCTCGCTATCGTGAAAGCTCCATCGGGGCCGCTGATTGCAGTACGGTCCGTATTTCTGTTTACGTTGTGCGCGGTGATTCGAACCTCCGCCACCGGCTGTTTACTGGCGGAGTCTCGAGTCACCCCACCGACACCGCCAAACACCTCCTGCCCCGAAGCGGGGATGGGCAGCGCCGCAAGCTGGAATGCAATGCAAGCCGGCACCGCTGCGAAAAAAAGTAAGTTGCGCGTCATAAGTATCCTTTCTCAATCTGAAGTTGCCAAACGTGTTTTGCTACAGGTCCGACGCGTGGACGGGGCGCGAGCGCCACATGGCGCCACATTCGATGATGCCGCTCCTGGTGCGTTATTAGAATACGATCATATCTCCCGCCAACATAAGCTGGCTCTTTTTGAGGCCCGAGTCATAGGCATGGTAGGTATCTAAGGTCCGGCCTGAAGGCGATTCTGAACTGGAGATAGGCATCGCCGCAAGCTGGAACGCAATGCAGGCTGGCAGCACAGCGGAAACGATGAACCTGCAAGTCATAAGTATCCTTTCCACAATGCAATAGCATTCATGAGGAACGCATAAGGATTTGAGATGCCTGAGTGTGATAGTCACGCTCGCCCTCCAGTCACCAAATCGGCCTCTGCTCTGAACCGGTACCCAACCTGGGCATCGGTAACAAGGTACTTGGGAGAGGTGGCTTCATCGCCCAGTTTCTTTCGCAGTTGACGGACAAAGGTACGAAGATATTCCAGCTCGCCGCCGTATTCCGGTCCCCAGACCGCTGCCAGAATACGCGCGTGCGTAAGCGGAAGGCCGGCGTGCGACATCAAGAAGTGAAGCAACTCGAATTCCTTGGGGGTCAGGTGGACTGCCTCGCCATTTCTCTTCACCAGCCGCCGCGCCGGGTCAAGTTCAACTTCTCCAATTCTGATGGCTGCGGCATCGTCCGCCTGGGATGCGGATGCGCGGCGCACGGCGGCGCGAAGTCTGGCCGCCAGCTCGCCCACGTGGAACGGCTTGGTGATGTAGTCGTCCGCTCCTGCGTCAAGCGCCTGAATCTTGTCTTCTTCCGCATTTTTCACGGTCAACATCACAATCCCGAGCAGCGGCATCAACTTACGAATCTTTTTGCAGGCATCAATGCCATTCATGCCTGGCATCCCGATGTCCAACAGCACGGCGTCAAAGTGAACCGTACGAACCAGCGCCAGGGCCTGCTCACCGGTTTCGGCCTCGGCGATTTCAAAATTCATGCCCTGAAGCGTTTTTCGGAGCGCCCATCGGATCGCCTTTTCGTCGTCCACGATCAGTAACTTTGCCTTCATACCGTTTGTTTTGGCCCTGCTAACCTCGGTTTCGGCGTTGCTTCATGGAACGCCGATTGGCGAATTAGGATGATTGTGCCGGATACCTCATGAGGAAAGCATGAAGATGCCCGCGCCTTTCCTCATACGAGGGTTCGAGTGCTCCGTAACCAACTGCACTGCCTGGACTTGGTGCGAGCATTCAAAGATGTGATGGGCGCCGTTAAAGGTTTTTATTGGAGGAGATGGCTTAACACAGCGCCAATTGCGTGAGGGCGGAGTGAGATTAGGCGCGGCGGGCCTTAGGTTTCACTTATGGCGCACTTATGCGATCCTTATGCCGGCCGGTCTAGACTTCTTTCATGCACCTAGTGGATGAGAGACAGGAAAAGCGGTTCAAGACGCCGGTCCACCCGGGTTGCGCCGTTCTGCGCCGGGCAGTCCGCGGGAACATTGTTTCCTTCCCCTCGCAGGTTGTGGCCTTCTTGAGGCATCCCCCGGCGGATATGCAGCGCCGCGTGGTTCTCCTGTTCTTCGTTCACGGCTGGAGCGCGGTCACTATCGCCGCGCGGTTCAATGTTCCGAAGCACGTCATCTGGGGAATTCTGAACGAATGGTCGGTTCGAGCTTTGGCGCTTGGCTACATTCAGGTCATCGACCCGGAAGCGTACGCCACCTGCTGCCGCGTGGATGACGAATACGAGACCAACCGCGAGGCGGATCGGTTCGTCAATGCGCCGGTACGAGAGGAGGTACGGGTTCATGCATTCGCATAAAGGGAAGTGCTATCTGGTAGGGAGAGTTCTCGCCTTTACCGTGGCCGTCGCGGCTGCCGCATGGGCCGCCGATGGGCCAACGGGAGCGACGCCGGAAGTGCCGGCCTTTCGCGCCAACGGTACGCTGGTCCTGGTTCCAGTCACAGTCATCGACCGGCGCGGGGCCATTGTCAACGGCCTGGCTCGGGACGCATTCACCCTGACCGAGGATGGAGTGCGGCAACAATTGCAGGCATTTAGCGAGGAGGATGCGCCGGTCTCGATGGGAATCGTCCTGGACCTGAGTGGCAGCATGAAAGGGTACCTCGACGCAGCCAAAGAATCCCTGCGGAGCCTGATGAACGATGCCAATCCAGGCGACGAGGCATTTCTCAATGCGGTGTCCACAAGCCCGCGGAAGTACTCCGGTTTCACGGTGGATTTCGATGAAATCCTGCAGCGGGTTGCCTTCGAGGGCGCCGGCGGGGACACGGCGCTGATCGATACCGTTTACGGGAGTTTGCAAGAGCTGCGCTCCGGTGTCCATGCCCGAAAAGCGCTGCTGGTAATTTCCGACGGTATGGACAATCACAGCCGCTACTCCAGGCAAGAACTGCTGGAGCTGGCGATGGAATCCGATGCACAGGTCTACACCATCGCGGTGGGCAACGTGGCGGCACCGTTTTCCAAGCCCATCCAGCAGGCCGAGGAAAAACGGGGCCTTCTGTTTCTCGATGAACTCGCGCAAAAGACCGGCGGGATGAGCTTCATCGTCCGCAACCGGGCGGACATTCGAGCGGCGGCGGCCAGCATTGGCCGGGCGCTTCGGAACCAATACACCATCGGCTACGTGCCCAGCGGCAATGGCCGGAGCGGCCAGTGGCGCAGAATCAGGGTCAAGGTGGAAGGCCCGGGAATGACGGCGTACGCTCGATCGGGATATCGTCTCGATTAACTCGCCGGCAACCGTGCATAATAAGGTGAGGCGGTCTATCGGAAGGTCGTGCGGTCTCATCTGAGGATTCTGCGCGGGTGTCTCGCCGGGTTGGCGGCCGTTGCCCTGCTGACGTTCTGCGCGTTCCGGCTGAATCTGAACCTCTCCACTTCCGGCTCTCTCTACTTCCTGATTGTGGTGATGGTTGCGCTGATCTGGGGTTTTTGGGAAGCCAGCGTTACTTCCCTGATCGCGGTCAATTGCCTCAACTACTTTTTTGTCCCTCCAGTGCTCACCTGGAGGGTCTCGGACCCGCAGAACTGGGTTGCCCTGGCCACCTTCGAGATAACCGCGCTGACGGTGAGCCGGCTCTCCGCGCGCGCGCAGGTCCAGGCCAGAGCGGAGGCGCGGCAGCGGGCGGAGGTGGAGAAGCTCTATGAGCTGAGCCGCCGTGTTCTCTATCTCGATCGCCGCCAGAGGATCGGGCCGCAGATCGTGTCCCTCATTCGGGAGATCTTCCGGACGGAAGCCGTGGTCCTGTTCGACGCCTCGCTGGCGCGCCTGGATGCTACCGGTTCGGGAGCGGACGGTCTCGAACAACTGGCGCGCGACGCCTATGTCAAGGACAGCACTGTGGAAGGCGCCGGCACGCACACGCGGGCGCACGTGCTGCGCTTGGGGTCGAAGCCCGTCGGAGCCATCGCGATCCGTGGCCCGGAAATCGGCCGGCTCACAATTGAACCGATTGCATCGGTGGCCGCCATTGCGCTGGAGCGCGCGCGTTCCTTCGAAAAAGAGAGCCGGGCCGAAGCGGCGCACCAGACCGAACAGCTTCGAACGGCGGTTCTGGATGCGCTGGCCCATGCGTTCAAGACGCCCCTGACGGCGATACTGACGGCCAGCTCGGGACTTCTGGAAGCCGGGCGCCTCTCGGCCGATGACGTTGAACTGGCCGCTCTTATCGACGAGCAGGCGGAGTATCTGAGCCGTCTGACCTCCGAGCTCCTGCAGATGGCGAAGATCGATGCCGCGGAAGTAAGCCTCAGGCGTGAGCGCGTATCCGTGCTCACGCTGATCGAAGACGTCCTGGCGCGATATAGCGAACAGCTTCACGGCAGGCGCCTGGAAGTGTCCGATGGCGCATCGGACCTGGAGGTCTACGGCGACCGCAAGATCCTGCTGGCCGCGCTGGAGCAGTTCATCGATAACGCGTTGCGGTATTCGACGCCGGGATCTCCCATCTCCGTCGCCGCCGAAGAAAGCCTGGGAGAGGTTATCATTGCCATACACAATGAGGGCCCGCCGATCCGGCCCGCCGAGCGGGAGCGGATCTTCGAGCGATTCTATCGCGCCGAGGAAACGCGGCACCGGGCGCCGGGAACGGGGTTGGGCCTGTCGATCGCAAAGAAGGCCGCGGAAGCCCATGGGGGCCGAACCTGGGTGGTGAGCGAAGAACGCACGGGTACGACGTTCTACTTCGCATTGCCCCGCGGCTCAAGGAGGCAAGTCGATGCCGTCGCACGGCAAAATTCTGATTGTTGACGATGAGAGTTCCATTCGGCGCGCGTTGCACAACACACTCCACGGCATGGGGTTCAATGTGGACGATGCCTCGAACGGCGAAGAGGCTCTGCAGCTTGTGCATGAAGAGAAGTACGATGTCGTGCTTCTGGACATCAACATGCCGGGAATCGGAGGCATCCGGGCGTGCCGCGAGATGCGGAGGAGCCTGCCGCGCCTGGGGATTCTCATGCTGACGGTGCGCGACAGCGAGGAAGACAAGGTCGCGGCGCTGGACGCCGGCGCGGACGATTACATCACCAAGCCATTCAACATCCGCGAGCTGGCGGCGCGCATCCGGGCCGCGGTGCGGCGTTCGTCGGCTTCGCATGTCGATCCCGACGCGGAAATCCGAATTGGGAATATCGAGCTTGACCCCGCTCGCAGGCTGGTCCGCAAGGCCGGCGAGCCGGTTCATCTTACTCCCAAAGAGTTCGACCTGCTGCGTTATCTCATGGCACATGCGGGCCTGCCGATTACGCACGCGCGTCTTCTGCACGCAGTTTGGGGACCGGAATACGGCGGCGAGCTGGAATATCTGCGGACTTTCGTTCGCCAGTTACGCAAGAAACTCGAAGAGGACCCGGCCGAACCCGCATATCTGCTGACCGACAGCCACATCGGCTACCGGTTCACGGAAGGGAAGCCGGAACCTGTCGGCGAGAAGGCCTGACATAAGGGGCGGCGCATGGCGGAATCCCTACGCCTTCGCACCCCCGCCTGATGCGCCTTCTCCCACTATCCACCCGTCCGCAAGCTGAATCACCCGGTGTCCGTAAGCCGCATTGGTCTCCGAGTGAGTCACTTGCACGATGGTCGTCCCCTCTTCATTGAGCCTCTTGAAGAGGTCCATGATCTCCTTGCCCTGGCTCGAGTGCAAGTTCCCGGTGGGCTCATCCGCCAGAATCAGCTTGGGGGTGGCGATCACCGCCCGCGCCACCGCCACGAGCTGCTGCTGGCCGCCCGAAAGCTGGCTCGGAAAAAGGTCGCGCTTCCCCACGATGTGGAACCGGTCGAGCGTGTCGCACACCGCCGCGGCGCGCTCGGAACTTTTCACGTTGCGATAGGAGAGCGGAATGTCGAGGTTCTCGTAAACCGTCAGGTTGTCGATCAGGTGGTAGCTCTGGAATACGAATCCGATGTACTTCTTGTTGAGCTCGGCGCGGTCCCTCGGCTTCATCCGGTGCACCTGGTGGTTCACGAACTCGAACTCGCCGGTCCAGGCGCCGTCCAGCATCCCCAGGATGCTCAGGAGCGTCGATTTCCCCGCGCCCGAGGGGCCCATGATGGTAACAAACTCGCCCTCTCTGATTTCCAGGTTGATGCGGCGCAGCACGTAGCTCCGGCCAAAGCCGCCTTCATAGAATTTCTCGACATTGCGAAGTGCGATCATGATGCGTCCTATTCGTGCCGCAGCGCCGTCACGGGGTCAAGCCCCAAGGCACGCCGCGAGGGCAGATAGCTCGCCGCCAGCGCCACCGCTCCCAACAATACGGGGATCGCCGCGAACGTGTAAGCGTCTGTCGCCTTCACGCCGTAGAGCATCGCGGCCATCAGCCGGGTGAGCGCGAAAGCCGCCGCCAGGCCCGCCGCGATTCCATACCCCGCCAGGCGCGCCCCTTGCCCTAGTACCAGCTTAAGCACATCGCCCGGCTGCGCGCCCAGCGCCACTCGAATCCCGATCTCGTGCGTCCGCTCGCTCACATCGCAGGAGATTACGCCGTAGATCCCCACCGCCGCCAGCACGAAAGCGATCAGCGCGAAAACGCCGAGAAGCACCGTATTGAACCGCGCCCCGGCGATGGCCTGATCCACCACGTCTTCCATGGAGCGCGCGTCCGCCACGGGCTGGTCCGGGTCGAGTTGATGCACTTCGCGTTCCACCGCGGAGGCCAGCGTGAGCGGTGGGACGCCCTCTGGGCCCGCCGTCTGCACCACCATCACCATGGTTGCGGAGGGCGCCTGCGCGTAGGGGCAGTAGATGGTGGGCCAGTCCTGGCTTTCAATCCGCTCCGGCTTCACGTCTCCCACCACTCCGACGATCTCGGCCACGCGCGCGTTGTTGGCATCCACCACCAGGCGTCCGCCAAGGGGATTGGCTCCAAGCCAAAAACGCCGCGCCAGCGTCTGGTTCACGACGATCACCGCCGGCGCCTGGCTGGTGTCCGAGTCCGCGAACACGCGCCCCGCCAGCAGCGGAATCCCCATGGTGCGGAAGTATGCGGAACTGACCGACCGCAGCAGCCCGATCGGCCGCTGTTCGGGCGCTGGCGCCGGGCGCCCATCTACCGCGAAGGCCGATCCCCCACCCAGCCCCGTCAGCGGCAGCCCACTCACGGCGCCCACCGCGCGAACTCCCGGCAGCGCCGCCACCCGCTCCGTCACCTGCTGGAAGAAGGCGATCCGCCGGTCCGGCGCCGCATTCCGGCCTCCCGCCAGCGGCACCCGCAGGGTAAGCAGCCCCGAGGGCCGGAATCCCGGATCGGCCGATCGTAGCCTCACGAAGCTGCGAATCAGCAGCCCCGCGCCGATCAGCACCACCACTGCCAGCGCCACTTCCGCAACCACCAGCGCATTGCGCACCATTCGTGCGGAGCGCCCGGTGGTGCCGCCGCGGCCGACCTCCGTCAGGGCCGCGTTAAGATCGGCGCCCGAGATCTGGATCGCCGGCGCAATGCCAAATAGAATGCCCGTCGCCGCCGACACGCCCAGCGCGAACAGAAACAACCGGGCGTCCACGCCGGCTTCCGCCAGCCGCGGAATGCTGGCCGGCCCCAGCCGCGCCACCAGCGCCACAACGCCGCGCGCCAGCGCCATTCCCAGCGCCCCACCCGCCAGCGCCAGCAGCATACTCTCGGAAAGCAGTTGCGCCACAATCCGGCCGCGGCCCGCACCCAGCGCGGTGCGGATGGCGATCTCCTTTCGCCGCGTGGCGCCGCGCGCCAGCAGCAGGTTGGCCACGTTCACGCAGGCCATCAACAGCAGGAAGCCCACCGCCGCCATCAATACCAGCAGCGCCTGTTGCACGTGGCCCACCAGCTCGTCCCGAAGCGGAAACACCGATGGCCGCCAGCCCCTGTCCAGGGCCGGATTGGCATGTTCCAGCCGGCTCCCGATGACGTCCATTTCGGTTCGAGCACGGTCCATCTCCACTCCCGGCTTCAACCGGCCAATCACGGTCAGGAAGTGCATCCCCGGGGTGCGGGCATCGTTGGGGCTGAGCCCCAGCGGTATCCACACATCCACCGCGGAACCCAGCGCCGAAAAACCGGCCGGCAGCACGCCTACTACCGTGTAGCTCCGATCACGCAGCCGGATCGCCTTCCCCGCAATTGAAAGGTCCCCGCCGAACCGCCGCTGCCATAGCGCGTAGCTCAGCAGCGCGCAATTCGTGCGGCCGGGCTGGTCTTCCTCGGGGAGAAACGCGCGCCCCACCACCGGCCGCACTCCCAGCAGCGAAAACAGACTCGCCGAAACGCGCTCCGCCCGCAGTTCTTCCGGATCGATGTGGCCGTTCGGTCCTCCGGTCAGGTTGATGGAAATGTCGTGAATCGCGGCCAGCGATTCCAGCGCGCGGCTCTCGTTCCGCCACTCCAGGAAATTGCCGGGTGCGACGAGAATCTTTTCCAGGTTCTGAGCGGGATTCCTTTCCCACAGCAGCACCAGGCGTTGCGGGTCGCGAAACGGCAGCGGCTTCAGCAGTACGGCATCCACCACGCTGAAGATGGCGCTGGTTGCGCCCATGCCGAGCGCCAGTGCCACCAGGGCAACTGCGCTGAATCCCGGGGCCTTCCATAGCAGGCGCGCCCCGTGGCGCAGATCCCGGCCAAGCGAGTTCATGGCCTGTCAGGTTAGCAGATCGCGGTCTCCTCCGCAGTACTAACCGGCGTGAGTGCCGGCATGGGCGGCGGCGTGGTCTTTCAGCGCTTCGGCTTTGTCGGTGAATTCCCACGTAAAGGTGTCTTCCGTGCGGCCGAAATGGCCGAAAGCGGCGGTCTTGCGGTAGATGGGGCGGCGCAGCTTCAGGTGGTCGATGATGGCGCGCGGGGTCAAGTTGAAATTCTCGCGCACCAGGTGGGTGAACCGGCTGTCGGGAATCGCGCCCGTGCCGAAGGTGTTCACAGACACCGATACCGGTTCGGCGACGCCGATGGCGTAGGCAAGCTGCACTTCGCAGCGGGCCGCCAGCTTCGCGGCCACAATGTTCTTGGCGATGTAGCGGGCCATGTAGCAAGCCGAGCGGTCCACCTTGGTGGGGTCCTTTCCGGAGAAAGCGCCGCCGCCGTGACGGCCCATGCCGCCATAGGTGTCGACAATGATCTTGCGGCCGGTGAGACCGGTATCGCCGTGCGGCCCGCCTACCACGAAACGGCCCGTCGGGTTGATGTGATACTTGGTCTGGGAATCCACCATGCCGGAAGGCACCACCGCATCGATG
The DNA here is from genome assembly GCA_049515735.1 of Bryobacteraceae bacterium. GTDB lineage: Bacteria > Acidobacteriota > Terriglobia > Bryobacterales > Bryobacteraceae > Fen-178. The sequence goes on from JBEKTU010000042.1 coordinate 19,537, forward strand.
ATGTGCTTCTTGACTTCGCGGCGGAGTTCCTCGGTGGAAACATCGGGGCTGTGCTGCGTGGAAATGACCACCGCCTCGATACGCTTGGGCTTGCCATCCACGTACTCCACCGAGACCTGGCTCTTGCCGTCGGGCCGGAGGAATTCCAGGATGCCCTGGCGGCGCGCTTCCGAGAGGCGCTGCACCAGTTTGTGGGCCATCATGATGGGGAGCGGCATCAGCTCGGCGGTTTCTTCGCAGGCAAAGCCGAACATCAGGCCCTGGTCGCCGGCGCCGCCCGTGTCCACGCCCATCGAAATGTCGGGCGATTGCGACTGGATCAGGTTGAGCACGCCGCAGGTTTGGCAATCGAACCCGTAGCTGGCGTCGTTGTAGCCGACGTACTCGATGGTGCCGCGCGCGATGCGCTGAACGTCCACGTAAGTCCTGGTGGTGATTTCACCGGCCACAATGCAAATACCGGTGGTGACCAGCACTTCGCACGCCACGCGGCCGGTGGCGTCGTCCGCCAGGACCGCGTCCAAAACGGCGTCTGAAATCTGGTCGGCAATTTTATCCGGATGACCTTCGGTGACGGATTCCGACGTAAAAAGATACTTTTGAGTTTCTGCCAAGCTGGCCTCCTGCGGTACAGTTCTTCAATTTAACATGCGGTCTAATAGCGATAATGGTCCGGCTTATACGGGCCTTCGACGGGCACGCCCAGGTACTCGGCCTGCTTGGGCGTGAGGGTGGTGAGCTTCACGCCGATCTTTTCCAGGTGCAGGCGCGCCACCTCTTCATCCAGTTTCTTGGATAGCGTGTAGACGCCGGGCTGGTATGTGTCGCGGTTCTTCCAGAGATCGATCTGGGCCAGCGTCTGGTTGGAGAAGCTGTTGCTCATGACGAAGCTGGGATGGCCGGTGGCGCAGCCCAGGTTGACCAGGCGGCCTTCGGCCAGGATGAAAATGCTGTGGCCCTCGGGGAAGGTGTACATATCCACCTGCGGCTTGATGTTGGTCTTTTTCGCGGCGGAGGCGTTCAGGCGGTCCATCTGGATTTCGTTGTCGAAGTGGCCGATATTGCAGACAATCGCCTGGTCCTTCATCCGGGCCATGTGCTCCAGCGTGATGATTTCGCGGTTGCCAGTGCAGGTGACGTAAATGTCGCCCCGGCCCAGCGTGTCTTCGACGGTGGTGACTTCGAAGCCCTGCATGGCCGCCTGGAGCGCGTTGATGGGGTCGATTTCGGTGACGACCACGCGCGCGCCCATGCCGCGAAGCGATTGCGCGGAGCCCTTGCCCACGTCGCCGTAGCCGCAGATCACCGCGACTTTGCCGGCCACCATGACGTCGGTGGCGCGCTTGATGCCGTCGGCCAGGGACTCGCGGCAGCCGTACAAGTTATCGAACTTCGACTTGGTGACGGAGTCGTTGACGTTGATGGCGGGGACCAGGAGCTGGCCGGCCTCGTGCATCTTGTACAGGCGGTGCACGCCGGTGGTGGTCTCTTCAGACACGCCGCGCCATTCCTTCGCGACCCGGTGCCAGCGTTGGGGGTCCTCCGCGTGGATCTGCTTCAGCAGGTCCTTGATGACTTTCTCTTCGTGGCTGGCGGAGGGTGTCTCTACCCAGCCGCCGCCTTCCTCCAGTTCGTAGCCCTTGTGGATGAGCAGCGTGGCGTCGCCGCCATCGTCCACCACCAATTGCGGTCCCTGGCCGCCGGGATGGCTGAGGGCCTGGTAGGTCGACCACCAGTAGTCTTCCAGCGACTCGCCCTTCCAGGCGAAGACGGGCACGCCGGTGACGGCTATGGCCGCGGCGGCGTGGTCCTGGGTGGAGAAGATGTTGCAGCTTGCCCAGCGCACGGAAGCACCCAGAGCTGCAAGCGTCTCGATGAGCACCGCGGTCTGGATGGTCATGTGCAGCGAGCCGGTGATGCGCACGCCCTCGAGGGGCCGCTCGCTCGCGTACTTGCGGCGGATGGCCATGAGGCCCGGCATTTCCTGCTCGGCGATGGAGATCTCCTTGCGGCCCCAATCGGCGAGCGTTAGGTCGGCTACTTTGAATCCGGCGGCCTGATTCAACGTTGTGCTGCCCAGCGTTGCAACGCCCATTCGTTTGCTCCCTTGCATCTGGAAATCTTGATACATTGATATTAGAACTTTTTGATTATGGCGTCAATCCTGAAATCCCTGCGGCTGGCGGCGGACCCGAGCCGGCTGCGGGTGCTCTTGCTGCTGGAGCAGGAAGAGCTGTCGGTGGCCGAGCTGCAAGAGATCCTGGCCACGGGGCAGAGCCGGATTTCGACCCACCTGGCGCAGTTGAAGCAGGCGGGCCTGGTAGACGACCGGCGAGCGGGGAAGAACGCTTTCTACCGTCTGAAAGCGCCGGCGGAGCTGATGGGCCTGCTGCGCAAAGCCGCCCGCGAAATTCCCGAAGCCGCCGAGGACCGGCAGGCGCTGCGCCTGGCGATGCGCCAGCGGCAGGACAAGATGCGGCGCTATTTCGACGAGCTGGCGGGCAAGTTCGGGCGGCAGTACGTGCCCGGGCGGTCGTGGAAAGGGATCGCCGAAGCGCTGTTGAAACTGATGCCGCCGATGGTGATTGCGGACCTGGGGGCGGGCGAGGGAACCCTCTCGCAGTTGATGGCGCAGCGGGCCAGGAAGGTGATCGCCATCGACAATTCCGAGAAGATGGTGGAATTTGGCGCGGACCTGGCGCGCAAGCACGGCATCGGCAACCTGGAATACCGGCTGGGCGATCTCGAAGCTGTGCCCATACGCACGCGCACGGTGGACCTGGCGTTTCTGAGCCAGGCGCTGCATCACGCGGCGCATCCGCAACGGGCGATTGCGGAGGCGTGGCGGATTCTGAAGCCGGGCGGGCGAATTGCGATCCTGGATTTGAGCCGGCACCACTTCGAAGAGGCGCGGGAGATGTACGCGGACCTGTGGTTGGGATTCACGGAACTGGAGATCGAGCGGTATTTGAAGGCCGCGCGCTTCAAGAACGTAGAGACGGCCGTAGTCTTCCGCGAGCAGGAGGCGCCGCACTTCGAGACCGTGCTGGGGGTGGGGGAGAAACAGGGGTAGGCGTTCCCGGCATCCAATCCGGAGTCACTCGCCTCAATCTCTTTGGTCACCCGCAAAGCTGATTGAGGAACCAGACGCTCAAGTCATATAGCTCGACGGCATCTTGTTCCGGGATGTCATCGCCGGGGTGGCTGTACGTGCGGCGCAGCTCATTGAGCCTCCACGCGCGTTTACTATCCCAGCTTTGCGAGACCAGCGGACGAGCGTTACGTTGGAGCCATGCTTTCAGATCGGGGTATCGAGGTTCTGGCAGGCGGTGCGTTCCATCGATCTCAGCGATCATCTCGCCTAGGGTCAGAGGGGATCCTTCCAAGTATCTCGGAAACTTCTCTTTTCTCAAATCAGGCTGCACCTTTTGTAGGACAATGCTGCCTTTTTCCTGCCGGAAGCGGTCAAAAAGCCGCTGTAACTCGCGTTCGACAACGTCGGCGAAGGTGCAAGCCACCTTTCGCCCTAGCAGAGACCGGTCCTCCGGAGGCGTACTGGCGCCCCAGAGCCACCGCGCCGCACCAACCCATTTCTCTTGGCTATCCTTGTGCAAGAGCTGGAATGCCGGCCAATGCCTTGAGACAACCGCGGTCATGAACTGCAGGTCCGCCGGACTTGGTTCCGTGGCCTTTCGCAAGGTGGCGCGGTGGACCTCTGGGGCCAACTCCCCTAACGTCAGGGCGAGATCGGTTCGCGGATCTTTCCCGAAGGATGAGTCAAGGTCTCTTTCCTTGCCGATACAGTCCCGAACCTTTTCGAGGTCGAGATCCAGAGGCGACGAGAGGTACATAGCGGCCAACTTCAACCAAAGTCCTTTTGTCCGGGGAAACTCATGGGCGCACCGTTCCAAGAGGCGGAGTGCCGCCTCAACATCGCCCGCCTTCTCATAGCATTCAGCGGCATCCTGATACAGCCTGGAACGAATTTTCCCCCCGAACTCCTTCGGTACTCCCGAGGCGTGTGCGAGCAGGTACTCAAACTGTCCTGCCGCCTTCAGGTAGTTCTTGGTGAGAAAGTGGGCCTTGCCGCATGCCGCCCGATAGGGACCGAGAAGGTCAGGGTCCTTTTGGAAAGAGATTTCCCACTCGTGCGCGGCATCGGACAGACGGAGGCTCTCCTCTTCCGAGTATTTCGCTTGATCCGAGAGGTTTATGCCCCACGCCAGCAACCGAAGCGGGCGGCTATCGAAGCGGTGGAGGGGGAAGAGAGCACGGTCCAACTTCGGAATCCACCAGTCCAGGCTCCCCTGTGACGTAAGCCCGTACGTCCACAGATCCGGGTTCTCCAACTCCAAGTCGAGTTCTTCCTGGGTCATCGGAGACGCGTCGGGCTCCTCCTGGTTTTTCAGAGCCGCCACGGAACAGACATACATCTGACCCTTGAGCACGCGATACTCAACTGCTGTAATCGCCCGTAAGGACCTCAGAAGGTCTAACAGCTTTGTTGCCAGATCCCAGTCGTGGATTGCACAAGCGTTTGTAATCTCCCACCGGACGGCCCTTGGGTCTTTGAGCGCGCCGACCTCCTGGAGGTGCAGGCCTACGAAATGTTCGAAATGCGGCCAGGCAACCCCGTAGATCTCTGGTGCAGCCGTTTTCGATTCGAAACGCTCGAAGTGGGCAAGGCGGTATAAAAAGTTCAAAATGACGAAACGGACGGAGAGAGCAAAATGGGAGCCAACCAGGCGGTTTTCGAAGAACTCAATTGCAGGCTCGATATTCGAGGGAATTGAGCAGCAACACTCTCCGAGGTTCTCCTCCACCACGTCGTGGGCAAGCTCCCACAGTTCGTGCGCCATGTCGATTTCTTGGCTGTCAACGAGCGGAACGTCACCGGAAGCTAGAAGCTTCTTTTCGGCTTCCTGAACCCACGCGTCGAAAACAGTTTCGAGCATAGATGAATTCTAGCAGCCTGCCCAGGACAAGGGGGCGACTTCAAGACGGAGAGACCCTTGCTCGTCGGTGGCGCGCCCGCTGCGGAATATCGGACCGCGCGCGGGTTCCAAGTCCCGGTCTGGGAAACGGGGGTTGTTCAAACACCGATGGGAGAAGTAGGGGCTTCCGCCCGTTGCAAGCCGTACAGGATTCCTGTACGATAGTATTGAGGCACCGGATGGCCCTCGAAACAACCTATACGAGCCTGCGCGAAAACCTCGCTGGCGTCCTGGACCGGGTGGCGGACGACCACGAGGTGGTATTGGTTCGCCGTAAAGGGCGGAGGGACGTGGCGCTGGTGCCGGCGGGGGAATTGGCCGGATTGATGGAAACGGCCCATCTGCTGCGTTCGCCACGCAATGCGCGGCGGCTCCTGACGGCCTTGCACCGGGCGGGACGGCGGCAGGGCCGGGCGATGTCTATCGAACGGCTGCGGCGGGAGATCGGGCTTGAAGCGCGCTGAGCGCGACGCCGTCTTTCATCGCGAGTTTCTCGAGGACCTCCGCTTCTGGGTGAAAACGGACCGCCGCGCCGCGCTTCGGGTTCTGGAGCTTGTGGAGGCCACGCTGCGCGATCCATTTCAGGGCATCGGCAAGCCCGAAGCGCTGAAGTATGTGCTGGCGGGGTGCTGGTCCAGACGCATCACGCAGGAGCACCGCCTGGTTTACAGGGTGGGCGAAACGCGCGTCGATTTTCTTCAGGCGCGGTATCACTATTGACGGTCGGGCGATGGCGCCGGCGGACTTTCAGCGGGAGGCTTGGGCGCCGCCGTCTCCCGCTTAGGGCCAAGCCCCAGCGCGATCAACGACAATGAATTGATCTTTCCCGTGGAATCCAGGTTCTGCCCGGCCTGGAACTTCTTCAGCGCGTCCATCGACGCCTGGTTCCAGGTACCATCGGCATCTTCGGGTTTCAGGTAGCCCTTGGCGGCCAGCGCCTCCTGGATTTCCTTGTACCGCTGGGGCGTCGGCGCCAGTTGCCGGTTGCGCCACGTGACACGCTTCGCCGGCGGCCCCTTCTTCCCGCGGCGCGAAGCGGCGGTCCTGGGGCCGGCTTTGGTAACGCCGGGGTGCGAGGCCGTGGTTCTGGAAGCCGTCGCCCCTTTCGAGACGCCGGTTCTCGAAGGGGCCGGGCGCAAGGCCGTGGCTCTGGGGGCCGTCGCCCCCTTCGCGACGCCGGCCTTCGAAGGGGCGGCTTTCCTCTTCTTTGCCGCCGACGCGGCCGGCTTCGTCACGGTCTTCTTGGCGGCCGGGGCCGTAGTCTTCCTCGCTGGGGTTGTGTTATCGGCGCTCCAACCGAGCGCCGCCAGCGCGGCGATGCCCGCCCAGCACAGAATGGTTCGCATGCCTGTAGTACAGTTTACCGCGGCGCGCCGGCTAGCGCGTGCCGCGGCCCTGCTTCGGGAGCGCGACACAGATGGAACGGCAGGGCCAGTTTCTTTTTTTGTGGCTGAATTCATAGCGTAGTGATACGCTAAGTATCGGGATCCCAATGACCGATGCTCTTTCCGCGCTGGCGCGCAGGCAGAGGCGGCGCCGCCCCCACGCTCACTGGTAGCGGTACAGGGCGACGCGCTGGATGCCCATATGCCGCTGGGTTTCGAACAGATCCTCCCCCTGGCCGGTGTCATCCCCCGCGAGCCGTACGCCGGGAACCCAGCGGCCGTTCACAAAAGTGCCCTCTTCCACGGTGCCCAGGCCGGCTCGCGGCGGCCCCGGTGTATTGGGAGAGAAAGTGACCTTCACGCCGCTGCCGGCCACGAAGTACTCGTCAGGCCCAGTGGCAATGAAAATGGCCGCCGCGGGGGGCGGGGGTCGGGGCGGTGGTTCGCCAGGCATAATCAGGGGCATCTTATAACGGATGGGCCAGAACGTGACCTCCAGGGTGTAATTCCCCACCCGGATCTTCTGGGGCGGGTCGTTCGGCTCCATCAGAACGGCCGACATGGTGCCGTCGCCTTGGTGTTCCACAATCAGGGGCTCCAGTTGGGAGACGAGGTCATAGATGCCGGAAAGATCGGGATCGTAACCCAGTCGGTCCTCCCTGTCGATGCCGAACGGCGAGAAACCGATGCCGTCGTGGCGTCCGAAGACGTAGAGGGCTCTGGATTTGCTTTCCCGCGCACCTCCCGTTTCGGGTATGAACAGCGGGTTCCCGGATTGGCTGTACCTGTCGCAAAACTGCGCGAAGTGGGATCCGTCGCCGTAAATGTCGGGCGAGAGCATATCGATTCCCGGCGCTCCGGCCCTCCACACGTCCATCAGGTAGTCCATGGGGGCACCGCTCTGGCCGCCGGTCTGGCCTCTTCCGAGTTGTGGTCCCATCCCGATTCTGTACAGCGCCGCGTTCATGTACATCGGTATGGGGTATTCGGCTTTGCCCGCCTCGGCCACCCGGCCGACGTAGTGCGCAAAGTGCCAGGCCATGAAAATCTGATCCGTCATCCTGATTTGATGCTCCGCCGCACCTTTTCCGAAGACCTCTTCCCAGGTCCCGGAGGTCTTGAAGCCAGCCTTCTCCCACACCTGGCGGAATTCCGGAATCAAGCTATCCTTGTGCTGCTGAAGGTAGTCCATGAGATCCTTCGGCACCGGCGCCGCGAAGGCCTGATTGGCCGCGGGCGAGCGGTCGCGCGAGTCTCCCCGCAGTCCCACTTCGTTCTCCACCTGAATCATGATGACGGTGTGCGCGCGGCCGTCTACTTCCTTGACGTGCCGCATCAGGGCCGCAAAGGCGCGCGCATCGGCGTCCCGATTGGCATCGCTGAATGGGCTGAGCAGTTCGACGCTCTCACCCCCAGCGATCTGGGTGCGCGGGAAGCGTTCGAAATCCTTCTTAAGCCAGTCGGGCGGGTAGCTCGAGAGACCGTTCTTCCAGCTTGCGAACCAGAGAAGCACGAGACGCAGGTTGTGACTCCGGGCACCCTGGATCACGCCGTCCAGCACACTGAAGTCGAACTTCCCTTCCTGCGGTTCGATCTGGTCCCAGGAAACACCCGCCAGGACGGTGTTCAGTTTGGCCTCGACGAGCTTCGGCCATATCGGCTTCATGTTCTCGACGCTGGTGGCGCTGTTGTTGAGCAGTTCTCCCGCCAGCGCCAGGAACGGCTTGCCGTCGACGATCAGTTGGGTAGCAGTCCCATGCTTCCGCAAGTGAGGGATTTCGGAAGCAGAGGTGGTTGAGACCGATCTGCTTCTGCACTGACTCGCAACCAGGGCCAGAGCGCACACGAGTGTGGAGCAGAACAAGCTTCGAAGTTTCATGACTATCTCCTCCTCCTCCTATGATGTTTTGTCTACTCCGAGGTTCTGAGTGAACCCCATTCTTGGGCTTGCCTGGCTCAAGCGGCCATGGAGCCGCCGGAGCCGAAGCGAAGCCTTGCTGAGCGGAGCGGAGGCGTAGGCGGCGGTCCTGGGGTTCATGCCGTCGCTTCCTCCGCCAGTACAAAGTTGGGGAAATCTGCGAACACCCACTTGTTCCTGAGTGTTCGGTAGATGATTCCCAGAAACTTACGAGCCAGGGCGATGATGGCCTTGCCGGTGCCGCGGCTTTTCTTCTTTTCGTAGTAGCTCTTCAGGTACGGGCTGTAACGCTGGGCAATCAGCGCGCACTGCACTAAGGTGGTGCGCCCCAGCTTGGTGCCGCGTTTGGTCATGTGGCCGGAGTGCTCGGTCTCATTCGAGTTGCTGATGCGGGGCACGATGCCGAAATAGGCGGCCAACTTGCCTTCATCGGCGAAGTCGCCGATGTCGCCGATGATCGACAGCAGGATGCCGGCGCTGAGGCTGCCGATCCCCTTGATCGACGTGAGATTCTTGTGTCCTTCCAGCTTCTGGCTTTCCCGGCTGATGGTTCCTTCCAACTGGGCGATGCTCTTGTTGAGGGCCTGGATCTGCTCCACCAGAATCTTCACCTCCAGATCCACCAGCAGGTCGATCCGCGTTTCCAGCACGGCTTTCAGGCCTTTCTCGCTGGCCAGCGATTCCTTGCTGAGATTGATCCCGTGCGCCGAGAAAATGTTGTTGATCTTGTTCTTCAGCGCCGTCCGCAGTTTCACCATCGTGTCCCGGGTCTGTGTCAGGCTGGCGATCTGGGCGCGCGTTTTATCCTTCATGCGCACCTCCGGTAACAGATCCTTGGCCAGGTACAGCGCCAGGTTGCGAGCATCGTTGGGGTCGGTCTTCTTGACGGAATGCGTGATCACCTTGAACTGGTTCGGGTTGACGGCGACGACCCGCCTGACGTGGGGCGCCACCGCGTCGTGAAACAGGCGCGTGTTGCCTGTGACCTCGACGGCCACTTCGTCGCTGGGCCGCAGCTTGGCCACGAACTTCGGCAACTGTTCCAATTTCCATTCGGTCAAGTAATTCCTTCCGTTCTCCAGCCGGACGCAGGCGGTAAAGCAGTTCCGGTGCAGATCGATTCCGATGTGTCGTGTCGTTTCCATTCCTTCTCTTCTTGGTTGGGAACCAAGCGGAGTAGACGGGCTTCGCGGCGGTCACCATTCTCCTATCCAAGGTCCGATCCGGCCTTACGGTGGCGCTCCGGCCACAGGTCTGACTAATCTCCTTTACGAGGTCGAAAGCCTCAGAAACATGAACAGCCTGTGACCTGTCTACTCCAGAGGTCTCCCTCTGGAGCCTACCGCTGCGGAGCTGCAACATTCATACCATCTCCTTTTTGACCTTTCGGCCGGGTATACCGCCAGCGGCCCACTGTGCAAGGCAATTCTGCCATGTTGCCAATGGCCCACAGGTGCTTGGGTTACCAGCTATATCGACGCCGGCGTTTGCAGCTCGGCGCCGGGCGCGACATCTTTCTCCAGCGCGAGGTAACCGCAGGCCACTACCACCAGGAACATGGTGAGCACTTCGCTATCGCCCAGGTTGTACTCGAAGAAACCCTCCGCCATGGCCGCTAACACAACGGCAATGCCACCGTGCAGCAGGAACCTTCGATCGTCGCGGCCGGGCGGCAGTGCGCGAAGTCCCTTCCAGAAGTCGAACAGAATCTGAATCAGCATCCACATCATGATCAGCATGGTGGGGATGCCACGCTCGGCGGCGTACTGCAAATAGATGTTGTGCAGGTGCCCGTACCAGCCATCCGGCAGCGGGCGCGGGACATCGGGTGGCACCCATTCCTGGAAGTGGTACTTGGGCCCTTCCGGTCCGAGGCCCAGCCACGGGTGTGCTTCGATCATACGGATGCCGGTGCGCCAGGTAATCACGCGGAACTGGTTGGAATCGAGCCGTTGCGGCCGGACAATGGACGTGAAGCGCTCGCGGATGGCCGCGGGGGAAACCACAAACGCGACGAGGATCGCAGCGGGAACGAGCAGCGTCATCCAGCGCCGCCGGAACCACACGAGGTAAAGACCCGCCACCGCCGTGCCGATCCAGATGGCGCGCGTCTCCCCGAGCAGCACGGCCACGGCGATCAGCCCGGCGCATGACAGCCAGACCCAGGACCGCTGGCGCATGCGGGGCGCGAAGAACAGGAATGCGCCGAGCATGATGAGGGCGAACATTTCCTCGGCGGAGTAGGTGTTCCAGTGGCTGGTGAAACCTGTGATGCGCTCGCCCACGTAGAAATCGTAGAAGCCGCGGCCCGCCTGGTGAGCCTCCTGCACCTTGCCGGCGAACTGGACGAACCCGCGGATGGCGGTGAGGCTGGCGACGCCCGCCCAGCTCAGGAAGAGCCAGCGGACCACTTCGAGGTTGCGCAGAGTGGAGAAGACCACGAGCAGTTCGAGGAACACGTAGAACTTGCGGATTTGCGGCAGGCCGGCCGCTGGGTCCGCCGAGAAGGCCAGAGCGATCACGGTGCCGAGCATGAATAGCCCGAGCGGCAGCCGGATGCGCGGCAAGCGCAATTTCTCGCCGGAAGCCAGCAGGGCGGCCAGCGCGAGGGCCAGCAGAATCTGGGAAACCGCGATCGAGAGCAGGATGGAGACGGCCGACCCGAACGTCAGCCAGCGTGCGGCGCGCGACAGAAACGGCTCCGGGGGGGGCATGGAAATAGAACTTCAAGTATGACAGAGAGAAAACTGCGCAAAGCGGCGGCGGCCGGGCGAAGCCATGCCTGTGTTACACTCGGAGCAGATGAGTAATACAATTTCCGTTCGGCTGCCGGAGGATCTCGCGGAGTGGCTGAACCAGGCCGCGCGCCGGACGGGTGCGTCCAAGGGCCGAATCATCCGGGAGGAACTCGAGAAGGCCCGGAGCGTTCCAAGACGTCCGTTCCTTCGCCTGGCCGGTACGGTTGCCGGACCGGCGGACCTCTCGTCTCGCAGAGGCTTTTCCCGCAAATGAAGGCGATCGCGGACACCGGTTTTCTGGTGGCGTTCGGGAACCGGAACGATTACCACCATGAATGGGCGGTCGGCATCGCTGAAAGGGTAACTGAACCGCTATTGACCTGTGAAGCCGTGCTGGCCGAGACCGTGTTCCACCTTGGCAACAGCGCTCTGGTGCTGGCGTTTTTGCGCGACGGCCTGGCGCGTTCCGCATTGGTTTTGACCGAGCATGTCTCGCGCTTGGCGGAACTGGCGGCACGTTACGCCGATCGCAAACCGGATCTGGCGGACCTCTGCTTGATCCGCCTGAGCGAATTGCACCCGAAATACCCGGTGATTACCACGGATCTGGCCGACTTCCGCGTTTATCGACGCGGCCGGCGCGAGGCGATACCGCTGATCCATCCCCCGGAGCGGTAAAGGGAGCGGCGGCTTACTGCTGGACGGTGATCAAGACCCCCGTTTGTGTCTGAACTCCCCCTATCTGAGCCATCACAGCGGCATCCCCGTCCGGAACGTTCGGGACAGTCACATTGAACTGGTAAAGCCCCGCCTCAACAAGACCAGCGTAGATCGGGGGCTGTACTGGCACGCCCCTAATGGTAACCTGAACGGAATTCGCCAGCACGGCGGGCGTGGTGACCAGTTGAGCGGAAGGAAGCGGCGGGTTTGTGGGGCCGAAGCCCGTCCCGTAAATCAGGATGGTTTCGCCCGGCTTGGCGGGTGTTGTCGCGCCAGCGGTCAAACCAGGCTTACCGACGTAACTGTAATCCGCGTGCTGTGCCGCCACGTAGCTGCTGCCGCCAGTCGTGAAGAACGCTCGCGCGAACTGCTGTTTCTGCGCCGTCAAGGCGTTGCTCTTGCCCTGTGCCGCGGTCACCTGGACCATGTGCCTTGAAGCAAGGGTGCGCCGCCGTTCGTGATTTAGTAAGCTGGATCTAACAGGGAGCCGACTATGCTGGTTTCCCGCCGGCAGCTCATCGATCTCGTGTCGCTGGCCGTGGCCCAAAGGGTCCTCGCGGCCGGCGCACCCCGCTCCGCCGGAGCTTCGAAACGCCTGGTGCTGATCACGACGGGCGGCATCCGGCGTCAGGAGAGTTTCTCCGAACAGGGCATAGCGAACATCCCGCACCTGTGCAACGACCTGCTTCCGCAGTCGCTGTTCTATCCGTTCATGGTGAACGAAGGCGTCACATCGCACTTCAATACCATCTCCAGCGTGCTCACCGGAGTCTGGCAGCACGTGGACGACTGGGGATCGCAGCAACCGGCGAACCCCACGCTGTTCCACTACCTCCAGCGACAAAATCATGTCACTGCCGACCAGACCTGGGTGGTGACCAGCAACAAGCAGCTCACCGCCAACATCAGCCCCGGAGTGAACGTCATTCTCTCCAAACAGTTGATGGTAGAGGCGGTGGAGCGCATCATCAACGGCCAGACCTCGCGCCAGCGTCTCGAACGGGAGCAGATTCTCCAGGAGATGACGGCCGTGCTGGAGTCGGACTATGAGCGCATCGGATTTGGCGTGCCGTCCGCCTCGGCGTTCCAGAACCCGCAGGTGAAACAGACGTTCGTTACCGCGCTGGCGAACTTCATCCACGGCCCTAACGCTCCCACCAGCGGCGACGAGCTGACGTTCCTGGTCGCCCGCGAAGTGTTGCAGCGTCTGGCGCCGGCCATGCTGATGGTCAACTTCTCGGACATGGAGGTCGCCCACTCCGGGTCGTACTCTCTTCACTTGGGCGGCATCCGCCGGGCCGACGAGTTGTGCCAACGGATGTGGCAGTTCATCCAGAGCGACCCGGAATTGAGCGCCACGACGTCGATGGTGATCATGAACGAGTTCGGCCGCGATCCCGACGGATCGGGCACCAACGGGTTCTTCAACCACCGCACCGATACCGAGTGCTGCCGGATGGCGTGGAGCATGGTGCTGGGCACGAGCGTGAAGAAGCCCCAGATCGTCGAGCGTGTGGTGCGGCAGGTGGACATGGCGCCGTCCATCGCGAATTGGATGGGCTTCGAGTGCGAGAAGTCGATGGGCTCCGTCCTGGCGGAATTCCATGGGTGAGAACGCACGGCCGGCGGCTCACGACCTGATCGCGCGGCTTCCCCGCTCCTTCGGCCCGTCGCTCAATGACCAACTGGCACAGTGGGACCTGTTGTTCCCCGCCGAGCAGCGGCGGTTGCAGGCTCAGCTTGACTGGCTGGTACGGCTGCCCGCCCGCGAATTCGAGCAACTGTTCCAGCCCATCGTGGAGCTCGAGGCGAAGATGGATCTTCCGCGCTGGGAACCCGGCACGCGGGGCATGTCCGTCACCGACACGGGCATTCTCGCACGGTCGCCGTACTATTCGAAGTGGCGGACCGAGGTCGAAAAGGCATTCGCGAAGATCGACGTGAGCATGGCTCCATCAGGCGCCCTCCAACCGGTTCCGCGCCTGGTCGCCTCGATCCTCCCCGCTGGTCTGCCGGCGTCGAAGGACCCGCTTTGGCCGGCGCTCGCCCGGCTGGGGACATGGATCCCGCTCGAGACTCCGTTCGGCGCGGCGCTCGGGACCCTGGTGTCAGCGCTCCTGGCACGGAAGCGCCCGGCCGGGATCGAAGACGTCGAAAGCACCTGGATCTTCGAGTGCGATTCGCGGTTCACGGAGGCGGCCAGTGCGCCGGACGAAACCGCTCTGTCGTGGGCGGCGCTCGAACCCCTGCGAAGGGAGTTTCTGAAGCGGTTGAACACGGTGCAGCGCGACCTCAAGTCGCTGGATTCGACCAACGACGAGCTGAGGCGCTTGGACATCCGGCGCGAGTTGCCCGCTGCCATCGCGCGCGAGCCGCGGGTGCGCGAGTTCGTGCGGGGCTTGCTGCTGAGCGGCAACGGATCGCTCGTGTTTCCGAGTTCGTTCGTGCAATGGGGCGCGTCGGAGGCGTTGCGGCGGGCCCAGCCGCAGGTGCTCCTGGCGCGCTTCGGCATGCGCCAGAAGTTGAAGCCGTTCAGCAGTTTGGTGCTGTTCGAGGACCAGCAGCGATCCAATCCCACCCCCGACGCGGACGATCCGGCGGGAACGCTGGTGGACGCCCTGATGCTGTCCGAATACGTGTATCTGGCGGCGCAGCGAATGACTGCCTACCAGGACCGGACGCTGACTTTGCTGACCGGCGAAGACCTGGACCGGGTGCTGGTCATCGGGGCGCAGCCGCCCCCGCCCTCGGGCCGCCTTTCGCCGGAGCGCCTGACCGCCTTTGCTGTGAAGTGGATCGAATCTGAAGGATAATCGAGGAACACCGTCCGCTGGGTGCCGCTAATTCGGATGCAGGGTAAGTTTCTGCACTCTCCAGTTGCCGATCTCCCCCACATAGAATTCGCTATCGCTGCGGCAATCGATGGCATTGACGGTCCCGAACTCCTTGGGTAGCTTCCCCGCTCTGCCGAACCTGCCGACAATTCGCCCGTTCAACTCCATCTTGTAAATCTCGCCATTCAAATCGATATCTTCAGGAGGGTTTGAGTTTGAACTGTAAAGGTATTGACGAGGTCCCGGCGTGATGCAAATCGCCGAGGGAGTCCCCTCATTCAGAAACTGCGTCTTGTAGGTCCCCTCGCTGTCGAAGACTTGAATTCTCCTGTTTCCGGCGTCAGCGACGTACACATTGCCTTGTGCATCGAGCGCGATACCGTGCGGCGTGTTGAACTGACCTGGCTCTACCCCTTTGGAACCCCAGGACTTGATAAATTTGCCGTTCTTGTCGAACTTGGCCACCCCGGCGTTGCCGTAGCCATCGGCCACATAAATGTTTCCAGCCGTGTCCCATGCCACGTCGGTGGGCCGTTGAAAAATATCGCTCTGAGCTCCCGCGCCAGGAAGTCCACGGCCCCCGCCTGCGGGCGGACCCTCGGCGTCGGGCGCAGGACCGGCTCCACGGCCCCGTCCTCCGGAAGCACCGGCAGGGGCCTGCGGTGTGAGCGGCAAAGCTGGGACCCGCTCCGCCTCCTCCTTTCTGCCCAACAACATTTGAACTCGCCCGTTCGGGTCGAACTTGATAACCATGTTCGACATCTGATCGACAATCCAGATGTTGTCCTGCGGATCGATTCGCACCTGTTGAGCGACGAGGAATGCGTACGAATCCTGTCCTATCTCCCGAACGAATTTTCCGCTTCGATCAAACTGGAACAGCCGCGAGCCTCCGTGGGCGAACGGCCGCGCAGTGCCGATTGAGATGGTCGGATGACCCGTCCGGGTGTAAACAAAAACATCTCCCCTGGAGTTCGTCGCTACACCGGCCACTTCGCCTAGATGAATGTTGTCCGGGAGCTTGAGCGGATTGGCGGCGGAATCGAAGGCGATCTCCGGGATGAAAAACTGGGCGACGGCCGGGATACCGGCCAGCAGCGTCGCGGCGAGCGAAATCTGGAAATATCGTCTCATCACAAGCCTCCCTATCTGGCGCCCGCGGTCCCCGCCGGCAACGGTTTCAAGAGGAGTTTCTGTACTCGCCAGGACTCGATTTCCGCGACAATCACCTCGTTCGGATTGCGACAATCGAGCATGTGAACAACCTGGAAACCTCCCAGTTCCTTGCCGGCATGGCCGAACCTGCCGACGATTGTCCCGTCCAATTCCATCTTGTAGATTTCGCCGGTAATGTCCCACGTCCCCGGGGCATTGCCGTTGGGGTTGGAGTTGGAAGTGAACAGGTACTGGTGCGGGCCGGGCGAAACGCAAACGGTCCAGGAATTGCCGATGTTATCGTAGATTGCCCTGAGCACCAGATTGTTATCGAAAACCTGAATCCGGCGGTTGGCGCGGTCGGCTACGTACACATTGCCCTGCGCATCCACCGCCAGACCGTGCGGCGTGTTGAACTGGCTGGGTTCCGAACCCGGTCTCTCACTGCCCACCTGCCTGATGAACCTGCCGTTCTTGTCGTACTTCACCACCCGGTGATTGGTGTATCCGTCGGAGACAAAAATGTTGCCCTGTGGGTCCCAGCCGACATCCGTCGGGCGGCCGAGCAGGTACTTCTCAGCCGGCGGCGTCGGGCCAGTGGAGGTCGCGACCGCCCCCGCAACGGCTTCCGGTCTGCGGCCGAGCACCATCACGATCCGTCCCGCGGGATTGAACTTGATGACCATGTTCGTTCCCTCGTCGACGGCCCAGATGTTGTCCTCGGAATCGACACGCACCGAGTGCGCGAACTCGAAGCCGTAGTTCCCCTCGCCGATCTCCCGGACGTAGTTGCCGTTCTGATCGAACTCGAACAGGCGTGTGTTAGCGCTGCGGGTGAAGACGAAGACATGTCCCTTGGAGTTGGTCGCCACACCCATGGCTTCGCCCAAATACAGGCCAGTTGGGAGTTTCAGGAAGTTCGCCACCGACTCGTACGGGATTTCGGGGACATTTTGCGCTTTGGCCTTGGTCTGCGCGAAGACCGGGCCGGCAAACGGCAGCATCGCGACCAGGAAACAGGACGCCAGGCATCTTCTCATCGGACCCTCCGGGGATTTCGGATTTCAGCTCGATGTACGAATCTATCACACCAGCGCGGCAAGGGTACGCACGCCGGCGAATTCCTCCCAAGCCAGGGCAAGCTGGCTCGGTCTAATCCAGCGTCTTGTGGAACCGCAGCGCGCTCAGAGTCAGCATGGCGGGTGTCAGGGTGTCGTCGGAGTCATGGGTAAGCGGTGGCTTCGGCAGGATGGCCGGAGACCCTGAATTCGACCTTGTCGCCGGGTTTAAAGCCCGCCCTGCGCCGTACCTGATCCGGCACGGTGAGGGGAGTCTTGTTTCTGACGGTGACGGTCATGGTATCTGGCACTCCTGGGATTCGACTTCGCTTTCAGTGTAGGCGGTGCTGGGGCGTGGGTCAAAGGGCGGCAAGGGGCAGCGCACGTGCCCCCGGTTTTTCTCCGCCTGCCAGATCGGAGTGTAGCCGTTCTTAAAGACCTCCTTGACCAGATAAAAACATCGAGTAAGAATGGACTTATGAACTGCGAGCAGGTCCTGGCTACGCTGCGCGCTCATGAACCGACTCTAAAAGCTGTCGGCGTTGTGCACCTGTCGCTGTTCGGCTCAACGGCGCGCGGCGATGGCCGCCCGGATTCCGACGTTGACTTGCTGGCCGCTTTCGATCGAACCCGCCGCATATCGCTTCTGGATGTGGCGGGCATCGAGATTCAACTCTCGGAATTGCTTGGGCAACCGGTGGATCTGATCGAGGAGGGAACGCTCAAGCCGCGTGTTCGGAGAACCGTAGAGGCCGAGGCCGTGCGTGCCTTCTAAAGACCCCACTCAGCGATTCGAAGACATCTTGGAAGACATCGTCCTGATCGAAGAATTCACGGCGGGCATGGATTTGACGGCTTTCACAGAGGACCTCAAGACCACCAATGCGGTAGAGCGCTGTCTGGAACGGATCAGCGAGGCGGCAAGGAAACTCGGTGGCGCGGCTGAGGAACTGTGCCCCGCTATTCCCTGGCCCCAATTGCGCGCCATAGGAAATTTCCTGCGGCACGAATACGACAGAATCGACATCGTTCGCGTTTGGTTGACGATTGAGGACGATCTGGCGCCGCTCAAAGCCGCCGTTGAAGCGGCTCTGAAACACCTTCGGGAAGGCGGGGGGTGAGCGGCCTGAAACATCAGGCCGCAGACAATTTCGCCGTGCGGAGCAACTTGCGGTTCTTCTCCGCCTGCCAAAGGTCATACGGAAGCTGCTGGTTAAGCCGACTTTCGGCGCTGAGGACTGAGTCTCCCCGAACGCGTTTTGGGCCAGTTTCCGAGTGCCCGACGACCCGCCCCAGAACCCACCAGCCACGATTGCCGGAACGGCGTCTCACATGAGGAATGAAGGGCATCCTCCCAAGATGGCTTCGATTGCAAACAAACACAATAACGTCTTCGTCGGCCCGTTCTGGCCGCTGGTTCTTAGCCAGTTTTCATCCCGTTTCTTCCCGCCCCAAATGAGTAGCCTTCACGGCAGGCCCATCATCAGATTGTATTGGTTTGGTGCACGCCTGATTTGGATGACACGGACTTCCGGTGCGGCTGCATCCACAATCTTTTTGACGCCCTTGTAGTCACCGTTGCACCCAACTATGACGGACAACAGAGAGCGATCCGGCAGTTTGAGAAAGTCGCCATTCAACTTGAGGGGCAAGCCGTCCCGAAGTTTCGGACTTCCAATAAGACGGTATTCCTGCTCGTATTCCCAGCATTTAGCCTTCGTTAACATGACGTCCATCACGCTTGTGGTGTCCATTTGTGTGAGCACAAAAGCCGGATACTTTTCTCGATACTGAACCCCAAGAGCAGTCAAAAACAGATGATTCCCGACATGGAATTCGAGGCAGATACCTGTGTGGTCGCCACCATAATGCGACCACATCAAGGTGGATAGAGGGTCGGGCGTGAGGCAATAAATACGGCGCTGTTGAAGCTGCTCTGTGAGAAACCCGGAAGACTGCTCAACGAATTTTATGAGCTCTTCGTCGCTGTTGCGAATACGATCCTCGTAGATAGGGCGCAATGGGTGATTGAGCGTCTCGGGCGGGAGTGCCTTCCTGTAGAATGCGAGCATCTTCTCACGCTCTAAGGCGTCTCTCAGCATGGGCGTGTAGTCAAACCATACCCGGCAATCCCATGGATCATTCAACTTGGATGGATCACAGCAGTAGATCTGTTTGTTGCGGAGGGTACTCTCAAGCCATTCGGAACAGAATTTCTCGTAGTGGTAGAGGCGGCCTGAAACGACATCCCTGCCAGTTCGGTAGCCATTGTTCATATGAATTGAATAGTATCGCCTTTGCGGGGACTCCACCGCTCAAATGAACCGTGTTGCGGCCACCCCCCCTAATCCAGCGTCTTGTGGAACCGCAGCGCGCTCAGAGTCAGCATGGCCACGCCGTATACCGCCAGACACGCCATTTGCGGCCATAGCACCGAAACGCCCACACCCTTCAGGAAGATTCCGCGCACGATCTCGGTGAAGTAGCGCAGCGGGTTCAGGTACGTGAAATACTGCACCGCCAGCGGCATATTGCGAATGGGAAATGCGAACCCGCTGAGCATGAACGCCGGCGTCGAAAAGAAGAACGACGCCATCATGGCCTGCTGCTGCGTGTGCGAAATCGTCGAAAGTAACAGCCCCGCCCCCAGCGATGTCATCAGGAACAGCACCGCGCACAACAGCATCAACAGGAAACTGCCGCGGAAGGGAACGTGGAAGACCACCAGCGCCGCCGCCGTGATGAGGGCCATGTCCACCAGTCCCACCACCGCGAACGGCAGCGTCTTACCCAGCATCAGCTCGATGGGCCGCAGCGGCGTCACCATCAACTGCTCCATGGTGCCGATCTCTTTTTCCCGCACAATCGCCAGCGACGTCAGCATCAGGGTCACCATCATAATGATGTTGGCCACCACGCCCGGCACGAAGTAGTTGCGGCTGTAAAGGTCGGGGTTGAACCACACGCGGCTGCGCGCCGTCACCTCCGGCACCGACGCATTCACCGCCGAGCCGGGACTCCGCGTCAGCACCCGCCGGTTCTGCTGGCGCCCCATCGCGCCGTTTGAATACCCGGCGATGATCTGACCTCCGTAACTCACAATCAGCGATGCCGTGTTGGAATTGGTGCCGTCCACCAGCACCTGTACCCCGGCGCCGCGGCCGCGCGCCAGGTCGCGCGCGAACCCCGGCAACACCCGCACCACGGCTTGCGCCTGGCTGCTGTCGAGCGCCTGGTGCACCTCTTCTTCATTGCGCGGCATCGCCACCACGTCGAAGCGTCCCGAGCTTTCGAACTGCTCCCGCAGATCGCGGCTCTCCGGCGTGCGGTCCATGTCCATCCACGCGATGTGCGCGTGGTCCACATCCAGGTTCACCGCATAACCGAATATGATGCACTGCAAAATCGGCGGCAGGAACAGCAGCAGCCGCATGCGCGGCTCGCGCAGCGCCTGGATGAATTCCTTCCGCAGCATGACTCGAATCCGTTCCCACATAGTTCACGCCAGCTTCTGTTTCAGTTTGCGCGTCGCCAGAAGAAAAACGATGGCGGCGTACAGCGCCAGGAACCCCAGTTCGCCCCACAGCAGCCGGAAGCCCGCGCCTTTGAGAAACACGCCTTTCAGAATCGTCACGAAATAACGGGCCGGGACGGCGCGCGTGATCGCCTGAATCACTTTCGGCATATTCTCGATCGACCACACAAACCCGGAAAGCAGGTAGGCCGGCAGAAACGAGGTCAGCATGCTGATTTGATAAGCCTTCTGCTGCGTTCTCGCCGCTGCCGAAACGAAAATGCCCCAGAACAGCGCGCCGAACAGAAATACGCAGGTCGAAACCACCAGCATCGGCACGCTGCCGCGGAACGGCACCTGGAACACGAACACCCCCACCAGGACGGCGATGGCGGAGTCCGCCAGCCCCACCACGAAGTACGCCAGCATCTTGCCCAGCACCATCTCCGCGGGCCGCAGCGGCGTCGAAAGCAACTGCTCCATGGTTCCCATCTCCCACTCGCGCGCGATGGTAAGGGAGGTGAGCAGCGCCGCGATGATCATGAGAATCACCGCGATCAGCCCCGGCACTACGTAGTTTTTCGATTCGAGCGAGCTGTTGTACCAGACCCGCAGCCGCGCATCCACCGGCGGCGCCGTATGCTCGCCGCCGCGCCGGTTCATCATGTCCGTGCGCAGCTCCAGCGAGTAGTCCTGCACCACCGTTTCCGCGTACCCCAGCGCGATGGAAGCCGTGTTCGAATCGCTCCCGTCCAGCAGGATCTGCACCGGCGCCTCGCGCGCCTCGCCCACGTTTTGCGAGTACCTGCGCGGAATCACCACGGCCATCAGGATGGTGCTGCGGTCGATCTCGCGTTCGATCGGGGCGTAGCCGTCCACAAAACCGCGGATTTCGAAGAACCGCGACCCCTGGAACTGCCGGATCAGGTCGCGGCTGGCCTCGGTCTGGTCCTGATCGTAGACCAGCGTGGGGATGCGGTCCACGTCCAGGCTCAGTGCGAAGCCGAACAGCAGCAGCATCATCACCGGCATCACCAGCGCCAGCGCCAGGCTGCGCGCATCGCGCGTGATGTGGTGCAGCTCCTTGACGAAGATGGCCCGCAAGCGCCGGTAGCTCATGCCGCCATCCGCTCCTCGGCCTCGATCATGGCCACGAAGACGTCCTCCATCGATGGCTCGATCCGCTCCAGCCGCTTCACTTCGATTCCCTTCCCCGCCAGCGCTTCCCGTACACGCGCGCTGGTCGCCTCCGCATCGTCCACTGTCACGTGCAGGCCGCCACCGAACACGGCTACGTCGAGCACCCCCGTCACGCTTTCCAGCGCGCGCATGGTCTCCAGCGGCTCCGACGAATCCAGATCCAGCAGGCTGTGAGAGGTGAGGCCCCGCTTCAACTCCGCCGGCGACCCCAGCGCGATCACCTTGCCGCGGTACATCAACGCCAGGCGGCCGCAGTATTCGGCCTCGTCCATGTAATGCGTGCTCACGAAAATGGTGTGGTCCGTTTCGGCGAGATCGTGGATCAAGCCCCAGAACGCTCCTCGCGCGATAGGGTCCACACCCGAAGTCGGCTCGTCCAGGAACAGAACCGGTGGATCGTGCAGGATGGCGCAACCCAGCGCCAGCCGCTGCTTCCAGCCCCCCGCCAGCGTGCGCGTCAGAGCCCGCCGCCGCTCCTCGAGGTTGGCCATGCGGAGCACGTAATCCTTGCGCGCCGCGCGCCGCTCCCGTGGCACGCCGTACATCCCGGAGAAGAAGTCGATGTTCTCTTCCACCGTCAGATCGTCGTACAGCGAAAACCTCTGCGACATGTACCCGATGCTCCGGCGGATTTCCTCGGGCTGGGTCCCCACGTCGAAACCGTTGACGTGCGCGCGCCCCGAGGTCGGCGTCAACAGCCCGCACAGCATCCGGATGGTGGTCGATTTCCCCGCTCCGTTCGGCCCCAGGAACCCCAGGATCTCGCCTTTCCGCACCTGCATCGAGACATGGTCCACCGCGACGAACGAACCGAAGGCCTTCACCAGGTCCTCCATCTCCACCGCCCAGCCGTTCCCGTTCATGCGCGCGCCTCCACTTCGTGGATGCTCTTGATGAACGCCCCCTCCATGTTCGCCGTTCCGGTCTCCCGCTTCATGGCGTCCGGCGGAGCGCAGCGGATCAGCTTGCCCTTATGCATCAGCCCCACGCGGTTGCACCGCTCGGCTTCGTCCAGATACGCGGTGGTCATGAAGATGGTGATTCCGTCCTTCAGCAGTTGATACAGAATGGCCCAGAAATCGCGCCGCGAAACCGGGTCCACGCCGTTGGTCGGCTCGTCCAGAAAGAGAATTCGCGGGCGATGCAGCAGCGTGCACATCAGTGCCAGCTTCTGTTTCATGCCGCCCGAAAGCTGCCCGCCTTGCCGGTTTCGGAACGGCTCCATGCGGGTCATGCGCAACAGTTG
>JBEKTU010000043.1:0-43509 GCA_049515735.1 Bryobacteraceae bacterium
GCACAGCAAGCCTGCCAGCACACCGAAGGCGGCCAGCAGGTCGGCGCGGCCCACAATATTGGTGACGGATTCGGTGAGCAGCGGATGCACTCCCCAGAGCGCTGCCAGGGCAAAGGCCGGCGCCGGCGCCCCTAACACCAATATGCCCAGCAGGTACACCAGCGAAACATTCACTCCGTGCAGCGCAAGATTTACCCAATGATAGCCGGCCGGATGCGTCCCGTTGCCGAAGACAGCGTAATTCAGCAGGTAGGAGAAGGTGGTGAGCGGGCGATATAGGCCAAAAGCGGTGCTGCCATGCCAGTACTGTTCGGTCAGAATGAGCCGAAGGTTCTCCGGCGTCACCGCCCGGATGCGCGTATCAGCCGAAATCGCCACGGCACTGTCGAACACCAGGCCCGCCTGGAAGGAATTGGAATACGCCGCCAGGACCAGGGCCCAGAGCGCCAACATGCGCCATGCGTGCCGGCGCCAGGCGGGATGCGCCGCCTGGACGGACGGGTCTTCGCACGCGATCGGCTGCGAGGCCCGGCGCACTCGCCGCGACTTGCGAGGCTCCTTCATTCAGGGCTCACTTTCGGCCCGCCCGCAATCGGGCCACCATTTCCTGTAGCTGCGGATCGGGCCTGACCCGCAGCGCCGCTTCATACTGGGCAATGGCGTCCGGCAGCCGGCCGGGTAGTTGCAACAAGGCGTTTCCCAGGCTGAGGTGCGCCTTTGCGTAATCGGGATAAATGCGCAGTGCCGCTTGATATTGGGCAATGGCGTCCGGCAGCCGGCCGGGCAGTCGGGAAAGCGCGTTTCCCAGGTTGAAGTGTGCCTCGGGAAGATAGGGATTGATCCGCAGCGCTGCTTCGTACTCGGCAACCGCCTCCGGCAAAGGCCCGCCGGAATTCACCAGCGCCAGTCCCAGGTTGGCGCGCGCCTCGGCGTAATCGGGTCTAATCCGCAGCGCCGCTTGATACTGGGAAATGGCGTCCGGCAGCCGGCCGGGCACTTGCGCCAAGGCGTTTCCCAGGTTGTAGTGGGTCTTAGCGCTTCCCGGAGAAACGTCTACGGCGCTGGTCCAGAGACTGCGCTCGTCGAGCCAGTCGAAGTTCCGGGCGTAGGTTCGCGCGGCACATGCGAGGCATAGTATCCCCAGCGCAATCCATGCCGCCCGCATGTCGAAAGGCCGCGGGCGCCAGACTTGCCGGCCAAGCGCGTAGATGGCCGCAACCACGCACCCCGCCAGGCCGATCGAAGGCAGATAGACGAACCGCTCGGCCATGATACTGCCGATGAGCATCGCCAGGTTCGATGTTGGCGCGAGAGCCACGAAAAAGAAAACCAGGAAGAAGAACAGCGGTTTCCGCGTGCGGTAGCTGCGGACGGCCAACAGGGCGGCGCCCAGGCAGACTGCCAGTGCGATCAACGCCTTGGCGTCCTCCCACTGCGCCGGATGCCAGCCAAACAGCGGCAGTGCATTATAGGAATAATCCGCCGACAAGCGGGCCGGCCAGACAAACAGCCACAGGTACTTGCCGATTACCTTGACAGCCGTGAGCCGCGCCGTCCAGAAACCGGCGCTAATCAGGGGATTGTCGGCAAAGGGAGGCAGCAGATGCACTTGCAATGCGACTCGCAAATAGAAAAACGCGGCCAGCGGCAGCACTACGGCGGCATAAGCCAGCGCGCGCCCTCGCCACGCCGTGCGCTTTCGCCACGTCAGGTCGTATAGGAGCATGATTGCGGGCAGGACGGCGGCATTCTCCTTGGAAAAGATCCCCACCGCTTGGGCGATCAGCATGGCTGCCACCCAGGGCAGCTTGCGCCACCCGGCGGCGGAGGCGCTTTTCACGTAGCACAGCAAGCCTGCCAGCACACCGAAGGCGGCCAGCAGGTCGGCGCGGCCCACAATATTGGTGACGGATTCGGTGAGCAGCGGATGCACTCCCCAGAGCGCTGCCAAGCCTGCCGGATCCGTCCCATTGCCGAAGACGGCGTAATTCAGCAGGTAGGAGGCGGTAGTGAGCGGCCGATACAGGCCATTAACGGTGCTGGCGCGCCAATACGGCTCGGTCAGAATGAGCCGAAGGTTTTGCGGCGTCACCGCCTGGATGCGGGCATCCAGCGAAATCACCACGGCATTGTCGAACACCAGGCCCGACTGGAAGGAATTGGAATACGCCGCCAGGACCAAGACCCAGAGTGCCAACATGCGCCATGCGTGGCGGCACCAGGCCGGCTCTGCTGTCCGGACGGAGGGGTCTTCGAGCGCGACCGGCTGCGATGCCCGGCGCACTCGCCGCGGCTTGCGAGTCTCCTTCATTCGCTATGCCCAACCGCGGGACCTGAGATGGGGACCCGCACCTCAATTAAAACACCCTCGCCGGAGCGGGAGCGAACCGTGACATCGCCCCCGGCGCTGCGGGCGCGCGCGCGCATCCCGATCATGCCGAGCGGGCCTGGCCGCCCGGCCTGACGGGCTTCCGGGGCGGGAGCGCCGGACAGGCCGCAGCCATCGTCGTGAATCGTCAGGCGGATCTCAGCGCCGCTGGATTCCAGTCGGAGCTCGACGCGCTTCGCCCCGGAGTGGCGCGCCACGTTGGTCAGCGCCTCCTGCGCGATGCGAAACAGGTGCGTCTCGGTCTCATCGGGAAGGCGGCCGGAATAACTGGATTCGAGAGTCGCCCGGATGCCGGTGCGCGCGGCGAAGCCTTCGACGAGCCAGCGCAGGCCGGCCTCGAGGCCGAAATCGTCGAGAATGGTGGGGCGCAGAAGCTGCGACATTTGCCGCACGTTGCCGATGGCCTCTTCCACCAGGTGCAGGCAGTCTTCCAGGCGCGCGCGGTCCGCCTGCCCGCCGGCATCGAGCGCGGTGAGGTTGGTCTTGACGGCGGTGAGCGACTGGCCAAGCTCGTCGTGCAACTCGTGCGAGAAGCGGCGGGCGGTGGCCTCCTGGTCTTCCAGCATGTGCCAGGAGACGCGGCTCAGTTCGGCGGCCTGCCATTCCATCCCGCGGGTGAGCTGCGACACCATGCGAACCGTAACCACCGCGAAGAGGAGGGCCAGAAGCACGCTGGGAACGGCGAACAGAAACGAGGCGGAGAGCAGGCGGAACGACCGGCGGTCGATCTGCGCCTGCGCGGCGCTCACCTTACGGTATTCGGCCTCGATCAGGCGGGCCGCCACGGAGGCGAACGCTCCGTGATGGCGGAACAGGTCGATGGAGGCAAAGGTTTCCGGACTCTCCACGCTGAGGAGGCGGCGGGCTTCGCGCGAGAAATCGAGCGAGGACTGTTTGAGCCGGGCCCACAGGTCGCGCTCGGCGGTTTGAGCGCCTTCCGCGGAGATGCGGTCGATATCGCGATCGGCGGCGTCGAGCTGGCTCATGATGCTGTCGTAGTCCACCGAATCGGGATCGCGCGCCAGCACGGAGTAGACTTCGCTGAGGTTGGTTTGCTGGCTCTGAAGCTCGTCCACCAGGCGGTTGGTGACGGATTGCTCCCGGATCAGGCTGGCCGCGTTTTGCTGAATGGCCCGAATGTTGCGGACCCCCACGACGGCCGCCGCCACCAGGAGCAGAATGACCAGGCTGAAGCCTGCGATCAGGACCCGGAAGATGTTTTGATGAGTGATCCGCCGCGGAAGCATACTAATAAAGATTAACCATCTTCACCCCTAATTCGGGTGGCGCACTAGCCTGCCCAGGCTATCGTGTTTCCAGCGTATCCGGCGCACCATGGAATTGTGAGCGGGCAAAGAGGCCCGCCGGAAAGAAGGAAATATGAAAACGAGTTTACTCGCGATCGCTCTGGCGGTCGCCACCATGCCCTTTACGTTCGCGCAGTCCACGCCGGCCACCCCGGCCACGAGCGGCAGCGGGACGAAGGCTGCTACCGCGGTGAAGACCAAGAAACACATGAAAACGTCCAAGAAAGCGCCGAAGAAGAATAGCGCCGCCACGGCTGCCACTCCGTCGAAGTAATGCGTGGCCAACGGAAGCCCCGTCTGCCCGTTTTCCAGGGCCGGCGGGGCTTTTTGTGTTGGGGTACCTTAGACACATGAGCCGTATTCCGCTTGCTTTAATCTTGATGGCGGGTGCACTGGGTGCACAGGCGCCGCCCAACATGCCGAAAGCCGACCCTCTGTGGCCCGGCGCTGCGCCCGGCGCCCAGGGCACCCAGGACGAAGACCAGCCGACACTCGCGCCGTATATTGTGCCGCAGGGCCGGGGGACCGGCACGGCGGTGATCGTGTGCCCCGGCGGCGGCTATGCGCACCTTTCGATGGACAAGGAAGGCGACCAGGTGGCGCGCTGGCTGAATTCGATCGGGGTCGCGGCCTTCGTGTTGAAGTACCGGCTGGGACCGAAATATCACCACCCGGTGGAACTGGGCGACGCGCAGCGCGCCATCCGCACGGTCCGCTACAAGGCCGCCGAGCTTCGGGTGCTGGCGGACCGCATCGGCATCATGGGCTTCTCCGCCGGCGGACACCTGGCATCCACGGCCGGGACGCATTTCGATGCGGGAGGGGTGCCCTCTGGGCCCGGTGCCGCGGACCCCATCGACCGCGTGAGCAGCCGTCCCGATTTCCTGGTGCTGTGCTACCCGGTGGTCTCGTTCGGCCAGTTCGCACATCGCGGTTCGCTCCAGATGCTGCTGGGCGACAATCCCGACCCCAAGCTGGTGGAAAACCTCTCGAATGAATTGCAGGTGACGCCGCAGACGCCGCCCACGTTCCTGTTCCACACCACCGCGGACACCACGGTGCCGGTGGAGAACAGCGTCCAGTTCTACATGGCGCTGCGGAAAGCCGGAGTCCCGGCCGAGATGCACATTTACGAGCGCGGTCCGCACGGCGTGGGGCTGGCTCCCACGGACGCGGCGCTTTCCACCTGGCCGGCGCTCCTGGCGGACTGGCTGCGGGTGCGCGGGCTGCTCAACGCGGCGGCGAAATAGGGCGGCCGGGCCGTTTGTTCATCGAGGCGCGCGCGCTATCGGCTTGATGATCTTCCCGTCCGGCCCGGTGACCGTGACTTCGACCTTATAGGTGGTGTCCGGCGGGAAGTAGGAAGTGCGGCTGCGATGGACCATCCAGCAGCAGTATAAGAACAAGGCGAAACAAACGATAGCCGGGACTGTGGCTTTCACTGCCTTATGCTACGGCAGGGGGTCCTCGGTTGTCCAGGCGGGCCCGATGTGCGGTCGGTCACTGGGCTTGACTTTGGTAGCAAGTCCGGGATGTGGCAGCGGCGCTGCAGGATAGCCTTTCGGGGATTGCCGGTTACCCGCTCATACGTAGCCAATCAATATGGAATAGAGCGCCCGTTGATCGGCCTACAATAAGAACAGGTGAATAGGGGAGCCACGCTCTCCTGTTCGAGCGAGCGGATCATTGAGGCCGGTAAGGAGCGACCGAGCGATGAAGACGTACACGGCAGTAGTAGAGCAGTGCCCGGAGACCGGCTTGTACGTGGGTTATGTTCCGGGTTTTCCCGGGGCGCATAGCCAAGCCGGGAGCCTGGATGAACTGAACAGGAATCTTCAAGAGGTCATTGAGATGCTTCTAGAGGACGGCGAGCCGAACATGGAGGCCCAGTTCGTCGGGACCCAAACGGTCAGCGTCGGCTAGGTATGGACAGGCCTCGGGTTCTCAGACCGCGCGAGGTCATCTCGATCCTGGAAGCACTGGGTTTTGCCGAGGTCCGCCAACGGGCTCGCACAAGCAGTTTCGGCACCCGGATGGCAGAGGCACAACCGTTCCCGTGCATGCCGGAAGAGATATCTCGCCGATCCTGCTGCGACAAATCGCGAAGGACATCGGCTTGACGCTGAAAGACCTGCTGAAGCGTGTATAGGGTCGCCCAGCCCGACGCTACCGGCGGCGCTCGGACTTCCCACGTCCGCAGCCAAAGGGTCTTCTGCGTGGCCGCATGTTAAACTCGGATCAGTCCCTATCTCATGGACTTTCTCAAAGGGCTGAACGCGCAACAGCGCGAAGCGGTGATGCATACGGAAGGCCCGCTTCTGATTCTGGCAGGCGCGGGCAGCGGTAAGACCCGCGTCATCACCCACCGCGTCGCGTATATCGTCACCGGGCGGCGCGCGCCTCCGTCCGCCGTGCTGGCAGTCACCTTCACCAACAAGGCCGCCAACGAAATGCGGGAGCGCGTCTCCGCGCTGCTCGACGACGTGCAGCTCGATTCCCCGCCCAACATCTCCACCTTCCACTCTTTCTGCGTGCGGATGCTGCGGCGCGACGGCGATCCGCTGGCCCGCATCCGCCCCGGTTTCACGCGGCGTTTCAGCATCTACGACGAGGAGGACCAGCTCGGCATCGTCAAGGCCGCCTACCGCGGCCTCGGCCTGGACGAAAAAGACTTCATGCAGTGCCGCGCGGCGCTCTCCAGGATCAGCCACGCCAAGAACCGGAAGGAGACGCCGCAGGACTTCTACAAGCGCGCCACCAACAAGGAAACCGAGACGCTGGCCACCGTGTTCGAGGAATATGAAAAGGCGCTGCACACGGCCAACGCTTTGGATTTCGACGACCTGCTGCTGGAAGCCGTCCGCCTGCTCAGCCACGACGATGCCACGCGCGAGGCGTGGAACCGCCGCCTGAGCTACCTCATGATCGACGAGTACCAGGACACCAACCGCCCCCAGTACGAGCTGATGCGGCTTCTCACCGAACAACACCGCAACGTGTGCGTGGTGGGGGACGAAGACCAGTCGATCTATAGCTGGCGCGGCGCGGACATCCGCAACATTCTGGATTTCGAGCGCGATTTCCCCAAGGCCCGCACCATCCGGCTGGAGCAGAACTACCGATCGACGAAAACCATTCTGGCGGCGGCCGGCGCGGTGGTGGAGAACAACAAGGCGCGCAAGGGGAAGAAACTCTGGACGGAAGGGGCCGAGGGCGAGCACGTGGGCCTGTATGCGGCCTTCGACGCCGAGAACGAAGCGCTGTTCATCGCCGACACCACCGAGAAACATCTGGTGGCGAATCCCGGCGATCACGTGGCGATCCTGTATCGCACGCATGCCCAGTCGCGGCGGATCGAAGAGGCGCTGCGGCGGTACGGGCGCAAGTACAACATCGTGGGCGGTTTCAGCTTTTACCAGCGCGCGGAAATCAAAGACACGGTGGCGTACTTGAAGCTGGCGGCCTCGAACTCCGATTCGGTGAGCCTGCTGCGCATCATCAACACGCCGGCGCGGGGCATCGGCCGCACCACTGTAGAGCAGATCGAGCGCTATGGACGCGAGCACGGGATGAACCTGTGGGACTCGATCGGGCGCATCATCGACGATGAGCATCTCTCGACGCGGTCGCAGTCCTCGCTGGTGACGTTCCGGAACCTGATTCAGGAACTTTCCCTGGTGGCCAGCTCTTCGCCGCTGCCGGAGCTGCTGAAGTTCATCCTGGAACGCACCGGGTACCGGCGCATGTTGCAACACGAGAAGACGCCGGAATCCGAGACGCGCCTGGAGAACCTGGACGAGCTGGTGAACGCGGCGGCGGAGGCGGGCGAGCGCGACGAGACCATCGCGGATTTCCTGGACCATGCGGCGCTGGTCGCCGAAGCGGACGCCTTCGACGAGGCCTCGCCGGTCAACCTGATGACGCTGCACAACGCCAAGGGGCTGGAGTTTCCGCTGGTCTTTCTGTCGGGCCTGGAGATGGGCCTGTTCCCGCACAGCCGGTCGATGGATTCCGAGGAAATGCTGGAAGAGGAGCGGCGGCTGTGCTACGTGGGAATGACGCGCGCGCGCAAGCGGCTGATCCTGACGTGGGCCAAGTACCGGCGGCGGTTCGGCGCGGGAGAGCAGGAGCGGACTACGCCGTCGTGGTTTCTGAACGAAGTACCGGCGCACCTGGTCGCCGACCTGGGCCCGCGGGACGATCCCGGCGAGGTGGATCTGCTGACCGAGCGCATCGACGTGCGGCAATCGGCCCGGCGCAGCACGTTCACGGGGAAAACCTACAATTCGATTGACAACATCTCGGAGTTTTTCAGCGATCGGGGAATGCCCTTCAAGCCGGGCCAGCCGGCCACGCCGCCGCGGCCCGACCTCAAAACCCCGCCGGTTCCGCCCCGCCTGGTGGGTACACCGGTCAAGCCTCTTACCGTGGCTCCCCCGCCCGCTCACCGGGGCATGCGGGCGGGCATGACGGTGGAACATCCCAAATACGGCACGGGAACGGTGGTGCGTCGCGAAGGCGAGGGCGAAGATGCTAAGATCACTGTTAACTTCCCTCGTTACGGCCTTAAGAAGCTGGTCGAAAAATACGCAGGACTGAAAAGAAACTGATGAACACGACGAACGTCACCGACACCACTGAACGCAAGAAGCTGAAGCGCGCGGCGCGCAAAAAGGCGGAGCCGAAGGCCAAACGCGCGGCCGGCGTGGCCCGCGGCGCGTCGAAGAAGAAGATTCGCCACCAGGCGCAGGGCCAGCGCAAGCGGTAAGGGGCGATACGGCGCGCAGTGGGCCTGTTCCGCACGAAAAGCATCGATGCGCTGATCGCCGCCTCCGAAGAACCGGAGAAAAAGCTCCGGCGCACTCTGGGACCGTGGAGCCTCACGGCCTTCGGCATCGGCGCGGTGATCGGATCGGGCATCTTCATCCTCACCGGGACGGCGGCCGCGGGAGAGACCCTCAGCTACAAATCCATCCTGCACGCCCCCGTGATGGACCTGATGCTGCACGGCTCGCATGCGCTTTCCACCATCGGACGGCCGGGCGCGGGACCGGGCATTTCGCTCTCGTTCCTGCTGACGGCGTTCGCGTGCAGCTTCGCGGCGCTGTGCTACGCCGAGCTGGCATCCATGATCCCCATTGCCGGCAGCGCCTACACCTATGCTTATGCCACGCTGGGAGAGCTGATCGCGTGGATCATCGGCTGGGACCTGATTCTGGAGTACGCGGTCTCCAACATGGCGGTGGCGGCGGGGTTTTCCGGTTATCTCAAAGATGTTCTGGAAAACCTCTTCGGTTGGCACCTGCCGGCCAAGCTCTCCGCGCCGCCGATTGTGGGCGATCACTTCACGGGCGCCTGGTTTAATCTGCCGGCGCTGATCGTGCTGCTGGTGCTGACCTACATTCTGGTGATCGGCGTGCGTGAAAGCGCGGGGACCAACAATGCCATGGTGGCCATCAAGATTGCCGCCATTCTGATATTCGTGCTGGGCGCGGCGCGGGCGGTGAACACCGCCAACTGGCATCCCTTCCTGCCCAACGGCTTTTCCGGCGTGCTCACCGGCTCGGCCATCGTCTTCTTCACCTACATCGGCTTCGATTCGGTTTCCACGGCGGCGGAGGAGTGCCGGTGCCCGCAGCGCGACCTGCCCTTCGGCATCATCATGACGCTGGTGATCTGCGCCGTGCTGTATATCTCGGTGGCGCTGGTGCTGACGGGCATCGCTCCGTGGAGAAGCCTGACGGGCGAGGCGCCGGTGGCCGACGCGCTCAAGGCCCTGGGATACAACGGCATTCGCAGGTGGGTGAGTATCGGCGCCATTCTGGGGATGATCTCCTCGCTGCTGGTGTTTCAGTACGGGCAGGCGCGCATCTGGTTTGCGATGTCGCGTGACGGTCTGCTGCCGAAAGCATTCTCCAAAGTGCACCCGGTGCATAAGACGCCGCACATCAGCACCTGGGTGGCCGGGCTGGTGGTGGGTATTCCGGCGGGCATTCTGGACATTGGCACGTTCGCGGACCTGGCCAACATCGGGACGCTGTTCGCGTTCATCCTGGTGTCCGTGGGGGTGATTGTGCTGCGCCGAAAACAGCCCGGCCGCGCGCGCGGTTTCCGGGTCCCCGGCTCGCCCTGGCTGCCGATGATATCGATCGCCTTTTGCCTGGTTCTGATGATGGCGCTGCCACTGGAAACCTGGGTGCGGTTTTTTGTCTGGCTGACGATCGGTTTCGCCATCTACTTCCCGTTCGGACGCAAGCACAGCGCCCTGGCGGGAAAGTAGGCTGCTACCAGACGGTCGCCACCGGGTACTCGCGCACGGTCTCATCATTGCTGATGAGAACCCAGCCTTCACTTGCCGCCTGCGCGAGCAGTAGCCGGTCGAACGGGTCTTTGTGGATCATCGGAAGCCGGCCGACCTGATACACGTGAGCCACCCTTATGGGAAGCACCTCTGCTTCAATGCTCTTCAGCCCGGCTTCCAACCAACGCGGCGGATCATCGAGGTGGAGCACCCCTTTCTGTGCTTTCACAACCACCTCCCAAAGCGAAGCCACGCTCACAAATAGTGGATGCTTGCGGCTTTCGATCAGTCTGCGAACAACTGGGCTCAACTTTTCCGGGCTGGCGACGGCCCACAGGAAGGGGGCGGTGTCCAGCAGGTAGGTCACCATTCCTTGCCCTCGATAAACCGATCGGCCTGCTCGTTCGTCATCGGCGCGGCCCAGCCCTCGGGCAACGAGATGGTCCCGGCCAGCGCTCCGAGAGTCCGGCGTCCGGCTTTGCGCCGGTGCCGCACCAGGTCGGCAACGGGCTCGCCGCCCCGCATGATGGTCACCTCTTCACCCTGTTCGACCAGCGCGAGCAGCCGCGACAGGTTCGACTTCGCCTCATGGACATTGAACTCCGGCATGTCCCGATCTTAGCCAAGAAGGCTAGCTAAGTGCAAATGGCGCGGCTTACGTGTTAACGTGAAATCCAGGAATGAACATTCTTTTCATCGGGGATATTTTCGCTTCTCCCGGGCGCAGGATCGTCGCCGATCATCTCCAGGACATCGTGGAAGCCAACGGCATCGACCTTACCATCGCCAACGCGGAAAATGCGGCTGGGGGATTCGGACTCACGCCGGCCATCGCGGAGGAATTATTCGGCCTGGGCCTGGACGTGCTGACGTCCGGCAACCACGTTTGGGACAAGCGTGAGGTGTACGATTACCTGCGGCGCCAGCCGCGGCTGCTGCGTCCCGCCAACTATCCCGAAGCTCCGGGCCAGGGTGCGATTGTGTGGCGCGCGCGCAACGGGGTGGATTGCGCCGTGATCAACCTCCAGGGCCGCACGTACATGCCGTCCACGGACTGCCCTTTTCGCAAGGCCGACCAGATTCTGGGCGCGCTCGACCCCGCCATCAAGGTGAGGTTCGTGGATTTTCACGCGGAGGCGACCAGCGAGAAAGTCGCCATGGGCTGGTACCTGGACGGCCGCGTTTCGGCCGTGATCGGAACCCACACCCATGTGCCCACGGCGGACACCCGCATTCTTCCGGGAGGCGCCGCGTACCAGACGGATTGCGGCATGACCGGGCCGTACCATTCCGTGATCGGGGTGCAGACCGATATCGTGGTCCAGCGCTTCCTCACGGGCTTGCCGGTGCGCATGGAGGCGGCGCGGCAGAACCCCGAGTTGCACGCCGTGATGGTGGACGTGGACGAAGCCACCGGCAAAGCGCGCGCCATCCGGCGCCATGCCATCGGGGGAGACTGAGCGGATGGACGCTTCCAGCCCCCTCCCGGACATTACCGCCCTGTACATTCAGGAAATCGGCGCGCTGCTGTTCGGGATGGTGTTTCTGTTCCTGTACCGGCAGTCGCGGGTGGTCTATTTCGGGCTGTGGGCCATCGCCTGGGGGTTGCGGCTGCTGGCCGCGTTTTTCGGATTCGAGCTGCTGCGCACGGCGCACTCCGGATGGCTGGCGCCATATGCCACCTTCGAATTCGGCTTCGCCATCGTGCTGATCTCGGCGGCCCGCGCGGGCTTTGCATCGGGCATCAAGGACTGGCGCACGGTGCTCCGGCTGATCTCGATCCTGCCTATTTTCGTGGCGCTAGTGTGGGCCTTCGGCTTGTACTCGCGGGTGGAGGCCTATTACGCCTCGCACGCGCTGGTGCTGAGCCTGGTGTACCTCTATAACTTCTTCACCCTGCGCCGCAGCACCGGATTTGGGGCGCGCGCCTTCCGCTTCTCGCTGGCGGTGCTGGCCGCGGTCTTTCTCGAACATGCCGTTCTGGTCTGGTACCTTTACGACGCCGGCAGCGTGCCGGCGTGGGCCCGTTACCTGCACCACGAGACATACTACGATTTCGCTCTGCATTGCGTGCTGGCATTCGCCGCCATGGCGATGTGGAGCGAAAGCCAGCTCGATCGCATTGGGGAGCTGCGCACCGAGTTGGACCACCTGCGCCGCGAAAGCCAGCAGGGGCCCGATCTGGACCGGCTGACGGGCCTGTTGAACCAGGCCGCGCTGGCGCGACGCATCGAGGATCCCGCAGACTTCGACGGAGTGGCGGCGGTCTGCGACATGGACAACTTCAAAGACGTCAACGACCGCTACGGCCACCTGGCGGGCGACGAGATCCTGCGCAACATCGGCAACCTGCTGCGCTCTTCCATCCGCCACGCGGACGAGGCGTTCCGCTGGGGCGGCGACGAATTCGTGATTCTGTTCCACAACCAGCGCACCGAGGTGGCGTGCACGCGCATGAGCGGCATCGAAGCGCGTCTGCGGGAGTTTCGGGTTCGCGGATACGGAGTCCTGCCCATTTCGTTCAGTTGGGGAACCGCCGACGGGAGCGGCCGGGCCCTGCGCGACACGCTGGACGAGGCCGACCGCAACATGTACGCGCTGAAGCGCACGCGCGCCCGGTCCCCCGGGCCTCCGCGGGAATTCCTTCCGGAGCGCTGAGCCTCTATTGGTTCTTCACCGCGATGGTGGTGATATAGCCGGTGGGACCAGTTTGGCTGGTATAGTTGTCCATCACGATGAAGAGGGGAACCTGCGCTCCCGGCCCCGTGTTCTTGGGAATGCGCACGTTGATTTGCCAGACTCCCGGAAACTGCGGCGATAGTCCGGAAAACTCGACGTTCTCGACGCCGGTTTCCCCGGTGCAATTGGAATCGTCCACGTAGCAGGCGTTGATCCAGACCTGGGGCAATACCGAAGTCTGTACCAGCCCTGCCAGCGGAACGTTTCCGTCGGGCGGAGCGCCCTGCAAAAAGCCCTGTCCAGTGGCGTAGATCGAAATGTAGGAACCAGCCGCGGCCGGATTGTTGGGACCGTTGACGGTCCCGTCCGCATCGTTGGTCACCGCGGCCTGACGGCACTTTCCGCCGGCGAGCGAGCAGTTGGTCAGCCCAAGGGCGAAGACAGCCGGAGAAACCGTGTTCATGGCCACCAGCCCGTCGGCCAGAATCTGGCCGGTGGATTGCACCACCACCTGCACATCCGCGGTGCCGGTGGTGGGTGCGCTCATGGGGACCATGAAGTTGATCTGCCCCGGCGAGACGAGGAGCAGCGGCACCGGCGCCGGCTGGCCATTGAACAGCACCTCAATGCCGGCCAAAGAGGTTGGAAAGGGCACTGGGTTGGGCAGTTGATTGGCGTTGGCCGTATTCGTGCCGAATGTGCCGCCTAGCGGGTAGATGGTGGCGAGCACTCCGGGCGCCAGCGCCTGGGTGAAGAAGCTGGCGGCGTTCTGCCAAGTCAAGCCGGGGTAGTAAAACTCTACGCGGTTGGCGGCGTCGGCGACCAAGAGGTCGCCGTACTGGTCCTCGGTCAGCGCCAGCGTCTGGGCGTATGCCGGGACGCCGCCGTTGAAAGTGCCGGACACGAAATACTGTTCGAAACTGGGATAGCGCAAGCATCTGCTGTTGCCCGTATCGGTGACCCAAATCTCACCGGTGAGCGGGCTGACGTAGATTCCGCGCGGCGCATTAAGGCCGGTGATGATGAGCACGGCGTTAGCGCCGGAGGTGGCAGTGCTCGGGTCGTGGGGATCTCCGAAGATCATTACCCGGTTGTCGCCGGTGTCCACCACGTAAGTCCGGCCGCTAGTGTCCGCCGCTACGTGGTGGGGCGCGGTCATGACGGTATTGCTGAGGGTGGTTGGTTTCGTGCCCACGTTGAACTGCTGCTGTCCGAACACCACGGTGGCCGCCTCCCCCTGGGGTGAAGTGAGGTCGCCGTTGGCCATCGGGAAGTAGAGCACGCGATTGAGCTGCACATCCGAAACCAGCAGCCCGTTGACGCCGGACAATGCCAACCCATACGGCGCGGACATGGTGCTGGCGCTGGGGTCGGTTATCTTGGTAGTGAAGTTGGCCTGTCCGACCACGCGGTCGGCGGGCTGCAAGCTCCCCTGGTGCGCGAACGGCGTGGGAAACCGCAGCACGCGCCCGTTGCCGGAATCCGCCACGTAGAGGTTGCCGTTCGAATCCACCAGCACGCCGATGGGGCCGCAGAGATTGGATTGCGTGGGCTGGTTGAGATTGCCGCTGGGATAGTTGCACAGCGCCGTTTGCATGTCCGGCTGGCCGATGACGATATCCGCTTTGGCGCCCGGCTTCAGAGCGAGCGCATTATTGAATCCCAGCACGCGGTTGTTGCACGGGTCGGCCACGTAGAGGTGCGGCGTGTCGCCGGTGCTATCGATGGCCATGCCCGCGTCCCCACAATTGCCCTGAGCGTTCTGCGAGACGAACGCAAACTCGCGCCCTTCGATCAGGTTGATGGAGAAGGTGTCCACACGGTCCTGCCCGAGCACACGGTTGGCGGCCATGGTGGGCACGTAGGCGCCCGCTACCTGCGGCATGCCGACGACGCGGTTGTTGCCGGCGTCGGCAATGAGCAGGTCGGTGCCTACGAGGGCAACGGCCGACGGGAAGGACATCGTGCTGGCGGAGGGCGACGGGTTGCCGTTGTTGGCGGCGCGGCACGCTGCCCCCGGATAGGCCGGGCAGCTACTTGCCTGTCCAATGATGGCCGTGGCTTGCGGCGAAAACGGGGTGGTCTGGTTTTGCCACAGGGGGAAGGGAGGGAAGAGCATAATACGACTGCTTCGCGAATCGACCACCGCGATGCCCTGGTTGTTGGGGAGCACGACAATACCCTGCGGATTGACCATCACGGTGTTATCGATCTGCGATTGCGACAGCGCGGTTCCGCTGGCCGATTGCTGCACCACTCCCATGATCCGCGTGGCCGATAGGGAGGGGCCGGGGACGAGGGACGAGGCCGTGAAAACCAGGACGCGCCCCGGTATGGTGCTGTTCGCCACGCTCAGATCGCTGTCGGACACGTACAGGTTCCCTGCCCCATCGAAGGCGATACCGTCGGGTACCGCGAACTGGTTGGTCACCAGCGGGCTATTGGCATTGGTCGGGTCCAGGTTCTGCTGCGTTTGAGCGAAACTCACCTGGCCGATCTCTATATCGGCCGTAAGTCCGCCCCCTCCCCCGGCGATGGCGGCCGCGGGGAATCGCAGTACGCGCCGGTTGCCGGGGTCCGTCATCCACAAGTTGCCGGCGCCATCGAAGGCAATGTTGGCCGCCAGGACCTGGTTGTTCCCGTTCGTGAAGATCCCCTGCGCGCTGACCTGCCCATTGGGTTGATTGGGAACGCGGGAATTCAGACTTGGCTGGCCGACGTACAGGTCCGGAAACACCTGGCCGGTTTGGGAGAACGGCTTGGGGTAACGCAGCACCCGGTTGTTGCCGCTGTCCACGACATAAAGATCGCCCTTGTACACCGCCAGGCCGGTGGGCTCGTCCAACCCGGTCGAGAAGTTGGTGCCCGGCCCATACGGGAGGGTGCTGTACTTGTCGGGTTGCCCAATCACCAGGTCGGCAAAGGCGCCGTTGCAAGCGGACGAGGAGGAGCCGGCGGAGCAGAAACTGGCGGCGTTCTTCCATGCCAGCACGCGGTTATTGCCGGTGTCGGCGACGTAGACGATGGGCGGCGAGGCGGAGTTGTCCACCGCAATACCCTGCGGCTGGAACAATTCGCGGCCTTCCACCAGGTTGGGGTTGCCGGACTCGGGAATCAGTATGGACTGGCCGATGGCGCGGGCTGGAACGGTGTTCAGAGTAACCTGTGCAAAACCCGCGGTGGCGCCCAATAACGTCAAAAACAAGGCAGAAGTATTCTTGATTTTCATCGAGTTCTCAAGGGTGGCGCGACACGGAAAGCGCTCTCTCTAAAGGATAGCAAACACGTGAGCGCGAGCAAACACGCGCCGGCGCCGGCGTCATAGTGTACTGTTCAATCCCTCTGCTAAACTGGGGGTTGAGCCATACCACTGCTCCCAGGCTGCGGGTTTCCGCGGTCGGATTTCTGAATACTACACCGCTGGTTTGGGGAATGCTGCACGGCCCGCAACAGGGCCTTTTCGACCTGGATTTCCGCATCCCGTCGGGCTGTGCCGACGACATGGCCGCGGGCGCGGCGGACATCGGGCTGATCCCCTCGTTCGAGCTGACGCGGCAGGACCTGGAGGTCATTCCCGGCGCTGGTATCGCGTGTCGCGGCCCGGTGCGCAGTATTCTGCTGGTCTCCTCGCGTCCGGCGCCGGAAATCCGGACTCTGGCAGCGGACTCGAGCTCGCGGACGTCGGTGGAGCTGGTCCGCATGGTCCTGGAACGCCGCTATGGGGCGGCGCCGGTATCGATTTCGCATCCTCCCGATCTGGAAGCCATGTTGCGTGTGGCTGATGCGGCGGTCATCATTGGAGACCCCGCGTTGCGGATCGACCCCGCGCGCGTGCCCTATTGCGTTTACGATTTGGGAGGCGAGTGGGTCGAGATGACGGGTCTGCCCATGGTGTTCGCGGTATGGGCGGGCCGCAAAGGAGTGGTCACGCCGGAGGTGGCCGAGGCGTTTCGGGAGTCCTGCCGTTACGGCCGCGCGCGGATCGACGAGATTGTGGCGTCGGAGGCCGCGCGGCGCGGTTTCGCGCCCGATTTTGTCGAGGAATACCTGACGCGAAGAATTGTGAACGAATTGGGCCCGCGCGAATACCAGGGGATGGAACTGTTCTTAAGCTACGCCAGGCAGTTGCGGCCGCGGGGCAGTTCTTCCGGCGTGGCGCGCTGCGGCGCTCCGGTTTGACCGGCAGTCCGCCGGTTGCCTATACTAAAGGGACAACGATGTATATTCTGTTCTTGCTGGTTCATGTAGTGGTGTGCATTTTCCTGATTATTGTGGTGTTGCTGCAAAGCGGGAAGGCGGCGGACCTGGCGGGCGCGTTTGGCGGCATGGGTTCGCAGACGGCTTTTGGCCCGCGCGGCTCGGCGACGCTACTCTCGAAGGCGACCACGATTTCGGCGGTACTCTTCATGATTACCTCGCTGTCGCTTTCGATCCTGGCCACGCGGAATGCAGGCCTGGCCACGACGGTGCTGGAGGCTACGCCGGCAGGCAGCGCCCCGGTAAAGGGCGCGCCGGCTCCGGTTCAGTCGGGCGGAAAGACGATGCCGCTTCCTGTGCCGGTTCCGGCGAACCAGCAGAACACGCCCGCTCCGGCGCCGCCAGCGCCGGCCAAGAAGTAGCATCCCGGAACGCGGAGGTGGCGGAATTGGCAGACGCACTAGCTTGAGGTGCGTCTTGTGCATGGGCACCCACGGGAAACGGCGACAGGGGTGCGAGTTTCCCGTGAATGGCAACCCAAGGCAACCGAATTTCCCGTAGGGACCGCTACCGGACCGCTACCGCGAAGCGCAGCGTGCCACCTCGATAAGCGCCGATGTTGAACGCCTGTCCAGGAGGCTGCGCCGCGGCAGACGGTTTCGCACTCCCATCGCCGCGCTTCAACGCCGCCAGCGAACGTCCCGACATGGTGATTATTGCTGAGCGCGTCCACCGATTGGCCGGCCAGTGAGAACGTGGTAGAGATCAATGTCGTTCGTGATCTTGATCCCGCGGCCGGCGCAATGTTCATTAGCGGCCGCTTGGAACAAGTGGGCGTCGCGAGTACAGAGAAAATCTGCAGCGCCCAGCACTGCCGTTTGCACAATTGGATCGTCATCCGGGTCGGCAATCACTACCCGGTCGGGCGTCGTTGTGAGCACAACTTCGGCAACGTCACCCACGCGGCTGACGAACTCCATGATGGTCTTCTCGTTGAGTTGCCAACGCGCCTGCAACCGCGGATAGGCCAGCACACGGGCGATTTCGCTTAGGATATATGGCGAGATGACCAGAATGTGGGGTCCGGAAATGATCTCCACCAGCAAGCGGCCCGCCAAGCCCTGCTCCTCTGCGGCGGCCCTGACCAGGATGTTCGTGTCCAGGACAATGCGCATCAGCCGCGTCGCCGACGGACGTCGCGCTGGGCCTCATCGATCAGCGATTCCAGCTCGTCGTCTGGAACCTGGCCGGCCCTATTGGACATCTCCTTGAGAGTCTCGGAAAGCCTTTCGGCAGCGATCCTGCGCGCGTCTCCTGTGGGTGCGGGGCGCGCCGCCAAGGCAGTCACGCCCACTTGCTCTTCTTCCGCCAACTGGCGGCCTAAAAGAGCCTCCAATGCCCGCCTGGCATCCTCTCCCAAGTCCCGTACATTGTGGATCGCGATTTCCGCCATAACCACTCCTGCCTCATCCTACCATCTACAGGGCCTCGCATAGCAACGGCGCCCACGGCGGCTGCACTTAGCCGCTGCGTCTAAGCCCCGAGCCAAACAGAGAGGGGCGTACGCAACTGTGCGCGCGGATGTTGCCCCGGCGGGGCCAAGTGGGCGAGGATACCAGCCCCTCATTAAGATGCCTCCCCGTCGGGGCGTTTGCCTTGCAGGCGCACTAGCTTTTAAACCGAACCGCTACCGGAAATCGCGGCGCTTGGGTACCGGACACCATACCGCTACCGCAAATCGCAGTGCGCCCCTCAGTGGCCTTTCCACAGCGGTTTCGGGAGACGAAATGGCG
Organism: Bryobacteraceae bacterium; assembly: GCA_049515735.1. Lineage (GTDB taxonomy): Bacteria > Acidobacteriota > Terriglobia > Bryobacterales > Bryobacteraceae > Fen-178. Next base: position 18,667 of record JBEKTU010000043.1, read on the forward strand.
GGTCAGGCGTGCGATAGCCGTAGGGGACATACTCTGGTCTTGGTAGGGGTTTCGTGTCGATAATCGATGGTGGGCTCACCTTCAAGGGATCGAGCCGGTCGGCTTGGTGTGCTGCCCAGACCAGCCAGTCGCCAAAGGCCGTGCCGGGTCCAATTGCCTGACCGTCCGCGAGCGCGGCGTCTCTAGCCGCCGCGAGCAGCCGCCGAATTCGTTCCGCTCGGTCCAGGTTCATGGCGGCCCGGTGCAATGCCCGAACGCGCGCTTCTTCCTGCCTGATTAGTTCTGCCCGACGCGCACTCTCCGCGGCGATACGCTCAGCCTCGACCCTTTCCGCCGCGCGCTTTTCGTCCACCGCCTTTTCGGCGAGCGCGATTCGCATGAACGCGGCCACGATCTCCGCCAGTTGGTCCTCCAGGGTCCGCGTCTTGCGGTCACTCCAGCTTTTCGGGTAGGCCCCGTACGGCTTCCAGATCTGAAGTGAGAGTCGGCCAGACAACTCATACCGGTACGGTCTGCCGCCGTACGTGAGTACCCGATCCAGAACGCCTCCTTTCGGCGGAGACGTGAGATCGACACGATCAACTTTCTCCAGGATAGCGAACCCGATCGCCTGCCCGTACAGCGTTGCCACGGTTTTTTCCCGGCATCCATCGCCAACCGTGACCTTAAAACCCTGTTCTTCCAGTGCGGTAATCAGGCCGGCTGCGAGATGCAGAGCACGTTTTAGCGCCGCTTTGGAGACCCGAAGATCCAGACATGATTCGTTGGCCCACAGGATCTCGCGGTCGTCGCCTTTCGATCGGCTGAGTACTTCGCGCGCCTGCACGATAAGGGGATGGGAGAGGCTCCCGCGCTTGAGGATCAGTTGAGGATCACGCCCCTTCACCTCCGCGACCTGCGCCCTTTCTCCGGGTGTCGTGTAATCCTCAATCTTCGGCTCTTCTGGTCGCGGCGTCGGTTTCAAGAGCCTTACCGGCTGCGTTTGTACCGGTAGCGGAAGCATGTGGCCAACCTGGCCCGCCTCTTTCTTCGCCCAGTAGCCCCTGCCAGGTACCGGGATGGCAAGCTTCCGGCAGACTTTCGCGAGGCCGACATCTGAGATGCCGTACTGCTTCGCGAGCTTCGCCATCGGCGTGGCCCACACTTCCTCGTACAGCGAGTCCCTGTTCCAGAACTCGTAGCTCATTCAGTCCTCCATCACAGCTTCATTCCGATTGTTGATAGATGCCCACGCATCCGCGGCGTGTCTAGCAGTTCCTCTAGCAGTGCCTCCGGCGCGGCTTTGTACTTCGCAAACAGCTTCATTAGGGTGACCGTCACGGCCGGCTCGCACTCGCAAAGCATCTTCCGCAGGGATTTCATGTCGTAGGCGTCCGGAGGACGCCACTGGGCGCCGGCTTGCAGCAGCCGCTCGATTCGATCAAGGCCGCCTTGAAGAGCATATTTCGAAGCGAGTTGTTTCGAAAGGAACGTGTTGCGGTCTTGCCACCGTAGAGCCCAAAGGCAGCGGTCCAGTGCGGATGAGCCGCCGTCTGGCTTATCATTCGGCGCTGCCCCAAGATTCAGGAGATAGTCGATCATCTCCATGGAATCCGACAGTGCCGCGGAATGCAGCAGCTTCGACAGATTGTCGTGCTTCGGGTCCGGTTTCAACTTCTTGAGCACGTCCAGCCTGCCCTTTGCACACGCCCCGTCGAGAGCAGTGCTGTGGCAGTCAGGGTCGTCCTCGTAGCGGTCGTCGAACATGGGTCCGCGGCTGCGCGGGTCAGCACCAGCCCACACCATGAGGCAGACCCATTTCAGGTTGCCCTCGGAAGCGAAATGTCGCAGCGCGCGGTCCGCCTGGGGTTGCAGTGCTTCCGCGAGTTCAGGGTGCGCCTTCTTGTAATCAACGAACGGCCGGAGGGCACGCTGGACCTTCTCCCGAAACGCGATCGCGAACGGGTTGCCGGTCACCGCGTCGGCGCCGTGCTCCAGAAAGAACTGCATAATCTCCCGATCCCAGGTCATCAAGGCGTCTTCGAGCGGGACCGAGTGGATGTCTGCACCGTGCTCGACGAGCACCTCGATGATATCCAGACGCTTATTCTTCACCGCCTCCGCGAGCGCTCTATCCTTCTGCTCCTGCCGCGGCTCGTTCCGCGCAAGCAGTTCGACGAGGCTGTGAAATCCGGCATCAACTGCTGTCAGAAGCGCCGATTTCTTAATCGATGACGCGGCGGTAATCGATTTTCCGCCGGCGATCCAGCGTTCGATTTCGTAGAGCTTGCCGGCGCGGCAGAGGGCCAGCAGAGCCCTGGATTCGTCGATGGAAAGGCAGGCGGACACGTCCAGCTATGCCGACACGATAACGCATCGCAAGCCTAGTGACCACTGCTGGCGCCAGCGAGTGGGGCCCACGAGAACGCCGAAGGAGCCGAATTCCACAACGCGATAGATTCTGTGGGCCGAAACGCTACGACATAGGTTCCGGGATCTTCTGGGCGCCAGAGGTGGATAACGAAAGAAAAATGGCGTATCCTTTTGTAAGGGAAAGTCTAACGAAAGGATTTTGTGCCCGCTGCTGAGGACCAGGGCCCGCGATTGGGCTATTACATCGTCAAAGCGTACGGCGGGGAGAGCGTCAAGGCGTTCGTTCCGCCGCCGCTCCCGCCGAATCCTCCGGTGCGTCTGGATGAGCTCCAACTCTTGCTCGAACAGGCAAACCAGTCCCTCGGTCGGCTTGACGGCCTGGCTTCGGTCATACCCGACCTGTCCCTGTTCATCTATGCCTACGTGCGCAAGGAGGCGGTGCTTTCTTCGCAGATTGAGGGGACACAGTCGTCGCTGTCCGATCTGCTCCTGTTTGAGAATGACGAGGCGCCGGGGGTGCCGGTGGTCGACGTTCAGGAGGTCTCGAACTACGTGGCGGCACTGAACCATGGCCTCGAGCGGCTGCGCGGGGGATTTCCCCTCTCCCTGCGGCTTATACGCGAGATCCATGGGGTCCTTCTGTCGAAAGGGCGGGGAAGCGACAAACAGCCCGGCGAGTTCAGACAGAGCCAGAACTGGATCGGCGGTACCCGTCCGGGGACCGCGATCTTTGTTCCACCACCGCCGGATCTGGTCCTCGATTGCATGAACGCCCTCGAACTGTTCCTGCATGAGGAGCGGGCGGATCTCCCGCTGCTCATCAAAGCCGGTCTGGTCCACGTCCAGTTCGAGACGATTCACCCGTTCCTAGACGGCAACGGCCGCCTTGGAAGACTGCTCATCACCTTCTTGCTGTGTGCGACCGGCGTGCTTCGGGAACCAATCCTCTATCTGAGCCTCTACTTCAAACAGCACCGGTCGGCCTATTACGACCTCCTCGATCGTGTGCGGGCCAAGGGCGACTGGGAGACTTGGCTGGAGTTTTTCCTAACCGGCGTGAGGGACACCGCCGAGCAGGCCGCGACCGCCGCGCGTCGCATCCTGGCCGTCTTTGAGGAGCACAGACGCAAGATCGAGACCTTGGGCCGACCGGCGGCATCCGTGCTGCGCGTCTTTGAACACATGCAGCGCAACCCGATCGTGTCGATCCCGGCCGCTGCCGAGAGCATCGGCATCTCCGCGCCGACCGTGGCGAAATCCCTGGAGCACATGCGGCACTTGGGCTTGCTGCGCGAGATCACCGGACGACAACGCCACAGGCTCTTTGTCTATGATGCCTATCTCGCGATCCTGAGCGAAGGAACCGAACCGATTCGGTGAATTCCCAACTGCACGCGAGCCGTTAGAACGACTGGAGGGCCAACCAACCTCCTTGCTCGGGGACAACCACTCCGGGCACAAGTGCGCACGCGCGACGCCGTGGAAGGCTAAACCTAAGAAGAGTCGCATCCAGGACGACACTACTCCTGGCCTCGCGTTCCAAACCTCGGCGCTCGCCAAAAGTTACCCATTTGTGCTCGTATAGAGTTGCCCCCACGAAGAACAGCGTTTCGCGGAGTTTTGGGCGTGTGGGCGGCACAGGGGGTAGAGACAGCGATATCATCCGCGCCGCTTTTTTGGTGCGCGGCAAAACTATTGTCTTCATCAAGATGCGCGTAGCCGTTGTGATTTGCCCGCGGGCAGCACGATCTGAACCTGAAATCGGAACCCTGCATCAGATCCCTACTTGAAGCAAGATCAGTGGGTAAGTTCTGGCGAGCAAACCCGGTCAATTTCTCGCGAGCGCCGAAGTTCCAAATCTTGGGCGCGCCCGAGTCGGGCAAGAGGTAGCGGAAGAACTCAACGAGATTCAGGATGGCAGGGCTACAGACTTCTGGTCGAGAAGGCGGTGAGCCCGGCGGCCAACAGGGAGTCGACAAAAGGGATACTGGTGCATGAAATAGGAGGCTATGGTACTTGGCCGCGGCCCGGCGAGACCTTGCCCACAACCCCAACGGGATTGCACTCTTTTCACAAGTGCTTCGTGAAGGCCTTCTGTGGCACCGGAGGCTCCAAGGTCGCGCTCAGATCCTGGATTCGTCGGTGCGCTGGAAGAGTTCATACGGCTTGCCATTGAAGAGGACCGGCGTAACAAGCGCTCCAAATTTGACCGGATCGTCGGAGCTGTGTGAGAGGTCCACCAGACGATAGGGCCGGCATCCTCCCTCCAAAGCCAGCATCGTCACCCCGAGTTTTGGATTGTGCACCAGAGATCCTGCTTTCAGAGATGTGGTGTCAGATTCCGGCCCGAGCATACTCTTGTTGCCAGAGGTCTCAACATCCGCGATCAACTGCGCCAGTTGTTGGAGACGGGTTTCTGTGCGAGTCATCTGCGCCGGCGGGACCGCGTCCCACGCCGGGAACCGCTTCTTGAGATTACCCTGGTCCGCCAGCGTGCAGTGGGCACGGACTTTCCATATGAAGCGCGCCGCAACCAGTTCGGCTGATGCGACCGCTATGCTCTCCGGTATCTCTTCCTTGCCTTCGCCGTTCGAGTAGTAGTGGACCATATACGCCGCCGCCCACGTGACGCATGTCCAAAGGAACGATAGGCCCTTTGTCAGCGCATCGCCATCGAACCCTTCCCACGATGTCTTCGCGACCTTGTCCAAGAACCCGCCGACCTTCTTGCTGCCCGCGAGCGCGCGGCACACCCTCAGAACGTAATCGGCAAAGCACCAGGGGTGGAGGCAGACAAATTCTTCACCCTCGTTCGACTCCGTGATTCGGTTGGCAAGAAAAGCACCAATGTGGGTCATCCAGATCTGGCGGGCGATTCCGTTGGGCGCCATGCTTTGGAGGTCCTCGACATGTTCGAGAGACTTTTCGATCGATGCGGCTGCGCGGTCCAACCGCCGCTCTAGCGAACTGCGGGCGTCGAGCATTTCCGCGGGCGGGATGCTGAGTATGTGACGGTACCGGTCGTCCAGACCTGGAAGAGCCAACGTCTGGGCAAGCTGGAACTCGGAGCCCAGAAGCCTGGCCTTATCGAGATTCCGGTTGTCAATATCAACGCCACGCTTGAATTCGCGGAGCGCCTTTTCAAAAAGGCCTTGCTTGAAATAGAGGTAACCGAGTTGCCATGAATTGATCGATACCCACGGGTCTTCCGGCCCTTTGGAAGTCTCGTACAAAGCGCGGGATTTAATAAAATTGGATTCCGCCGCAGCCAGCAGGTCCTTCGTGGAGTACATTCGAGCGAGTTTGTAATAAATGGCGGCCCGGCTTTCGTCGCTGGCTTCGTCCTTCTCGTAAAGCGCGAGGGATTGTCGCAGGTTGGTTTCCGCACTGGCGACGTCACCCAGATTGTAGTAGGCATTGCCAACTTCGTACAGCGCGCGTGGGGCACAAAGCATTTTAGGGTTCCGGCTACAGAGAGCCAGCATGTCTTTGAACACCGGCAGCGCGTGTTTGTAATCCTCTTGGCGGACATATGTAGCTCCGAGGGAAACCAGGGCATCGAAAGATTCCGCCGGGGATGATTCCGGCATTGCGGCGAGCTTTTGAAAATCCGCGGCCGCCTTGGAATAGGCTTCGGCCCTTAAGCGCATATTGCCCAGTCGATACAGCGCGACCCTGGTTTCGCGATGCGCGGGGCCCAACTCCTTTTCGCAGCCAGCCAGAACCTGCAAAAGCAGCGCATTGGCTCTATCGTAATCGTGTCCGGCGGCATATACCTCGGCCATTTGCGTCATGGCCGCCCGAGTTGCCTGGTCGGATTCGGCGCCGCCGTTTTCCCGTTGCCGGATTCCGATACCGGACTCGAGCAGCAGGGCGCCACGGCTGAGTTCCCCCTGGTTCGCAAGAAGCCACCCAAACTGAATTTGCCGGGCGGAGAGTTCCAGAGGCTTCTTTGTACCGTGTTTCGCCGCGATGGCCTGGGATCGTTGGAAACTGGTCCAGCTCTCCTCGGTCTTTCCAACTAACAACTGCTCGGTGGCCAGAACGTCCAAAACAGGGGCGAGCGATACCGCTTCAGAACCTAGCTTTCTCTCTGTCCAGGACACCTCGTCCAGGAGAACCTCGATTGCCTTACCATGATCCTTTTCCACGAGGTACGCAGCACCAAGCAGGTCGAGCAGTTCGGCAACATTCGCGTCTTCGCCGAATGCTGTCCGGCGGACGGAAAGCGCGTGGAGAGCCAGCGGTTTTGCGGCGGCGAAATCATTTCCGCGCGCCAGCGCTTTCGCCAGTCGAACCTCGACATCGGCGGTGCGCGGGCTGTCAGTTCCGGAGACCGACCTGCGAAGTTCCAACGCTCTTCGGAGTAAGGGTATGGCTGCCGCGTCGCTCTTCGCCATAACCTCCACAAATCCTGCTTCTTCGAACAGGGAAGCCGCGGTTCCAGGATCGGCTTCGGGATGGTTCGTGTGATAGGTCAACCCGCGATTCATCAGTTCTCGCCCGACATCCCACTTTTCCTGTCGGAAATAAACCCGGGCTAGATTGATGCTTGCCGAGATGGTCTCCGGATCGTCCGCACCTTTCAGGACCGTCATAAGGTCGAGGTTTTGCCGCGCGAGAGGTTCCGCCTCGGCGTATTTGCCCTGGTTGTGAAGGCAAGCGCCGAGGGATCCCAATGCCCTGGCAAGCTCCAGTTGGTTTGGAGGTTTCGCCGCCCGCCGCATGGCCAGGATTCTTCTATAAATCGGCTCGGCGGCTTCATTTGCGCCTCGCGCCATATAGAGCGACGCGAGTTTATCAAGCGTGGGCAAGACGGATTCGGGAGCGATCCAGGCGGTGTCGTCGAAGATCGCAGCAAATCGCTTGAGTTGCTTTTCGGCCTTGTCGTTCTGAGAACGGGCAAGAGCAACATCCGCCAAGCCGTGGATCGCCGCGGCCCCAGATAACTTATTCAAACCGGAGAGGCTGTCGCTGATTCGCAACGCTTCTTCGAACTCATCCCGCGCCTTGGAGAATTCTCCGAGTCTGAGGTGGGTTTCGCCCGCCACGACGAGCGCATCTGCAGTCAACCGGTCGTCTGCACCGGACGTCTTCTTTCGAATCTCCACGCCCCGAAGAGCCAGCGGGGCCGCAGACGCGAAGTCTCCTTTGTTGTTTAATGTCGTAGCGAGGCTTAACAGAAAAGTGGCAGTGTCCGGGGTCTCCTCGCCTGAAACGTGGTTGGCGATGTCCCTCGTTTTCGCGAGGGTCTCGTTGCCGCAGGCATCGTCGTGTTTCGCAAAACAGAGGTCGGCGAGGGCTGCATAAGCCGTACCGGTGCGGACATCCTTCAGCCCGGCCACCGCTTCCAGCCGGCGCAGGGACCGTCGAAAAATTAGCTCTGCCCGATCCCCCGCCCCACTTTGCGCCAAGAGCGAGGTAAACGATTTCACTACGGTTACTAGGCCGGGAACATCCGCGTCGGATACTTTCTCAATGGCCAAAGGATAGTGGTCTAGAAGCGAGAGAGTTGCCGGAAGACCTTCTCTTAGCAGCGTAAACGTCCCCGACAACATGACCAGCGCGACGGTTCTGGCATCGTTATCGCCGAAAACGGTTCTCGACGAGTCTAACAACTGCTGGAGTTCGCCCTTCGTAAGAACAGTTGGATCAGCAAAAAACTTGTCGGATGCCGTCTTCAACCTTGCTTCGAGTTCGTCCCGCGCTTTTTGACTGGACTGCGCCGCCAGCACTGGAGTGATCCATGCGACAACGGCCGCCAACAGGAGACTACGGGACGTGGTGCTGCGCATGCGAAGCTCCCTCGTAGAGCTGCTCGATCCAAATCCCGATGGCGAACGGAACGAAGTCAATCCTGAGGGCCTCGTAGTAATACGCTGCGAAGTTCAGAGTGACGATCAGGCCCAGCAGGAATAGCGTGACCGACAAAGCGAAAAGGGGACGGAAGTAGTGGTGGATCGCCGCGAGAACGATGGCCAAAATGAACTTGCAGCCGATCTGGAGCCAGCCGGAAATCCTGAACGGATCGGCATGACGTTCAAGCTCGGTTTCGACGGCGGTGGCGATCAGTGCCGCTCCCTGTTGCAGTCCGAATGCAGTCGGATGCTCGTCCCCAAAGTCAGCTCCTAGAATCACGATCCGGTCACGCAGGATATTCTCAGCCTGGCTGTTCTTCGAAAAGCGTGCGGCATCCTGGGCGAGAACGTCCCCCAGAGTCACCGGAGGAAACTCATAACGGTTTGGCAGCCATCGACCGGTAGTGTCGCCTCGGCGGCCACTGGCCGATACGCGGCATGCCTCCTGTGACCCCGAATCGCAATAGGCGCGAATGATCTCCCAGTACATGCTCGGCACCGTTCCGTTATGCAATGGAATCCAGCGCTGCGCGTCGCGCACCACTCCGTCGGAATCCTGCGGGAAAAGCGTTGCTCCGGCGTAAGGCGGGTCGACAATCCCGTGGCCGAGAACCTCGCCGGCAACCCACTCGTATCGTGCCTGGTCACGAGGCCCGATTGCTTTGTGACTTGAGATACGTGCCCAGACGATGCGGGTTGACGTGAGACGCGGCTTCAGATCGCGGAACTCCTCGGCGGCCGTGGAAACATCGACAGCGAGAACCGCCGGTCCATAAGAAGTGAGGGTATCTATGATGTTCTGCAGCTCTTTCGCCGTAGTGCAGTTGCCGAAGATGCGCTTGTAATCGTCCTCGGTGACACTGACAACCACAGTGTGTTGCGGAATCTTGGGTTTCTTGGCGCTGACGAACACGTCGACGCCCGCGAGGTTGGCGTGATCCAGCAGCCAGATGTGACTCAGCCTCGTGCTGACTGCGAGCAGAATCGCGATGGTCACCAGAAAGCGGAGCCTGAAAACATGCCGTATGAACGGCTCGCGATGACTATTGAGAATGAGGTTTATGGACTTCTTGGAGGGGCGGCGCATGGCGCTACTTCCCCGACCGTCCACTGGGAGAATCCTTGCGAGCGGGCGCGGCCGTCGCGGGACGCGGAGCGGAACCAAAAGCGAGTCCGTGGAGGTAGACGCTGATCAGCGGGCACACCGTGGGATCATCGGCAGCCCAGTCCTTTGTCGCCACCACGACCTCCTGGAATTGACGCTCCAATTGCCGGTATCTGTCGGCCGGGGGCACGAACAGCGACGCGAAATTGTCAGATCGGACAAAGGAATCGCCGATCTTGCTGCACACGTAAAGACGGTAGAGTCCGGGCTGAAGATTGGGCCGAGGCCATGGCAGTGGGTGAGACTTGTTCCATCGATATCTCGCGGGAACAGCAGTGGCGCAGTTTACGGCGCCTTGGGCATCGATCGGGCACATCTCCAGGACGTAGGCGCCGTCGGGCATTTCTTCGAAAACCTGTTTGAGGCTGAAGGTTTGGCCATCGAGCCGCACCACATCATCCCGCAATGCTCCCCGGCCGGGAGCGCCCCTGAGGATCCCTTGTCGGTAGCGGTCGAAGACCGCCGGTTCGGTTGCCACCATACGGCGGATGACGTTCAGAAACGCTGCAGCGACACCGGACGGAGCGGGCTGGCCATCTTCCGGAGAGAGCCGCTGCAGGTCGAGTTCGCCGGCGCAATCGACCGCCACCGAGCAGTCGAACGACACGATGGCTCCCGTATGGTACGAGCGAATATGAATCCACTCCCGTCCCGTAAGGCTGCCGATACGTTTCAACCGGGAGTTGCTCCTCACCGGATACATGGTGCCTACCGTGTTTCCGACCGCCGGTTTCTCACACGAATGTAAAGCCTCATCGCACCACAGACCATTGGAGGAGATCACGTGTCCAAGCGGGCGGTTTTCCTGCGCGACGGCAGAAAATAACGTGACGATGAACACCCAAAAACGCTTAATACCTAGCTGGAGTTTGATTCTACTCTGATCTGAGGACGGTGTCTAATGCTGACCCCTGGTTGCTGATGTGCGGTGTAGCGGCCCTGGTAGGGTCGTTCACTCGGACGAAGCTGACTTTCCACGGCCGGATAGGGAACGGGAAGTGCTGCACTGGGCTGCCACTCGACCAGAGGATAACACGCCAGCAACAGCCGTGGCCGTAGGCCACTTCGTTCAAGTCGGCCAGCATCCCACGACCGAGTGTTACGGCCACTTTGGCCCAAAACGGCCACCATTGGAGGTTGCCGAGCGGCCAAGAGTCCGTGTGGGAACCGTGCCCGTTCCGGCGGCACGGCCCGCAGCAACGTGCAACGCGCGCCGTGCGCGTACATTTGCGCCAGGTGCGCCCCGGTGCCGCCACGTGGGACAACGGCACCAGGGCGCCGTGCCGGGCGGCGTGTGGCGCGTTTTGGCGGGATAATCGAGAACCGCTACCGCAACCGCTACCGCGCGCCTCAGCCGAACTCGTGGTAAGCTCAAAGGTGCCATACACTTGCGGAGGTGGCGGAATTGGCAGACGCACTAGCTTGAGGTGCTAGCGGGAGCAATCCCGTGGGGGTTCAAGTCCCCCTCTCCGCACCAGTTTAAATTACGTATTTTCATTAGTTTACGGGCCCCATTTTTTGTGTGATCGTTCATTGCGGGTTGCCACAACTGGCTATGAAACGGGCGCTGGCAGTCGTACTCTGGGTTTTGTCGCAGGTGTGACGAGAGACCGCTTTCAGTCTGGCGCCTCGTGCCCGCTTGTGAACGTGGTCCGGACGCTATCGAGCAGTTTGTGCGTGGCACAACGGATTGTCGCCTTCGCTGCGAGACTGGTGACATCTATGACCGCCGCAATCCGGAACATCTCACTCAGAATTCACGGCTTAGGCGGATGGGGTTTCGAAGGACCGGATTGGGCATGCCCGGCTCCTACTGCAACGGAATCTCGAAGTAGAGCAGTTCCTTGCCGCTAGCCGCCTCGGTGAGGCCGCTCAGGTAAATGGTGGCGCCGCGCTGCAAACCCGTCTCGAAATAGAGGAATCCGCTCGCCGACTGGCCCGCCGGCAGCATTTCGGCCGCGAGCGCGCGCCCTTCGATCTCCCAGGCATCCAGCGGGTTCTTCCTGGAAGAGATTTTGCCGATCGGCCCGGGGATCACCGAAGGACGGTTGGGCGCGCGCAGGTATTTGACATCCTTGGCGGGCGTGGCATCCACGCGGTCGCCATGGGGACCCACGTATTCGGCCTTCAGCTTGTCCACGCGGATGGTCTTGCCGCTATCGTTCTGGATCACCACCAGCACCGGCAGAACGCCATATTGATACGGGTCCAGTTTTCCGAACGCGGTCTTCGCCTTATCCGGCGAAGCGTACGGGTCCACACCGATGGTGATTTGGGCGTTGGTCTGGCGATGCTCCAGGCTGGTGAGCGGCGGAGGGCGGAACGCAGCCTTATCCTTGTCCGCTGCGAACGCCGCCGCTATACTCAATAAAAGAGCCAAACGTTTGAAAATACGGGGCATCTATTTCCTCTACCGAGTCCTACAGGCGTTCGGGCTGCCTGTCCTCATATTGTATTTCCTGTTTCGGGGTCTGGGAAACCGCGGCTACTGGCGGAGCTTGCCCCAGCGCTTTGGCTTCCTCCCGCGTTCTTATAGACAGACCGGCCCCGGGGCCATCTGGTTGCACGCAGTTTCGGTGGGCGAGGTCCTGGCGTGCGTGGAATTCCTGCGCCGTTTGCGGGCCGAGTTCCCACACAGCCGGTTTTTCGTCTCCACCTCGACCCTGGCGGGCCGCGCCACCGCCAGCGACAAGCTGCACCATCTGGCCGACGGCGTGTTCTACGCGCCGGTGGATTACGTGTTCGCCGTGCGGCGCGTGCTGCGGGCGTTGCGCCCCGCGGCCGTGGTGATTGCCGAGACCGAGATCTGGCCCAATCTCTTTCGTGAGGTACACCGCACCGGCGCCGGCTTGGCGATCGTCAATGGCCGCATCTCCGACCGGGCTTTTCCGCGCTACCTGCCCTTCCGGTGGTTCTTTCGGGGAGTACTGTCCGCGGCGGGTTCCATCCTGGCGCAAACCGACTCCATGCGCGAGCGGTTTCTGGCGCTGGGGGCGCTTCCCGAACGAACCCAAACGGGCGGCAATTTCAAGTACGACTTCGAGGCGCGCGCGGCGGCGGCCGGCTCCCCGGTGCCCGCTTTGCTCGAGCGCGCGCGGCCCGGCAAAGTGTGGATCGCCGCCAGCACCATGCCGCCCGCCGGGCCCAGGGGGCGCCCCGGCGACGTGGACGAAGACGATGTGGCCATTGCGGCGTTCCAGGAACTCGCCACGCGGCATGCGGACCTGCTGCTGATTCTGGCCCCGCGAAGGCCGGAGCGTTTCGACACGGCGGCGGGGAAGCTCGAGGCGGCCGGGATTCCCTACCTGCGCCGCTCGCGCCTGGACGGTTCGGACACGCTGGCGCTTCCGGCCGTGCTCCTGCTGGATACCATTGGCGAATTGAGCGGCCTGTTTTCCCTGGCGGACGCGGTCTTCATGGGTGGAACGCTGGCCCGGCGCGGCGGGCACAACATTCTCGAGCCGGCATTTTTCGCCAAGCCGGTGATCGCCGGGCCGCACATGGAGAACTTCCAGGCCATTGCGGATGAGTTCCGCGCGTCGGCCGCGTGCGTGGAGATCGAAGACGCCGCCGGACTGGCCGGCGCGGTCGCTCGGTTGCTGGAAGCGCCGGAGTTGGCCCGCGAAATTGGGCAACGCGCGCATCTGTCGGCGGAGGCGCGCCGCGGCGCCACCGCCCGCGCCGTGACCCTGGTGCGCGAGTTGTACCGGGTGCCTCGCTACCGCCCCGCGCAGCCGTGGTTCGCCATAGCCTCGGTGCTGGCAAGGCTGTGGCGATGGGGCGCACGAAAAAAGCTGCGGCATGACTATGCCCGCCGCCGCAAGCTGGCCGCGCCGGTGATCAGTATCGGCAATATCACCATGGGCGGCACCGGCAAAACGCCCTGCGTGCTGCTGCTGGCGGAGATCCTCAACGAGCGCGGGCGCCGGCCGGGAATCCTGACGCGCGGCTACGGCCGCAACTCTCCCCGGAAGCACCTGGCCTTGGCGCCCGGCGCGGTTGTGACCGCCGAACATTCCGGCGACGAGCCGCAGATATTCGTCCGCTCGGGCCTGGCGCCGGTGGGCATAGGAGTAGACCGTTTTCATACCGGCACGCTGCTGCTCACCGACTTCGGCGCGGACGTGCTGTTGCTGGACGACGGGTTCCAGCACCAGCGGCTGGCGCGCAGCGTGGACGTGGTGCTGATCGACGCCCTGGACCCGTTTGGCGGGGGCCAGATCTTTCCGTTGGGCCGCCTGCGTGAGCCGCCCGCGGGCCTGGCGCGCGCGCACCTGGTCCTCATCACGCGCAGCGACCTCTCCGACCTGACCGCCAACATCGAGCGCCAGGTGCGCCGGTGGAACGGACGAGTGCCGGTCTTTCGCGCGGGCGTCGAACCCCAGGCCTGGGTGGAGCACCGCAGCGGTCGGCGGTTCGGGCCGGCGGAGCGGCCCTTCGAACGTGCGGGCGTGTTCTGCGGGCTGGGCAATCCGGAAGCGTTTCGCCGCACGCTGGAGCGGCTGGGCGTGAAACTGGTGGGCTGGGTGGATTTCGAAGACCACCACCGCTACCGCCCGCGCGAGCTGCGGCATATCTCGCAGGAAATGCGCGCCCGGGGCGCCACCGCATTGGTGACCACCGAGAAGGACGTCATGAACCTCTGCGAATCGTCCGACGACCTGCTGGCGCCGCTGCCGCTCTACTGGCTCAAGGCCGGCATGACCATCGAACGCGAGAGCGAGTTCGTGAGCGAGATCGAGCGGCGGCTGTGAGCGAAATTCGGGGACAGACCGCTCGGCAGTGGGTCAGTTTGAAGATGTCAAGCCTTGGCAAGAGAGGGTTGCATGTATGAGCGGACCCCCCGGGGTACAAGGACAAGGAGTACTGGGACAAACGCTCCCGCTTGATGTATGCTTGTAGACCTATGACGGTCTGCATTGCAGCGCTCGCAGATTTGGGGAAATCGCTGGTCTTGGTATGCGACAGCAGGCTCTCTGCTGGGGAAGTTTCCGGGGATAGAGCCGCAAACAAGATGTTCCCATTATCGGATCAATTTCAGTGGTGGGCGATGGTGTCAGCGAACGACATAACGCAGGTCCCATCTGTGCTTGACGCTGTGGTTCACAGTCTCTTTAGAGTATCTGATTCGACCAATACAGCGGCCATCGTGGAGCGGTGTGTCTTGGAGGCTTATATGGCTATCAGGATGCGCTATGCCGCAGATTTGGTTTTATCGCCAATTGGCTTTACCGTGGAGCGGTTCTTGGCCAATAGCGAACGGCATCCAGACCTAAAGGAGAAATTGTCGGCGGTTGATCTGGGATGTGAACTGCTCGTGGCTGGCTTCGATTTTGCGGGTGACGGTTTTATCTTTACAGTGGAACATCCCGGCGACGTTAGAAGCCATACTTTTGCAGGGTGGGCCTCTATAGGGAGCGGAGCGAACGAGGCGATCAACTCCCTGCTTCGGCATTCTGTGAATTACACCATGGAACTGCCTCGCGTGCTTTGGCACGCATGTGAATCGAAATTCAGGGCCGAATTATCGGAGGGCGTGGGAAGGCATACGGTTGTAAAGGTGGCCGACGGCGCTGGAAAGATGGATGCATATGAAGCATCTGAAGCTTTGATTGACAATATCCGTGGCGCTTGGGAGCGGGGCGGTGCCGCTGCTTCGGGCTGGGTGATTGGCCGATTGCAAAGTGAATTGGAGCGCCATCCGGGCTTACATAAGGGAGACAATGAAAATTAGTATCGAAGCGGAAGTAGAACAATCTCTTTAGATCTTCCGCGAGGCTACGAGGTTGCTAAAACTTCATGCCGTCGATGTCCCCAACGAAATCATCGATGGCTTTATCGACTTGTTTAACCCCGGCGTTGAAGTCCTTTCCATCAAACAACTGCCCACAGTGGGGGCAGGAAAAAATCGGTTTGCCTTTAACGCCTCCGATAGACCGCTCGAACTTATGGCCGCACTTCGGGCACTCAATGGAAAAGCGGGCTGCAGGATCTAAGTTAGATGGCATGCAAGAAGTATACCGCTGGATTCTGCAAGCCACAACCTGCGGGGGTAAGCTGAGTGAAGGGGATAGTCACTCGACTGCATGGGAAGGTGTCAACGATCCGCCTGTCCAACTTGCAGGTTTGATTTAACCTGTGGCAAAATGCTGATATGAAATCCCTTACGGGCGTTCTATTCGCCATAGCGCTGGCGGCGTCCAGCTTTGTCTGCTTGCTAGCGCAGGACAAAGCGCAACTTCCTCCGCCCGCAACCCAGGCGCAGGACAAATCGCAGATTCCCCAACCCGAAACCACGACCGAATCCGCCGAGCACAAATATGCGCGGCAGAAACTTGAACCGGTGGCCAAGCGACTCGATGAGCTAATGAGGTTAGCAGAAGCAAATGGTGAGAGGATGAAAAGCGCCTGCAGCTACCTCGATGAACCTAACTCTGGTCGACCCGTATTCAGAGCGCACGAGAAATCGAGTGAGAAAAAGGAAGCACTCGCGAATTACGAAGCGCGCAAGGACGCATGCCAAAAAGCGGTGGCAGACAACACAGCTGCTGAAGCAGCAGCCGTCGCAATTGAATCCTCGCGCTTAGAGATCAAACTCAAACACGCCGATGAATGTGCTGCGGTCTACCAAAAGACCATCGACGAGAAAGCCTCCGATGTAACCACTAGGGAGACAGAGCAGATCAAGGCGTGTCAATCTATTGATCTGTATCCACCAGCGAAGTGAAAACGTCTCTCTCAAACTGTGGCGTCATTTCTTGCCCCATCTTGCCTTCGCCACTTTCGCTGAGATCTGGGAGCGCCTGCGTGAGCTAAGGGCCTTTGCCCTGGCCGTGCCACCCTTCAGGCCACCCAGACGGCCCCGGGGCTACGGCATGGGGGGGTCGGCGGGAGGCTCCGTTTTGGGTGCTTGCCCTCTGGCTTCGAGAATGACCTGGAACGCTCTCTGGTTCGGATCGCGCGGACGCGGATCGCGGGGTCTTTTTGACCGCTCAGGCATGATGCTTTCAGTATGGCCGCAATCCGGACGCCAATGTTAACCCCATGGAAATTCAAACTTACCCACTACCGATCCCTCTGTCCCCGCGGCGCAACAAGCGCGCCTTGGGACAGAGGGGTCAGTCCCCTAGAAGTTCACGATGGACGCAAACGACACCGCGTCCAAGCTCGCGCCGCCCACCAGCACGCCGTCGATTTCCGGTTGTGCCATCAGCGACCTGGCGTTATCGGGCTTGACACTGCCGCCGTAGAGAATGCGGATGGCCTCGCCCGCCTCCTTGCCGAACTTCGCCCGCACCTGGCCGCGGATGGCGCGATGCGCGTCGGCCGCGATTTCCGGCGTGGCGGTCTTCCCGGTTCCAATGGCCCACACTGGCTCGTAGGCGATCACAATCCGGGCGAACTGCTGCTCGGACAGGCCGGCGATTCCATTCTGGAACTGGCGCGCGAGCACGGCTTCGGTGTGGCCGCTTTCACGTTCCTCGAGGCGCTCTCCCACGCACACGATGGGGGTGAGGCCGAATTCCAGCGCGGCCTGGGTGCGCTTGAGGACGGTTTCATCGGTCTCGGCGAAATACTGGCGCCGCTCGCTGTGCCCCACAATGGCATAAGTTGCGCCGGCGGCCACGATCATGGGGCCGGAGATCTCGCCGGTGAAGGCGCCTTCCCTGGCCCAGCCAATGTTCTGCGCGCCAATCTGGATGCGCGTTCCCTGGGCGGCTTCGACGGCCGCGGCGAGGTTCGTGAAAGGGGGACAGATCACGACCTCGCAGTGTTCCGCTTGTCCGGCCAGCGGCCGGAATTTCACGAAGAATGCAATGGTTTCCGCGGGCGTCTTGTACATCTTCCAATTGCCCGCCATGACTGGTTTTCTCATAGTGTGATTTCCGTTAGAAAGCTGACGCCGTGATCGATGCTCGCGCCGAAGTTCGCGGCCACGGTCTGGCCGATATCCGATAACGAGCCGCGCAAACCGAGGTTCACGGCGCGGACCTTGGGACCGAAGACCAGCAGCGGCACATACTCGCGCGTGTGGTCGGTGCCCGGCACGGTGGGGTCGCAACCGTGGTCGGCGGTGAAGACGGCGGCGTCGTCTTGGCGCAGGGCGGTCTGGAATTGGGGCAGCCAGGCATCCAACTGCTCAAGCGCGGCGCCGTAGCCCTCGATATCGTTGCGATGGCCGTACTGCTGGTCGAAATCCACCAGGTTGACGAAGAGCAGGCCGGCCTCCAGGGAGTTCATGGCCTCGATGGTCCTGGCCATGCCGTCGGCGTTGTTCTTGGTCTTCGCCGATTCCCGGATGCCCCGGCCCAGAAACACGTCGAAGATCTTGCCGACGCCGTAGACCTCGACGCCGCGCTCTTCGAGCCGGTCGAGCAGCATGCCTTTGGGCGGCGGCACGGCGTAATCGTGACGGTTGGCGGTGCGCGTGAAACTGCCCGGCGCGCCGATGAACGGCCGGGCGATGACGCGCCCCACTTCATACGGCCCGCGCAGAATCTCACGCGCGGTTTCGCAGATTCTGTACAATTCCCAGAGCGGAATGACCTCTTCGTGCGCGGCCACCTGGAAGACGCTGTCGGCGGAGGTGTACACGATGGGCGAGCCGGTGCGCATATGCTCGGGCCCCAGTTCCTTGATGATTTCGGTGCCGGAGGCCGCCACGTTGCCCAAAGACTTGCGGCCGATACGCCGCTCGAACTCGCTCATGATTTCCGGCGGAAACCCGTGCGGGTAGAGCGGGAAGGGACTCGCCAGGTGGATGCCCGCCATTTCCCAGTGGCCGGTGGTGGTGTCCTTGCCCGGCGAGGCCAGCGTGCAGCGCCCATAGGCGCCGGCGGGAGATTCGGCCGGTGCGATGCCCGCCAGCGGCTTGATGTTGCCGAGCCCCAGCCGTGCGAGATTGGGAAGCTTCAAGCCGCGGATGCGGGCGATGTTGCCGAGCGTGTCTGCGCCGGGAGGGTCGCCATATTCAGCGGCGTCCGGCATTGCGCCGATGCCCACACTGTCAAGCACGATCCAGATTACGCGGCGGAACACTAATTTCGAGCGTAACATGCGCGGGATTGGCGGGCGTGTTGGCTTACGCTTACGCCGCTTCGTTAGTATTGCCTCCGCGCCAAGTATATAATTAGCTTGATCCTCCAAACTGGAGTTCCTTCATGCAGTCTCGCCGTGTTTTCATGAGCAAAGTGGCTACCGGGCTGGCAGGCACATTGGCCGCCTCCAACGTGCTGGGCGCGAACGACCGTATCCGCCTCGGCATCATCGGACCCGGGGCCCGCGGGACCGAGCTCCTGCGTGAAGCGCTGGCCTGCGAAAACGTCGAATGCGCCGGCGCCGCCGATGTCTATACCAAGCGTCTGGAAGACGTCAAGAAAATCGCGCCCGACGCCAAGACTTACCTCGACTACCGCTATCTCCTGGAAGACAAGAGCATCGACGCGGTGCTGATCTCGACCCCGCAGCACCTGCACTCGGAGCACTTCGTGGCCTCGCTCGACGCCGGCAAACACGTCTACCAGGAAAAGACCATGGCGTTTACCGTGGAGCACGCCAAGAAGATGCGCGCCGCCTGGCAGCGGGCCGGCAAGCGCACCGTCGAGATCGGGCACCAGTGGCTCTCCAGCGGCCAGGTACCCGACGCCGCCAGTTTTCTGAAGCCCGAGCTGATGGGCAAAATTACCGCCATCCGCGCGCACATGTACCGCAACACGCCCCATGGGAAGCCGCAGTGGGCCAGGCCCGTCTATCCGGACATGACGGCGGAAAACATCGTCTGGAAATCGTTCCTGGGAGAGGCGCCGGCGCATGATTTCGACGCCCACCGGTTCATCAACTGGCGTTACTTCTGGGATTACTCCGGCGGCAACGTGTACGAGAATATGTGCCACCAGCTTGCTTTCTGGTACAAGGCGCTGGGGCTGAAGATTCCGGAAGCGGTCACCATGACCGGCGGCGTCTACCTGTGGAAAGACGGCCGCGAAGTGCCCGACACCATGAACGTCTCCATGGAACATTCCGAGGAGATGCTGTTTTCCTGGGATTCCGGTTTCGGCAACGACCAGTTGAAGGTGGCCGAGGATGTGCTGGGCGAAAACGGCGCCATTTGCCGGGGCCAGCAGATTCGCTATACCCCGCAAAAGGTGAACCGGCCCGACGGCAACGAAATGATGGGCGTCACGCGTAGCGTGCCGCGCGCCCACATGCGGAATTTCCTCGATTGCGTCCGCTCGGGCCAGGAACCGAACTGTCCGTTCGAGCTGGGGTTCCGCGTTTCCATCGCGTGCCGCATGGCGGTCGAGAGCTACCGGCAACAGCGCACCGTGCGCTGGGATGCGGCCAGGGAAGAGATCGTCTAAGGCGAAGGGAGCGGAAGTTGAAAGCGGAAATCGGAATTATCGGCGGCAGCGGGCTCTACTCCATCCCCGGATTTGAAACTCGCGAGGAGGCCACCATCGAAACGCCCTTCGGGTGGCCTTCGGACAATTACGTCATCGGCACACTGGCGGGCCGGCAGGTGGCATTTCTCGCGCGTCACGGGCGCGGGCATCGCATCTCTCCCTCGGAACTGAATTTTCGGGCCAACATTTACGGCTTGAAATCGCTGGGTGTCGAGCGCATTATCTCGCTCAGCGCCGTGGGCTCGCTCAAGGAGGAGCACCGGCCGCTGGATTTCGTCGTCCCCGACCAGTTTTTCGACCGCACGCGCGGCCGCGTTTCCACTTTTTTCGGCGAGGGACTGGTGGCCCATATCAGCTTCGCCGACCCCGTCTGCCCCGAGCTGAGCGAGGTGGTGACAGCCGCCGGCCGCGCCGCGGGCGTCAACATTAAGAAGGGCGGCACGTACCTTTGCATGGAGGGCCCGGCCTTCTCCACCAAGGCCGAATCCAACGTCTACCGGAGCTGGGGCATGGACGTGATCGGCATGACCAACCTCCAGGAAGCCAAACTGGCGCGCGAAGCCGAAATCTGCTACGTGACGGTGGCCATGGTGACGGATTACGACTGCTGGCATCCCCACCACGACGCCGTGACCGTGAACGACATCATCGCCAACCTCATGAAGAACGCCGAAAACGCGTGCCATCTGGTGGCCGAGGCCGTCGCCCGAACCCCTGTAGACCGCGGCTGCCGGTGCGGCTCGGCGCTGGCCCACGCCATCATCACGGACCGCCAACTGGTTCCGGTGGCCACGCGCCGCAAGCTGGGGATCCTGATTGACAAGTACTTCGTGTAACGAGATCGCGCACGAACTCCTGGAGGGGTGTCTCGCCGGCCGCCCTCCCGCGGAATTGCCTCCGGCGCTGCTCGAAGATCCCGGCGGGCAAGCGCTGTTCGGAATCCTGGTCGAGGGTCTGGCGGATCGCTTCGAGCCGCCGCTGTGCGACCTCTACGCGCGGCTGTTCTCCCAAGCTGTGGCCCACTTGGCCGGAAACTTGGACCCCGCTCAGCTCATGGCCCGGTACCAGCGCGTACGCCGGCCGCGCCCCATTTCTTTCGAGCCGCATCGCGTGTTTGTGCTTTCGCGCGTCACCCTGGGCGCGGATGTAGCCGTGACCAGCGTGCTCCTGGCTGCGGCCAAGCAGCGCTTCCCGCATGCCGAGATCGTGTTTGTAGGGCCGCGCAAGAATTTCGAGCTATTCGCCGGCGACCCGCGCCTCCGCCACGCGGACATCGCCTACCGGCGGGGCGGCCTGCGCCAGCGGTTGGCCGTCTGGGAACCGCTCAAGGCCTTGCTGGCCGCGCCGGATTCGGTGGTGATCGATCCCGATTCCCGCCTCACCCAACTGGGCTTGCTGCCGGTTTGCCCTGAGGATCGCTTTCACCTCTTCGAAAGCCGCGGGTATGGCGGCGAGACGGACCGCGCGCTTCCCGAACTAGCCGCGGCCTGGGCCGAAGAAACCTTCGGCGTGCCGCAGTCGAAGCCGTATGTTGCTTTGGAGCCTGGTGTTGCCGGGCCCAGAGGGCACCCCCACACCGCCGTAAGCCTGGGAGTCGGCGAGAACCCCGCCAAGCGCATTCCCGACCCGTTCGAAGAGCGGCTGCTGGCATTGCTGGCGGGCCCAGAGGGCACCCCCGGCGCGACGCTCGCCATCGATAAAGGCGCCGGTGGAGAGGAAGCCGCGCGCGTCGATCGCGCCGTCCAACGCTCCGGCGTCAAGGCCATAATTTGGGAAGGCTCCTTCGCCGGATTTGCGACCATCATTCCTGCCAGCCGCCTGTATGTGGGCTACGACTCCGCCGGGCAGCACGTCGCGGCCGCGTGCGGCGTGCCGCTCGTCAGCATCTTCGCCGGCTTTCCCGCCCCGCGGATGTTCCAGCGGTGGCGCCCCACTGGCGAGCGGGCCACCGTCATTCGCGTGGACCGGCCCGACCCGCTCGAAATTCTCGAACGCGTCCGAGCGGCGATTGCGGCAGCCAGTTGACTCTGTGCGGCGATTTCAATATGTTTGATTGATGGAGGAGTCCGATGTTCCGTAAATCAGCGGTATTGGTGTTTGTTCTGGCGGCTCTCGCGACCGCGCAGGCCCAACAGAAGAAGCGCGTGGCGGTGATGAATTTCGACTATGCTACCGTCCGGAGCCAAGTGGCGTCGATTTGGGGTACCGATCAGGATGTCGGAAAGGGAATCACCGACCTTCTGGTCGACAAGCTCGTCGCGGACGGCACCTACCGCGTCATCGAGCGGGCTGCTCTCGATAAGATTCTCGCCGAACAGAATTTCTCCAACAGCGACCGCGCCGACGCCAACACCGCGGCCAAGATCGCGCGCATCCTCGGCGTGGACACCATCATCATCGGCAGCATCACCCAGTTCGGCCGCGACGACAAGGCCACCAACGTCGGCGGCGGGGCGCTGGGCGGCGTCACGGGGCGCTTCGGCATCGGTGGCGTGCGCAAGAGCCAGTCCAACGCCGTGGTCCAGATCACCGCCCGGATGATCGACACCAGCACCGCCGAAATCCTCGCCAGCGCCTCCGGCAAAGGCGAGTCGTCGCGCTCCGGTACGGGCCTCCTCGGAGCGGGCGGCAGCGGCGCTGGGGCGGGTGGGGGCGGGATGGACATGAAATCCAGCAATTTTGGCGCCACAATCCTCGGCGAAGCCACCAATAAGGCCGTCGCCGATTTGGCCCAGCAGTTGGATGCCAAGGCCGGGGCGCTGCCCACCAACGTCGTCCAGATCAGTGGACTGGTGGCGGATGCTGCGCCCGACGGCACCGTGATCATCAATGTCGGCTCGAAGGGCGGTGTGAGGGTTGGCGACAAGCTCGACATTCGGCGCAAGGTGCGCGAGGTGCGTGACCCGGGCACGGGCAAGGTGATCCGCAGCATCGAAGATTCGGTCGGCTCGATTGTCATCACCGAAGTGGACGAGGCGTCCGCGGTCGGCAAGTTTACGGGACCAGCCCCGGCCAAAGTGGGAGACACGGTATCCAGTCCGAAGTGATCGGGCAGGCTCGTGAATGGCTGGCCCAGGCGGCCTCCGTGGCAGTGCTCACCGGCGCGGGCATTTCCGCGGAAAGCGGCATCCCCACTTTTCGCGGCGGACCCGGAGGGTATCCCGGCCTGTGGAAGAATTACCGGCCCGAAGATCTGGCCACGCCCGAGGCTTTTGCGCGCGACCCGCGCCTGGTTTGGGAGTGGTACAACTGGCGGCGTGAGTTAATCGCCAAGGCCGCGCCCAACTCGGCGCACCTCGCCCTGGCGCAACTGGAAACCCGCAAACCGCGGTTTACCCTCATCACCCAAAACGTGGATGGTTTGCACGACCGCGCGGGAAGCGGGCGAATCCTCAAGCTCCACGGCGATATCTGGAGGATGCGCTGCATGGTTTGCGGTGCCGATTGGCCGGACCGCCGCGCGCCATTGCCCATGATTCCGCCGCACTGCCGCTGCGGCGGACTGGCGCGGCCCGGGGTGGTATGGTTCGGCGAGCCTCTGCCGGAGGGCATGATGAACGAAGCCGAACACGCCGCCCGGTCCGCCCAGGTATTCCTGGTGATCGGCACTTCGGCCGTGGTATACCCGGCCGCCGGCCTGGTCCCATACGCCCGCCAATCCGGGGCGAAGGTGATCGAAATCAACCTCGAGCCCACGCCCTTTTCGGCCATGGTGGATTGCGCGCTACAGGGCCCCGCCGGCGAGTTGCTCCCCAAGCTGCTCTAAGAACCCGAAAGACCCGCGAAAAACCCGGGGACAGACGGACGTTTCCAGGTTTTGGCTACCCTAAGGAGCAGTTCGTTCTGCACTACGGCGTATCACGCGAGGACTCGCGAGAAGGCGCTTGAAGTCGTTCCGTCCCTCTGGCTTCACGGGCATCGAGTCGAATTCAAGGGTTAACCCTTCGGGTTCCCGCAACGCCCCGCGGCACCTACGCGACTTCAGAAGGCGTTTGTCCTTGCGACGTTTTCGTCACGTGCTCGGCGACTGTTCGGTACTCATTATTGATTGCCGTATATGCTTGTGCTTGACTGTGGTTCTTTTATGTGGCACAATGCTATTGGCATAGTGATCAACTACAAGAACGGAGGGACAATGAGCGCAAGAGCGCGATGGCTTCGGCGGTTTCAGAACTCTGCCAACAACTTTGACGTGGTGTTGGCAAACCCGCAGGAACTGGATTCTGCCCGGATGAATGAACTTCTAGATGCCATCGAAGAGGAGACGCACAGGGGGCTTACCCTCAGTTCTCGTGCCTGCAAAGAGTTTCGGCGGTGGTTCGGCCAGCCGGACACGCCGCTGAAGAGTGATGCCTACGTTCTGCTCAGCAACTGGTTTCTAACGCAGTCCGGAGATCGGCACAGCATGGTCGCAACTCGCTGCGAAGCTCTCTGGGATGCGCTGTTCCCGTGCCGTCCGTTGAAGCGACTGTCCTCGTCAGCACCAGGGCGAAATCATTCCACGGGAGCCGCCGAGTTTGAGGGTTTCTGGCGGCGGCTTTTGGCGGCTCAGGGTGAAGGTCTCCATGAGGCCGCGGGGTCGCCCGCGCCATCGAAGGTCAAAGAGCTCACCGAAACGGGCGACTTGCCTGAAGACGGCGACGGTTCGCGGCGTGACCAGGTTCGGGCAACAGTGCACAAGGACGGGTTGGACTGCGTCGTGCAGGGACCTCCCCGCGCGGTGGCTGAGTTTCTGAAGATGGTATCGAACTGGGAGGCCCCGGCCAAGCCGGCTGGCAAGCTATGATTCGCTTTGTGGGGTACGCAAGCTGCGGCTACGACTTCTCTGAAAGTGTCGCAGAACTGCGCGGCCCATGCGCCTCTCCAGACGGCACACCTTCGTTTGATGCGCCATCGGAGTCGAGTCTTCTCTTTCATGTCCTCGTACATCACGGGGCAACACCTCTTAGGGACTGTAACGAAATAAAGTATGCAGAATCTCAGAATCTCAGTGCCGCCTGGGATGCAGCGTGTAGTTCCAGTCTCCGTGGAACTTGTCACGGCGGAGATCAATCTCCGCTACTTC
>JBEKTU010000044.1:0-40448 GCA_049515735.1 Bryobacteraceae bacterium
AAGCCACATCACCAAGATCATCGGTAAGCTGTGTGCGGGAAAACCGCACGCACAGTTTGAAAGGGGGTTACATGGAAACGGGCCAGCGGTAACGCTGGAACCGCGCCATAATCTACCAATGAACACCCCGATCGCTATTCTGGGTATCGCCGGCAGCCTTCGACAGGGATCTTACAACCGCGCCGCGCTGCGCGCCGCCGAGCGGCTGGTACCCGAGGGCGCCCGGCTGGATATTTTCGATCTCGCGGGCATTCCTCCGTTCAACCAGGATGACGAGAGAAACCCGCCGGCGCGGGTGGTGGAGTTGAAGCGGAGTATCCGCGCCGCGGATGCCGTTCTGCTGGTCACGCCCGAATACAACTATTCCATTCCGGGCGTGCTGAAGAACGCCATCGACTGGGCGTCGCGACCTTACGGCGACAACTCCTGGGACGGCAAGCCGGTAGCCGTGATGGGCGCCTCGCTCGGCGCCCTCGGCACCGCCCGCGCGCAGTACCACCTGCGCCAGGTGTTCGTATTCCTCAATATGCACGCTGTAAACAAGCCCGAAGTGATGATTTCCAGCGCCGCGGAACGCTTCGACGAACAGGGCAACCTCAAGGACGAGAAGACCGGGAAACAGATCCGAAGCCTGCTCGAGAGCCTGGTCGAATGGGCGCAGCAGCTCGAGCGCGGCAAACGCACCGCGGCCGAATAGCGGGGATCCACCGGGCCGGCGCCCGTCGCTTGACATCGATATTGAGGTCCCATACGATGGGCAAGTGCAAGCGATTACAGCACAATTCCCTCTGTCTCTCTTGCTGCAGAGTGCTCCCTCGCGCTTGGTCTCGCTGTCGGGCGTGGACATCGCGATTGTCGTTTTATACTTCTTCGCCGTCATCGGAATCGGCTTCTATCTGAAGCGCTACACCAAGACGGGCGAGGATTTCTTCCTGGCCGGCCGCGAGATGACGGCCTGGGTGGCGGGCCTCAGCTTTCTGGCCGCCAACCTGGGCTCGCTCGAATTGATGGGCTGGGCGGCGTCCGCCTACCAGTACGGCATCCTGGCCACGCACTGGTATTGGATCGGCGCCATCCCCGCCATGCTCTTCCTGGGGATCGTGATGATCCCTTTCTACTACATCTCCAAGACGCACTCCGTGCCGGGCTATCTCAAGCTGCGGTACGGCGAGCCGGCGCGCGCGTTCTCGGCCATTTCCTTCGGCTTCATGACCGTTCTGATGAGCGGCATCAACATGTACTCCATGGCGCTGGTCTTGAAGGTGGTGCTCGGCTGGGACATCCACTTCAGCATCTGGGTCTCTTCCATTACCGTGGCGGTGTACGTTGGCCTGGGCGGCCTGCTCTCGGCGATCTTCAACGAAGTGCTGCAATTTGTCCTCATCTGGCTGGGAGCGCTGCTGATTTCCATCATCGGACTGATCGAGGCCGGCGGCTGGAGCGGAATGGTGGCGCGGATCCATCATAATTTCCCGGCGCAGGACTTCACCCACCTGTGGCGCACCCTGGGTTCTTTCAGCGATAACCCCATGGGCATCAATTGGGTGGGCATCGTCTTCGGACTGGGGTGGGTCATCTCGTTTGGATACTGGACCACGGATTTTCTGGTGGTGCAGCGCGTGATCGCCGCCAAGGACCTGCGCGCGGCCAAACTGGCGCCCATCATCGGCTCGGCGTTCAAGATGGCGGTGCCATTCATCGTGATTCTGCCCGGCCTGCTGGGGCTGGCGCTGCTGCCGCCCGGATTTCTGACCGGCGAGACTCAGGCCATTGCCACGGGCGGCCACAGCTACAACGAAGTGCTGCCCATCATGCTGGCGCGCTATTGCGGCCCGGGCCTGCTCGGCCTGGGCATCACCGCGCTCATCGCGGGCTTCATGTCGGGCATGGCCGGCAACGTCAGCGCCTTCGCCACGGTGTGGACCTATGACATCTACCGCGCCCTTTTCCGCAAGCAGGCCCCCGACGCGCATTACGTCAGCATGGGACGCTGGTGCACCGTGCTGGGCGTGCTGGTCAGCATCGGCACGGCCTACTTCGTGATGCAATTCAGAAGCATCATGGACTACGTGCAGCAGCTTTTCAGTTTCTTTATCGCGCCGCTGTTCGGCACGGTGGTTCTGGGCATGTTATGGAAGCGGGCCACGCCCGAGGGTGGTTTCTGGGGCCTGCTCACCGGCACATTTTCTTCCATCGGCATGTGGCTGTGGGTCTACCTGGACCCCACGGCGCTGCGCTACATCGCCCTTTCGTCTGAGGCGAAGCCCATGGCCGAGAATATGTTCCGCGCGCTGTGGGCCTGGATCATCTGCGTGGTGGTGACGGTGGTGGTGAGCATGGCCACGCGGCCCAAGCCCGAGACGGAGCTGGCCGGCCTGGTGTACGGTTGCACGGAGCTGCCTTCGGAAGGCCACCTGAAGCTGTACCAGCGCCCCATTTTCTGGGCCGGGGTGATCGCGTTCGTGTTTGTGGTTTTGCAAGTCATTTTCTGGTAGGTGAACGATGCATCGCGTTGGCATGATTTCCATCTGGTTTTTCATCGGCGTCCTGCTCCTGATTTACGGAGTGCTGATCCTGGGCGCCGGAATATACGATCTGTGGAATCCGGCGGCGCACCCCGTGGTGAGGTCCGACCTGCACGCCGGAATCTGGTGGGGCGCCCTGCTGATCGCCATGGGGACGGTTTATTCGGTGCGGTTTAAGCCAGGGAGGGGGAGATGATGACTTTCGGCGTGATTGTCGGAAACCGGGGGTTTTTCCCCGACCATCTCGCCCGGAGCGGGCGCTCCGAGATGATTGCGGCCATCGAGAAGGCCGGATACCAAGCGGTCGTACCCGGTCCGGAGGACACCAAGTTCGGGGCGGTGGAGACGCGCGTGGAATCGGCACGCTGCGCGGACCTGTTCAAGAAACACCGCGAGTCGATCGACGGCGTCATCGTCACGCTGCCCAATTTCGGCGAGGAGCGCGCTATAGCCGACACCCTGCGCATGGCCGATCTGAACGTGCCGGTGCTGGTGCAGGCTACCCCCGATACGCCCGGCCGCATGACCATCCAGGACCGCCGCGATAGCTTTTGCGGCAAGATGTCGGCGTGCAACAACCTGAGCCAGTATGGAATTCCTTATTCGCTCACCACGCGCCACACCGAGGCCCCGGATTCCGACTTTTTCCGCGGCGACCTGGACTGGTTCGCCGCCGTGTGCCGCGTGGTGCGGGGGCTGCGGCGGTTGCGCATAGGGGCCATCGGCGCGCGGCCCGCGGCTTTCAACACCGTCCGCTACAGCGAGAAGATCCTCGAGGCCAACGGCATCTCTGTCGAGCCTATCGACCTTTCCGAGATCCTGGGCCGCATCGCGCGCATGGGCGACCAGCACCCCGCGGCGGTCGCCAAGCTGGAGGCCATCCGGCGCTATGTGCCGACCGATGGCGTGCCCGCCGAACCGCTCCTCAAGATGGCCAAACTGGGCGCGGTGGTGGATGAGTGGATGGCCCAGACCAACGTCGCCATCAGCGCCGTGCAGTGCTGGACTTCGCTCGAAGAGTTCTTCGGCGTGGTGCCCTGCACGGTGATGAGCATGATGAGCGAGAACCTGATGTCCAGCGCCTGCGAGGTGGACATTTGCGGCGTGATCGGAATGCACGCCCTGCAACTGGCCTCGGGAACGCCCAGCGCCCTGCTCGACTGGAACAACAATTACGGCGAAGACCCCGACAAAGCGGTCTGCTTCCATTGCAGCAATCTTCCCAAGCACTTCTTCAGGGAGAGCCGCATGGACTTCCAGCAGATCATCGCCGGCACGGTGGGGCGCGACAACACTTATGGGACGTGCGTGGGGCGCGTGAAGTCCGGCCCAATGAGTTTCGCGCGTTTCTCGACCAATGATCGGGAGGGCTCGATTCACGGCTACGTGGGGGAAGGCGAGTTCACCGACGATCCGCTCGAAACCTTTGGCGGCGCCGGCGTGGTGCGCATCCCCAGGCTGCAAGAGCTGCTCCGCTTCATCTGCGAGCGCGGCTTCGAGCATCACGTGGCGGCCAACCTGGCGCCGGTGGCGGCGGCCGTGCTGGAAGCCGTCACGCGCTATCTCGGCTGGAGCGTGCATCAGCACTCATGAGCGTTGTTGCCGGCGTGGATTTCGGAACCCTGAGCGTCCGGGTTTCCATTTTCGACAGCGCCAAGGGACGTCTGGGCTCCGGGGCGGCGGAGTATCCACTGCTCCGTAAGAAGGAAGATCCCGACTACGCCACCCAGAGCCACTCGAGCCACATGCAGGCGCTGGCCGAGGCCATGCGCCGCGCCATTGAGAATGCTTCGATCGACGGCAACGCCATCGAGGCCATCGCGCTCGACACCACCGGCTCGACCATGATCCCGGTGGATGCGCATCTCGAGCCCATCGACGACTACTATCTCTGGTGCGATCATCGCGCGTGGAAGGAAGCCGGCGAGATCACCGCCGCGGCCCGTGAACGGGGCCTCGAAGCCATCGACTGGTGCGGCGGCATCTACTCTTCCGAGTGGGGCTTTGCCAAGCTCCTGCACTGGCTGCGCCACAATCCCGGGAAGCGCGGCCGCTTCGCGACGGCCCTTGAGCACTGCGACATGGTGGCTGCGGCGCTCGGCGGAATCACAGATCCGGCCTCGGTCCCGCGCAGCGTCTGCGCCATGGGCCACAAGTGGATGTGGAACGCGGGCCTGGGCGGCCTTCCGGCCGAGGAGTTTCTGGTCGCGGTCGATCCGCTGCTCACAGGCGTGCGCGCCAGGCTGGGCGGACGGTACGCCACCTCGGACCAGATCGCCGGAAAGCTCGCCCCGGCCTGGGCGGCGAGGCTCGGCCTGCGCGCCGGCATCCCCATTCCGGTGGGCGCCTTCGACGCGCACTGGGACGCCATCGGCGCGGGCGTGCGATTGGGCGACGTGGTGAACGTGGTGGGAACTTCCACCTGCATCATGGCCATTGGGGAGAAGCCGGAGTTGATTCCCGGTGTCTGCGGCGTGGTGCCTGGGTCGATCCATCCGCATCGCATCGGCATCGAAGCCGGTATGTCGGCCACGGGCGATATTTTCGAGGCCATCGCGCGGCGCGCCGGCACCACCGTCGCCGAATTGTCGCGCGGCCTGGAGAATTACCGCGCCGGGGAGACCGGCCTGTTGCGCCTCACCTGGGACAACGGCGACCGCACCGTGCTGGTGAACCCCGAGCTGGGCGGCGTCACGCTGGGATGGCGCCTGACCAACACGGCCCAGGACGAGCTGTTCGCGGCCATTGAAGGCACGGCCTTCCACACGCGCGTGATTCTGGAGCGCATGGAGGAGCACTGCGTGCCGGTGCGCCGCATCATCAACGGCGGCGGCGTCCCGCAGAAGAATCCCGTGCTCAACCAGGTGTACGCCAGCGTGATGGGAAAGCCCATCCTGGTGCCCAAGGGCGATGTGACCAGCCTGGGCTCGGCGATCTTCGCGTTCCTGGCCGCCGGCGCGTTTCAGACCATCGAAGAGGCGCAGGACGCGCTGTGCCCGGGGTACGCCACCATCGAGCCGGAAAGAGCCGGCACCGCGACGTATGCGGAGCTGTACCCGCTCTTCCGGAAGCTGTACTTTGCCTTCGGCGAGCGGCGGGCCAAGGCCATCGAGATGGGAGATGTTCTGCCCGAGCTGCGCGGAATCGCGGCGCGCGCGCGAGGAGGCGGGAGTGCTGGAAGCGCTGCGGGCTGAGGTCTGCGAAGCCAATCTCGAACTGGTTCGCCGCGGCCTGGTGCTGTACACGTTCGGCAACGCCAGCGGCCTCGCGCGCGAACAGGGCCTGGTGGCCATTAAGCCGAGCGGCGTTCCCTATGAAAAGATGACGCCCGCCGACATGGTGATCACGGATCTCGATGGCCGCGTGGTGGAGGGCAGCCTGCGGCCGTCTTCCGATCTGGCGACGCACGTGGCGCTCTATCGCGCGTTCCCTGCGATTGGCGGCGTGGTGCACACGCACTCGCGGCACGCCACCGCCTGGGCGCAGGCCGGCCGCGAGATCCCCTGCTTCGGCACCACGCACGCGGACTACTTCGACGGCCCGGTGCCGGTAACCGCTCCGCTTACGCCCGCGGAAATCGAATCCGAATACGAAGCCAACACGGGCGTGGCGATCGTCCGTTTGATAGAAGGCCGCGCCCCGCTCGGCTGCCCCGCCGCGCTGGTGGCCGGCCACGGCCCGTTCTGCTGGGGCCCATCCGCCGCCGCCGCCGCGCACATGGCCGCGATTGTGGAAGAACTTGCGGCCATGGCCTGGCAGACGCTGGCCATCCACCCGGCCGCGGCGCCCATCTCGGACGCGCTGCGCGACAAGCACTACTTTCGCAAGCACGGGCCGAAGGCTTACTACGGGCAGAAGTAGCGGAAAGAGCCGAAGAGCCAATGAAATGAGTTGCTTACGGATGGTCGGGGCGGGGCGATTTGAACGCCCGACCCCCTGCGCCCAAGGGACGCGAGTGATCTCCAACGGCTCCGTAGTTTTTCGCAAACTCCTAACGTTTACAACAATCTGGGGAATCTGCTTTCGCTCAACAAGCAATTCCAATGATTGGAACGGATGCAGTTCGGACACAGTTTTGGCACAGCCAAAAAGCAGCGGCGCTACTACCACCTGAACATCTGATCCCCGCTCCTGATCTTCCAACCCCTCCGAGGAGTGTATGACCAGGTTCACCGGTTTCTTGTGGCTGAACCCCGCGGAGGGGGCGGAACAGTTCTGCGCACCCGACGGGGCAAGCCGGAACTTGGAGACCGGCGCGTCTTCTTCAAAGAAAAGCTCGGTTCTGTTGCTGCGAATCGTGTTTTTTGAGTAGTTCATCCGTATCCGTCCGGCTAACCCATCCGGAGGCTAGCAGCGAGGCCATATTCCTCCGGGAAATAGGTCAGTCTCAGAATTGAGAAATCGAGCCGGCCCGGGTTCATCCTGCACCTGGAGCGCTGAACTCATCAACTCATCTGCCACGGAGAAAGGGCGGGGCGGGGGCAAGGATTCTCGGAGTTTCCTACGGTGACTGTCCCTGTCGCCAAACTCGACATGCTTCTGCCGCATCGTCGGGCTCCCGCCAATAGCTGAGTTTCCCCGTTTGCAGGCACCGGACCTTTACAGGGCGTCGGCGTTCATCGGGTGCTTACTCTAAAGTGAGGAACTATCCCTGAAAATAGCTGAGACCCTGCTCGACGAGCGATACCACATGGCTCAGTTTCTCGGACTGCGAACTCAACATCGTTATCGTGAAGACTCCGGCGACTCCATCACTAGCTGCGTAAACCTGGCGCTGGACTACGGAACCGCTGGCTGCCGATGGGCTAGTGATCGTCAGCGCCAGGGCTTCCTCAGCTCCGCGAATCTCGGCGGGCGTTGGGCCCACAAGAGTTGCACCAACAAGGTGCTGACGTGCAAGCTGCTTTTGCGCGTCGACATAATCCCAAAGTGTCTGCCCCTCTGCCAAAGGCTCCTCAACGGCTGTGATGCTGGCTCGAAACGCCGGATCGCTCGTCATTACGAACCCGACGGACTCGGCCGGTTGCCAGCCCTCTGGAACGAACTCGAATCCCCAACCGCCGAAGCGCACTTTTGCCGGATAAGGATAGGGCGCGGGACCGACCACAACAAACACCGTATTCCCGGCCTTGATTCGATCCCCAGGTTTGAGGGTGGAGGAAGCGATGGGCGCGCCGTTGAGTTCAGTGTGGCTGGCATTACTCAGGTTCTGGATTTGAGGAGCGTCTTTCGCCAGCGAGACAGCGAAATGGAGACCAGACATTGACCCATCGTTGGGAAACGTGATCATAGCGGCATCTCCGCGCCCGACAGTAATCCCGACAGTAATAGTGTTGCCGGGTTTCAGGGCGATTTTGCGCGACATGTCGGCGCCTTCGACAACTTGAAGCGACCAGGGCATAGGGCTATCGGGTCCGCGATTGGGCCGCGGGCGGAAATGTTACGCCTCGTTCATATCGATCTAACAACGCGAGAGCCATCAATATTGTGTCGCCTGTCCCATCGGTACTCGCTGGCTCCTTAATCGTATTTAACGCGGGCATGCGCTACATCCGGAGGAATTCCGCATCGGTCCGCACCAGGACGTCGATGGTCGCCGGGCAAATCTGCGCCACTTGAAACGTCTGGCTCAAGGACGCCCCCTTCACGGCTTGAAACACGCCTGGCGTCCCCAATGGCTTCAACACGGTCTCCCCAGTCTTGAAAAAGTAACCGATCCTTAGTTCCAGCCGGTTGACCAACTGCTGTTCATACGTCGCGCCTGGATAATCGGGGGTGTATTCGGAGCGCTCCTTCACCGGCAGCGGCAGACGGAATTGCACGCGACGCGTCTCCTGCGGCGCTATTTGAGACACCGCCGGCATGAAGATGCGTGTTGTGTCTATGCTCGGATGAGGACTAGGGCGGATTCGCTGAACCCGAACGGCGCCATCCGCAAAGCTGACGTAGCATTGCCCTGTGAGGTCGGGAAAGGGGCCGCCGCCAGTGCCTGTCGCACCGTCGAAGGCGACGATCGCGCGCCCGG
Organism: Bryobacteraceae bacterium; assembly: GCA_049515735.1. GTDB lineage: Bacteria > Acidobacteriota > Terriglobia > Bryobacterales > Bryobacteraceae > Fen-178. The sequence continues at coordinate 8,551 of JBEKTU010000044.1, forward strand.
CCCGATTTATCAGCGCATACCTCACATGCAGCGCACCTCCTTCAACCGATGCGCTCAGATCGAGCACCAATGTGTCAGTCGCGTTTGAAGTTTGCATAGACACTCCTGCCAACCCGCATAACCAGTCGCGCCTACCGATTCGGAGGAGTTCCCGGGGGCGGCGTCCCGGTTGTGTCGCTGATGACATTCCCGCTTGCATCATAGGCCGTTTGGTGCCAGACCCCGCTAGCATCTTGATACGTCCCTCCCGTGACTGAATCGTGATCCGGTCGCGCACTACCCGGCCCGCGCGCATCCTCGCTTAACTGCCGCTCCGAAATATCCTCGTCATCGAAGCCATGAACCCCGATTGTACGCGCCTCTTCCTGATTGTCGCCGTTCAAATATGTATCCGGAATATTGCGACGATTCTCGCCCTGCGCGTTGTGCAGTGAATGAATCATTTCATGCCCCAGCACCTCATTAGGCTGCTGGGTGTAAGTGTTGCCGTCCTCGCCCGTGTACTGTTGCGTGTACGAAGGATTGTATGTGATGATCGAGTCGGAGCCAGCGCCCGGCGTCTCCGTCTTATCCGGATTGACGGTCGCCAGCGCATCGTTCGGACTGACGCGCGCCGTGCCCCCGTTGTCCTGCTGCCCGGATACCGGCATCGGCCGGATCGCGAGATTCCTTCCTGTCGCCGCGTAAGCATCGGCCCATCTTTGCCCGGTCCGCGTCGCCAGGAATCGATCAAGATCCGCGACCACGGTCGGCTGATACGATGGCGATCCCTCAATGGTGATCTGCGCGTTGTACCGCGTCACCACCTTCCCGTCTGGCGTGATGCTGCAGCGCGGATATGCGTCGCCAGCGAGATTGTTGAGCCCAGCCGCGAGACCCATAATGATCGCGCCGAACCCCAAGCCGCCGCCGGCCATGCCAACGAGCACTGTGGGGCAGCCCATTGCCACGGAGTCAGGCGGGCCGACACAGACCAGCATGTCCCCGACGCGCGACTGGGGTACGCCTCCAGTCAAGACCGTAAAGGAGCCCAACACCAGGGGTCCGCCAACATGCGGCACCAGAACGGTGACCCGGGGACACAGGTGCATGTCGCCGATGCGTGCAGCCGGTTGGCCACCGATCAGCACGGTGGGCTGGCCGACTACGATCGAGCCGCCGTGTACGGTTGGATCTCCAAGGCGAGCAGCTGGCGAGCCCACGTTACCGTGCCCCTTTCGTCATGTGCTTTCTTCTCACGGACGTGCCTTCATGCGAATCGGACTTTCAACTCGATCCAGTATCGGCTTCGGTGGGTGGTTTAGGATCTTGAGGGGAAGCCCCCGATCCCGAGCCGGCAGACCCGCCGCTGTTTATCATGACCATCGTGCCGGAAACGAACACACCGGCCGGGTTGATATTGATGAAGTTGCCGCCCACTTTCAGCGTCAGCATCGTGCCGGATTCGATCACGAGATTCATTCCAGCCTTGACGTGTACCTCAGTCCCGGCATCGAGCGCGTAATTCGTTCCAACCTTCGCTTGATAGCCGACACCCGCGTTCAAGGAAACCGTTCCATCCACCTTCTCGTTCTGATCCCCCTTCACTGCCAGGTGAAGATCGCCGCCAATTTCCTCGAGGTGATCCTCACCGACCTTTCGGTGGCTCGCTGCGCCAACGGTTTCGTAAAGATCATTCTTGATGCGGATATCCTGGTTGCGTTCCGCGTGGATGAAAACCTGTTCTTTCCCCTTGGCATCCTCGAAGCGCAGTTCGTTGTAACCGCCTCCCCCCTTCGACGAGTTGCTCTTGATCGTGCTCTTCGTCTTCTCGTCGGGGAGCTTATATGGAGTGACTTGTTCGGCGTTGTAGACCCGGCCAGTGATGATGGGCTGGTCGGGATCGCCCTCCAGAAAATCGACAACGACTTCCTGGCCCACACGGGGGGTGAAGATGGCGCCCCACTGCTTGCCTGCCCAATTCTGGGCCACCCGAATCCAGCAGGAACTGTTCTCGTCCTTCTTACCCTTCCGGTCCCAATGGAACTGGACTTTTACGCGACCGTACTGGTCTACGAAAACCTCCTCACCCGCGGGGCCGACGACCACAGCGGTCTGTGAGCCCTGCACAACCGGATGCGGAGTGATGCGGGCCGGTCGAAACGGCGTCGAATGCGGGATGCATTCGAAGCAATTCCGGTAGTGGAAATCCGCCTGCGAGAAACCGGTGCCGCTGCGGAAATCGCCGGGCTGGCTGGCCGTGTGACGCAGTGCGGTCAACACCCAAGCCTGATTCATATCGCTCCGGTAATGCTCCGTCAGATCAAAACGATACCCACTGGTAAAAGCGCGGCAATCGCTCGACCCACGAGCTACCAAGGTAGGCGATTCCAGTTCCTGCAACCGGGTCCGCACCAGGCCGTCACCCTCCGGCACCTTCCGGTATTCGCCCGGATGGTAGTCGTAGATCTCATACGAGCCCTTCCCTGTAATGCTGGCCTGCAAAACCTGGCTTGGCTGTTCGAAATTGTAGTCCGCCTGGGCATAAACGCCCGGCCGCATTTCCTGCTGGGCGCGCCACTCGAGGATGATGTCGTCTTCTTGCGCAGCGCCGCCGGAAGCACCCTCGTATCGACCCTGGGGCTGATCCGGACAGGGCCTATGCTCTATGGGGTCATTGGCCAGGATCAGGGTGTGGATGCCGTCCTGATGCTCGAAGAAATAGAAAATTCCTTCTTCTTCCAGCAACCGCGAAATGAAGTTGAAATCGGTTTCCCGATATTGGACACAATACTCGCGCTCCAGGAAATCTCCGTAGAGCTGCAATTTGTAATCCTTGAAATTCATTTCGTCAAAGATCTGTTTGACGATGTCCGGAACCTTCATTTTCTGGAAAATGCGGCAATCCGATTTGCGGGTGAGGAACCACAGCCAGGGAACCATCTCGGCGTAGTAGGAAATCAGGTCCCGATCCCGCCCACCCTGCGAAAACCGGCTAATGAAGCCATTGAAGTAACGGTCGTTCCCGCTCGCCAGCGTCAATCGGACGGTGACGTTCTGCCCGACGATTGCATTGAAATCGATCGAATCGCTGACCGACAGCAGTTCCAGATCGAATCGAAACAGTCGGGAAATGCCTTCGTCCCCCGAGAAAGCGGATAAGAGTACCGCGTCCTCGGCAAGTGGGGTGCCGATCGCCATCAGGCGGTTTTCTTGAGTGTATGTCACTGGGCTCCCAAAACCTCTCTATCCTCGCCAGCCCGTCAATCTCCGGCCGATTCGGATCGCCATACCCGATACGTTCCCCATTCCCTGCACGAACATGCCCACGCTTCGGCCTGCCAATAGCCCGCCTTGGGTGACCACGGTGATCGCCACCCCGGTATGTTCTAACGTTACTGTTGCCAGAGAAGATCGGCTGCCGTTATAAGCCCTTCAAGAAAACGGGGACTTCCTGTTCCGCGCAGATGGCGAACCATATGGAAGTATCATTCGGGACAGAAGGCACTGTCAATAGTGATTCTGATCCTCGCGTTCACCCGGGTGATGGCTCGCCGCCAGAGGAACAACACGCTGGCCGAGAGGCGCCTTACGAGGCGGTTCCCTGCGGGGATGTTGCGAAGGATTGCGGCCTTGCCGGTGACGACGGAAGAGAGATGGCCGGAGAGAGACGCGTGTGGAGGGTGTTGAAAATACGGACTTTACGGATTTTGGATTTTTCAGGCACGACGACAACCGCGTTTTGCGGGGCCGAAGATAGCCCCCCGAGGAAGAAACTGCACCGGGGGGACCAGACGGACCAGACGGATCTGGGGTCGAAGATGGAAGGCTGGGTGTATACTGATCAAACTTGGGATGCGAGAATGGAGATTCTGGGCAGTGTTCTTGAACGGTTCGATGAACCAGGCGGTCTGAAATAATGCGAATCTGGAATCACGCTCCCAAAGGAGGCGGGTCTATGAGCGTCAACAAGGATGGCGGCCGGATTGAGAAGGCCTCTCACATAATTGAGGTTCTCCAGACTCGGAATCAGAGCCGTGGCCACCTCAACGATCTTGTGAGCCACACGTGTTTTATTATGAAGAGAGTGTTCGGCTCCGCCGCCTACCGGCAATTCGACTTGGTGCGCAGCAAGCCAGTTAGGAATATCGAGGGTTCGTTGCGTGGCGGGGTGAAAAGCTTGCGTTGGCGAGTCGCCTTTGACAGGCTTAATAGCATTGGACTGGCATCAGAAACCGTCGGAGACGTACTAGACGTCGAAGAGGCTGTGCTAGACTTTGCCCATGGACTACTTGGATCGTGGCATCACATGCGAGCCGAGATGAATTCAGGGGATACTTGGGATGCTAAGAGTGCCAAAGTCAGTACCCAGATTGTGTCGATTTGTCTTAGGGCCGCGCTGTTCAAATACAAGTCTACGGCGCTCAATGCCGTCCACGATGTGGCGCGGGGGGTGCACGCTGGCAGTTGGGCTGGAGGCGTACTTGGTTGTAATGTCACCAATCCGGGTCGATCACGGCAATTCGTGGACTTTGTTAATGCACGAGTTGACTCGTGGGCTGATTCTATTACCGATGGAGAGAATGTCTACCGTGTAGTGAACACTTATATTAACCTTCCGCTTGAACACCGTATCAATTTCAGTGATCAGGAGTCCCCTCTGTATCGTTCACCGCGAGAGCGTTACATGCAATCCTTGTCCCGCCGGGGGAGGTTTTAGTAGCGCGTGGGAGCGCGTACGGAGAAGCCCTGTGCGCTGGCGGCACAAGGCTTTCTTCATCCACACGCACACCCTTTTTGCGAAGGGCCGGTGGCGAGGAAGCCAACAGGGTATAATGCCCCTGACCAGGACCCACGAAGAAATGGAAGCTCGCCTTGTGGCCATATCGGGACCTCTAGAGGGGGCTGTGTTCCCATTAGACGCCGAGTTGTCTATCGGGCGGGAAAGGACCAATTCAGTCCCGATTGAAGACCGGGTGCTATCCCGGCGTCACTGTCTGATTCAAAAGGATAATGGCCGCTTCAATATCCGTGACCTCGACAGCAGCAATGGAACCTTTGTTAACGGCTTGCCCGTTACGGCCCAAGCCTTGAAGGACGGCGACCAGATTAAGGCCGGCCAGTCCCTATTCCTGTTTGTTCACAACGAAGTGGAGCCGGCCGTGGCTTCCTTGCCGGTGGAACTCGCGAGCGGCAATCCCATGGCGGCGACAACGGTACTCCTCAAAGCAGAGGACGCTCTCTACCTGCTGCCTCACAACTTGCCGCGGGTAGACCAGACCGTGAGGAATCTGGAGACCCTGTTGAAGATCGGCTCGGCCATCGCGTCCATCCGCGGACTGGAACCGCTCCAACGAGAGCTGCTTCGGCTCATTCTTGAGGTGATTCCCGGGGATCGCGCCGCAGTCTTGCTGGCCGGCAAAACACCGGACGAATTCACCTCCGTATACCAGTGGAACACCAACGCCCAGGATCGGCCCATGCAGGTTTCGCGAACCATCATCGACCAAGTCATGAGGGAGAAGGTTGCGCTGCTGAGCAACGACGTCCTTCATGATGCGGCAATCGACTTGACGGAGAGTGTAATCAGGGCGCAGATGCGTTCGCTGCTGGCCGTGCCCTTGATCGCATTCGAAAAGAGCCTGGGCGCGATTTACGTGGACTCGCAAGACGCCCGGACCCGCTTCGAAGAAGACCACCTGCAGTTGCTCACTGGAATCGCGGGGATGGCTGCCATCGCGTTGGGAAACGCTCTCCTGGTGGAAAACCTCCAGCGCGAGAACCACCGGCTGAAGGTGGAAATCAACGTCGAGCACGACATGGTGGGCGGCAGCCCATCCATGCGCCGCGTGTTCGATTTCGTGGGAAAGGTTGCGCCGTCGGCTTCCACCGTCCTGATCCGGGGGGAGAGCGGTACGGGCAAGGAACTGGTGGCCCGGGCGATTCACCGCAACAGCCCTCGGGCATCCAAGCCGTTTGTGGCAATCAACTGTGCCGCGCTGACGGAGTCGCTGCTGGAGAGCGAACTGTTCGGTCACGAAAAGGGAGCATTTACGGGGGCCGTAACGCAGAAGAAGGGCAAGCTGGAAGAGGCCAGCGGCGGTTCGGTCTTTCTCGACGAGTTAGGAGAACTCGCCCCCGCGTTGCAGACGAAACTGCTCCGTGTCATTCAAGAACGCGAGTTCGAGCGAGTGGGGGGAGTTCGGCCGATCAAAGCGGATATCCGGCTGATTGCCGCCACCAACCGGGATCTCGAAGAGGCCGTAAAGACCGGAACCTTCCGCCGGGACCTCTACTATAGGGTCAACGTAGTCTCCATTGTTCTGCCTCCGCTCCGCGAGCGCCGGGAAGACATTGTGCCGCTCGCCAATCACCTGGTTCGCAAGCATGCCAAGAACACGACGAGGCAGGTTACGGGCATCTCGGACGCGGCCCGCGCCTACTTGGTGCATTACGATTGGCCGGGCAATGTTCGAGAGCTGGAAAACGCCATGGAGCGGGCGGTGGTACTGGGCGCAACGGAGTTGATCCTGCCCGAAGATCTTCCCGATAGCGTTGTGGAAGCCGATATTCCCGGATCGCCCTCCTCGGGTGGTTTCCACGAGATGGTGCGGGATGCGAAGAAGCAGATTGTTCTGAAGACGATCGAAGAGGTGGGAGGCAGCTATAACGAGGCCGCCAAACGGCTGCACCTCCATCCCACCAATCTTCATCGGTTGATCCGCACGCTGAACCTGAGGGGAGATCTGAACAGGTGAGCCTCAAGCTCAATCGCGCTATCAATTCGGATCAGCCCATTGTCACTTGCGATACTCGCCAGACCGAGTCGGGAAGTGGGCAGGCTCCCAGGGTGCACCGTCCCCCAAAATCATATCTGTTTGTTAATCAACAAGATGGAGCAATAATGCGGGCCTTTGCATTGCTCTTGGTGCGGGATGGCACTACTATTGCCTTTAGCTAGCACGAAAAGGAGAACGACATGGCATTCGATGCCTTCCTCAAAATCGACGGAATTCCGGGCGAGAGCACGGACGACAAACACAAGGACTGGATCGAGGTCCTGTCCTTTAACCACGGCATGACCCAGCCCTCCTCGGCAACGGCGAGTTCTGTTGGCGGCGCGCCGACGGAGCGGGTCAACATCCAAGACTTCTCGGTGGTGAAGCATATCGACAAGGCTTCCCCGAAGCTGTACGAATTCTGCTGCAGCGGCAAGGTCTCCGCCAACGTGACGCTAGAGCTCTGCCGGGCGGGCGGCGACAAGTTGAAGTATCTGGAGGTGAAGATGGAAAACGCGATCATCTCCGGCGTGCACCCGGGCGGTGCTGCCGGCGGGAGTGACACTTTTCCCACCGAATCTGTGAGCTTCAACTTCGGCAAAATCAAGTGGACGTACACACAGCAGAAGCGCTCCGACGGCAGCGGCGGCGGCAACGTCACCGGCGGGTGGGACCTGCAGGCGAATAAGATCGCGTCCTAGTCGTGAGGCCTGGGGTGTTCTGGACCACTCCGAAGTCTCGCTCAAAGGAAGAGTGATTGATTATGCGACCACCATTGAACATCAAGATGCTTATCCGAAGCAAGAAAGACGATGCAAAGTTCATTGGGAAGCCAGGGGTACACCATGTCCTCAATAGCCCTGCCGGCGGCGCATTCGGCATGGTTCGGTCAGAGGGGCACAAAGGTCACTCAGGCTGGGACGTGTACGCACCCGTCAACACGCCGATCGTGGCAATCGCCGAGGGAAAAGTGGTCTCCGCTCGACGCCATGGTGATTATGGGCTATCGGTCGTCTTGGCGTTTACCGACCCAGGGCATCCCGGCGGCCTCTATGCTCTATATGGCCATTTGTGTCAAGCTTCCGTCGCGGAGGGTCAGCCGGTGAAGGAGGGCGCTATTCTAGGGTATACCGGAACTGACGGCAACGCCCATGGTCAGCCGCCCCATCTTCACTTTGAAATCCGGACAGCGGATCCCGTCAATTGGGATCCCAAGCATCCTCTACATCACCGAATCAACCCCGGAACAATCCTGGGTGGACACTATGGGCTATGAGGGTGATGCGGCGGGTGCCACCGCGACCAAGCCAAAAACAGGACAGCTCCGGATAGTCGTGCAGTTTTGTCCCAAATGATAGAATCCTACGCGCTGACCGACACCGGCTGCGTCCGCCAGGAAAACCAGGACCGCGTCCTGACGGATCATTCGCTCAATCTATTTGTCGTGGCCGACGGAATGGGCGGCCATCAGCACGGTGAGATGGCCGCCGACCTGGCCATCTCTACCGTGCGGTACTACATGGAGTCCTCTCGGGACCGTTTTGATGTCACATGGCCTTTCGGTTACAATTTCGAGCTTTCCGTCGACGCGAACCGGCTGGTCACGGCGATCCAGCTTGCGAACCGTCAGGTCTGGAATCATGGGCAGCAGTCTCCGGAGCGTGCGGGAATGGGGACCACCGTGGCGGCTATTCTGCTGAGTGAAGGCAACGCCGTGATCGGCAACGTGGGGGACAGCAGGGTCTACCTGTTTCGCGGCAACGAACTGAAACAGATCAGTTTCGACGATACCTTCGTGAATACGGTAGCGCGGCAAGCCGGGGCTAACGCCGAAGACATGGCGAATCATCCAATGCGCAACGTGCTCACGCAGGCGGCTGGATCCCAGGGCGCCTTGGACGTCCACATCGTGGAACAGCAACTTGAGAGCGGTGACCTGTATTTGATTTGCAGCGACGGGTTGCACGGAGTGATCGGCAACGCCGCTATCCGGTCGATTCTGGGCGCGGGCGAATTTCTCGAGCGCACTGCCGTGCGTCTCAAGGAAGCGGCGCGGGCGCAGGGTGGCCCCGACAACATCTCCGTTATCTTGATGAGCTACAATCTGTAAGCGCCGCGTTGGGCGGGAAAAGCGGTGATACTCCCGGTACCGACGCGGCCTGAGGAGAATGTGCCGAGCGAGCCATGATCCAAACAGACGCTAACGAAGGGCGCGACGCCGGGCAAAAGGCCGAGCCTTCGCATACTGAGCGGCTGGCGCTGCTCTACCAGGGAATGCTGACCGCCATTGTACGTCTCCAGTCGGGGAAACAACAGCTCATCGATGCAAACGCTTTCCAGAAGAGGATGGAAAGCCTGCTCGACGAAATAGAACGGGAAGCGATGAAGGTTGGCTATCGCAATCAGGATATCCAGGACGCTCACTATGCGACCATTGCCTTTCTGGACGAGACCGTCCAGCGGTCGGGCGATGCAAACCGGAACCAGTGGACGCCTTTGCAGGCGAAGCGTTACGCGCAGGCGGTGGCCGGGGAGGGCGTCTACGAGCGCCTGAAAACGATTCGTACGCGGCGCGATTCCAAGGAGCTGGCGGACCTGCTGGAAGTCTATGATCTCTGCTTTTTGCTGGGCTATCAGGGGCGCTACGCGGTTGGGGGGCGCTCCGAGCTTGACCGGTTGATTGAGGACCTCCGCGAGCAGATCGAACGCATTCGGGGACACCAGGCAGTTCTCTCTCCGGAGGGCACCTTTCCGCCCATGCCGCAGACAACTGCGGGGCCTGATGCTTCCATTGGCAGGTGGAAAATTGCCGCCATTGCTTGCGCCGCTTTTGCTATCGTTTTCTGGTTCGTTCTGTGGGTGATTCTGGATTCTGAAACCGGGAGGGCCGTCCGTGAGCTGCTGGCGATACTGGTTCCCCGATAGGCTATGGCAAGCAAGAGCAAGTTTATGACGAAACGCAAGCGGTTCTTGCCTATTCTAATCTTCATACTCTACGAAGTACTGGTATGGCTTGGTTCGCTTCTCTTTCTGGCCGATTCAAGCCTTCTGGTGGGGTTTGTTCTGACGGTTTGCGGCCTGACGGTGCTGCTGGTGTACGTCTTGGTGTCAAGACTATCCGGCGCCACGCAAACTCCGGCCGCCGCGTCCGCACCCGAAGCTCCTGCGCCGGCGCCAAGCCCCGGATCTGGCCGGTCCGCCGCGGTTTCCGCACTGATTCAGGAAGCCAATGAGAAACTGGCGAAATCCCCTACGCTAGCCAGCCAGCGGGTCAAGAGCACGATTACGGACTTTCCGTTGTACTTCGTTCTAGGCGCGGAAGGCACTGGCAAAACCAGCCTTTTTCTGGCTGCGGGATTCGAGCCGGAGTTGCTTGCCGGGCAAGTCCATCGCGAATCGGCCGTTGTGCCCACGCGGCTGGGGAACATTTGGTTTGCCGACGGCGCAGTGGTTGTGGAAGGCGCCGGCGATTTCTTCTCCGGCGAGGATTCCCGTTGGAAAGAATTTCTGGCATCTTTTCATCGCCCGGGTGGCAAATCCCGGTTCGCCAGGATATTCGGCGCCAACGCGGAGACCAAGCTGAGTGGCGTGCTTCTATGTTGCGATGCGGGCGCCTTCGTGGGCGTTCCCGATACCGCCCGAGTGGCGGCGCTAGGCCGCATGGCGCAACAACGGCTGGGGGTGGTCGCCGAAGTATTTGGCAGAGACGTCCCTGTTTACGTAATCTTCACAAAATCCGATTCGATCCCGTACTTTGGCGAATATTTCGGGCGTTTGACCGAGTCCGAAGACCAACAGGTCCTGGGCTGCACGTTCCCGGCGGTGGCAGCCGCGCAATCCCCAACCAACGAAACCATCACCGCGGGTCTGAACAACCTCTACTTCTCGCTCGCCGATCGACGACTGGAATTTCTGGAGCGCGAGAAAGACTCCGCGAAAAGGCCCGCCATTTACGAGTTTCCCCGCGAATTCAAGCGGCTTCGCGGGCCACTGGGGCAGTTCCTCCTGGATGTGTTTCGCGCCAAGCCGCTGCAGTCCAACCCGCGCCTGGCTGGAGTGTATTTTACGGGGACGCGAAAAGTGGTTGGACGGGCAGCGGATCTCGACCGCAGCGGCGTGCACAAAGTGGGAGACGTCACGCGCATTCTTCGTGCCGAAGATCTTGAGAGACTCCGGTCCCAGCCTCCCGATTCTCGAGAGCGCGAACCAGAGATCACGCGCTGGAGCTTTGTATCGGACCTCTGGCAGCAGATCTTGCATCGACGGCCGGCCGCCGGAGCAAGTCCGTATATCACTCGACGGCAACAGTATTACCGCAAGGTGGCTTTCATTTCGACGGTTGCGGTGTTTGGCCTCGCCAGTCTGCTCTTTGCCGTTTCTTTTCTGCGAAACTACTCCCTCGTGAGCCAAGTTCAGAAGGCTGCGTTGCGGTGCGAAGCGGTGCCGCAGGGAACAGTTCCTTCTGCGCGGAATCTCCAGGAGATTGATGCCCTCCGCCAACGAGTAGAGGCCCTGGTCGAGGATAAACCGGGCATTTTGATGCACTTCGGGTTCTATGAGGGGAGAACGCTGTTGGATCCGGCCTGGCGCGTCTACTACACTCGTCTTCGCGAGTATTTCCTCGACGCCATCGTTCGCCGGCTGGAGGGCGAACTTTCTGGATTGCCTTCCGAGCAGAACTCTGCGTATCGCTACGACGCTGTGTTCGACACGCTGAAGACATACCGTACCATCACCAGGTCCCCCAGTGAGCCGAGTTGCACACCGGACTCGGCTGTCGTAGATCGATTGATGGTCAGGTGGCGACAGGACCGGCCTCTTGACGTTGAAGCCGACCGAATTGCCAGGGAGAACTTCCGTTTCTATGCGACCAGCCTCAAATCGCGCCAGATTCCAGACGAGCTGCAAATCCTCTCCAAAGACGACCAGGTGGTCCAGCGGGGGCGCAACTACCTGAGCGTCTTTAACGGCGCGGAACCTCAGTATCGTCAGATTATCGAGCAGGTTAACCACGAAAGACAGAGCCCAGCCCGTCTGGCGGATCTGATGCCGGATGCCAAATACCGTTCGGTGCTGCGCGTGGGGGAAGAAGTGCCGGCCGCCTTCACCCGCCCCGGCGGATGGGATCGTGTACAGGAGTTGATCGAGAGCGCGGCGGGAGGGAGCGCTGGCGAGTCGTGTGTGCTCGGAAGCGGCGGCTCGCGCTTTGCGAGTCTTCCAGCGGCAGCCGGCCTCAAAGCGCAACTCCGTAAACTGTATATCGATGATTACATCCGGTACTGGAGCGACTACCTCGCCAAGGCGAGCGTTCTACCCTATGCCGGATGCGGGGATGCAGCCGAAAAACTACGCATCCTCAAAGAGAATGATTCGCCCATCCTGGCCGTGCTGCTTTTGACCGCTGAGAACACGACATTCCCGAAACACGCGGGATCCAGCGTGCAACAGGCCGGCCAAGCCGCCCTGCAAAAAGCCGGCACACGCTTCAAGAGCTTCTTCGGACAGAAGCAAGAAGGAGCCGGGGGACAAACCGCCAAGGCTCTGAACGATCTGTTCGCCGGCGGCCCCAGCGAAGACCAGATTACCGAGACGTTCCAGCCCGCGCACGCAGTTTTCAAGGACTCGCCACCGAACCGCGATCAGTGGGCCGACGAACGTAACACGCCATATCTGAATTCTCTCGGCGATCTTCAACGGGCCCTTCAAACGCTCGATCGCGGCGGCAAATGCGACGAAACCAATCAGGCGGCGAACAATCAAGCTAATGCCGAAATGGCAAAAGCCCAGGGCGTAATCGACGGCCTTGCGCGAAACTTTAGCAGTAAGGGTGTTTACGAAAAGGTCAAGGTACTTCTCGAATCCCCGCTCCCACGTGGGCTGATCATTAAGGATCCAGCGGAGGTGACGAGGCGGAAGATCACAAGCGCTCAGCAGCAACTGTGCTCGGGCCTGAGCACCCTTACGAACAAGTACCCGTTCAGCCCGCAGGGGAACGATGCCGGTCTGGATCAGGTCGGCAAGGTGTTTGACCCTAAGGATGGGCTGTTGGCCGCCTTGCGCCAGGCGCTCGGCGACTTGGCGGTGGAATCAGACGGGAGTTGGTCTCAGAAGCCGGACGCTCCGGTTCAACTCTCCCGCAGTTTTTTGGAGTTCTTCAATCGGATGTCTGAGATTTCCGCTGCTCTGTTTCCTCCACAGGGAGGTGCTCCAGCCATGCGGTACAAGATGTCCGTGCAGGCAAGTTCGGTTATCAAGCAGGTTACCGGTACGATTGATGGGGAACCGATTTCCATGTCCAACAAGGAATACTCCTGGCCGGCCTCGAATCGCGAAATCAATCTCCGCGTGGAACCAACTGGCGGCGGCAGTACCCCGCTAGGTAGCTATTCTGGACCTTGGGCCATCTTTCAGCTTCTGTCCAGCGCCGATCACGCGGCGGGAACCAATCTATTCCCCTTGGTCAACATCAAGGCCGAAAGCACGAGGAGCCTTCCGCAGCCGATATTGCCAGACAGGTCGCCCATCGTCTTCGAAGTGACGCAGTATCCGAATGGTGTGCGGAAGGCGTTTGACCGGGGGTTTTTCGCGGTTTCGTGCCCGAGCAGGGTTTTTGAATGAAAGAAAGCATCCAGCACCCGCTCAAGAGTGGCAAAAGGGCCCTGGAGGGCTGAAAATGGCTCAAGTCTGTTCATGTTCGATAGTAGAATCAATAACTTGCGAGTATTGGCACGGGCGATCCGATCCTGCGACAGGGTTTTCCGCAACCTGCCAGGCCTTACGCAAGGGCATGATGGCGCTATTTCGGTGGACGGCACCAAACGGTTGTGCTATCATCAACTTCCGGATTGTGTCAGTGCCAGTGCGGAGTGAGCAACCTGCTGCGATGTGGGAGGCGACCTCCGAGGGAGTCCAGCATGGCTACGAAGCAGAGTATAACCAAGCAGAGTATAACCAAGAAGTTGGGGAGAGTTCGTCCCCCGCGCGTCCACATTACCTATGACGTCGAGACGGGGGGGGCCATCGAGAAACGGGAAATCCCGTTTGTGGTCGGTGTCATGGCCGATCTCTCGGCCCAGTCGGACAGACCCTTTGTCAAATTGAAAGATCGCAGGTTCACTGAAATCGACCGCGACAACATCGACCAGGTGATGGCCAAACAAGAGCCCCGGCTCGCTTTCCAAGTGGACAATACGCTTAGCCCCGCCGGTGGCAAGCTGGGCGTGGAGTTGCGCTTCAAGAAGCTGACCGATTTTGAACCCCAGAATGTTGCCCGCCAGGTCAAGCCTTTGAACCAGCTTCTGGAGCTGCGAACAAAGCTTGCCAACCTGCGCAGCAGCCTCTATGGCAACGATAAGCTCGAAGAGCTTTTGCAGGACGCTGTCGCCAAGACAGAAGCCCTGCGAAAAGAATCCGGTGATGCCGCCGCATCTGCGGAATCGGTGGAAAAGGAAGGTTAGGACATGCCCGCCGAAAGCCAACCACAACATCCCCCGGAGCGAACTGAAGTCCAAGTCCCGGCTAGCCTCCTCGATCAAGTCGTCGAAGAGGGGCGGCTCGGTCAGGACGCGGAAGAACGGCAGCAAGGAAGGGACTGGATCCAGGCGTTTCTTGACGAGATCCTGAATTCCCAGATGCTGGTCTCGGAAGACACCCAGGCCATGCTTAGCGCTCGGATTAGTCAACTGGACGAGTTGCTTTCGGGCGAGCTCAATGAAATCCTGCACGCACCTGAGTTCCAAAAGCTCGAGGCGACCTGGCGAGGACTGCACTACCTGGTCGATCAAACCGAAACGTCCACTTCACTCAAAGTCAAGGTGATGAATGTCACCAAGAAGGAGTTGCTTGCGGATTTCAAGGGGGCGGCCGAGTTCGACCAGAGCAACGTGTTTAAGAAGGTGTACGAGGAAGAATACGGCACGCTCGGCGGTAGTCCCTTCGGCGTCCTGGTCGGAGATTACAATTTCGGACGAGGCCCCGAGGATTTGGAAGTCCTTGAAAAGATGTCCAACGTCTCTGCGGCCGCTCACGCTCCATTCATTTCCGCGCCCGGGCCGGAAATGTTCGGCTGGAAGGACTTTACGGAACTCGCCGGCCCGCGCGATCTTGCCAAGATCTTCGATAACGAGCTGTACGCGCGTTGGAAGTCATTTCGAGAGAGCGAAGATTCGCAATACGTCGGTCTGGTGATGCCGCATGTCCTCCTGCGGGCGCCGTACGGTGCGGACTCCATCACGGTCGATGAATTTAACTACGAAGAGAAAGTCGACGGCAAAGATCACGCTAAGTACCTCTGGGGCAACGCGGGCTACGCCTTCGCCGCAAGGCTGACCAATGCCTTCGCCATATATGAATGGTGTGCCGCCATCCGGGGTGTGGAGGGCGGAGGGTTGGTGGAAGGCTTGCCGACTCATACGTTTACGACGGATGACGGCGACGTGGCGCTGAAATGCCCTACTGAGCTCGCAATTAGCGGACGCCGGGAGGTCGAATTATCCGAGCTGGGTTTCATCCCGTTGTGTCATCACAAGGGGTCCGACAAGGCCGTCTTCTTCGGCGCACAGTCCGTGCACAAGCCGACGCAATACTTGGATGACGATGCCAATGCGAACGCCCGGCTCTCTGCTCAGTTACAGTACCTCATGGCCGTCTCCCGGTTTGCACACTTCTTGAAAGTGATGATGCGTGATAAGATTGGCGCGTTCATGTCGCGGGATGAGTGCCAAACTTTCCTCAATAACTGGATTGCGAATTACGTCTTGTTGGATGACACTGCCCCCCAGGAGCACAAGGCCAAGTTTCCGCTGCGCGAAGCCCGAATTGAGGTCACTGAAATTGCCGGAAAACCCGGTGCTTATACTGCGGTGGCATACCTGCGGCCCCACTTTCAGTTGGATGAGATCAACATATCGCTGCGCCTTGTTGCGCGGCTGCCTCAGCCGAAAGGTAATAGCGCCGGCTCCAGACAGAGGTACTGATTCGAGCGTGGATGGGCCAGGTTGACAGGTGGCTTTTGGTGCGTTCCTCACAGCCGTGCTGTTTAGTTTGGGTCATATTGATCGCCCCGCTCGCGGGGCAAGCGGTTTGCTTGGCGTGCGGCTTTGCGAACTGGCTGGGGGGCTGAAATGATGGTCAAGGAGCTTCTGGATGCGGGAGACCTTTCCGCTGCCATCGACCAGATCGGTGCGAACCTCCGAGCGGAGCCAACGGACCGGGTCAAAAGGACTTTCTTGTTTGAGCTGCTTTGTTGCGCCGGCGATCTCGACCGCGCCGAAAAGCAACTGGATGTGGTGGCGGCAGAGAGCTCCGACAGGGACATTGCGGTACAGCCTTACCGTAACGTGCTGGAGGGTGAAAGGAAACGACGCCGGCTGTTCTCTGAAGGCCGCGTCCCTGGCCTGCCCAAGCGGGTTCCCGACTATGCCAGACTTCACCTGGAGGCGATCAACCGCATCCGCGAAGGCCATTATGCGGAAGCTCGTGCGCTGTTGGAGGAAAGCGAAACCGCAAGACCACCGGTCTCTGGCACAATTAATGGCGAGCGTTTTGACGATCTGAAGGATGCGGATGATCTGCTCGGGCCTTTCTTGGAAGTCATCACGCTGAACAATTACGCCTGGATTCCTTGGGAAGCAGTCCGTTCTGTTACCATGCAGGCGCCGCGGCATCTGCGTGACTTGGTTTGGAACCCCGCCCACGTGGAGCTTGAAATCGGCCCCCTCGGTGAGGTGTTTCTGCCCGTGTTGTATGCGGGCTCTTATCTGCACCAAGACGATCGGGTGAAATTGGGACGCATGACGGACTGGCGAGCCGATGCGGGGGGCCTGGCTCTCGCGAGCGGCCAGAAACTGCTCATGGCCGGGGAGCGCGATTGGCCTCTCCTTGAAGTCCGCCAACTGGAAATTGACCCGTCGAGTGAAAAGTGATGGCGGCACCAGAACCAATTCTCGAAGATCTCCTGGCTCCTATTTCGGAGGAACATCCCGCAGGAGAAGACATTACCCTGGCGCCAGAGTGGCAAGCAATCAACGAAGCGCGGCGTCGGGATAAATTGTTGGACCGTCAGAACGCCGACTGGCCTCTGATCCGGCAACTGCTCAGCCAGGCCTTGGCGCACAAATCTAAGGATCTTCGCCTCGCCGTCTGGCTGACGGAAGCCAACGTAAAGCTGTATGGCTTCGCGGGCCTTCGGGATAGCCTCCAGTTGCTTCGTGGGCTGATAGTGAATTTCTGGGATTTAGGCCTCTACCCGGAAATCGAAGGCGGCGACCTTCAGTTTCGGGCGATGCCGCTGGGCTGGTTCGGGGGGGATAATCTGCCGCGCGCCGTTCGCCAGATACCGCTCACGGCCCGGACCGACGGAGGCCGGGACTACTCCTATCTGGATTATCGCCAATCGCGTGCGATTGGTTGGGAAAAAGACACGCGCAATTCCTTCGGCGACATTGACTCCACGAAGAAAGAGAAGCGCAAGGTCGCGCTTGCGGCTGGGGGAGTCTCTGCGGAAATGTTCGAAGAGGCGGTACAGGCTACTCACCGGGCGGGCCTCGAGACAACGCACACTCATTTCGACGAGGTTTGGGAAGAGTTACAGCGGTTGGATCGGATCCTCGATGAGAAGTTCAAGCCGGATGTGCCTGGAACCACCGATACCAAGGAAGCCTTAGAGGATTGTGGCCGCATGCTCGATGATCTGCTCAAGCGCAAGCGCCAGGAGGAGCCTGACCCTGCCCTGCCAGGCGAACCTGTGGCACCGGCCGACAGGAAAGCACCGCGTAGCCAGTTGGTCCCGCTGCCGGCGGCGTTCCTTTCGGATGGGGCCGACATCGGCGGCTCCTGGGCCCAAGCGGAAGAACTGGTGCGAAAGGGCAGTTTACAGGAAGGCTTGGCTGAAATGACGCGGCTGGCCTCGCAGCAATGCGGGCGAGTAATCTTCCTGCACCGGCTCCGGCTCGCGGAAATCTGCCTGTCAACCGATCGCAACCGGCTGGCCATTGCAATTTTGGAAGATTTGGCCAAAAGCATTGAGGAACTGCACCTGGAAAAGTGGGAAGCGCCCGAACTGCTTGGCCGTGTATGGGGCCGACTGCATCGCTGTTACAGAGAGGCAGAGCCGGGCTCGGAGCAAGCCGCTCGTGCCGCTGCGTTTCTTGACCGGCTCTGTAAGCTCGATCCATGGCAGGCCCTGAGGTGGGATGAATAGTGGAACCCTTCGAGGCCCGCGTTACTCCGTCCCTGCTCGACCGGTTGACAGATCACGCCCCGAATTCACCCGCGGAGCACCCTTTGAGTCGCTTACAGGCGTTGCGTGTTCTCAAGGCGTCCCTTTGGTACGATTTGAGCGCTCTGCTGAATACCAAACGGCGGGAGGAAGAGGTTCCTGAACAGTTCACCGAAGTGAATCGTTCGCTCTTGACGTATGGCTTGCCGGATTTCAGTTCCTACGGCCTTAAGAGTGAAGCCGATCAGCACCGCCTGCGCCGTGCCATAGAGGCGGCCATCCGCCGATTCGAACCTCGCTTAGAGAAAGTGACAGTTACATTGGAGGCGCCGCAGGAAACCGACCCGGCCTTACGCTTTCGCGTGGATGCATTACTGCGCGTCGAACCAGCCCCCGAACCAATCAGTTTTGAAACTGTGTTGCAGCCGGAGAGCGCTCACTTCGTAATCATGGGGGATACCCGGTGAAGGAAGATCTACTTCCTTATTACGAAAACGAGCTCAGCTTCATTCGAAATCTGGGCAAGGAGTTCGCCGCCGACTGGGGAAAGATCGCCGAGCGGCTAGCACTTGAGCCGGGTAAGTGCGAGGATCCGCACGTCGAACGCCTGATTGAAGCCTTCGCGCTGCTCGCAGGCCGCATACACCACAAGATCGACGATGAGTTCCCCGAGATCACCGAGTCCCTCCTGAATATTCTCTATCCGCACTACCTCCGGCCAATTCCCTCGATGTCTATCGCTCAATTTCAGGTCGATCCTGAACAAGGGCCGCTTACCACGGGGCACACGATCAAGAAGAATACCAGTTTGTATACCGGGGCAATTGCCGGCAAAGCGACTTCTTGCAGCTTTCGTACTTGCTATCCGGTCACCCTCTGGCCGCTGCAGGTAACTGCAGCGGCGGTTGCGCCGGCGGCTGCCGTACCCGGCGCTCCCGCGACGGAAAGGGCTGTGGCCGTGATCCGAATCGATCTGAAATGCATGGGCAGAACTCGATTATCGGCGCTCAACATAGACAAGTTGCGCTTTTATCTGAGCGGCGAGAGCAACGTCGTACACGCACTTTACGAACTCCTCTTCAGTAATGTGATCCGGATTGTGCTTCGGTCCACCGGCACTCAGTCAGCAACGGCTGACCTGCCCACCAATGCGATTCAGGCCGTCGGGTTCGGCCGTGATGAAGGAATGCTGCCTTATCACGATCGTAGTTTCCTCGGCTATCGGGTCATACAGGAATATTTCAGCTTTCCATGGAAGTATTTGTTCTTCGATGTTCTCGGCTTCGACAAGATCCAACGTTCGCAATTCGCCGACAGCTTCCAACTTTTCATCTATCTGAGCGCATTCGAGCGAAGGGAACGCCTCCAGATCCTGGAGCAGAACGTCAACCGGGACACGTTTCAACTCGGTTGTTCGCCCATCATCAACCTTTTCGAGAGGCTCGCCGAGCCGGTCCGTCTGACCCACGCTGCGACGGAATACCGTGTCATTCCGGATATTCACAAGCAGCCATCCACGGAAGTGTATTCTGTGGACCAAGTAACGTCAACTGCTCCGTATCTCGTGAAGCCACAAGTCTACGATCCCTTCTATTCCGTCAGGCATAACTATGACGACAATCCTGGTCAGGCCTACTGGTACGCCAGTCGCCAGCTCTCGGAAAGAAAGGGTGATCGGGGCACGGAGGTATACCTATCCCTGGTAAACATGGGATTCAAGCCGACCCGGCCCCCTGTGGAGACCTTGACGGTGCACATAACGTGCACCAATCGGGATCTGGCCGGGCAACTTCCATTCGCCGGCGAATTCGGCGAGATCTTTTTGGAGTCCGGCTCGCTGGTTCGGGCGCGCTGCATCATGGCGCCGACCAAAACGGTTCGACCTCCTGTGCGGCGCGGCTTGCAGTGGCGGCTGATTTCCCATCTGGCATTGAACTACCTGTCCGTCGTTGACGGTGGCCTGTCTGCTTTGCAGGAGGTGCTGAAGCTCTACGATTTCACAGAGGACCCTGCCATTCAAAAGCAAATCTCCGGAATCGTGGCGCTGTCCAGCGCGCCACACATGAGGCGCATCGTTTCCGAGCACGGCATTGTATTCGCCCAGGGGTTACGCGTAAATATCGAATTCGACGAAGATGCTTTCATCGGTACGGGCGTGTTTCTTTTTGCCACCGTGCTAGAGCGCTTTCTTGGTCTCTACACGGCCATCAATTCATTCACCCAGCTCACGGCCAATACCCGGCAGCGGAGAGGAGAATTGAAGCCATGGCCACCCCGGTCGGGCGAACAGATTCTTCTGTAGCCGAGATCCTTCTTGAGTGTCCATGGGATTTCGACTTCTTTCAGGCCGTCCGCTTGCTCGGACTAATGTACCCAAACCGGCGCCTTTTCTCCGGCTTTAGGCAGCCTCCTGAGGAAGTGGTACGCTTTCATGCGCACTTATCGATGGCTTTCCCGCCAAGTGCTATCCAGAAGATTGAGCCCACGTTGGACGAAGATGATCCGCTGCATATGACCGTCAACTTCATGGGGCTGACCGGCCCTGTAGGTATACTGCCGTTACACTATACCGAGTATCTCATTGCCCGAAGCTACTCCTGGGATAATGCGGCGGCGGCATTCTTCGACCTGTTCAACCATCGGCTGATCTCGCTGTTTTATCTTGCCTGGGAGAAACACCATTTCCCAGTCGCCTATCAGCGGGAGTGTCAGTCACCAACTACCCAGCGGCGGTTCACTGGGTACCTGTTCGATCTTATTGGAATGGGGACGCCCGGTCTGCAGGGACGCCTTGAGCTTGACGACTCGGCGCTTGTTTCCTACTGCGGGCTAATTGCGCAGCGCCCGCATTCGGCTGTTACGCTGGCGGGGCTGCTGCGCGACTATTTTCGCGTGCCAATCGAGATTGACCAGTTCGTGGGCAAATGGTGTCACCTGGAGGATGACGAACTTTCGTACCTTAACGCGAATGCCAGTTCCAGTGAACTCGGTTCCGGAGCCATCGCTGGCGATCAGGTATGGAACCCGCAAGCTCGTTTTCGGATCCGGATCGGGCCCTTGACCTGGGAGCGTTACAATGACTTTCTGCCGGACGGCTCTGCGTTCCGGGAACTGGTGGCTCTTGCCAGATACTTCGCCAACCAGGCTATGGATTTTGAGGTGCAGTCAATCCTAGTGGCCCAGGAAGTGCCGCGGTGTAGGGTTTCGGATGACCCGCAATCGCCCCGGCTGGGGCTGTCGTCGTGGTTGAAGACGGTAACATTTGAGGAACCTGCTGCAGACCTCATCCAGACGGTTCGTTCGTCCGCAGCCACTTGAGACTCGTGGGCGCTTTTTCGGATGCAGTTTCTGACTTTGGGATATCATAAACGATACAGCGGAGGCGCCGCTGACCGTGGGCTATCAGGATTATAGGCTGGCCTAAGACTTATGAGAAACCTTCGACGAGTTGTCTGGTCTCGGGGTATGTTTTTGACCCCGCAGCATTTTCAGACTCTGGATCAGTGGATCGATGAAACATATCAGTTCCGCTTTACTGCTTCGAACTTCGCTAACTGGGGCGTACTGAATCTCAGCATAGATCAGGAGAGTCTGGCCAATGGCCTCTTCAGACTCCGCAGCAGCCAGGGCATACTGCCTGATGGCACCATATTCAGCATCCCAACACCCGATGCCTCACCCTGCGGGCGGCAGATTACGGATGACTTCACACCCAATCAGGAGTTTCTCGACGTCTTTCTCGCCCTCCCGGATCGCCAAACTGCAGGGAAGAACTTTACCCAGGCCACTGAACTGAGGGAAGGAGTTGCTACCACCCGTTACGTCGCTGAGACGCTCGAAATCGTTGACGAGAACGGCTATGGCGAGCCGAAGAGCGTTCAGGTTGCAACCAAGAACTTCAGCCTGCTGTTTGGAGGCCAGAGCTTGGATGGCTTCGTTGCTTTGCAGATCGCGCGGGTGGTTCGTACCGAAGCCGGGAAATACACACTCGATCCGGCTTTCATCGCGCCCTGTCTGGATATGGCTTCCAGCGACTATCTGATGAACCTCCTGCGGCGCGAAATCGAAATTCTTGTCTCGAAAGGGGATTCGCTCAATGCGAATCGTCGGCAGGGTGGCGAGAATCTGGCCGATTTTAATGCCAGCGAAGCCGGAAACTTCTGGTTTCTAAATGTAGTAAATTCCAGTGTGCCCGAGCTACAGCATATCTGTAATGTTCGCCACGGCCACCCTGAGAACCTTTGGGTGGTTATGTTGAGGCTGGCCGGTGCCCTAGCCACGTTTTCGCTGGACCCTAAAGCTCGCGACTTGCCCTCGTACGATCATCGCCGCCTAGGTTCGTGCTTCACGGCGCTGGACGAAAAAGTCCGAGGCCTTTTAGAGACAGTCCTCCGTTCCAAGTGCATGTCAATTCCTCTGCGCGCTCTGGAACGATCCCTTTGGACGGGGACCGTCTCCAACGACGAGTACTTCAGGGACGGTGGCCTTTTCCTCGCGCTGAATGCAAGAATTGACGTAGGCGAACTGATCAAGAAAGTTCCGGATCTGGTCAAGATCTCTCCTTCCGATGAGATCCAACAGTTGATTAGCTATGCCCTGCCCGGGGTGAAATTGAGGCACGAACCCAGGGCGCCCAGTGCTATAACGTTCAAAATGAATAATCAATACTTTTCACTCAACCAGACCGGTCGTCTCTGGGACCGGATCGTGCAAACCCGTAACTTCAGCCTGTTCATTCCGCCCGAAATCGCCGACGCCCAGCCGGAGATCTTGGTCGTTTTGCCATAGACCAGTTTAGCCTGAATTCCGAAGTTGACCAATAGTCCTCCTTTCAGTGGCGGCTCTGGCGGCCCTCATTCCAGGGTGAGTTTTCGGCAAGGCTGCATGACTCCGCCACTCCGCCTGCCCGTAATTGGTAACGTCGGTCCTGTGCCCGACAGGGGCAAGGAGGACCGGTGATGGCCGGCAAAGCACCGCTTGAGATTCCGATTGGCATGCGGAGGGTCTGCCGACGTTTCGAGCGTTGGCGGGAAGGGCACAAGGGACGCTTACCGATTCCGGCGTCATTATGGGCTTCCGCTGCGGAAATGGCTCGGGAGCATGGGGTTTTCCAAACCGCCAAGGTCTTGCTGCGGATTCCGGGGGAAGGTGAATGCGATTCCGGGATGAACGTGAAGAACGTTCCGGGGCGAAGGTGAACAGGATTCCGGGATGAACGTGAACAGCGATTCCGATGGGAAGGCGAACGGTTTTTCGCGCTGCCCCGGAATCGTTTTCACCATCAGCCCGGAATGATTTCCACAGGCAAGGCGGCGCTGGACACAATACCGGCACAATGGACCCTCCAAGGGAGGATCCGAGTGCCGGCCAGGAGAGTGTCCATGCGGAAGCTACGGGAGGTCATGCGCCTCCGATTCGAACTACATCTGGGCTACCAGCAGATCGGGCGCAGTTGCGCGATCGGGGTAAGCACGGTGTGCAAGTACCTGAAACGTGCCGAGGCGGCGGGCCTGACTTGGCCGCTGCCCGAAGGCTGGGATGATGCGTGCGTGGATGCGGCATTGTTCCCCCGGTCCACACCACCAGCCAACGAACGGCGCCCGGCTCGCTCACGGCCGGACTTCGTCTCGATCCATGAGCAGTTGCAGCAACACCGCCATCTGACTTTACAGTTGCTGTGGGAAGAATACCGGCAAGCGAACCCGGACGGCTATCGCTACTCGCGCTTCTGCGAGTTGTATCAGCGCTGGCGCTCGAAGCTGGACGTGGTGCTACGGCAGGAACACAAGGCGGGCGAGAAGATGTTCGTCGATTGGGCCGGCACCACGATTCCGGTCTACGACCCGCACACGGGCCAAGCTTGGCAAGCGCCATTGTTCGTGGCCACGCTGGGAGCGAGTTCCTACACCTGGTCGGAAGCCACGCGCGATCAGCAGATGGAATCCTGGTTGCGTGCCCACGTGCATGCCTTTGAGCATTTCGGCGGTATTCCCACGCTGGCGGTTCCCGATAATGCCAAGACTGGCGTGACCAAGGCGCATCGTTACGATCCGGATCTGAACCCGACCTACTACAACTTTGCGCTCCACTGCGGCTTCGGCATCGTGCCGGCGCGGCCGGATCTGTTCGCCAACAAGAATTATGCCGCCAGAGGTCAGGCTGCGGAAGATGGGTCTACCGGACGCGTACGTACAAGCCGCGAGACAAAGCCAAGGTGGAGAACGCGGTGCAAGTCGCCCAACGCTGGATTGTGGCGGCGCTGCGCCACCGGAAGTTCTTCTCGCTCGAAGAGCTCAACGCAGCCATCCGCGAGCTGCTCGTCAAGCTGAACCACCGGCCCTTTCGCAAGCGCGACGGAAGCCGGGCGACCCTATTCGAGGTGATCGACAAACCAGCCTGGAAACCGCTGCCCCTGGAGCCGTTCGATTGGAGCGAGTGGTCCCGCGCCCGCGTCAACATCGACTACCACGTGGCCTTCGATTCCAACCTCTACAGCGTCCCCTACAACCTGGTGCATGAGCTGATCGAGATTCGTTCCACGCCCACCACGGTGGAGATTCTGCACAAAGGGGCGCGCGTCGCCTCCCATCTGCGCAGCCGCGGGCATGGGCAGGCAGTCACCATCGACGAGCATCGGCCCAAGAGCCATCGCGCGCATCTGGAATGGACGCCCTCGCGCATGGTGCATTGGGCGGGAACCATCGGCCCCCACACCGCGCGGCTGTTCGAGCGGATCATGAACGACAAGCCGCACCCGGAGATGGGGTATCGCGGCTGCCTGGGCATCATCCGGCTGGCAGGCAAGTATTCGGCGCAACGCGTGGAAGCCGCTTCGGAGCGTGCCTTGCTCACAGGCGCTTGGCGCTACAAGAGCGTCGAGTCGATCTTGAAGAACTCGCTCGACCAGGTTCCACCGACCTCCCCGCCGCCATCTTCCACGCCGCCGCACGACAACATCCGCGGGGCGGAGTACTTCGAGTGAGGACGCTATGTTACAGGAACCGATGATGGAAAAACTGACGGCCATGCGGTTACTGGGCATGGTGGACGCGCTAAAGGCGCAGGAGCAAGATCCGGCTGCGCGCGAGCTGAGCTTCCTGGAACGGTTGGGCTTGCTGGTCGATCAACAATGGACCTGGCGTGAAAACCAGGCGCTGGCGCGGCGCTTGTAGGGGGCCAAGCTCAAGAGCGGCACCTGCGTTGAAGAGATCGACTATCGCACGGCTCGCGGACTGGACAAGAGCGTGATGCGAGGGCTGGCTCAAAAGTCGGCCTGGGTGGCCAATCACGAGAACATCTTCGTGCTCGGGCCCACCGGTGTCGGCAAGAGCTTCGTGGCGTGCGCCCTGGCGCAGAAGGCTTGCCGCGATGGCTATTCGGCGTGGTACACGCGCGCCGCCGCGCTCTTCCGGGATCTGGCGATCGCGCGGGCCGACGGTAGTCTGCGTAACTTCCTGGCCAAGCTCAGCCGTATTGATGTGCTGGTGATTGACGACTGGGCCATGGCCCCGATGGCCGACGCCGAGCGGCGCGACTTCTGGGAGATTTGCGAGGACCGTTACCAGACTCGCTCGACGATCCTGACCTCGCAATTGCCGGTGGCGCGCTGGCACGAGCAGATCGGCGACCCCACCGCCGCCGACGGCGTTCTCGACCGGCTGGTTCACAATGCGCATCGGGTGGAGATGCGCGGGGATTCCATGCGCAAGAAGCGCGGTACCCAGCCCTCGAGCTGACGCCGCCGGGACCTCTGTGTGCTGAGCGGGGCAAAGGGCTGCCGCCCCTTTCCCCGCACCCCTTTCTCTGCGCGGACGCTTCCTACGCTTCGCTCCGGATAATTCTGCTTGACGAAGGCGAACACTTCCGGCACAATCGAAGTGCCAGCGTCGCTACGCTCCGATGACTGTTCGCCTTGGGCCCGGAATGCCGTTCGCGTTCCCTTCGGAATCAGTGTTCGCCTTCGCCGGAATCCTCACTTGCATCTGGAATATGGCAAGCTCAAGCGAATGGTGGAAACCAGCCCGGTGCCGGCGCGGCCGACCAGGGCGCCAGCAGCGTTTTTGGAACTGACGCCGTCCGAGGGCATTGCTCTCGCCGAGTGCCTGATTGAGTTGGAAGCGCCACGCGGCAAGATGCGCATCCAGTGGAAAGGGGCCACACCGCCGGACCTGGCCGGGCTCAGCCGGGTGTTGTGGGAGTCGGCGTGATTCAGATCACGCCGCAGATGCGCATCCTGGTAGCGATCGAGGCGGTGGACGGAAGGAAGGGCATCGATTCCCTGGCGCGGCTGTGCCAGGAGAAACTCCAGGCCGACCCCTTTTCCGGCTGCCTGTTCATGTTCCGCAGCCGGCGCGGCACCTCGATCCGCATCTTAGTCTTATGACGGCCAAGGGTTCTGGCTGGCACAGAACCAACCATCTTCACACTACATCTCCTTCAGTTCCAGGCCGACATTGTGAAGGCCCGCCTGCAAACCTGCTCGATCAGCCAAGCGGTCCCAACGGCTGCAATGTTTCGCAGGCATGTTCGGCCCCGGAGGTTCGTAGAGTTGCCATCCGTGGTCGTTATAGAGGTGCGCTCGAATGAGCCCAGCCTTCGCCCAACGGTCGATCGTCTGCTCATGCACTCCGAGGCGGGCTGCGATCTCCCTCTTGTTCAACATTCCGCACTGGCGAAGACGATCATAGCGCGAGCGCAGCCCGTAGGCGTGCATAAGATAGGCTACGTGTTTCGCTGAAAAGCGGTCAGCCGCTCGGCCTGGTCGTGCGGATGCGCCCGGACGAATCCCTCGCTCGTTGAGTATAACCGCGATTTCGGAATAGACGTGATGATCGAGCAGTTGGTCCACCAAGCGCACGACCTCTGGCCGTGTCTTAATCTGCTGCGCGGATGATTTGGGGTTTCGCGTCGTAAGCGTTTCGGTCCTGCCGCCCTTAAACCGGACGTGAATCTTTGTAATTCCTTCGGCCGGGATCTTGATCAGCGTTGCGTCTTCGATGATGTAGGCGAGGAGTCGTTTGCGTTCACGGTTTGCCGTGTCCGGATCGTCCCAAAGCTTTCGGAAGTCCGTCGTCATGGCCGCCAACCGTTGGCGGACCGCATCGTCGAGGACGACATGATCCTGTTGTCGCGCCCTCTCGCGTTCCTCTCGGATCCCGGCCAGTGCACGCAGTTTCTCGTTCCATTCCCGTTCCAGGGTGTCGGCAACCAGGCGGTTGCTCGGATCGACCAGCATGAATCGACGCTGCGCCAGATCCGCTTCGATCTGGGCGCGCTCAATCGCCCGGCATCGCAACTGGTCGGCCTCTTCGTGTCTGGCCTCGACCTCCCGTCTGATCTCGATGGCCAGTTCGACAGCCGCGGGGGTCATCTCTTCGGCCACGAGCGATCCGACGGCCTCGTCTACCGGCGCTCCTGCGATCGATTGGCAGTTCAGCTCCCCCCGCGCAGTGTGTCCACGGTCGCAGACGTACCAGGCTTCCTGTCTGCCTCGCCGCGTAGCATATCGTACACGGAAGTACCTTCCGCAGCGACCGCACACAGCGCGTCCTTGCAGTAGCGCGGCGCCCTCCCGTGGCGGCGAGGCGCGCGCCACTTCGTATGCGCGGCCATTGCGCTCGAGGATTTTGAGATTCTCGTGAAACCGCTCCCAACTGATGTAGCCGGGATGAGCATTCGGTATGCAAGCGAGCCAGTCACCGGACTCCCGCTTCCTCTGGACCTGCTTCTTGCCATCGAGAGCTCGCCGGTACTGTCGGCGCCCGTACGCGTAGGCGCCAGCATATCGTGGATTGTTCAGCATGCGCGTCGCCGTCCACGCCGTCAGCGGCCGGAAGACGACAGTGTCGCCGACACGGAGTCGAGATGGACAGAGGACGCCTTCATTCCGAAACACCTTCACCATCTGGCTGGCCGAGCCTACGCGCGAGAACGTTTCGAAGAAGTAGGCGATCGTTTCCCGGATTTGTGTGTCGGGATCGAGCACGACATTGCCAGCCTCGTCGTAGACGAAGCCAGTGGGCAGGGGGCAGCGATACTCCCCGCGTCGCACCTTGTTGAGGATTCCGCCACGCAACCGGGCTTTGAGAACGTGAAGTTCGGCCTCGCTCATGGTTCCCTTTAGGCCGAGCAGGAGCCGGTCGTTGAAACTGGCCGGATCGTAGACGCCATCCTCGTCGAGAATCAATGTGTCGGCGAGCGCGCAGATCTCCAGCAGACGGTGCCAGTCGGCGTTGTTTCTCGCCAGGCGCGAAACCTCAAGCCCCATGACGATGCCGGCGTGGCCCATGCCTACATCGGTGACCAGGCGCTGAAAACCTTCACGCCAGGCTGCCGACGCGCCCGATTCGCCCTGATCGTTGTCGATGACGATGATCTGATCGTCACGCCAACCGAGTGCGACGGCGCGCCCATGCAACGCGTATTGGCGTTTTGTGCTCTCGATGTTCTCGATGACCTGCCGCATCGAGGACTGGCGTACGTACAGGTATGCACCCCGTTCGAGATGATGAGGCTGGACTTTGAGCGACTCATTCATGGTGTTGCTCCGTAATGATCGGCATTGATGACCATGGCGGCAAGAATGTGAACCACGGCTCGGTGCTCTTCTGGTATCGTCCAGTTTGGTGGCCGGGAGCCAGTTGGCCGCTGCGGTGCATGCATTGTGGCCAGCGCCCGCGCCCATCCGCACATGCCCCGGCGGAGAAAGAGCAGCAGCCCGGTACGAGCTTCGGGCTGCAGCGCTTCACCGAGGGCCGCCCTCCGCAGAGCTTCGTACTGCGCCACGACCATGGATGACTCCGCGAATTGTCCGTGGCGTTGCTCATCTGGGAGTTTTTTTTCCAGCGACCGCTCGCTCGATCGTCCTGGGGTGGACATTGAGGTCGAACTCCTGCCGAACCAACTTCGCAAGCTCACGCGCTCGCACGGGTTCGCCCGCAACGACCCGCTGTTGTACGAACGCAAGTGCCCGGCCTCGAAGCTTGTGCGGACCGCGCGGACCGCGTTTCTGAGGCACCAGTCCAGCAATACCGCCTTTGTCGAAGCTGGCCTTGGTTTGGTAGTACGTCGGCCTCGAAACGCCGTACTCCTCGGTGGCGACGGTTACCGGCACGTTTTCGACCGAGACACGGCGCAGCATCTCGTACTTAACCTGAACGATATCGTGCGGATCGAAGAACTCGTTCTCTTGAAACTTCGGATGGCGCACCTCGTCGGGAGTCGGGTTTAATGTTCCCTCTTCGCGGAGGGCTTCGAACTTCGCGGATTTGCTTTTGCTCCTTAGCGGCATAAGAGCTGTGTCTACTATTATGCCGCACCAGGAAATGCCAGTCCAGCACAATCGCAACACGTAATATCCGTTATTATTGCTGAAATTAGCAAGAAACAACCATCTTGCCACATCCTTATGCGGCGTATTTTGCTTTACACTCGCGGCGAAATTGGCCTTACGCATCATCTGGCGTCTTTCGACGAATCACGCTTGCGAAGCTGATCTACCAGGCGTCCTAGTGCCAGCAAATCCGCCACGCGGAAGAGCGTACGATACGCGCCTATGACAATCTCCGGATCGGGAGCAACGAGATCCGTCCATTGCGGCGGAACCGAGCAAACCGTGACATCATCAACGCGGAGCAGGAGCCGTCTTCCGTAACGGTTGTATCGCTCGCCCACGCAAGCGACTTCCCTGCCGCTGAGAGGATGGAACGGATGCGTGATGCGCACAAGACGCATCGCTGAGACCGGAGCGCCTGCACTCCGGGTTGAGGTACAAGCGCCTGTCGAAGGGGCGATTTGTGTGGTGGCCCGGCGGCCAGGAGCCGGTACGGCGGCTGCAAGCCCACCAAGCACAACTGCTGTTGGCGGCGGGCAACCCAGAAACCGCTGCCGCGCCGGTGTGGCGGAAAGTGAGTTGAAAATAGTTCCAACAAAACCCTTGCGTTCTGCTTTTTTCTCTGGCATGCTGCGGTTATGGGGGAAATCTGGCGCTACCGCGGGCAGGAGATCGATAGCGAGCAGATTGCGTTTCTACGCCAGTTCATTCGGACGCATGCCACCAGCAGCCGTTGGAAGCTGTCCCGGCAGTTATGCGAAGCGCTGGGGTGGAAGCAGGCCAACGGCGCCCTTCGCGACACGGTGTGCCGCGGGCTGCTGCTGATGCTGGAGCGGGCCGGCCAGATCGAGTTGCCGCCGGTGCGCTGGCACATCCGCGGACAATGCCGGACGGGACGGCGTCGGCCGGAAGCGGTGTTGATCGACGAAACCCCGTTGGCGATGCCGCTCCAGGCGCTCGGCCCCATTCAGATCCAAGCCGTCCGTCGCACTCCCGACGAGCCGTTGTTCAACAGTCTGCTGGAGCATTACCATTACCTCGGGTATGAGCAGCCGGTCGGCGAGCACTTGAAATACCTGGTCTAGGCACAGGGCCGCCCCATTGCGTGCTTGGCGTGGAGTTCGGCACCGCGTCATCTGGGCAGCCGGGACCGCTACATCGGCTGGAGCGCGCAAGCCCGCCGGCGGAACCTGCGTTTCCTCGCCTATAACACACGCTTTCTGATTCTGCCGTGGGTGCGCGTGCCCCATCTGGCGTCGCACATTTTGGGGAAGATGACCAGCGCGCTCGCCGGCGACTGGGAGCGGATGTACGGCCATCCGGTATACTTCGCGGAAACCTTTATCGATCCCGGACGGTTTCGCGGAACCTGTTACCGCGCGGCGAACTGGCGACTGCTGGGGGTCACGACCGGGCGCGGCAAAAACGACCAGACCAACCAACCGAACCGCCCGATCAAACAAATCCTGGGATTGCCCCTGACGCCGCGGTTTCGCGAGTTGCTTAGCCAATGAGCAAGGTGAACCGGCCGCGACGCATCGACGTGAATCTGGGCGAACTGGACCAGATTATCGACCGCAGCATGCGCGCGCCGCTGAGCGAAGCTGAAGGCCAGAAGCTGAAAACCGCGCTGCACGCCATGGCAGAACGTTTGTGGTGGAAACGGAGCACAGAGAAGACCAGCAGCATCCTACCGCCGGAGGCGGTCCCCGCTGAGAAGCCTGGGGAATCCGCTCCAGCCGGACCATGGCCGCCATGGCGCGGCGGCGTTTACCGGCGCAAACAGAGTTACGGTTCCGCACGCCACGCTCCACTCCGGCGACCCTTGCCCGGAATGCCGCGAGGGAAAAGTCTACCGCCAGAAGGAACCAGCGACACGGGTACGATTCGTGGGGCAGGCACCGCTGGAAGCGACCGTGTTCGAAATGGAGCGACTGCGCTGCAACGCCTGCGGGCAGGTGTTTACAGCAGATGAACCCGAGACTGCCGGTCCAGACAAGTACGATGAAACGGCCATGGCGATGATAGCTGTGTTGAAGTATGGCACGGGGGTGCCTTTTCAGCGGCTGGAACGGCTCCAGGGGCAACTGGGAATGCCGGTGGCGGCAGCCACGCAATGGGAACTCGTGCAGGCCGCCGCGAAACGGATCCGGCCAGCGCTGCAGGAACTGGTCCGCCAGGCGGCGCAAGGTAGCGTGCTGCACAACGATGACACGGGCATGCGGATTCTGCGGCTGGCGCGGGAACCGGGTGACAGGCGCACCGGCACGTTCACCAGCGGGGTCGTATCGATTGTTGGTGCGTTTAGAATCGCACTGTACTTTACGGGATGGAAGCATGCGGGTGAGAACCTCGCCGACGTGCTGAAGCAGCGCACTCGCGAACTCCCTGCGCCCATTCAGATGTCCGACGCGCTTTCGCGCAACACGCCCCAGTTGGAGGGGGTCAAAATCCTGCCGGCCAACTGCCTCGCCCATTATCTGGACAGCGGAATTATCTGGAGTTGTCGCCCAAACGGTGTGCCAGACGGCGTCGATAAGCAGCGAGGCGGCCATCGCCCTCCGGATAATACCGCTCAGAGTTTCTCCAG
>JBEKTU010000045.1:0-40053 GCA_049515735.1 Bryobacteraceae bacterium
GCCGGTGTCAGCAAATCCGAGATCGCCCGCCGCCTTCAGACTAGCCGCACCTCGGTGCGCCGCATCCTGGCGAGTGATTCCACCCAGAAATAGGCCCCCTGTGGTTCGCGTAGCGCTCACGAACTTCGTACGGTTCGGTCTCACCCGCCCGGAACCGGGGGATGGCATCGGTCGATATCCAAT
Organism: Bryobacteraceae bacterium; assembly: GCA_049515735.1. GTDB lineage: Bacteria > Acidobacteriota > Terriglobia > Bryobacterales > Bryobacteraceae > Fen-178. Next base: position 184 of record JBEKTU010000045.1, read on the forward strand.
GCGGCTCCCCTGTCTGAGGATTCCATACTCTTTGTACGACGCCGTGAACTTCGGAGCCGCTGCGCAGCGCAACAATGGCGGGAAATTCGCTCGGAGAGACCGGAGTGCCGTCTTCGCTCATTACCCTCAATTGGAGGTCGGCGTTGTGCCGGCCGCGCGTTTCCTCTATAGAGAGGCCGAATAGTCTATCGGCCGCTGGATTGGCCGCGAGCACGCTGCCCTTAGCGTCCAGATAGCTCACGGACTGATTCATGGTGCGGAAGAGATCGGAATATCGCTGCTCCGATTCGCGGCGGGCGTGCTCAGCTTCCCGGAGGTGTGTTACATCGAGATTGACACCGATCACCTGAGCGGCCTCGCCGGCGGCGTTGAGGTACGTCCGGGCCTTGCTGACGACCCAGTGGACACTACCGTCCGGCCAGATGATGCGGAATTCGGCCTCGCCATGCCGCGTACCTCGCAGAAGGTTTGCATGGTATGCCTGCACGCGATCCCGATCTTCGGGATGCACGATCGAGAGCCAGTGAACATAGGGCGTTGTCGTCTGAGTCACAGGCAATCCGAAGATACGACAACACTGTTCCGAGCGGGTAATGGTGCTGTTAGGCACGGACCAATCCCAGATACCCAGTCCGGCTGCTTCCTGTGCCAGGTTGAGGTGTTCTTCGGCTTCCAGCCGCGCCGCTTCAGCTAGTTTCAGAGGGGTGATATCGTGAGCGATACCCCCGATTCCGATGGGCCGGCCCTCCGCGTCTGTGATGGCGAAGACGCTCCGCGACACGAATCGCCTGCTTCCGTCCTTGTGGAGCCTGACGATCTCGCGCCGTAGAGTGGGTTGTCCTTGTTGGGCCTTTCCACACACGAGGTGCGCTTCTTCCAGGAGGTCCGGAGGGATGATCACATCGATCGGGTGCCCTCGCACCTCCGCGGCGGAATATCCGTACAATCGCTCGGCTCCGGGATTCCAGGTCAATATGACCCTGTTCAGGTCTATGGTGATAATGGCATCTTCCGCGCTCTGAACAACAGCGGACAGGATTGACGAGTCCCCGGTATCTTGCGGAGCGCCGGCAGATGGCGAGGCACTCAATTCCCGGCTGATGAGCGCGCTGAAATCGTGGAGTGTGCATATTGCCGATTCCGAAAGCGGGCCGCGAGGGCGGGTGTCCATGACGGCAAGGGCGCCGACCGCGAATCCCTCGGTAGTGAAGACGGGTACCCCGGCGTAGAAGCGAACGTGCGGGTGATCGGCGACGAGGGCGAGGCCCGCGAAACTCGCGTCCGCGGTGGCATCGGGAATCACCAGGGCTTCAGGGCTGCCGATCGTGTGTGAGCAGAAGGACGCCGAGCGGGCGAGTTGTGGCACACCTAAGCCGTAGGTGGATTTGAACCAGCACCGATCGTGCGTTACGAAGCTGATGGCGGCCATAGGTGCGTCGAAGAATTGCGCTGCCAGGCGCGTGATACGGTCGAAATGAGAATCGGGAGGCGTATCGAGGATGCCGCAGCGATCAAGAGCGGCAAGGCGCAACCTTTCGGACAGAGCAATCGACATAGTTGAAGAGCTGGCCGCGAAGACAAGCGGGGATCTGGAACCGGTCCACGGAGCCGGTGGTCCATCCAGTGGGATCATAACATAGACCGATCGAGATACCGGAGTTGCCTATCCGTATTTGGAAACCCGCAGAGGTAAAGCTCCCCAGGCTCAAGAGAGGCAAGATGAGGGCGCGCCACGTCTCGTTCCTGTTTCGAGATCCGTGCCGGCACTTGCCAATGGCGGAGTCTTGTACCGCTGGCTCACGAGATGGCAAAGTTTCTCGGAATCTCGGGGAGGTTCAGACCGACTTGGGGCGGAGAATTCCGAGAATCTTGCCCTCCGTACAGATCTCTCTAAAGGTGAAGCGGCCTTCCGGTGGAGGAGAACCAGCGATCCTGCAAATCGCCCCGTAAATTCCGAATATTGGCCCCCTTTTTCCCCGCCAGGCGCCATGTGCCCTCGGGCTGTCGTTAGGGCTCCGCCTGAGGCTGGAAGAGGAATTCCGAGAACTGTTGCCCCCTTTCCGCAGTAAAGGCTCTCGACACCGATAGAAAAGCGCGCACCTCCACCAACGAATAGAACCGCGCACGCGACTTTTGGGCCTTCGGCACTTCAAGTTTCCCCGCAGGGCTACGCCCGAGGAAGCCTTCATCCACAGCCATACTCCTCTAAACTCAACAAAACTCAGGCGCATGATTGTTGATTGTGTGCCAGTTGTGCGCCAGAATTTCCTGCGAGGGTTAGGCGCGGTGGCGAACAAGGCCGGACAAATCATTGCGAGAGGCGAGCGGACCTGGCTCGTTCGAATCTTTATGGGACGCGACCCGGAGTATGGGAAGCGGCAGTACCACAACAAGACGGTTCACGGCACACGAAAGGACGCACAGGCTTACTTGAACCAGGCCCAGCGAGACCGTGACCTCGGAATGTTCTTCGAGCCGTCCCGCATGAGTCTTGACCAGTACCTCGACAAATGGCTCGAGACTGCGGCGAAGCCAAAACTCCGGGCCAAGACACATCGCGATTACGAAGCGCTGCTGAAGAGATATGTGCGTCCGGCGCTGGGAACCCACCCCGTTTCGAAGATCGAGCCACTCGACATCCAGGCACTCTACACAAAGATGCTGGAGCGTGGTTTGTCAGCTCGCACTGTCCGGTTTACGCACGCAGTCCTGCGCACGTCGCTGCACCAGGCTGTAAAATGGCGCCTCATCCCGATCAATCCCGCCGAAAGCGTGGATCTGCCCCGCCAGGCGAAAGGTGAGATCCGGGTATTGCCTCCGCAGCAGGCCAGAGCGTTCCTCGAAGCCGCCAAGCAGGATCGATACTACGTGCTGTTCGCCCTCGCCCTGACCACCGGTATGCGCCCAAGCGAATATCTTGCCCTGAAGTGGGTGGACATCGATTGCAAGAAGGGAACGCTCAGCGTGACGAGAACGCTCGAGCCGATCAAAGGCGGCGGCTGGCAGTTCGCCGATACCAAACGCGCACGCAGCCGGCGCGTGGTAAAGCTCCAGGATTGGGTACTCGAGCTTTTGAAGAAACAGCGTAGCGCGGCACCTGAAGAAGTGACCAAAAGTGAGGCGCCAGCAGCCGCGGCTGATCTGGTCTTCACTAACACAAATGGCAACGCTCTCAATGAGAGAAATCTCGTTCTGCGCAACTTCCAAAGCATTCTGGCCAGAGCGAAACTGCCGCGAATCCGCCTCTATGATTTGCGTCACACCGCGGCGACCTTGGCATTGTCCGCGGGCGTGCCGGCCAAGGTAGTTTCCGAGCAACTTGGACACGCCAGTGTCGCATTCACTCTCGATACCTATTCCCATGTCCTTCCTCATATGCAAGATGCGGCGGCCGCCCAGGTCGAGGCCATTTTGCTCGACGCGCCGAAGAAGAAACAACTGGCCCGGAGAAGGAAACGGTCGGCCGCGGGAAAAAACTCGAAATGATCAAGGCGAATGACGCCAAGGAGCTCTTTTCGGGGAACAAAGTGTCCGTGAACGTATTGGAGGAAGCCTTCGACATCAACACGGAACGGCCACTGTTCTGGCGACCTGCTAATGCGAATTCACTAATTTTCGCTATTTGCCGGTGCCAGCAGCGCCTCTCGCTTCGGCTGCCAGCGCGATTGTCCGGCGCCGCTAGCTGGCGTCTGCCCGAAGGAGTGTCCCGGATTTTGATTGTCGTCGGCCCTGTTCCGCTGGGGCTTTCCAAGTTTGGCACACTATTGGCACACATCTCGACCGCGCATGCTTCAGGGCCATGGTTCGGTATTTCCCGTAACCCGTATTGTTTTTAGATGGTTAGGATGGAGCCACCCTCCGGGCTTGAACCGGAGACCTGCTGATTACGAATCAGCCGCTCTACCAACTGAGCTAGGGTGGCCCTGTGCCCTTGATCATAACAACTTGCAGCGAGTTTTCGCAATCTTGAGTCTTAAATCACCGGGCGTCGGCCAGGTCGGATAAAGGGTAGTAATCCTTACTGCCTTGTAACTGTATGAGAGGCGACCCACCATCGAAAAACCGTCGCTAACTGCGCCCATAGCGGGAGCGCTGGGGAGCGCCAGGTGCCATTTACGCCGCGTCGCTAGTGGAGTATACTTCTTGGGACAATGTGTTTGGAAGGCGAATACGAAAATGCGATTTTTTTATGGTTCAATAGCGGTACTTTCGCTCGCTGCGCTGTCAGCGTGCTCTCGAAACACCACCGGCACTTCCGCGGCCATTCCCCATCTTCAGAAGCAGGGAACCGCCACGCAGTTGATAGTCGACGGCAAGCCGTTTCTGATGTTGGCGGGAGAACTGCGCAACTCCAATTCCTCCACTTCCGATTACCTGAAGCCGATCTGGCCCCGGATGGTAGCCATGCACCTCAACACCGTCCTGAGCGCCGTCCATTGGGAGCTGATCGAACCGCAAGAAGGCAAGTTCGACTTTTCGCTCGTGGATAGCCAGATCCGCGACGCACAGACCTACAATCTGCGGCTCATCTTTCTATGGTTTGGAAGCTGGAAGAACGGGGTTTCCAGCTACATTCCGGCCTGGGTGAAAACCAACCAGGAGCGGTTCCCACGGGTCCCGGACAAGGACGGCAAAGGCACCGAGATCCTCTCCACATTGAGCGCCGCCAACCGCGATGCCGACGCGCGCGCTTTTGCAGCCCTCATGCGGCACATCAAGGAAGTGGACGCGCAGCACAGGGTCGTCATGATGCAGGTGGAGAACGAGGTGGGCCTCGGATTCGACACGCGGGATAGGAGCGAAGCCGCCAATAAGGCCTTCGCGGCGCCCGTGCCAAAAGAGCTGCTGGACTATATCGCCAGCCGCAAGGACAGTCTGCATCCGATGCTCCGCAAGGCCTGGGAAGCGGCCGGGTCCAAGACATCCGGGACGTGGGAAGAGGTTTTCGGCAAAGGCGACTACACCGATGAGATCTTCATGGCGTGGAACTATGCCAGCTACGTGGGCGGAGTGGCGGCGGCGGGCAAGGCCGAATACCCGCTGCCCATGTTCGTGAACGACGCGTGCGCCATGCCCAGTCCGGAACGGCCGCAGCCGCGCGGCGGCGGGCGCCCAAACCCGGAGGTGAACAACATCTGGAAAGTGGCGGCGCCGGCGATCGACATCCACTCGCCCGACCTGTATACGCCGAACCTCCCGGTGTGGGCCAACTGGTACCAGGAATCCTTCGTTGGAGAGAACCCGCTGTTCATCCCCGAGACGGACGGCAACACGGGCACCTACCACGTCTTCTACGTCGTGGGGCAGCATGACGCGATGGGATTCTCTCCGTTTGCCATCGACGAGTACAGCCAGGCACGCACGGGCGCGAAAAGCGTGGAGCCGGCGGACCTGCCGCTGGCACGGAGCTACGGCATCCTGACGCAACTCGCCCCCGTGATTCTCGAGAATCAAGGCAAAGGGAAGATGGCCGGCGTAGTGGTGGGCGCGGGTGAACCGCCGCAGAAGATCGCTCTGGGCAACTACCTCCTGGAAGTAAGCTACCCGCGGAGTTTCAGAGCGCAAGCGCCGACCACCACGGCTACCCCTCCACCTGTGTTTGCGATGGTGTCACTCGAAGCAATCGAACTTCCGGAGCGTGCCGGCGCTCTGTTCATTGCGATGGGGCCGGATGAGTACCTGGTGGCCGGCAGCGGGCCGGTAGAGGTCAGGTTCTCTCCAAACACGCCGGGGGAGCCGACGGCCGGCATCCTCTCCATCGAGGAAGGCACATATGCGGACGGTCGTTGGGTTCCCGGACGCAGGCTGAACGGGGACGAGAACGGCGGGGGGAGGAACCTGCGCCTCGGCGGCGACGAGAGTCGCAATGGGTCGATCCAGCGAATCAAGCTCTACCGCTACCACTGACGCGGCAGTAAGGAGGTGGCAGAATTGAAGGTTCATGAACACCCGCTTCCTGTGGGCCATGGGCACTTACGCCGTACTGGCCCTGCTGTCGGCCTTGACGCTCGATGGCCTGATGCGTGAAGCCGTCTGGATCTTGCTCGGTGGGTTGGCCCTCAAGACCTACATCGCGAAGAAGGCCGGCTGGTAGCTGGCCCCGTCCCTCTTTGAAACATCTCCGCGTTTCAATTTGAAACACGTTCCATTCTGGAACGTGAATCCAAGGTACTTATAACTGAAAATAAGGTCTTTATGCTTCAGTTCTACGTGGCCCTCAGGTTGCACCCTTACTGCTGCCCGGAAGATTTGATCCGGCTCCAAAAAGAAATCCGGAAAAGAGGCAAAAGCGATGCGGGTGCCAAGTGTGTCTACATGCCGACGGCCGAGGATGTCCATCGAGGTTCGCGACCAGATCGTGCTCGAACATCTTCCGCTGGTCAAAGCGATCGCCATTCGCGTGCACGAGAACCTCCCGGTGCATGTGGATCTCGACGATCTGATCCACGCCGGCGTGCTGGGCCTGTTCGATGCAGTGACCAAGTACGATGAGTCCAAGAACGTCGCGTTCCACAGCTATGCGAAGCACCGTATCAAAGGCGCCATCCTAGACAGCCTGCGCCAGCTCGACTGGGCGTCGCGCGACCTCCGCAAACGGCAGAAGCAGGTGGATTCGGCCACTCGCGACCTTTCCGCAAAGCTGGGGCGCGCTCCCACCGAGGGCGAAGTAGCGCAAGAGATGGGAGTCAGCATGGAGCGGTGGCGGCGCCTGCTCATGGAATTGCGGACCGTTGGGTTGGTTTCGGCCTCGTCGCGTCCCGACCAGGAGCGCGATCGCCCGCAGGAATTCGCCGCCAAGCCGGATTTCCAGCCCGACCACATGTGCCAGCGGAGGCAGTTGCAGGTGACGCTCGCGCGCGCCATCGAAACCCTGCCCGAGCGGTATCAGAAGGTGGTGTGCCTCTACTACACCAATGAGATGACCATGAAAGAGATCGGCGAGGTGATGGGCGTGAACGAAAGCCGCGTTTCCCAGATTCACAAGACCGCGCTGAAGAAGATGGCGGTAGCGCTGGAGTCGGAGGGGATTCACTCCGCGGCTGCGTTTTGACGTAATCGATCAGCGGTCAGCGATCAGCTAAAACCTGCGCCGGCGTAGCTGAAAGCTGAAAGCTGAATGCTGATAGCTGGTTTACCGCAGTTCTTTGCTGTTAACCGTGGCCGGCTCCGGCCCGTAGTTCTCGCGGATGACCATGGACTGGTCCGAAAAGAACGAGCGGCTGCCCGAAGACCCGTACGCCACCGGGTTGGCATTGATCACGTAGCCACCCGTGTTTCCGGTAAGGGTGAACTTGTAGCCTTGCTTCTCGCCGCCCGCCAGGTCGTTGCCGATCAGGTCCGCGGCGGAGGGATTGGGAGCGCCACTGGCAGGCGGTCCTAGTTCCGCCAGCGACGTCGCATAGCGGCCATACTGGGACTGGTACTGCACCTCCATCTGGTGAATCGTCTGCATGGCCTTGATGGCCGCGGTCTCCCGCATGAACATCTGGGTCTTCTGGTACTTGGGAACCGCGATCGTGATGATGATCAGGATGATCGCAATCACGATCAGCAGCTCGATGAGCGAAAAGCCTCGACGGCGTCTTCTTGGGTGGAACATTCTGCCCCCTATTGTATGACGCGTCACGCCCCTGCGGTGTGCAGGAAGTTCGCGGATTCGACCAGCGCGTCGATCATCGTCAGCCGCCGCCAGAAGTCGCGCAACAAGCTGAGCCGCAGGGCGTTGGGGCCGTCGGAGAGGGCCTTCTCGGGCTCGTCGTGGACCTCCACGAACACTCCGTCCACGCCCGCCGCCACGGCCGCGCGCGCCAGCGTCTCGATGAACTGCGGCTGGCCCCCCGATGCGTCTCCCGCGCCTCCCGGCACCTGCACGCTGTGGGTGGCGTCGAAAACCACCGGCCAACCCGCGTCGCGCATGATCCGGAGGCCGCGCATGTCCACCACCAGGTTGTTGTAGCCGAACGACGAGCCGCGCTCGGTGAGAATCACCTGGCGGTTGCCAGTGGAAGCCACCTTATCCGCCGCGCGGTGGATGTCGTGCGGCGCCACGAATTGCCCCTTCTTGATGTTGACCATCCGCCCCGTGCGGCCGGCCGCCAGCAGCAGGTCCGTCTGGCGGCAGAGAAACGCGGGGATCTGGAGAATGTCCGCCACCTCGGCCGCCGGCTCGGCCTGCCAGGGTTCGTGAATGTCGGTGAGGATGCGGTAGCCCTCCGCCTTCACGCCCGCCAGGATGCGCAGGCCTTCCCTCAGACCCGGCCCGCGATAAGCGCCGCCCGACGTGCGGTTGGCCTTGTCGAAAGACGCCTTGAAGACGAACTCGCCCACGGCGTCGCGGATGCCGCGCGCCAGGCGGTGTACGTGCTCTTCGCTCTCGATGACGCACGGCCCGGCGATCAGCACCAGGGCCCCACCGAACGCGCTGTATTCAATCGCCACGGGAGTAAACCGTCTCCTTCGGCGACTCCTCCCCGGCTTGCGCCAACCTACGCCGCCGGTTCTCATAGGCGGCGCCGATAAACGCCTTGAACAGGGGGTGCGGCTCCATCGGCTTGGACTTGAACTCGGGATGAAACTGGCAGCCGAGATACCACGGATGATCGGCGATCTCGCAGATCTCGACATAGGTCTGGTCGGGCGTCTCGCCCGTGATTCGCAGCCCCGCGGCCTTCAGCCGGTCTTCGTACTCCCGGTTGAACTCGTAGCGGTGCCGGTGGCGCTCGTTGATCTCGCGCACGCCATAAGCGCGGTAGGCGAAACTGTCCTCGACCAGCCGGCAGGGCCAGCCGCCCAGCCGCATGGTCCCGCCGAGTTCGTCCACGCCCTTCAATTCCCGCAGCTTGAAGATCACGCGGTGCGGCGTTCCGGAGTTGAATTCGGTGGAATCGGCGCCCTCCAGTCCGCACACGTTCCGGGCGTATTCGATCACCAGGGTCTGCATGCCCAGGCAGATGCCGAAATACGGCACCTTGCGCTCGCGCGCGTAGCGGATGGCGTTCAGCATGCCGTCGATGCCGCGCTTGCCGAAGCCCCCCGGCACCAGGATGCCGTCGTAGCCTTCGAGCTGCCTTTCCCAGCCCTCGCCCACCACGCCTTCGGCATCGATCCAGTGAATATCGACCTTCAGCTCGTGCGCCAGCCCGCCATGCAGCAGCGCCTCCTTCAGGCTCTTGTAGGAGTCCTCGTAGTCCGTGTACTTGCCCACCAGCCCGATGCTCACCTGGTCGCGCGGGTTATCGATGCGCTCGAGCATGGCAGTCCAGCGGCTGAGATTGCGCGGCCCGGCATCGATGCGCAGCAGCCGAAGCACAATCTCGTCCACGCCTTCCCCGGCGAACATGACCGGCACCTGGTACACCGACTTGACATCGCGCGCCGTAATCACGGCCTTCACGTCCACGTCGCAGAACAGCGCGATTTTTTCCTTCATCTCCTGAGGGATGAAACGCTCCGAGCGGCAGATCAGGATGTCGGGCTGGATGCCGATGGCGCGCAGCTCCTTCACGCTGTGCTGCGTGGGCTTGGTCTTCAACTCCTGGGCCGCCGCGATAAACGGCACCAGCGTCACGTGCACGAACAGGCAGTTGTCGCGCCCCTGCTCATGGCGCATCTGGCGGATGGCTTCGAGAAACGGCAGCGATTCAATGTCGCCCACCGTGCCGCCGATCTCGACAATTACCACGTCCGGGGCGCCCTCTGGGCCCTGCGCCACCTTTTTCATGGCGGCCTTGATCTCGTTGGTGACGTGCGGAATCACCTGCACGGTCTTGCCCAGATAATCGCCCCGGCGCTCGCGGGCGATGATCTGCTCGTAGATGCGGCCCGAGGTCAGGTTGTTGGCTTGCGCCAGCCGGGAGTGGGTGAAACGCTCGTAATGGCCGAGGTCCAGGTCGGTCTCCGCCCCGTCGTCGGTCACGAACACTTCGCCGTGCTGGAAGGGGCTCATGGTGCCTGGGTCCACGTTCAGGTAGGGATCGCATTTCTGGCACGCCACCTTCAGCCCGCGGCTCTCCAGCAGGCACCCGATGGAAGCCGCGGCGATGCCTTTTCCCAGCGAAGAGACCACGCCGCCCGTTACGAAAATATACTTAGCCATACTGTCTCACCCCCTGCGCCATCGAAGCTTCGAACAACTTGCGAACTCTCTCCAGGTCCTCGGGCGTATCCACTCCCAGCGATTCGCACTCGGTTTCCACCACCCGGATGCGATACCCGTTCTCCAGCGCCCGCAATTGCTCCAACCGTTCCGCCTGTTCCAGCGGCCCCACCGGCAGCGCCGGATATCCCAGCAGAAAATCCCGCCGGTAAACGTAAAGGCCAATGTGCTTGAAATGGGTTCCCAAACCCGCCTGGTCGCGCTGGTACGGAATCGGACACCGCGAAAAGTAAATCGCGTCGCCGTTCCGGTCCGTCACCACCTTCACCACGTTGGGGTCGCTAATCTCGCGCGGGTTCTCGATGGCCTTCTTCAGCGTTCCCATGACGATTTCGGGGTCGTGCGCCAGCGGGAGAATGGCGGCGTCGATGGCCGCGGGGTCGATCAGCGGCTCATCTCCCTGGATATTGACCACCAGCTCGGCGTTCTCGGCCGAGGCCGCTTCCGCCACGCGGTCGGTGCCCGAAACGTGGTCCGCGCGGGTCATGACCACGCGCGCTCCGAAACTTCTTGCAGCCTCATAGACCCGCTCGTCATCAGTAGCAATAATCGTGGCTGTCAGGTATCGCGCCAGGGAGGCGCGCTCGTACACGTGCTGGAGCATGCTCTTGGAGGAGACTTGGGCCAGAACCTTGCCGGGAAAACGGGAGGATGCGAATCGCGCCGGGATAACGCCCAGTATTTTACGCGGCACAGGCGATCATACCACAAAATGCGTATGCTAAAATCAAGCAAGAAAGGCTGGCCAGCCGCCGATGCTGCCCTCCTACCGTAAGCTGTTGGCATTCAGTTCAATTTGGGTTTGTCTGACGACGGCGCTCTGGGCCCAGGTGGCCATCGAGCCCCGTCCCAAGCCTTCGGTTCGTGCCGAGGCCGTCCCTAAAGCCAACATCCGCGTGGACAGCACCCTGGTCCTGATTCCGGTGACGGTCACCGATCCCATGAACCGCTTCGTCACCGGGCTGGAAAAGGAGAATTTCAAGGTTTTCGAGGCCGGCAAGGAGCAGGAGCTCTCTCAGTTTTCGAGCGAGGACGCTCCGCTCTCCGTGGGCGTGGTGTTCGATTGCAGCGGCAGCATGGGAAGCAAACTGGAAAAATCCCGCCAGGCCGTGTCGCAGTTCTTCAAGACCGCCAATCCCGAGGACGAGTTCTTCCTGGTGCAGTTCCACGACTCGGCCGAGCTGATCCAGCCGTTCACCACCAGCCTCGAGGAGATTCAGAACCGGCTCACCTTCACGCAGTCCAGAGGCAGGACCGCCCTGCTCGACGCCATCTACCTGGCGCTGCACGAGACGAAAAAGGCCAAGAACCCCCGCAAGGCGCTGCTGGTGATTTCCGACGGCGGCGACAACAATAGCCGTTACACCGAAGGCGAAATCAAGAACCTGGTGAAGGAAGCGGACACCCAAATCTACGCCATCGGAATCTATGAACCGGCTGAGTCGCGCGCGCGGACCGCGGAGGAGCTCGCCGGGCCCGGCCTGCTGACGGATATCGCCGAGCAAACCGGTGGGCGGCAGTACGCAGTCGAAAACTTGAACGAATTGCCGGACATCGCCGCCAAGATCGGGGTCGAGCTTCGAAACCAGTACATTCTGGGCTATTCACCGCAAAACCAGGAACACGACGGCAAGTACCGGCGCGTCCAGGTGAAACTGATACAGCCTCGCGGACTCCCTCCTCTCCGGGCTTTCTGGAGACTGGGCTATTATGCTCCATCTCAATAATTGTCTTTTTACTACCTTTTTCGTCGCCGTTTCAGCCCCTTCGGCCCTTCTGGGCCAGCAGGGGAAACCTGCGCCTAAGCCTCCCTCGCAGGACGAGACCGGCACGGTGTTTCGGGCGGATACCCGCTTAGTGGTTCTCCCCACCACCGTCGTGGATAAGAATGGCCATCTCGTCACCACCCTGCCGCGAGAAGCCTTCACCGTGCTGGAAAACGGCGTGCAGCAGCAGATCAAGCAATTCAAGCGCGAGGACGTCCCGGTCTCCATGGGACTGATCATCGATAACAGCGGCAGCATGCGTGAAAAGCGGGCCAAGGTGGAGGCCGCCGCCCTGGCGCTGGTCAAGGCCTCCAACCCCGAAGATGAAGTCTTCATCGTCAATTTCAACGACGAAGCCTTTCTCGACAATCCGCACGGCAAGGACTTCACCAGCGACATCAAGGAGATGGAAGACGCGCTCACGCGCATCGATTCGCGCGGCGGCACCGCCATGCGGGATGCCATCCGCATGTCCATCGACCACGTGAAGGAAAAGGCGCACAAGGACAAGAAAGTCCTGGTGGTGGTCACCGACGGCAACGACAACTCCAGCGTCGTCAGCCTGGAGGACCTGGTGAAGGCCGCGCAGCAGAGCGAGGTGCTGATCTATGCCGTGGGCCTGCTCAGCGACGAGGAGCGCCGCGAAGCCAAACGCGCCCAGAAGGCGCTGGAAGCGCTGGCCGAGGCGACCGGCGGCGAAACGTTTTTTCCCCGCGACGTTTCCGAAGTCGAGCGCATTGCCACCCAGGTGGCGCACGATATCCGCAACCAGTACACCATCGCGTACACGCCTTTGAACCAGGCCATGGACGGCTCCTTCCGGCAAATCAAGGTCACCGTCAAAGCGGCGGGCAATCCCACCGTGCGCGCGCGCAGCGGGTACTACGCCACCCCCGATCAAGGCGTCCGGCCCAAGAGCGCCGCTGTCCGGTAATGCTCCGCACTCTCTGGCGCCTCACCCGCGGGTACCGCCTGCGGCCGTGGCGTAGCCCTTATCTAAGCTGGCGCATCGAGACCTACTGGGGCCTCCACGCCGGCGAGATCTCGTTCGCGCAATTCTGGAGCTTCATGTGGCGGCAGCGCTGGGAACTGCTGCGTTACCTGCGCTGGGCCGGCAGGATGGACGCTTTGGGCCGCACCGTGCGCCGCGCGGACAGATGATATCCTGCCCTTTGTGGCCGACAACCTGAAGCTGCTCCTGCGCCTGCTCTATCAGCCCGCCTCGGCCATGGGTGCGATCCTCGATCGCGGCAGCCTGCTGTTCGCCAGCGCCGCCGTGCTGGCGGCTTCCCTGTGGCTCAAAATCAACGCTCCCTGGTTGCCCTTCAGTTTCTACGCTCCGCTGCTGGTGCTGGCCGCCGTCTACGTTCCCGGCGCGCTGCTGCTAATCAGCCTTCTGGCGCGGATGGGAGGCATGGGCGCGGTCTTTGAGCGCGACTACTCGCCGCTGCTCACCTCGACCGCCATGGCGCTGGCCGCCGTCGAAATTCCGCTGGCGGTAGCGGCGTGGGTGGTTCCTCCGGTGGTCCTCCTGTGCCTCGGCGGGCTGGCGCTCCTGTATTTCGCGGTGCTGATGTTCTTCGCCGTGCGGACCATCTTCGGAACCGGCAACTGGACCGCCGCCGGCGTGGTCTCGCTCTCGTGGGTGTCGCTGGTTGCCGCGGCTTTCGTCTGGGCGCCGGTGAGGTTCTTGCTGGGGTGGCTGGCCTCGCCCTTCTTCCTGTTCTTTGCCTGGTACTATCTCGGCGGCGAGCTCGGCAACCTGGGTGTCGGCCTGCGAAGCCGCCAGAATTTTCACCGCATGCTCGAAGCCGCCGCCGTGAATCCGCACGATGGCGAAGCGCAGTATCAGCTCGGACTCATTTACCAGCAGCGCCGGCAATACGGCGAAGCCATTCAACGATTCCGCCGCGCCATCGCCATCGACCACACGCAAACCGACGCCCATTTTCAGTTGGGCCGCATTGCCCGCCAGCAAGGGCGGCTCAAAGACGCCCTGGCGCACTTTCAGACGGTGGTCGACCAAGACGAGTACCACAGCCAAAGCGAGGTGCTGCGCGAGTTAGGCGGCATTTACCTCTCCGTCCACCAGTACCAAGATGCGCGCAATGAGCTGGCGCGGTATGTCGAGCGATGGCCCTACGATCCCGAAGGCCTGTGCTACTACGGCCAGGCGCTAGAGGGATCGGGCGACACCGCCGCGGCCCGTGAGATGTACGCGCGCGCTGTAGAATCCGCCCGCTCGGCGCCGCGCTATCTCCGCCGATCCACCGCCCGTTGGAGCCGCCTGGCTCAGAAGCAACTTCGCAAGCTGGCTGGATAACCTCACTCGCGAACGCCAGCCGCGCCGTAAACTTGACAACTGATAACATCCAGCTTACAGTGTACACTGATGATTAGGAGCTTCAAGCATCGGGGCCTGAAACGGCTCTATGAGCGCGGCGACCGGAGCGGGGTACGCCCGGATTTGTTGGAGACCGTTGAGCGGGTCCTTACGGTTCTCGACACCGCCGCCACGCCCCAAGCTCTGGATGTTCCACGGTATCGCCTTCACCCGCTCAAAGGCGATCTGAAAGGGTTGTGGTCTGTGACTGTACGCGCCAACTGGCGCATTGTTTTCCGTTTTGAGGGAACTGACGCGTTTGACGTTGAATTGATCGATTACCACTAAGAGGAGAAAACGACATGCCCATGAAGAACCCCGTCCATCCCGGCCGCATCGTCCGGCACGATTGCCTTGAGCCTTTGGGCCTGTCTGTGACCGCCGGGGCGAAGATCCTCGGCGTCAGCCGGCAGACTCTCAACAAGATCGTTAACGGCAAGTCCGGAATCACCCCGGAAATGGCTATCCGGCTAACGAAAGCATTCGGCAGCACGGAGGAGACGTGGTTGCGGATGCAGCTTGCCTACGATCTTGCCGCCGCCCGCAGGGACGAAAGCAAAATCAAGGTGCGCCGCCAGCACATTCCGCAAGAATTGTACGTGCACTGACTCGTTGAGAGTTCGGGAAGGTCAGCCCGCCTTTGCATTTTCGCCGGAGTTGTTTGACGACCAGCTAAGCCCCGTTCGAGGCCTGGCCGCCGGCCGCGGCCCATCTGGGCGCGCAGACCGGAGCGATATATCTCATGCCGAAACCACCCGCATTTCCCCCTTGCCCCAAACCGTCTGCCGCCCCACGCCCACCCACCGGGCGGCGCGCAGCCAGGGCACGAATTCGGCGAGCGCGCCTTCATATTCCGCCTCGCCCGTGAAGCCGCCCAGCGAATGCACCTGGCCGGTGCGGCCGGACTTCCGCTCCACCCGCTCCCATTTCAAATCTGCGCGCTGCAGACGGACGCACGCCGCGCGCTGGCCCATGGCGCGGAAATCGATATCCAGCGGTCCCGCGCCGTAGAGCGCGCGCAGGGTGCTGATGCGGTCGCGCAGCCGGCCGAAGAGAATCGCGAACTCCGGACGCTCCGCCATGCGGCCGGCGGCCTTCAGTTCCGTGGGGGTCACGAATCGAACGCATACCCGTTCCACGGGCGCGGGGTCCGCATCCAAGCTGATCGCGGAGGGAGCGCGCGGCCTGTCGGTTACGGTTTCCGCGCCGTCCGCCAGGTCGAGTTGCTCGACGCCGTCCAGTTCCGCGCGGCCGCGGCCCGGCCCGATGCCATTTTCGCCCAGCCGCGCAAATGCGGCCCGGAAGTGCTCGAGGGCAGGCTGGCGCAGGTCGAACACGTGCACATCCACGAAGAACCCGCCCGCCGCGGCGACGGTGAGGCCATCCAGGTGGGCGGCGCGCAGCACGAAAGGCCGCGGCCAGTCCGCCAGGCCGCTGGGGGCCTTGCCCAACGCGGCGCCAGGCTCGAACAGACGGGCGTAGGTGGACGGGGAGGCGGTGTTGCGCAGGACCGCTCCAAGAGCTCCCCGCACCACGTTGGCGCTCTTCCCTTCGGGGAAGCGCACCGGGTCCCGGGCGCGAAAGTGGAAGCGGAACCGGTAAAACTCGAACGTGGTCACGGCGCTGAGGGAAGGAACGCCTGGTCCACTTTACATTCGGATGCGGCGTTCTCCTGTTGTATAATAGTATGGCATTTGACTTTTGTTTTCGCTTCGTGACAAATCCGAGAGGGGGCTGCGTGAGTACAACCGCGCCCCCTTTTCTTGTATCGGGCCGGATCGGGGGTCGGGTGCATTTTTAGCAAAGAAGGAATATAGGCAGATGAAAGAAAAAGGTACAGTGAAGTGGTTTAACGCAGCCAAGGGCTACGGCTTTATTCAGCGGGAGAACGGAGAGGACGTCTTCGTGCACTTCTCGGCGATTCAGACGGAAGGGTACCGTACCCTGGATGAAGGCTCAAAAGTGGAATTCGAGGTGACGAAGGGGCCCAAGGGTCTGCAAGCGACCAACGTCACGGTGGCCTGATAAGCTCCGCGGGCCGGTGCCTCCGTGGATGCCGGCCCGCTGGCCCCAATTTGGAGGTTTATGAGCAAAGAGGACAGCATCGAGGTAACTGGCACGGTACTGGAAAAGTTTCCCAGCGGGATGTTCAGCGTGCAGCTCGAGCACGACCGCAAGGTTTTGGCGCACCTGGCCGGCCGCTTGCGCCGCAATCGCATCCGCGTCCTGGCGGGCGACAAAGTCACCATGGAGTTGTCTCCCTACGATCTGACCAAAGGCAGAATCACCTTCCGCCACAGATAATCCGTTCCCTTCCCCTAGCGCAACCAGGTTTCCGCACCAGTGGCGCGAAGTCTCACATTCGCCTTTCCACCGGTCACAAGTACATTCGGGATATTTGCAGCGCCCCTCGGTTCCTGCTAAAGTGCTGTAATCAGTTGTAATAAAGCGCTCCCATGAGAGAGCCGGACCACCTCGAAAAGCGACTCCGCACGCGGGCCAAGGTGAACTCCCCAGATATAATCGAAGTGGAGGGTGGGGTGGAGAAGCCAAGAGTTTCGCAAGGCCGCTCGCGCAGGCCGTCCCTGGACCCCATCGAGGACCTCACCGCGGTTTTGTCGCAGAAGGTGGTGGGGCAGCCGGCGGCTACGCGCGTGATCGTGCCTTACATTCAGATGTACCAGGCGGGCCTGGCGCCGGAGGGCCGTCCCGTCGGCGTGTTCCTGTTGTTAGGCCCCACCGGCACGGGCAAGACCAAGACCGTGGAAGCCCTGGCCGAGGTGCTGCACGGCAGCGAAAAGAACGTGCTCAAGGTGGATTGCGGCGAGTTCCAGATGGAACATGAAGTTGCCAAGCTCATCGGCGCACCGCCCGGCTACCTGGGTCACCGCGAAACCCAGCCCATGCTCACGCAGCAGAAGCTGAATGCCGTCACCAGCGAGAAGTGCAGCCTCTCGCTGGTGCTGTTCGACGAAATCGAAAAAGCCGCGCCCTCCATGACGCGCCTGCTGATGGGTGTGCTGGACAAGGGCGTTCTGCGCCTGGGCGACAACACCACCGTCAACTTTGAAAAAAGTCTGGTGTTCCTCACCAGCAACCTGGGCGCCCGGGAGATGTTGCACGAAATCAACCCCGAGTTCGGCTTCCAGTCCGCGCAAACCGCCGAACGCAAGGATCTCACCGGCAAGCTCCAGAACATCGCTCTGGTGTCCGTGCGGAAGCGCTTCTCGCCGGAGTTTGTCAACCGCATCGATTGCATCATCACTTACCAGCCGCTCACCGCGGAATCGCTCTCGGCCATCCTCGACCAGCACATTGCCGACCTGCAAAACCACGTCAACACGCGGCTAGGCAACCGCTCTTTCACCCTCGATGTGCCGTTCGAAACGCGCCAGTTCCTGCTGCAGCGGGGCACCAGCCCGGAGTACGGCGCTCGGGAGCTGAACCGCACCATCCACCGTTGCCTCACCCAGCCGCTGGCTACGCTGGTGGCCACCGGCCAGGTCAACCCCGGCGTCAGGGTGCTGGTGGAAATTGCCGAGGAGAAGGATAAGCTGAACTTGCGGGTGCTGGAATCCAGCGCCGCCGCCGCCCCCGTGAACCCCACCGTGCTACTGGTGGACGACAATCGCGACCTGCTGCGCTTTCTCGAGCGTCTGATGGCCGATGCCGGCTGGACCCTGCTCACCGCCGAATCGGCCACGGAAGCCAAGCGCCTGATGCGGGAGCACAAGCCCAACGCCGCCCTTCTCGATTACATGCTGCCCGACGGCAACGGCGTCGAGTTGGGCGTCGAGTTCCTGCAAATCGTGCCGCAGATGCTGATCATCGTCATGACCGGAACCATCTTGCCGCCGGAGGAAGAAGGTCTTTGTGAGGAGCACAATTTTCCGGTGCTGCGGAAGCCGTTTCTGGCCTCCGACGTCATGAACCAGATCCGCGCCCGCCTGATGCCGGTCAGCGGCGCGGTCCGTGGCGGCGCATAGCGGTGGCGCGCATCCTGGTGGTCCACTGGAACCCCGCGGAAGCCGCCGCGCGCGCCGAACGCCTGCGCGGCGAAGGCTTCGAGACCTCCTGCTTCACCGATCAGAGAAACGGCGCCGGTTTGCGCGCCCTTCGCGAGAATCCGCCGGATGCCGTGGTGATCGACTTGGCGCGGCTGCCGTCTCATGGCCAGGCGGTCGGCATCGCCCTGCGCGAGCAGAAAGCCACCCGCATGGTTCCGCTGGTATTCATCGAGGCAGACCCCGAAAAGACCGCCCGCGTCCGAGGGCTGCTGCCCGACGCGGTGTTCACCACCTGGCCGCGAATCGGCGTGGCGCTGCGGCGTGCGCTCCGTCATCCTCTCCAGGATCCCGCTGTCCCCGGCACATTCGCCGGCTACTCCGGCACGCCGCTTCCCAAAAAACTGCGCATCCGGGAAGGCTCCGTAATAGCGCTGGTTCACGCACCTGAGGGTTTTGAGGCCAAGCTCACCCCCCTGCCTGAGGGCGCTCGCGTCGAGAGGCGCATGGACGACGCCGACGTGATCCTGGCCTTTGTGAGGTCTGCCGCCGCGCTCGGCCGCGAGCTGCCGGCCCTGGCGCGCGCGATGCAAGCGGGCCGCACGTTATGGCTGATCTGGCCCAAGAAAACGTCGCCGCTGGCCGGCGATCTGGGCCAGGCGAAGGTCCGCGAAATGGGCTTGGCCGCCGGTCTGGTGGATTACAAAGTGTGCGCCGTGGATGAAACCTGGAGCGGACTGGCATTTGCCGCGCGAAGGGCCCAGTCCGCCTCCAGGTAGGGGCAAGCTTCCCTAGTAATCCATCTCCCCGCCGTGGCCGCCGCCGGGCATGGGGGCCGGCTTCTTCTCCGGAATCTCCGCCACCATGGCTTCCGTGGTCAGCATCAGGGAGGCGATCGAGGAGGCGTTCTGGAGCGCCGTACGGGTCACCTTGGTGGGGTCGATCACGCCCGCCGCCACCAGGTCTTCAAAGACGTCCGTCTGGGCGTTGAAGCCAAAGTTCGGGTTGCTGTGCTCCCGCACCTTCCCTATCACGATGGCGCCTTCGGTGCCGGAGTTGGCCACGATCTGGCGCAGCGGCTCTTCGCAGGCGCGCTTCACGATGTTCACGCCGATCTGCTCGTCGCCGTCCAGCTTCAGGTCCGCCAGCGCCTTGCACGCGCGCAGCAGCGCCACGCCGCCGCCTGGAACGATGCCTTCCTCGACCGCCGCGCGTGTGGCGTGCAGAGCGTCTTCCACGCGGGCTTTCTTTTCCTTCATTTCGGTCTCGGTGGCCGCGCCCACCTTGATCACCGCTACGCCGCCGGCCAGCTTCGCCAGCCGCTCTTGCAGCTTCTCGCGGTCGTAGTCGGAGGTGGTTTCTTCGATCTGGGTCCTGATCTGCTTGATACGGCCCTGGATGGTCTTCTCGGTGCCGGCGCCGTCGATGATGGTGGTGTTGTCCTTGTCCACCGTAATGCGTTTGGCCTTGCCCAGGTCGTCCAGCCGCACGCCTTCCAGCTTGATGCCCGTCTCTTCCATGATGCACTTGCCGCCGGTGAGGATGCCGATGTCCTCCAGCATGGCTTTGCGCCGGTCGCCAAAGCCCGGGGCCTTCACCGCGCAGGCATTCAGCGTACCGCGCAGCTTGTTGACCACCAGTGTGGCCAGCGCTTCACCCTCGACTTCCTCGGCGATGATCAGCAGCGGCTTGCCGGAGCGCGCAATCTGCTCGAGCAGCGGCAGCAGGTCTTTCATGTTGCTGATCTTCTTCTCGTGGATCAGGATGTACGGCTCTTCCAGCACCACTTCCATCCGCTCCGCGTCGGTCACGAAGTAGGGGGAGAGATAGCCGCGGTCGAACTGCATGCCCTCGACGGTTTGCAACTCGGTGGTCATCGTTTTGGACTCTTCCACCGTGATCACGCCATCCTTGCCCACCTTGGTCATGGCGTCGGCAATGATGGTGCCGATGGTCTTGTCGCTATTGGCGGAAATGGTTCCGACCTGGGCGATCTTCTCGTTGTCGGAGACCGTCTGGGACATCTTTTTGACTTCTTCCACCGCCAAGTCGACGGCCTGCTCGATGCCGCGCTTCAGGGCCATCGGGTTGGCGCCGGCCGCAACCGCCTTCACGCCTTCACGGAAGATCACCTGCGCCAGAATGGTGGCGGTGGTGGTGCCGTCGCCGGCCACGTCGCTGGTCTTGGAAGCCACCTCACGCACCATCTGCGCGCCCATGTTCTCGAGCGGGTCCTTGAGATCGATTTCCTTGGCCACCGTGACGCCATCCTTGGTGATGGTGGGGCCGCCGAACTTCTTCTCGAGAACCACGTTGCGGCCTTTGGGGCCGAGTGTCACCTTCACCGCGTCGGCTAACTGGTTGACGCCGCGCAAAATCGCCTGACGGGCTGCTTCGGAATATACAATTTGTTTCGCCATCGTTTCTCCACTCCTTAGGAAGCCTTCTCCGCCACCATGGGCGCGGCTTCGAGAATGCCGAGGACCTCGTCCTCGCGCATGATCATGTACTCTTCGCCATCCAGCTTGATGTCGCTGCCGGAATACTTGCCAAACAAGATCCGGTCGCCCACTTGGACGTCCAGAGGAACCACTTTGCCGTCTTCCAGGCGCTTACCCTTCCCCACTGCCGCGACCTCGCCCTCCTGGGGCTTCTCTTTGGCCGAGTCGGGAATGTACAGGCCGCCTTGCATCTGCTCTTGCTGCTCGATCCGTTTGACCACGATCCGGTCATAGAGCGGACGAATCTTCATAGAACCCACCTCCACTGAAGAAAATTGAATACTGGTTAACGATGGAACCCATGTCGGAAACTGCTGGGTTCCACTGACTATTATTAGCACACTCAGGCCTAGAGTGACAAGATTTTCTTGTAATCGATTGTTTACAAGCGTGTTATTGTACTTGACAACTGGAGGCTAAGATTGTCTGATAGCGCCTCAAATGTACCGCGCTCCATGCCCGCCGCGCTATAGTGGAGTTACCCCCATGCGAGGCAC
Organism: Bryobacteraceae bacterium; assembly: GCA_049515735.1. Taxonomy (GTDB): domain Bacteria; phylum Acidobacteriota; class Terriglobia; order Bryobacterales; family Bryobacteraceae; genus Fen-178. The sequence continues at coordinate 21,491 of JBEKTU010000045.1, forward strand.
GCGCTGGCTCGTGCTGGTGGCCATTGCCGCGATCCTGGGCGGCGTCGGCCTCACGTACCGAGCCCAAAAGAAGGTCCTCCGCGAACAGGCCCCACCCCAGCCGGCCGCGCTCCCCACGGAATTGAACTCCTCCGCCCAACATTGGCACTTCACCGATACCGACTTGAAAACCAATAGCGTCATAGCGGAAATCGACGCCGAGGACTTCCGGCAGGTCAAGGACTCCGACCGCGTGGATCTCAAGAACGTCACCATCAGTATTCCCAACAAGGATGACGCCACCAACGACGTGGTGAAGAGCGCCGCCGCCGCGTTCTTCTCATCCGATCACCACCTCTACTCGGAAGGCGAAGTCGAAATCACGCTTCGTGTGCCCAAAGAGGGCCCACCTACCCGTACCCTGGTCTCAATCAAATCTTCCGGCGTCAACTTCGACAGCGAGACGTACCGCGCTGAGACCGACCGTCCCTCGACTTTCACCTTCCAGAATGGCGACGGCCGCTCCACGGGCGCCACTTACGACCCCACCACCCACGAGCTGCAAATGCACAACGACGTGGAGGTCGATTGGAATCCCCCCGGCCCCAACGCCAAGCCCATCAAGATTGAAACCCAGCGCCTCAGCTACCACGAGGCCGCTTCCCAGATCTGGCTCAATCCGTGGGGCCGGCTGACGCGCGAGAACACCGTGGTGGAGGGCAACGACGTTACCGTCTATCTTCAGGAAGACGATGCCGGCCACAAGATCATCCGCAAGATCGAGACCACTCACGCGCATGGCACCGACGACTACCCCAACCGCAAGCTGGCGTATTCCGCCGATTACCTGCTGGTGGATTACGACGACGATGGCGCGGTCCGGAAAATCACCGGATCCACCGCCGCGCGGCTGGTCTCCACCTCCGAAGCTTCTGAAACCACCGTCACCGCGGACCGCGTCGAGATGGACTTCGAAAACCAGAACAAGGAGAGCATCCTCTCGCACGTGACCTGCCTCGGACACGGCCTGGTGATTTCCAAGCCGTTGCCCGTCCCCGGCCGCCAGCTCGGCGAGACCGATGTCTTGCGCAGCGAGAATATTGAAATGAAGATGCGCCCCGGCGGCCGCGAAATCGAAACCGTGGTCACGCACACACCCGGCGTCCTGGAGTTCCTCCCCAACCTGCCTACCCAGCGCCACCGCACGCTCAATGGCAACGACCTGTTCATCGCCTACGGCCCGCAAAACCGCATCCAATCGTTCCGCGCCAGCGGCGTCACCACCCGCACCGATCCCACTGCCGAAGAACGCCAGCGCAACCGCACGTTCTCCATCACCACCAGCCGCGATTTGCTGGCACACTTCGATCCCCAGACGAGCCACCTGTCGTCCATGGAGCAAACCGGCGATTTCGCCTACGACGAAGGCGAACGCCATGCCCGGGCCGCCAAGGCCACGCTCGATTCCGACCAGAACGTGATCGTGCTCGAGACTTCCGCGCGCGTGTGGGACGAGACCGGCTCCACTTCAGCCGCCCACATCCGCATGGACCAGCGCACCGGCGACTTCACCGCCGAGGGACAAGTGAACTCCAGCCGCCTCCCCGACCAGGACCAGAAGAAAAATTCCCAGATGCTCTCCGGCGACCAGCCGATTGAGGCGCAGGCGCGCAAGATGGATTCCTCCAACCACAACCGCGCCATCCACTACGAGGGAGACGTCATCATGCGGCAGGGCGCCAACCGCATCCAGGCCGGCGTCATCGACGTGAACCGCGAAAAGCGCACGCTGGTGGCCGACGGCAACGTGGTCAGTTACCTATGGGAGGAGCCCAAGGACGACGAGAAGAAGTCCGCCGCGCCGGTCCTCACCGTGGTGCACGCTCCGCACCTGGTCTATACCGAGGAGAATCGACTGGCCGTCTATACCGGCGGGGTACTGCTGGACCGCCCGGGTCTCCAGGTGAAAGGCAAGGAGTTGCGCGCGTTCTTGGCGGAATCGGGCGCCGATTCGCGGCTCGAGAAGGCCTTCGCCGATGGCGCCGTGGAAATTGTGCAGACCGCCCCGGACCGCACCCGCACCGGAACGGGCGAACACGCCGAATACTACACCGACGTCCAGAAAGTGCTGCTGCGCGGCGGAAGGCCGAAGCTGGTGGATAGCTTGAAGGGCTCCACGCAGGGCGACGAATTGACCTACTTTGCCAACGATGGTAGGCTGCTGGGTAGTGGGTCTTCGCAGCAGCCGGTCAGCAGCAGAATTCGCCGCAAAAAATAAATCCGCATGAGCAAACTCGAGACTCGGGAGATCTCCAAGACCTATCGCGGCCGCCGTGTGGTCGATGACGTCTCGGTGTTCGTGCAGCAGGGCGAAGTGGTTGGACTGCTGGGCCCCAACGGCGCCGGCAAGACCACCACGTTCTACATGATTGTGGGGCTGATCAGCCCCGATTCCGGCCGCATCCTGGTAGATGAGGAGGACATTACCGGCCTGCCCATGTACCAGCGCGCGCGCCGCGGCATCAGCTACCTGCCACAAGAGGCTTCCATCTTTCGCAAGCTCACGGTGGAAGAGAACCTGATGGCCATTCTCGAAACGCTGCCCATGCGCTCGCGCCAGCGCCGCGAAACCATGGAGCAGCTCATCGAGCAACTGGGCCTCGAGAAAGTGCGCCGCAGCCATGGCTACATGCTCTCGGGCGGCGAGCGGCGCCGCGTGGAAATCGCGCGCTCGCTGGTCATCAGCCCTAGTTTCCTGCTGCTGGACGAGCCCTTCTCCGGCATCGACCCCATCCAGGTGCTGGAGTTGCAGCGCATCATCTTCGACCTGAAGCGCGCCGGCATCGGCATCCTGGTGACCGACCACAACGTCCGCGAGACCCTGCTGGTGACCGACCGGGCCTACATCATCAACAATGGGCGGATCTTCCGCGCCGGCAGTCCCGAGGCCTTGGGGCGCGACCCCGAGGTCAAACGCGTCTACCTGGGCGAATCGTTCAACCTGTAGGTGTGATTTTATGAGACCACTGTTTCTGCTATTGTTCGGCGCGGCTTCAGCTTCTGCGCAGTTGTTTTCCTGGGGCGTGAAGGCGGGCTTGCCCCTCACCGAATTCATCGACACCGCCGAAAGCCAGCAGTTTGCCTTCACTTCCACCACTGATCGCTTCATCGTCGGCCCCACGGCGGAGTTGCACCTGCCCTTCGGCCTGGGTGTCGAGTTCGACATTCTCTATCGCCATTTCGACTACAACGGAAGCGGTACCCTGGCCGGCGTCGTCACCAGCAGTAGTGCCTCCGGCAACGCCTGGGAATTTCCGCTGCTGGCGAAGTACCGATTCCCAACGAAGGTCGTGCATCCGTATATGGACGCAGGTGTCGCCTGGGACACGCTGAGTGGCCTCTCCCAGTCCATCACCAGCATAGTGGCGCCAAACCACACGACCACCACGACCACGTCCGCCCCGGCGGAGCTGAATACCACCGCGACCCGGGGCTTCGTGATGGGCGGCGGCCTGAGCGTGAAGGTTCTGCTGATCCACCTGTCGCCGGAGATCCGCTTCACGCGCTGGGGCGCGCAGCATTTCATCGATCCCAACGGCCTGTTGCACAGCAATCTGAACCAGGGCGAGTTCTTGCTGGGAATCACGTTCTAAACCGGCAGCGCGACCCGCTACGGCTCCCACGGCCACACCGCGGTGGTCGTGTACCCGCCGTCCACCGCGATGATCTGGCCCGTGATGTAATCCGCGCCGCGTCCCGCCAGGAACACCGCCAGCGGCGCGACGTCCGCCGGCGTGCCGGGGTTGGGGTTGGCCTGGCAGCCCTTCAGCCAGTTCCGCAACGTCTCCGACTGCCACATCTCGCGGTTAAAATCCGTGACGATCACCCCGGGAGCGATGCAGTTCACCTGGATGTTGTAGCGACCCCATTCCGCCGCCAGAACTTCGCTCAACTGGGCCAGCCCGCCCTTGGTAATCGCATAAACCGCCAGATACGGCAGGGCCCGAATCGACTGTAGGCTTCCGATGTTGATGATCTTTCCGCCCATTCCGCGGGCGATCATCCTGGCGCCGATCTTCTGCGTGAGGCCGAAGATCCCGTTCAGGTTGGTCTCCATGATCCGGTCGTACTCTTCCCGTGTGAACTCCTCGGCCCGCTTGCGGAGATTGATGCCGGCCACATTGACGAGGATGTCGGGCGTTTCGATGCTGTCAACTGCGGCCGCGATGGATTGCGGGTCCGCCACGTCCAGCACCAGCGCGCGCCCGCCTATTTCCGCGGCACGCGCCTCCAGCGCGTCTTTCGACCGCGCGGCCAGAATCACGCTGGCGCCCGCGGCCGCCATGTGGCGCGCAATCTCGAGGCCGATGCCGCGGCTCGCGCCGGCCACCAGCGCGGTTTTTCCAACGAGCGAGAAAGTATTCACGATTCTTCGATTATAACGGGCGGTGGTATAATAGTTCAGGCACTCAATTTCGAAAATGCAACCACATCCGAAGGGCGCTCGTGCCCGCATTCTGCTCAGTTCCGTGTTTGGTCCGTACGCGCAAGACGACGAGTTCGGCAGCCGCAAGATCAATCCCATGGAGCTCTATCACAACCAGGTGACGCGTGAGCAGGGGCCATTTTCCCTCCGCATGTTTCACCGCTCGTGGGGCATCTTGATGATCCAGCAGAACATCTCGGCGCCCACCACGGTCCTGGATTTCCCTACGCGCGAGACCTTCGAAGCGGAATTGCTCGCCAACGATTACGACATCGTCGGCATTTCCTCCATCATCATCAACGTGGGCAAGGTGCGGGAGATGTGCCGGACGGTGCGGCGCGTGTCGCCGAAATCCGTCATTGTCATCGGCGGGCACGTGGCCGCTATTCCCGGCATTGAAATGATGGTCGAAGCCGACCACTTCGTGCGCGGCGACGGCATCTCCTGGATGCGCCGCTACCTCGGTGAAGATGATACCGCGCCCATCCGCCATCCGGCCATCATTTCCGGCTTCGGAGGGCGCACTATGGGGATGAAGCTGCCGCACAACAAAGGGAACACCGCCGCCACCATCATTCCCTCGGTGGGTTGCCCCATGGGCTGCAACTTCTGTACCACCTCGGCCTTTTTCGGCGGCAAGGGCAAGTTCCTTAACTTCTACGACAGCGGCGAGGAACTCTTCGGCGTTATGTCGGAGATGGAATCGAGACTGAGCGTGAAATCGTTCTTCATGATGGACGAGAATTTCCTGCTGCACAAACGGCGTGCCATGGAATTGCTCGGCTGCATGAAGGATGGCCAGAAGCCCTGGTCGCTGTACGTCTTCTCATCCGCCAACGCCATCCGCCAGTATTCCATGCGCGAGCTGGTGGAGCTGGGGGTATCGTGGGTCTGGATGGGCCTGGAATCGCCCCACTCCCAGTACACCAAACTGAACGGAGCGGACACGCGCAAGCTCACGGCCCAACTCCAGCAGCACGGCATCAAGCTGCTGGGTTCCACCATCGTGGGCCTCGAGCACCACACTCCCGAGAACATCCAGGACGAACTTGAGCACGCGGTGGCGCACGATACCGACTTCCACCAGTTCATGCTCTACACGCCGGTGCCCGGCACGCCGCTGTTTGCCGAGATGACGGAGCAGGGGCGCATGTTACCGGGCGTCGACCTGGCCGACATTCACGGCCAGGACCAGTTCAACTTCCGGCACGCGGCCATTTCGCGTGAGGATTCCAAACGCTGGCTGGATTGGGCCTTTCGCCGCGATTTCGAGCGCAACGGGCCCAGCATTTACCGCATCTGCCGGACCACGCTGGAAGGCTGGCTGAGGTATAAGAACGACCCGGACCCGCGCGTGCGGGCGCGCTTTCAGTGGGAGGCGCGCTCCCTTAGAGACGGCTATGCCGCGGCGCTATGGGCCATGGAGAAACATCTCCGGCGCACCAACGAGGCGGTCAGCGAACGGATTCGCGCGCTGCGCAAAGACGTGGGCCGGGAATTCGGCTTGCTCAGCCGCGTGGTGACCCGCGCCATCGGGCCGGTGCTGTTATGGTCCGTGCGGCGCGAAGAGCGGCGCTTGGCCCAAGGACAGACTTACGAGCCGCGCACCATCATTGAACGCCGCAACTGGGACTGGACCGCTCCCCTGATCTTACCCGGTGCCTCGCCCGCCCCGGGCGTCGCCGCGCTCACTGCTCAAGAACAATCCTCTGGTGACTGATCGTCCCGTTGCGGATCTCCACCGTAGCGCTGGCTTGCTTGCCGTCCTTCTCGACGGTGATGGTGTAGGTTCCCGGCGAGAGCGGGATCTGCGCCGGAGTGACCTGCGCGAGGCGGCGTCCGTCCACTGAAATCGCCGCACCCTCCGGCACGCTGGCCAGCAACAGGGTTCCGCCCAGCGGCCGTAAGATTACCGGGAGCGTTTCCACCGGGCTCGATTCGACGTCCACTTCGCGGTGCTCGATCTGGTAACCGGGCATGGTGATGGCGATCGTGTGCCGGCCGGGCGTGGCGTCCAGCCAGCATGGCGCCTTGCAGGCCTTCTCCGGATTTCCGTCCAATGTCGCGGTGGCCCCCGCGGGGCTGCTGATGATCGACACCGGCTGGGTGGCCGCGATGGCCGGCGCGGGCCTGGGGCGAGGTTTTTCCGCGGGCGGTTTCTCCTCCGGTTGCGGAGGCGGGTTCGCGGCGTCGGCGGCCTCCGCCGGGGCAGTGGAGGGAGGCGGCATGGGGCTGGGCTTCGGTTCGACCGGAGCGGGGGCGCCCTCTGGGCCCGGAGTCGGACTCGGAGCGGTGGCCGGCGGCGCGGCCTCGGCCGGAGGCGGGACCGGGGTCTTGATTGCCTGCGTCTGGTTGGAAAGCCACGGCGCAGCCTGCCAGCCGATCAGCGCCAGCAGGCCGGCCGCCACCAGGATGGCCAGCAGGAACGGCAGAAAACCCGCCTTCCGTTTTTGCGCGCGTTCGCCCGTGGTGGTGGCTTCTGCGTGGCGGGCGTGCCGCGCCGGAGGCAGCGTCACCACCGGCTTGGCCGAATCGACCATGGTCGGTTCGTTCAAACTGCCACCCCGCGGCATGGTCTTCCAGCCCTTGCTGCCCGCGCACGCCTTCTCCAGCGCCCCGGCAAACTCCTGGCAGGTAGGGTAGCGCGCGTCCGGTTTCTTCGACAGGCTCCGGCGCAGCACGCTCTCGATGGCGGCGCTGAGCGTGGGGTTCAGACGGTGTGGCGCAGCCGGTTCTTCCGCCACAATCTTATAGACCACCGTGGTCAAGTGCTCTCCGGCGTAGGGCTTCTCGCCGGTGAGCATTTCGAACGCGATCACCGCCAGCGAGAACTGGTCCGAGCGCCCGTCCACCGGCTGGCCCTGCACCTGCTCGGGAGACATGTAGTGGGGCGTGCCGACGATATTGCCGGTCATGGTGAGCTGGTCCGACGCCGTGATCTTGGCAATGCCGAAATCCGTGATCTTGGCCGTGCCGTCCTTGGCGATCATGATGTTGGCCGGCTTGATGTCGCGATGGACGATGCCCTTCTGGTGCGCGTAGTCGAGCGCCACGGCGGTCTGTCCCAGGATGCTGAACATCCTTTCGGGCGAAATGGGCCGCGCTTCCGAGAGCACCTGGTCGAGCGTCGGCCCATCCACGTATTCCATGGCGATATAGGCCAGATCGCCCTGCTGCTCGACGTCGTAGATGGTGACGATTCCGGGATGCGACAGGATGCCCGCCGACCGCGCCTCCCGGAACAGTCGCTCACGCAGCCGGTTCTGCTCTTCGGGGTTGCGCATTCCGCCGAAATGGATGGTCTTGATGGCCACCGGCCGGCCGATATTGGGGTCAATGGCGTGGTACACCACCCCCATGGCCCCCCGCCCCAATTCCCCCACGATCTTATATCGCCCGATACGATCCATCCAGTTCTAGTGATAGCACACGCCCGCAAAATTCGGTGGCTGAGACGCGCGCCCCAAGGCGCGGTTTTGGCGCCGCGTGAGAATCATGAAGGAGCGCGTATTGAGTGCATCCGCAATTGCCGCTACGGCTCGCGTCCACCGGCTCCGGCTGGTGACCTCGGATCGGCGCATCATTGAGTCCAAGCTTGTCCCAGTGGTCGAATAGTCGTCTCGCCGGGTCTCTTCGGCCTCCGATCATGCGGCGTGTGAGCCGCAATCACCGGAAGGGGTTCTCGACCGCAATACCGAAGTACTTCTGGCCTGTGTTCAGGTCCTCGGACCAGATCCGCCCACAACCGCCCCGCTCGGCGGCTGCCACAATCATGCCGTCATAGAAGTGCACGCCGTATTCGGCGCGAACTTCCACCGCACGCCGAACGATGTCGGCGTCGGGGACAACCACGCCAATTGGACTCAGCGCATCAAGCACAGCCGCCACATCCTCGGCACGCGCGGCCGGCTCCATTTTGTGCAGAAGGGTGGCGGCAAACTCCGCCAGCACCTGTGTCGACACCAGGATGTCCCCCGCCAGCGCCCTCCTGACGAGGTCCTGCGCAACGCGCTGCTTGTGTGAATCGCCCGGGTCGTAGGCGTAGACGAGCACATTCGTGTCGAGGAATTCAGAAGCGGGCATATAGGTCCGCCCGTTTCCAGGTTCGTTCGCCAACCTTGAACCGGAAGCTCTCGAAGCTGCGCTCGAGCGCCTCGCGTTCCCGGCGTCTCCGGCCGGATGCGGCGCTCTCGGCAGCGAGTTTTTCCAGGTAGTCGCGAACTAAGCCCGTCAGCGTAGTGTCCCGCTCGACGGCAATCTTCCGCACTTTCTTGATGAGTTTATCGTCGAGAGAGAGTGTGAGGTTCATGTTCCCATAATAAGGGAAACCCGTAACCTGTGCAAGGGCTCCGGGAGTCGGCAATAGCGCTACTCGTAGCGCAAGGCCTCGATGGGGTCCAGGCGCGCAGCTTTGATGGCGGGCAGCAATCCGGCGATCAGGCCGATGCTCTCGAGCAACGCCGTCGAAGTGATCACCGCGAACGTGGAGATTTGCAGGCGGATGTCGCCCGTCCCGTTGGTCTGGTGAAACAGCGGCCCCAGCAGCGGCAGGCTTCCCAACACGGCCGTCACCGCCCAGCCCGCCGCCACGCCGATGATGCCGCCTGCCGTCACAATCGTCACGGCCTCGAGGAGGAATTGCGCCAGGATGGCGCGCCGCGTCGCTCCGATGGATTTCAACATGCCGATCTCGCGCGTCCGCTGCGTCACGGAGACCAGCATGATGTTCGCCAGCCCCACCCCGCCGATGGCCAGCGTCAGCGTGCCGATGAAGCCCAGCAGCAGGCGCAGCGCGATTCCCATGGTGTCCACCAAGCGAATGTACTCGTTAAAAACAAAGGTGCGCACGGCGCGCTCGTCGTTCGCGGAAAAGTTGTGCAAGCGGGCCAGCGTTTCGCGCACCTGCCTGACCGCCTCTTCGCGGAAAACCGGGTTGGCCGGCATCCACACGATGTCGTCGGGGTATTTCAAATCGCGATACAGCGACGCCGTTTCGTAGGGGATGAAAGCGCACTCGTTGTCCGGCGTGTTGTAATTGGCAACCTGTGTCTTGGTCCTCAAAACCCCGATCACGGTGAAGCGCAGGCCGTTGATGGCGATCTCTTCGCCGTCCGGCGGGATTTCGCCGAACAGCTTGCTGGCGGCCTCGGCGCCCAGCACCGCCACGCGCTGCTTCTGCGTCTCATCCTCGGGCATGAGCCACCGGCCCGTCTCCATGGTCTGGTTGCGGATGCGCCCGTAAGCCACGTCGACGGCGCGCACCATCGTGGTTTCGGAACGGTAGCCGCGCACCACGGTCATCCCGCCCATCATCATTTCGGGGGATATCGCCGCCACCATGGGGACCGATTCGCGGATGGCGTCCACATCCGAGCGTTCCACGCGGACCTTGCGGCCGGCGCGCTCGCCGCCCGCCTGCGTCGAGGTCTGGCCGCCAAACATCAGGATGAGGTCCGATCCCACCTGGAGGAACGCCGTGCGCAGAGCCAGGTGGAAGCCTTCGCCGTATGAGTACAGAATGACGAAGCACGCCACGCCCCAGGCCAGGCTGCTGGTGGTGAGGATGCTGCGCCGCCGATTGAACCTCAGGGCTTGCCCGGCTTCGCGGAAGACGGAGCTAACGCTCATAGCGCAATGCCTCCACGGGCGTCAGGCTGGCCGCGCGCCACGCGGGCCAAAGCGCCGAAGCTACCGCCACGATGCCGAGCGCTGCGAAGGCGATGGCCGTGGTGGTCCCGCTCACCGGAAGTCCGCCGAACATCTCCTGCTTGGGGAGCCGGTTCACCGCGTCGGCGAGGCCGTACGCGCCCAACCAGCCTCCGAGGCCGCTCAAGCCCGCCAGCAGAATGCCTTCCAGCAGGAAATCCGCCAGGATGCGGGCGCGCGTGGCGCCCACGGCCTTGCGCAGCCCGATTTCGTGAGTCCGCTCGGCTACCGTCACCAGCATGATGTTCATGACCCCGACGCCTCCCAGCGTCAGCGTCACCACCGCAATCGCTCCCAGAAAAATGGTCATGGAGGTGAAGATGGTATCTACCAGTTGGGCATTTTCCACGGTGTCCCAGATGAAGGTGGCGCCCGAATCGTCCGGGTCGAAGCGGTGGTTGCGCCCCAGCACGCGCAGCACCTGGTCGCGCGCGGCCTTCCACCCGTCGAGCGAAGCCGGGACATAGATCAGGTCGCTCACAATTCCGGGGTGAAAATTCTCGCCCGCCAGCGGCGCATCGCGCACCATGGTGGAGTAGGGAATGTAGATGTGGTCGCTGTCCAGGCCGTTGTAACTGCTGTTCTGAGTCTTGGGCGGCATGAGACCGACAATCCGGAACGCCAGTCCGTTGATAGCCACGGTTGCGCCGGGCGCGACGGGCCGCTCGCCGAACAATTGCTTGCGGACGTTGTCGCCAAGCACGGCCACTCGCGACGCCGCGTCGTCGTCCTGATCCACCAGAAAACGGCCGCGGTCCACCGGGATGCTGCGGATTTGGGAATACAGCGGCTCGACGCCCATCACCGAAAACGTGCCGCTGTTGAACGGAGTTACGGCTCTCGCCGAGTTCTGCAGTTCGGCGACCACGTAGCGCACCAGGAAGCATTCCGCGCGAATGGCGCGCACGTCGTCGTAATCGAGCCGGATGCGCCTTCCAGCGCGGCGGCCGCCGGCCTGTTTCTCGGTCCGCCCGGGAAACACGATGACGATGTTCTCGCCGAGCTGCTTGAGCCGGTCGCGCTGGCCCACCTTGAAGCCGTCGCCCATGGCCACAATCAGCACCATCGAGGCGACGCCCCAGGCGATCCCCGCCATGGTCAGGAAGCTGCGCAGCTTGTTGCGCAGCAGGCTGGAGACGACCTGGCCGAATAGTTCATGCAGGTACGTCACAGGAATGGTCCTATTGCAGGACGACTTGCTGGCCCTCGGCCAGGCCTTTCAGGATCTCAGTCTTGGATCCGTTGCTGATGCCCGTGGTCACCGCCACGCTCCGCTTGCCGCTCTCGGCAGCGGCGTCCACCACCTCTACTTCCGTGGAGCGATCCTTCTTATAAATGATGGCGCCCTCGGGAACCGTCAGCACGCGCTTGTGCTCCTCGAGCATGATCTCGGCGTTGGCCGTCATGGTGGCCATGAGTTTCCGGGATTCGTTGGATATGGAAACGCGCACTTCAAACGTAGTGACGTTGTCCTTCTCCACTCCCATGGGCGAGATCTTGGTCACTTTGCCCTCGAATTTCCGGTCCTTGTACGATTCCACGGTGATGCGGGCCGGCTGCCCCAGGTAGACCATTCCGATATCGCTTTCATCCACCTTGCCCTTGACGTACACCTCCCGCAGGTCGCCCAGCGTCATGATCAAGGTGGCGCCCGAGCCCATGGTCAGGATGGAGCTGACGGCGTCGCCCACTTCGCGGTCCCGCGACATCACCACGCCGTCGATGGGCGAAGCGATGGTGGCGTTGCGCAGATCCTCCTCGGACTGCGCCAGGGCGGCGCGGGATTGCTCGACTTGCGCCTCGGCCTTGGTGATGGCGGCTTGCGCCACTCCCAGGTTGACCTGCGACTGTTGCTGGCGGTTCACGGCCAGCTCGTAGTTCTTCTCGGCGTCGTCGCGGGCGGTCTGCGGCACCAGCATCTCCTGAAACATCTGGCGCGCGCGCTCCATGTCTCTTTTCAGGTACGGGATGTCCGGCCCCAGCGCTTCCACCTTGCTCCGCTCATAGTCGGCCTGCGCGCTTTTGAGCATGGCGTCGGCCATTCCCAGGGCCGCCTGTGCCTGCCGGAGTTTGGGGAGCAGGTCGTTCTGGTCCAGTTCGCAGATCACCTGCCCCTGGTGCACCACGTCCCCGACATTCACCGGCAGCTTCAGAATAATCCCGCTGGCCTTCGACTTGACTTCCACCTGGGTGGTGGGCTGGATCTTGCCGGTGGCCACGATCGAGCGCGCCAGGTCCATGCGCTCCACGCGAGCGAGTTTTTCGGGATCGATTTTGGCCGGCGTCCGGCTGAGTGCGCGCAGCGAAAAGAAAGCCACCCCGGCCACTGCCAGAACCGATACCAGCGCAATCCAATAAAAGGTATGTTTCTTGCGGCTTGCCATGTTACGAGGCCCTGCCCCCTTCATGATACGAGGTTGCCCGCCGGTTGGTTCCGTGGGCGCAAAAAGCAAAGCCGCGGGTGGACCGCTTGAGACGGTCGACCCGCGGCATCCCAATCCGACCGCAAGCGATGCTTACGGAGTGAAGACCAGCTTGGTCTTGGTTCCGCCCAGCCGAATTTCGGAAATCGTGGGTTTCCCTCCCTCGTCCGAATAGCGGACCGCGGTGCTGTCGTACGTCTGCGCCACGGTCTCGACCTTCACCGGAACCTCTACGGACTGCTTTCCATTGGCGATGGTGACTTTGTCACTCTGGACATTCAGGCGATAATCCCCCGCCTTCAGCTCGTTCCCCTTCACGACGGAAGACTGGGGTAGCGTAACTTTATAGGTCGCCGCGCTGGCCACTGCAAGCGCGAGGATTGCGAACGCCAGGACGAATCTCTTTAGCATAGTGCCTCCTAAACCGGTAGGTTCAACACTCGATCTGCGGGCCGGTCCGCCCAACAAGCAGATTAGCACCACTACGGCGTGGATGGCAAGTATGAGATCTGTTTATCCCAGATGGATTGGCGATGGCGTCGCGTTCGTTTCGTTTCTGTTTCCGAATACCAAACGAAGCCAATTCTCGCGGAACCCAAACAAAATCAAGCCATTTGGCCTGACGGTACTCGAGGGCGAAGAGTTCCTGGGGGTCGATGGTATGGGGCACGGGATTACTCCTCCGCTTTAAGAGGTAGCATGAGGATGGGATTGAGTCCGAAATTGGCGGCGGCAAGTAATGGGGAAGAAAGGGATTGTCGAGTGAAATTGGCTGTCACTGAAAACCCCATAGGGGCTAGCGTGAGTCCAAGGACCTCGGCACCGGGATTTTGCGGCGTGAACTGTCTACTTCTTCTTGGCCTGCGCTTGCGCGGTCACATGCCCCGCGATCAATTGAGAGGCAATTGTGTCGGGCCGCTCGTCGTGGCAGCCTAGTGAGGAAGGATCTCGATGCCATACACAATAACGTTAGGGCAACTTCCGGCTGGACATGCGATCGACAGCGCCAAGCCCGGCGGGGAGCTACGCGTGCAATTCCGAGAGTTTGTCACGTCCGAGGACGGTGATCTCCTGACCTCGCGTCTGGAGGGACTTCCATCTGATATCCTCCGCCTCACCGGACAAGCCGCCTCGCTACAACCGTCGGCTATTGATCACATGCTCGTCTTGGTGCGGAGAGATAAATCTGCCACCGTCTATATCAACGAGCTGCAGATCTTGGCAGAAGTCCAGGCCACACGAGCGATCCGAGCGGGAGAAGCTGTACTCGACGATGACGTCGCGGACGTCAGGGCTCTGAAGTTCAGGGGCGTCGAAATACCCGATGACGTGGGCGTTCTTTTTGCGTTCTCCATGGGGTGGCGAAGAGCACTTTACTACGACTTCGGCCCGTTCGCGCCGGGCATTGCCGGAAGTCGGACATATGACATATGGGCACAGCTGGGCCAGTGCTGGGCCTACCTCACTTTTCAGCAGTTACTGAAGGTCACGCCGGAAGAATGGGAGCTGCTGCTTCACACGGGGTGGTTTTTGTTTATTGGCATACCCGTAAGGTACCGAAAGCAGCTCTTGAACTACGTCCGCAGCGGCTGGGACGTTGACGAGTTGCTCGGCGACGTTTCAAAGCATCTCAAGAGGAGATTGCCGCGACTCCTTGACGCGTGGGCCACGAATCCCTGCATGCGAGATCATTTGCCACTTCTACAGTCTGCCGTGGAACGTTACCAAGAAGAAGATAATGTAAGCTGTAATTGTATACTCTACCCACGAATTGAGGGGATACTCCGGTCATTCTTTTCCGGAAACGCGACTGGAAGGCCCAGCCAAAAGAGCTTGGTCAACTGCGCGGTCAGCGGCGGCGGATCCGACCTGCGCGAAACAAGCCTACTGTTGCCCCGAGTTTTTCGCCGGTATCTGAATGAAGTTTATTTTGCGAATTTTGATCCGGCGCGTCCAAGTGCCGCATCGCGTAATTCGGTTGCACACGGTGTTGTGCCAGCGGATCAGCTTTCTCTCAAGGCGGCTACGCTTGCTCTTCTCATTGTCGAGCAGTTGTTCTACTTCCTCAGACCCAAACAGAAGTGTGAACCGGCTCCAGCCGGCCTCGATACCGCGGCCGGGCAGTAGAAGTGTTAGGGCAAACCCAGCGATCGCCGGGGTCTCTGCCAGTGTTGCATGGAGGGCGACCGCTCAAGCGGGTGCGCTGCGGGCTCCCATTGGCGTCGTGGGAGATTAGTCCCCGACTTGCCGGCGCCCCCTCATCCTTTGATGACGCCCATCGGGCGCAGGCGTGCCACCTTGCGCGCCAGGCCGGCGTTGTGGACTACTTCGATCACTTCATCCACGTTCTTGTAGGCTTCCGGAAGCTCTTCGAGGATGCCGTCGCGGGACTCGCTGCGCACCAGGATGCCGCGCTCCTCCAGCTTGTGCTGCTCTTCGCGCGCGTTGCGGCCCTTGCGCGCGGCGGTGCGGCTGAGCAGGCGACCGGCGCCGTGGCACACGCTGCCGAAGGTCTCACGCATGGCGCCCTCGGCGCCCGCCAGCACCCATGAGGCGGTTCCCATGCTGCCGGGGATGAAGACCGGCTGCCCGACGGCGCGGTAATCGGCGGGGATCTCGCGGTGCCCGGCGGGGAAAGCGCGGGTAGCGCCCTTGCGATGCACCAGCACTTCGCGCCGGCGGCCTTCCACCTCGTAGCGCTCGCGCTTGGCGATGTTGTGGCAGACGTCGTAGACCAAGTCGAGGCGCGCGGCGGCGCCGAAAATCCGCTGGAACGCGCCGCGCAGAAAGTGCAGGATGGCTTGCCGGTTGGCCCACGCGAAATTGGCGGCGGCGCACATGGCCGCCAGATACCGCTCGCCTTCCTCCGAGCGAATGGGGCCGCAGGCGAGTTGCCGGTCGGGCAGCGAGATGTGGTGTTTGGCCATAGATTGGTTCATCACCTTGACATAATCCGTGCACACCTGGTGGCCCAGCCCGCGCGAGCCGGAGTGAATCAGCACCACCACTTGGCCCGGGAAGATTCCGTAGGCGCGGGCGGCCGTTTCGTCGTGCACCTCTTCCACGTACTGGACCTCCAGAAAATGGTTGCCGCTTCCCAATGTTCCAAGCTGCGGCAGGCCGCGCTCGCGCGCGCGGTCGGATACCGCCGCGGGGTCGGCGCCCTCGAGCGCGCCGCCGGCTTCGGAAAAATCGGCGTCGCGCTGCTCCCCAAAACCGTTCTTCACCATCCAGCGCGCGCCTTCCACCAGGACGCGGTCCAGATCGCGCGGGCCGATCTTCACGAAACCCGATCCTCCCGTGCCACAGGGGACATCGCGGAAGACCTGGTCGATCAGGTCCCGCAATCGCGGCCGTACGGCGGCCTCTTCGAGCGTGGTCCGCACCAGGCGCACGCCGCAGTTGATGTCGAAGCCGACACCGCCGGGTGAGACCACGCCGCCGTCGCAATCCATGGCCGCCACGCCGCCGATAGGGAAACCGTAGCCCTGGTGAATATCGGGCATGGCCAGGCTCGACCCCACGATTCCCGGCAGCGTGGCCACGTTCATGGCCTGTTCGAGCGAGAGGTCCTTGCGGATCTGCACCATCAGGGCCTCGCTGGCGTACACCATGACGTCCGTCAACATGCCGCGAGCCTCATCGCGGGGAATGCGATGGCGCAACGCGTCGATGGCCTCAATCCGCATATCAGATATCCAGGTACACTTCGGCGACCCACAAGCCGCCGCGCCGCTCGATCTTCAACTGATGATACGTCACGGCCTTCACAATCAAGCGGGCGCGGTGGCGCAGCGGATCGCGCGGCTCGCCCATGCCCACGGCCTCGATGGCGGTATCGCGGAACTGCGTCACCCGAAAATCCCGGAAGGCGATGAGCTTTCCATCGAACCAGTAGAGCACCTCGTTGAGCCAATCCACCAGCAGCGATTCGCGGTCGCCGCTCTCGACAGCCAGCGGGTACTGCTGCTTGGGCAGGGCCGCGGCGGGATCGGCGGCGATGGAAAGCATGGCCAACGCGGAGCGGGCGAACAGTTCCGGAAGCGTGCCGGCAAACGCGCGGAAGCCGATGTCCGCGGGATGTTCGAGCACCTCGAAATCACGGGGGCGCATGTCACCATGCTAAACTAACGGGCCGTCGCACTTGAACCGCCATGATCGACCCACCGGCGCCGCAGGTCACTCTCGAGCAATTCGAGGTCGAATATCGCGGCCGGCATCTCATTCACGCCGCCGTAGATCATTGGGCTGCCCAGAAGCCCGGCGACGCCGCCATATTGAACGCCTCCCGCGGCACGGAACTGACGTGGGCCGAGCTGCAGCGCGGCTCGATGGCGCTGGCCGCAGAACTCTCGCGCATGGGATTCCGCAAGGGGGATTTCCTGGCCGCCTCCCTGCCCCTGCTGAACGAACACATCCTGCTCGAGTACGCCTGCTTCCGCCTGGGCGTCATCCACGCGCCGCTCGACCTGCGGCTCCAGCCCGCCGAAGTGCTGCGCTGCCTGGGGCTGATTCGCGCCAGAGGCTATGCCTTCCCGGGCAGAATTGCGGGAGTGGACTTCACGGCGCTGGCCGAAGCTGCGCGCCGGCGCTGCGATTCGATCGAGCACTGGATTCAATTCGCTCCGCCTGGGGAGTGCGGGGTGCCCCCTGGGCCCGGCGCCGTCAGCTTTGCCGATGTGATGGCGCGCGCAGTTTCCGGCTTTGCTCCCGTGCCATCGGAGGTGACGGAGCGGGACGGCGCGCAGGTCATTTTCACCACCGGTTCCACCGGATCGCCCAAACCCGCGCTGCTTTCCCACCGCGGAATCGCATGCCAGAATCTGTGCCTGGGCACAGCTTTCCATTTCACGCCGGAACAGCGCGTGCTCTGCAATTTGCCGGCGTCGCACGTGGGCGGCCAGGCCGAGGTGCTTATGACCACCCTGTTCATGGGCGGGACCGCCGTCACGCTGGAGGTTTTCGATCCCGTGAAGTCGCTGGAGGCCATCGAGCAACTGGGCGTCACTCTGATCGGCCAGATTCCCGCCATGTTCCAGATGGAGTGGCGCACGGCGGATTACGCGCGGCGCAATCTTGCCAGCCTTCAGACCGCGGTCTACGGCGGGCAGGCTGTCTCACGGCCGTTCCTGGAAGAAATGCTGAAGATGGCGCCGCAAATCGCCACGGGCT
Organism: Bryobacteraceae bacterium; assembly: GCA_049515735.1. Classification (GTDB taxonomy): domain Bacteria; phylum Acidobacteriota; class Terriglobia; order Bryobacterales; family Bryobacteraceae; genus Fen-178. Next base: position 39,257 of record JBEKTU010000045.1, read on the forward strand.
TGGGCCTGACCGAAACCTCCGGCTTCTGCACTTACACGGCTCTCACCAACGACGCCGGGGCCCTGGCGCGCGGCATCGGCCGGGCCATGCCGGCATACCCCATGTCGATCCGGCAACCAATGAAGGGCGATGGGTCGGCCGGCGCCGAGGTGTCCGCCGGGGAAATCGGCCACGTGTGTTTTCGCGGCCCGCAGACCTTCCTGGGCTACGTCAACGACCCGGACGCCACCGCGGCCACGCTCGCCAAGGATGGCTGGCTATACACCGGCGACATGGGCCGTGTGGACGAGCACGGCCTGCATTTCTCCGGCCGCGCCAAGTGGGTGCTGAAACCCTCGGGCTACCAGGTGTTTCCGGGCGACGTCGAATCGCATTTCAGCAGCCTGGCCGACAAGGTGGCCAACATCGGAGTAGTGGGCCACCCGCACCGTCTGTGGAGCGAGGGCATCATTGCGTTTGTCGAGAAGCGCCCCGGTGCGGACCTCACCGAGGCCGCGCTGCGGAAGCACGCGCGTTCCCTGACGGCGTATATGCGCCCGCTGCACTACGTGATCCTGGAGCCCGGCGCGATGCCCTTGAATCGCACAGCCAAGGTGGACGTGGTTCGGCTCCAGGAACTCGCGAAAGAAGAAGTCACCCGGCTCCGCGAGCGGGGCCGATGGGACGCCGGAGCTTGCTAGTACTACTGTGTTATAAACGGAGCGAGCAGCAAAAAGGACAGCAGGGGAGTTGCTGGAGCAGGGCTCGGGCGATCCGGATGCGGAGCGTGGCGATGGACTGTGGGTTATGCCGTTCGG
>JBEKTU010000046.1:0-39718 GCA_049515735.1 Bryobacteraceae bacterium
GCGGCTTTCGCCAGGCCATCCGTGTATGCCGCAAAGCGTTTCTCCTGTGGGCCTGGCGCAGATTGCGTGCCCACAAAACAATTCTACACCAAAATGTTATTTATAACACAGTAGTACTAGGATGCCAGGCATCCCTCGAACCAAGGCAGCCGTGCCCGCCCCAAATAGGGCACCAGAGGCGGTCCCGAGCCCGGCAGTCCCGTCGCCGCGGAGCACGGCACCAGCCGCGTCGCGAAAGAAGCCCCCGCTCAAGCCTCCACCCAGCGAAACCGCCATTTAAGCGGTGATCGACCAGTTCGCGCGTTGGTCGGCTGGAGCCATTGCGCGTTACCGGAAAAGTGCTCTTGGTCAGCGCGCGGTAGCTCGAACGGAGCAAAAAACCGGAGCGGGCGGATGCCGCCGTGAGGCTGGCGCGCGTTGCCCGCCCCGGTCTCCCCGGAACCGTCGCTACCGTCTGACACGGGCTGACGCCCGGAGGGGTGCCCGAGCAAATTGAGAAGAGAGGCCCCCTCACGGCCGGCGGAGGGCTGCGCCACCAGAATGCCTCTTATGTCAGATTACACAGTATTGACGCTGCTTGTTCGAGAGAGCCTGCCGAGCACCCGTTCCTGGACATCGGCGGGACCTTTCACCGCCAGCACCTCGAACCCCGCGGCGCGTCCACTGGCCATGCCGGGTTCGGAGTCCTCCACCACCAGCGCTGCGCGCACCCCCAGGCGTTGGGCGGCCAGCAGATACGGTTCCGGGTCCGGTTTGTGGTGCGTGACTTCTTCGCCGCCGACCAGCGTGTCAAAGTGTTGCCGTATGCCGCCAGCCACCAGTATCGGCGCGATCTCCGTGGTCGAACTGGAACTCACCACCGCCAGCTTGTATAAGCCGTGCAGCCCGCTGAGAAACTCGTCCAGCGAGTGATCGAACGGCGGCAACTGCGCCATGCGCGCCCGGAACAATCTCTTCTTCGCGGGATACAGCGCCCAAAGCTCTTCCCACTTGCGCGGAGGATCGGAGCGGGCTGCTATCATGCGCAGTACTTCGCGATCATCCACCCCGATGCAGTGCCGGCGAAAGAATTCCCAGTCCACGGTGACACCAACGGGCGCCAGCACTTCCGCCCAGCAGGCGTAGTGGACCGGCTCGCTGTCCACAAGGACCCCATCGAAATCGAACAGGATGGCATCGAATTCCGGCATGAGAGGCGAGTTTTCCAGCGTACCATGTGCCGCCGTTGGGGTTGTCCCACAGGCTCGTCTGCTATCCTGAAAACTAATTCCCCCAAGGGACAAGCCTATGCGCGAATACCGCTACCAGACTCCCCACGGGATCGAGGTCACTCGCACCATTTCGCAGGTCGTCTACCGAAGAGGGTTGGAGCACCTCGCGCGCGAGCTGGACCGCCACCGTGGAATCTATCTCGCTTCGGGATACGACTATCCCGGGAGATATTCGCGCTGGGATATCGGCTCCACTTGTCCGCCGCTCGAGATCGTCTCCTACGACCGCCGCGTCGAGTTCCGCCCGCTCAACGAGCGCGGCCGCAAGATCCTCGAGATGTTCCATCCGGTGCTGGCCGGCCACCCCCACTGGGAAGAGTTCGGCTTCGAATCGGGCGTGCTGGCGGGCCGGTTGAAACCCATGCCCAGTCTGTTCCCCGAAGAGGAGCGCAGCCGGCAGCCTTCGGTCTTCTCCGTCCTGCGGGCGCTGATCGAGGAGTTCCGCGAAGAGAAGGACTCTCACCTCGGCCTGGTGGGCGCATTCGGCTACGACCTGCTGTTTCAGTTCGAGCCTATCGTCAAGCGGTTGCCCCGCACCGGGCACAAAGACCTGCACCTGTTTCTCTGCGACAACATCTTTTTCTCCGATCGCAAGAAGGAGCAGATCGACCACTACCAGTACGATTTCGAACGGGAGGGCGTTTCCACGCTCGGCCTACCGCGCGAAGCGGAGGAGATTACTCCGCCGCCCCAGCGCGCCCCCGGCCCGATTGTTTCCGACCACACGCCGGAAGAATACATGGCCAATGTCGAGAAGGTGCGGAAAGGAATGGCGCGCGGCGATTACTATGAGGTGGTCCTCCGCCAGACCTTCCGCGCGCCCTACTCGGGCAAGCCCTCCGAGCTGTTCGAGCGCGTCCAGGACGCCAGTCCCAGCCCCTACGAGTTCTTCCTGCAATTTGGCGACGAGCAGTTGATCGGCGCGTCGCCCGAGATGTTCGTGCGGGTCGAGGAGTCGCGCGTCGAGACCTGCCCGATTGCGGGAACAGCCCAGCGGACCGGCGACCCGTTGCGCGATGCCGAAAACATCGCCGAACTGATCGGATCGTTGAAGGAAGAATCCGAACTCACCATGTGCACCGACGTGGACCGCAATGACAAGTCGCGCGTCTGCCAGCCGGGAACCGTCAAGGTGATCGAGCGCCGTCTGATCGAGAAGTACGCCGGCGTCTTCCACACCGTGGACCACGTCGAGGGCATTCTGAAGGAAGGCTTCGATTCCCTCGACGCCTTCCTCAGCCACATGTGGGCGGTGACGTTGATCGGCGCGCCCAAAAAGGCCGCGGCGCAGGCCATCGAGGCGCTCGAGAAGGACGCTCGCGGCTGGTACGGCGGCGCCATCGGAATGCTCCTGCTCAACGGCGACATCAACACCGGCATCCTCATTCGCACCACTTATCTGCGCGACGGAATGGCTTCCTATCCCGCCGGCGCGACGCTGCTCTACGATTCCGTGCCGGCCATGGAAGAGCGCGAAACACGCCTCAAGGCGACCGGCTTTTTCCGCATCCTGGGAGCGCCCGATCCGGTCCCGCCGTCGGTAGTGGTGGAGCACGGCGCGGCCGGCCAAGGCGCCCGGCTCCTGCTGGTGGATAACGACGATTGCTTCATCCAGACCATTGCCAACTACGCGCGCCAGACGGGCGCCGAGGTGGTCACCTACCGCGCCGGTTTTTCCCCCGATCTGATTACCCGACTGGCGCCCACCCTGATCCTGATTTCACCCGGACCGGGCCGCCCCGCGGATTTCGGCGTGCCGGACCTGGTGAAAACCGCAGTCCGCCTGGGCCTGCCCGTATTCGGCGTATGCCTGGGATTGCAGGGCATTGTGGAGGCATTCGGCGGCGACCTGGACGTGCTCGACTACCCCATGCACGGCAAGCGTTCCATGGTGCGCCACCGCGGAGTCGGTGTGTTCGAGGGACTCCCCGAGGAGTTTCAGGTAGGCCGCTACCACTCTCTTTACGCGCGCCGGGAGACCCTCCCCGCCTGTCTCGAAGTGACCGCGGAAACCACCGATGGCGGCATCATCATGGGGATTCGGCACAAGGACCTGCCCATCGAAGCCGTCCAGTTTCATCCCGAATCCATTCTGACCCTCACGCCCGGAGCGAACTACGGATTACAGCTCATCGAGAACGCGGTGCGGCTGGGGAAGACCGCCAGGATGGGGGCGCGCTAAGGCCTGCCCCTTGTGTCCTTCACGCAAATATGATAATCTCTATCAAGTAAGGCCAGATTATGCGCTCGGAGTTCGACCAGCAGCACGACCGCACCGTCCGCGAGGAGATTGAGGTCTTCCGCCGGAAGGCGGAGGCCTTCCTCGCCGGCGAGATCCCCGAGGACGAGTTCCGCCCGTTCCGCCTCAAGCACGGCATTTATGGGCAGCGGCAACCGGGAGTTCAAATGGTGCGCTGCAAGATCCCGGGCGGTTTGTTCACTTCCCGGCAGGCGGAACAGTTCGCGCGCATTGCGGACGAGTTCGGCGGCGGCCGCGGCCATCTCACCACGCGGCAGAACATCCAGTACCATTTCGTGCCGCTGGCACGCGTGTCCGGTCTCATGCACCTGCTGGCAGACGTGGGGCTGACCAATCGCGAAGCCTGCTATAACACCGTGCGCAACGTGACCGCCTGCCCCTGGAGCGGCATCGCCCGCGACGAAGTTTTCGATGTGCGCCCCTACGCGCAGCGGATGGCGTACGCCTTTCTGCGCAAGGACCTTACCGGCAATCTGCCGCGCAAATTCAAGATCGCCTTCGATGGCTGCGCCGGCCAGGATTGCATCGTGAGCGCGATCAACGATATCGGCCTGCGCGCGGTGGTCCGCGATGGCCGGCGCGGATTCCGCATGGTGATCGGCGGCGGCTTGGGACCGCTGCCCACCGAGGCGCAACTGCTGGACGAGTTTGTCCCCGAGGAGCGCCTGCTGAACCGCTGCGAGGCCGTCGTCCGGGTGTTCAACCAATACGGCAACCGCTCCAACAAGAACAAGGCCAGAATGAAGTTCGTGCTGCGGGAGCGCGGCCTCGCCTGGCTCCAGGAACACATCGAGAAAGAGTACGCGGACATCCTGGCCAACGGCGGCATCGCGTGGCCGGCCCGGGTGCCGGAAGGCTTCGGTGGATACCAGTCGAATCCGCTGCCGTTGGGCGATGGCGCGCTGCTGCCGGTGCTGAACGCGGGCCGTACGGGCGACCTGGAATACGACGCGTGGCTCGATACCAACGTGGAGGATCAGAGGCAGACGGGCTACGCCGCGGTGACCGTGCGCGTGGACCAGGGCAACCTCACCGGTATCCAGTTGCGCGGCCTCGCGCAGATCTCTTCCACCGCCGGCGACGGGCTGTTGCGTATCGCCATCCAGCAGAACCTGCTCCTGGCTTTCATCCCGCTGGGCCGGCTGCCGCGCGTGTATGCGGCACTGCGCGAGCTTGGCTTGGCGGAGCCGGGGGCGGGGCGGATCGAAGACGTTGTCACTTGCCCGGGCGCCTATACGTGCAACCTGGGGCTGACCAAGACCATGAACCTGGGAGCGGCGCTCGCAAACACGGTGCGCGCGTACGACGATCCCCAGATCAAGCGCCTTTCGATCAAGGTCAGTGGGTGCCCGAACGCCTGTGGCCACCACTGGATTGCGGACCTCGGTTTCTACGGCAACGCGCGTAAGATCGGCGGCAAGGAAGTGCCCTACTACCAACTGCTGCTGGGCGGCGGCTACGACGAGCAGGGGCTGATGCGGTTCGGCCTGGCCGTGCAGTCGATTCCAGCGCGCCTCGCGCCGGAGGCGGTGACACGCGTACTGGACCACTTCATCGCCAACCGCCAACCGGGCGAGAGTTTCCGGCAGTACGTGATGCGCCACAAAGTGGAAACCTTCCGCGAGCTGACCAGCGACCTGGCGAAGCCCGCCGAGTTGTTCCCCGAAATCTACCAGGATTGGGGCGACGACGAGGCCTTTTCGCTGCAACTCGGCCGCGGCGAGTGCGCCGCATAGGCAGTCGCTCTGGTATTGTGCATTTAGATGCACACAATCCATCGCGTACTTATCAGTGTCACCGACAAAACCGGAGTCGTTGAATTCGCCCTCGAGTTGAGCGAGATGGGCGCGGAGCTCATCTCCACGGGCGGAACCGCGCGCCTGATCCGCGAGGCCGGCATCCCCGTCAAAGACGTGGCCGAGGTCACCGGCTTCCCTGAGATGCTCGACGGGCGCGTCAAGACCCTGCACCCGAAGATAGCGGGCGGAATCCTGGCCGTCCGCTCCAATTTCGCGCACCGCCGCGCCATCGAAGAACACGGGATCGCGCCCATCGATATGGTGGTGGTCAATCTCTATCGCTTCGAGGACGTTGCGGCGAAGGCCGACGCGCGGCTCGAAGATCTCATCGAGAACATCGATATCGGCGGGCCGACCTTGATCCGGGCGGCGGCCAAGAACTACCAGGATGTCGCCGTGGTGGTGTCGCCGGCGGATTATGGCGCCATCATCGAGGAGATGCGGAAGGACGGGCTGTCGCTCGAGACCCGGTGGCGACTCGCGAAGAAGGCCTTTCGCACCACCGCGGATTACGATGCCGCCATCGGCGCGCGCCTGGAAAAGCTGGATTCCGCCAGCCCCCTGCCGCCCGATCTGAGCCTGCGCGCGCCCAAGCTCATGGACTTGCGATACGGCGAGAATCCGCACCAGGCGGCGGCGCTCTACGGAAGACGCGGCCAGGGCATCGCGGGGGCGGAGCAGTTGCATGGCAAGGAACTCTCGCACAACAACCTGGTCGATCTCGACGCGGCGTGGCAACTAGCGGGCGAGTTTGCGCAGCCGGCCGCGGCCATCGTCAAGCACACCAATCCGTGCGGGTGCGCGGAGCAGGTCTCGCTGGCGGAGGCCTACCGCAAGGCCTTCGAGTGCGACCCGCTCTCGGCGTACGGCGGGGTGATCGGGTTCAATCGCGCGGTGGATGAAGAGACCGCGCGCGAAATCGCCAAGACCTTCATCGAGGCGATTGCCGCGCCGGATTACTCGCCGGAAGCGCTGGCGGTGTTGCGAACGAAGAAGAATCTGCGCCTGATGCGCGTGACGCCCGGCCCGAATCCGCTGGTGGTGAAGTCCATCTCCGGCGGGTTTCTGGCGCAGACCGCCGATGACGCTAAGCTCGATCGCGCGGCGGCCGTGGTGAAGACCAAACGCGAGCCTTCCCAGGAAGAGTGGAGCGCGCTCGAGTTCGCATGGAAGGTGGCCAAGCACGTGAAATCGAACGCCATCGTCTACGCGCGGCCGGGACAGACGGCGGGGGTGGGCGCCGGCCAGATGAGCCGCGTGGATTCGGTCAAGATCGGCGCTATGAAGGCGGTACTGCCGCTGGCGGGCACGGTGGTGGCGTCCGACGCTTTCTTTCCCTTTCCCGATGGAGTGGAGGAAGCGGTCGCACACGGCGCCACGGCGTTCATCCAGCCGGGTGGGTCGGTTCGCGATGCGGAAGTGGTCGCAGCGGCCGACCGGTTGGGCGTGGCCATGGTTTTCACGGGGGTGCGGCATTTCCGCCATTGACGAACAGTTCATGCGGGAGGCGCTGCGTCTGGCGCGCGAAGGCGCGGACGCGGGCGAAGTGCCGGTGGGCGCGGTGGTGGCGATGGCCGGCGAAATCGTGGGCCGCGGATGCAACTCGCCGGTGGCCTGCAACGATCCCACCGCGCACGCCGAGATCCTGGCCTTGCGCGAAGCGGCGGCGCGCATCGGCAACTACCGGCTGGAAAACGCCGCGCTCTACTCCACGCTCGAACCGTGCGCGATGTGCGCCGGCGCGCTGGTGGCGGCGCGCGTGGGCCGCCTGGTATTCGGCGCCCGGGACCTGCGCTTCGGCGGCGTGCGCAGCAAATTCCAGATCGCCGATTCGGACTTGCTCAACCATCGCGTCGAGGTGGTGGAGAACGTGCTCGCGGTGGAATGCGTGGAATTGCTCCGCGAGTTCTTCGAGAAAAGAAGGTAGTGAGTTGGCAGGCCACAAAAAACGACGGCCTGCTCCGCAGAGCAGCATAGCCGCAACCAAATGTCGGGCGGAAGCCCTCGCCCGCGCCGGACCCCCTGGTCCGGCACCTCCTGCGTCGGAGCAGGCCGACCAGGGGGGGCGGCCGCGGGCCTGGGCATAGGCGCTAAGACGAGATCGCCAACGCCGATCTCGCGCGATCGGAGCGCGCGCCTAAGAGCGACCGTGTTTTCCCACAACGTTTCGGAGCCAGCATACGGGTCGGCCCCTACACGTCAAAGTGGCTCCCATCTTGTTCTGGCAGGGATCCCGTGCCGATGACAGCCTCGGTGCGGCGCGAAAAAGGAGGCACACCCAGGCGTAAGGAATTGCAGGGGTGTATACTGTCGGAAGCTATGAAACCGAAAGACACGCAACCGCCGCTTCTGGCCGGCGATCTTCCGAGTTGGGCATACGCGCTCTGCGCGGTCGGCGCACGTACTGCCGGTGTCGTTAGAGCCTATTTCAAGAGCAGGCAGAAGACCGATCTGTTCGGTATTAAGGATGAAGAGGCCTTAAAGACCGTTGGGGATGCACTGCGAAAGGGCTGGACCGATGAGGAGGCTTGCACGGTCGTCGACGCATGTATCAAAGCGTTTGCGGAAGGCCGGCGGATCAATCTGCCGTCGCTATCTGGGTGGGTACTGCTCCACGTCAATGACTCCGCTGCTGTTCTCGACTGCATGAGCATCGAGCCACCGGAAGAAATCAGCATCATAAAAGTGCTCTCAAGAGCTGGAAGCCAAAAACTGGTGTTCCTGGCCCGATGGACATTGACGCAGCAGCAGGTAGTTCTGAAAAAAATCACCGGCCTTCCAGAAATAGCACATAAGCTGGTTGCGAGAGAATTGAGGACGAACCCGCTCTCGATGAAGCACCCGAATATAATAGAGACTCACCTCCTGAAGAATACAAACGGGGAGGCGTTCCTTGTTGAAAAATACATCCAGCCGGTCCTGAACGACGCGTGGCGATCCAACGGTACACAGGAGGCAGCAAACCTTCTGTACAACATCGCAGACGCCATGACTTTTTTGCATTCCCAGCGACTTGTCCACGGCGACATCAAGCCAGACAACATTGCACGCGATGGCGAGGCATATATACTCCTGGATTTTGGTATCTGCCGCCCAGCCGCCGAATTCACTGGCGAAATTACAGCCACGGGAAGTTTGAGAACACGCGCTCCGGAGCTCCTGGAGAACAATGCCTATCAGGTAGAAGCGCCTAAAGTCGACGTATGGGCTCTCGGCGCAACCGTGTATAACGCCTTGGTTGGTCGTTTTCCGTTGATTAACGAGGGAGAAGCGATTCCCCGAGCCTCCGATCGTGAGCGGCGAGCGAGTTTTGAGGGAGAGCTGACGAGGCGGTCCCGCGAAGAGTGGCACCAACGCGTTGATCTATCGCTTGTTCCCGACGTGATCCGACCGCTGCTAGGGTCTGCTCTCGAGAAGGACCCATCGCGCCGGTGTGCCGCATCAGACCTTCTGAAGACGGCAGATAAGGAACTGGCCGCACTTATACGGAAACCTTCCGAAGTTGGTAGGTTTGCGCCGATAGATGAATATGAGCAGATCAAGAGGTACTTCCCGGAACGCCGGATTATTTCTCTAATGCCGATGACAGAGCGCCAGAATCTAGAACAGAAGCTGCGTGGGCTTTTTCAAAACGATGGCTTTACAGAGTTTCAGAAGCACGAACTGCAGAGTCTTATTTCCGAAGTAGCGGGTTAGCGGTTATCGCCGCATACTGCAATGCCCAAAGGACGCGTGCGTCGGGTTCAAGACTCGGTCCATGGCCTAATGGAATTTCGAGGTATGGAGTCGCTCGTCATTGACGTACTCCGTACACCCGAACTACAGCGGTTGCGACGCATCCGCCAGCTCGGCCTGGCACATTTGGTGTTTCCGGGGGCCGAGCACTCAAGGCTCACACACTCGCTAGGTGCAGCATGGCTTGCCGTGAGGTTTGGCCGCCAGCTGATTGAGGCAGCGAGGGATTTTCTAATACAAACGCTCGCCCCTAGTAGCTTAAGCGTACGAGACCTGGCAGTCGCAGCGCTCTGCCACGATCTTGGGCATGGACCCCTATCGCACGCGTTCGAACGAGAAGTCATCGATGATCCCTATCCATTCGACGCCTGGGCAACAAAGCTTGGCATACCGGAAGAGGAGAGGCGTGAACTACGGGGTTCGGGATGGCATGAGTTGGTGACCGCGGGCCTGCTCGCATGGCCAGAAGGGCAGTTGCACCAATTGCTAGAGGCCGACGAGGTGCATTTTAGCGACCGGATTCGGCTCATGCTTAGAGGTAAGTACTATCCGCCATATCTTCCGCGGCTTTTGGCCAGCGACATCGACGTTGACCGACTGGATTTCGTTCGGCGGGACACGCACCAAACAGGCGTGGCCTATGGCAAGTACGATTTGGATTGGCTAGTATCGACATGCACGGTAGGGAAAACCGACAATGGGGACCTGGTAGTCGGCTTTGATAGCAGGAAGGCGATACGCGGGATTGAACAATTCCTTATTGCCCGCGCGGCGCTATACGACACGGTATACCATCACAAGACCGTGCGGAGTGCCGAAGGCATGGTAGGTTTATTTCTCAAACGCCTCAAAGATGCTACACGTGCGGGCATAGTGCTCCCGAGCGGTGGCTTGGCAGAGCCCTATGTGAAGTTGCTCTCTGGTGAGACTCTTGGATTTCGCGAGCTACTACATCTAGATGATTTTTCGCTCTCTGTCCTCATCGAGGTAATGGCGACTACTTCGGTCGATGATGAGACTGTCCGCGATTTAGGTCAGCGGATACTAGCACGGGATTTATTCAAGGTCGTTCCTGTCGATCGGAGGCGCCTCGGCGAGTATCTTCGCCGCCCCGATGCCTATTCAAGGCTACACGCGGCTATACAGCCTTTCTGCCGAGGCCGGGCAGAGTATTACATAGTTGTGGATGAAACAAACGTGAGAATGCTGTCCGACGACCCTGGCGAGATGGCATATGTCATTGACGAGGATCGACGTGCGGTACCCATTCGAGATCACGACATATTCAGGGATTATTGGAAGCCTCAGGAAGGGCTCCGGATCTTTACACTTGCAGAGGCTGTTGCCGCCGTGAAAGCCATAATCGAGCACTAGCGCTCTCGCCTGAGTTGCCGTATGACGCCCGACCCAGGCGACGCGCCTCACAAGTCCGCATCTGGGAAGCCACGCTCCAATCAGAGAGCCTGCGAAAACGCTCGTCGAGAGAGATATTTTAACGCGCATGGCGGGCCTGGGGGGCCCGCCCCACCAGATCGTCGCAGGCTGCGAAGGTTTGAGAGTGCTGTAATACGTTTACCGCGCCGCGCGCGCCACGGTGTGAATGCTGATTTCCACCTTGTCTCTCACGCGCAGGAACAAAGAGCTGGGGTTCTTCATGCCCCATTGCACGTAGGGCACGCTGAACGCGATGATAGCCGTGTACTGCCCGTCGTCGTTTTCCACTACCGCCGGCAGCGTGATTTCGTGCTCGGCGCCGTGTATGGAGAACATGCCGTGCAGTCCCACGTGCGACGTGCCCTGCAGTATCACCTTGCCTTCCACGCGGTCGGGGCGGAAGACGATTTCGGGATAGCGAGCGCTCTCCAGAACGTTCATGTGCATGTTCCGGTCGCGCGCGACGCTGCCGCTCGCGCCGCTCGTGGCGTCCACCACCAGCTCGCCCGAGGCCTTGCCGGTGGCGGCGTCGAAACGGATGGTGCCGCGTTTCAGCAGGAAGCTTCCGTGAACCGTGTGCAGCGCAGCGGCCAGCGTGAATTCCACCTTGGTTTGCGAGGGATCGATCTGCAGGACCGTCTCCTCGGCGGGAATCGAGGACGCCGCCAGCATTGCGGCGCACGCCAGTTGCACTAATTTCAGCATAGGGTCAACATGTGCCAGCCAAGGGCCAGGCCGTTGGTCAAGAAATCGAACGGTGAAAGCTCGCCCACGTGCATGGCGAGCATGCGGGCGAAGAGCCGCGGATGCTCCTCGAACGCGCGCATGGCGCGGCGGCGAAGGCGGCCTCGGCCGTCCAGCAGCAGCATGAGCGCTGCCATGAACTCCGGGCGCTTGCCGATCCGCCGATGCTCCGCCTGGTAGAGCGAGAGGTCGCCCGCTTCCAGCGCGCCGGCCAGAGCGACGGCCTGCTGGAAGAGCAGGCAGAGGCCTTCGCCGGTGATGGCGTCCACCGAGCCGGAAGCGTCGCCCACCAGTGCCACGCGCCCGCGGCAGACGGATTTGAGGCGGCGCGACGCGGAGACGCCGCCGCGCTCCAGCGTGGCCGATTCCGCAGAGCGCAACCGCCGGGCCGCTTCGGGAAAGCGCGGCAGCGCGTCGTCCAGGCGCAGGTGCGGATCCCGCGAGAGCAGGACCACGCACACTTCCCGCTCGCCCACCGCTGTGATGTAAAGCTGGCAGCCATCGCTCCAGTGGATCTCCATGAACTCGCTCCAAGGCGCGGCGCGGTAATGGCGGCGGAATCCGAAGCGGCTGCTCTCGCGCTCGCAGGCGTCCAGGCCGGCCCACCGACCGACCGGCGACTGGCCGCCATCGGCGCCGACGATCCAGCGCGCGCGAACCAGGCGGTCTTCGGCGATTACGCCTTCCCCGGAGATGCCGGTAACGCGCGCGCCCCACGCCAACCGCACGCCGGCCTCGGCGGCGCGATCCACCATCATGCCGTGCAGAGTGGTGCGGCGCAGGCCCAACCCGTGGCCCTTGGGAAACTGGGCCTCGACCGAAGCGCCGCGCTCGCAAAAGCGAATGCCGCGGAAGGGCTGCGCGCCGACGGCGTCGAGATCGATGCCCAGCGATTGGGCGGCGGCCAGGCCATCGGGCATAATGCCTTCGCCGCAGGCCTTATCGATGGGCGGAATGGAACAGTCCGCCAGAGTCACATCAAAGCCGCGCCGGCGTGCGGCGATAGCCGCGGCCAGGCCCGCGGGGCCGCCGCCGATCACAAATATGTCCGTGGAACGAGGAAGTGCCGCAGCCAACATATCCCCCTCTAAGTGCGCTTGATGGACGAATATGCAGACGGCTGCGATCCGCGGTTCGTTTCGACGAAATGTCCTCACGTGGCCAGGCAACTTAGCCAGGCGACTTAGCCGCCGGTGGATTCACGCACGATGAGGGTCGGTTCGATGATTACCGTGCGAGGCTGCCGGCGCCGCTTCGAGCCAATGGACTTCACCAGGATTTCGGCGGCCTGCTGCCCGATGGTGGCGCTGCCCTGATCTATGGTGGAGAGCGGCACGCGCAGCAGGTCCGAATAGTGCACGTTGCCGACACCGATGACTTTGATCTCCCCGGGGATGCCGACGCCAGCCTCCAGGATGGCCTTCATGGCGCCGGCGGCGGTGGGGTCGTTGTAGCCGAAGATGCCGTCCGGGCGCGGATCGAGCGCCAGCAGACGGCGCGCGGCCTGGTAGCCGGTGGCATCGTCGTTGGCGTTCACCACGTAGGAATCGGGGACTGTAAGGCCGGCCTCGGCCAGCGCCTCGCGATAGCCTTTCAGGCGGCCCACGCCGGGTGTCAGCGGCGGCCCGGCGATGTGCGCGATCCGGCGGCAGCCCCGTTCGATGAGGTGCGTGGTGGCGAGACGTCCGATAGCTTCATCGTCGGCGCCCACATAGGGCGCGCGCACATCGGCGAATCGCCGGTCGATCAGAACATATGGCACGCCGCGCGCTTCGATGCGCTCGAAAACGTCGACCCAGGAAGGCGGCTGTGCGGAAGCCAGGATCAGCCCATCCACCTGCCGCGCCAGGAGGCGGTCGATTTCGCTCGATTCGAAGGCGCAATCCTCTTCCGAATTGCAGATCACCACGTCATAACCGAGCGGGCGAATGGCCGCGGAGATGCCCTTGGCGATTTCCGCGAAGAAGGAGCACATCAGGTCCGGAACAACGAGTCCGATCATGAAGGTGCGGCGCGCGGCCAGGCTGCGGGCCACCCAGTTGGGTTGATAGTTGAGTTCTTTAATGCGGGCCAGTACGCGCTGGCGGGTTTCCGGCCCGACATCGGCGCACGCGCGAACCACCTTGGAGACGGTCATCACGGAAACATCGAGGTCGCGCGCTATATCTTTCAGGCGAACCGGAGATTTTGCAGGACTCGGCATAATCAGGCGCGGCGCCCGGCGGCGTCGGAACTGGCAATGTCTGCAACCAGAAGGCGAGTATAACAAGTTGCGTGCGCAGGGGTGGCCCGCAAGCCCAAGGGTGCGGCGCAGACCTGCCCTAAAGGCCTGGCGGAAACCCGCCGATATCATCCAGTGGCTGCTCAATCCGCCAGGACGGTTGTCTTGGGCTACAATACGGACAATAGGCTCTCCGAAGCCTGATTCCAGAAACTCCGGGCTTGCGGATGGCGAAGCAAGACATCACCGGACACAAGGGAGGCGAATATGGGCCCCCATCACGCCGAAGCCAATCTCTCAGCCTTGATCGAGAGTACCGAAGACCTTATCTGGTCGGTGGACCTTGATTACCGGTTGCTGACTTTCAACGGGGCATTTCACGACAAGTTCCAGCGACATTTTGGCGTCCGGCCATTGGTGGGGATGGGGCCGGAGGACTTGCTGCCGCCGGCGAGAGCGGCATTATGGCCTCCACTATATGAGCGTGGGGTGTCGGAAGGGCCCTTCCGGACCGAGTATACGCTGCTGGATGGCCGGATCCTGGAACTGGCTTTCAACCGAATCGTCCAGGATGGTGAAACGACGGGTATTTCGGTTTTCGGAAAGGACATCACAGAACGAAGGACGGCTGAGGCTGCACTGCGGGATGCCGAGAGACAATACCGGGACATATTCGAGAAGGCGCCCGAAGGAATCTATCGAGCAACACTTGAGGGGGCAACTCTAGTTGCGAACCCCGCCATGGCAAACATGCTGGGTTACGAATCGGCGCAAGAGGTCGTATCTACGATTACCGACTCGGCGCACCAGGTCTGGCTGGACCCGAATGAGCGGTCGCAGTTTTTGCAGATGCTCGAACAGCATGGGGCCGTG
The DNA here is from genome assembly GCA_049515735.1 of Bryobacteraceae bacterium. GTDB lineage: Bacteria > Acidobacteriota > Terriglobia > Bryobacterales > Bryobacteraceae > Fen-178. The sequence continues at coordinate 14,338 of JBEKTU010000046.1, forward strand.
CGTGGGTACGAGTGCCAGTTCCAGCGCAAGGACGGGACCGCAATTTGGGTGTCGCTGAACAGCCGGAAGGTCTGCGGGAAGGATGGACGGGCGCTTTACATCGATGGTTTCATCGAAGATATTACCGAACGGAAAAAGGCGGAGGCCCAACTACAGGCTCAACACGAGAGATTCCAGAGAATTATCGAAAACACCGACGCCGGGTACTTCCGAATCGGCATGGACGGCTGTTTCGAGGACGTGAACCCGGCGTGGCTGCGGATGCACGGATTCACCCGCAGGGAGGACGCCATCGGGCTGCACTTCTCGGCGGTTCAGGTTCCAGACGACGCAGGCAACGCGGAGGTGATTATCGGAGCTGTCGAGCGAGGCGAACCGATACGCGGCGGCGAGTTTTCCAGGTTGCGCCGGGACGGGAAGATCGGCTACCACAGCTTCTCGGCCAATCCCGTGCTGGACGGCGATCGTGTGATCGGCGTCGAAGGGTTTTTGGTCGACATCACCGCACGGAAGGTAGCCGAGCGGGACAGGCGCCATAGCGAACAGCAATACCGGTCGCTCTTCAACTCCATGCAGGAAGGGGTCGCTATGCAGAAGCTGATCTGGTCCAACGGCGTTCCCGACAACTGCATACTGCTGGATGTGAATCGACGTTTCGAAGAGATCCTGGGAATGAAGCGCGAGCATGTCGTGAACAAGCTGGCGACCGAGGTGTACGGGACCGAAGCCGCTCCGTACCTGGAAGAGTATGCGTCGGTTGTGGAGGGGGGAAGGCCGCTTGAATTCGAGACATACTTTCCGCCCTTGGACAAGCATTTTGTCATCTCGGTGACACCTATAGACGAGGATCTCTTCGCCACGATCTTTTTCGACGTTACAGAACAAAGGAAAACCCAGGAGCGGTATCACTTGATTTCCGAGAACGCCGCGGATGTGATTTGGATGTGGGACCTGGAAGAAGGACGATGCGTCTATGTCAGTCCATCGGTACGGCAGTTGAGAGGGTTCACACCCGAAGAGATCATGGCTCAATCCCTGGAACAGGCGATGCCAGGCGATAGTTACCGGAGAGCCGTCGCCGAGATCGAAAGTCGCAGAGCGGCCGTAGAATCGGGCGACGAGAGTGCGCGCATCCAGACGAGTGAAGTGGTATATCTCCGCAAAGACGGCACAACCGTAGCTACGGAAACCGTCACGAAACTGGTTTCGGATGCGCGAGGAAAAGTACATTACATTATCGGCGTAAGCCGGGACATCAGCGAACTGAAACGCGCGGAAGCCGAGAAGGCCAAGATAGAAGATCAATTGCGCCAGGCCCAAAAACTGGAGAGCGTCGGAAGGCTGGCGGGCGGGGTGGCGCACGACTTCAACAACCTGCTGACCGTGATCAACGGGTACAGCCGGCTGCTGCTCAGCAGCCTGAAGGCGGGCGATCCGCTGCGGGACGGCCTGGAAGAGATCCACAGGGCCGGAGAGCGCGCCGCGGGATTGACGCAACAACTGCTGGCTTTCAGCCGCAAGCAGATACTGCAACCGCGCGTGCTCGATCTAAACCGCGTGGTGGACGAGATGCGACGTATGCTGGAGCGCCTGATGGGCGAAGACGTGGAGGTGTGCGTCACGTTGCAGGCGGAAGCGGCGACCATCTGCGCCGATCCGCACCAACTGGAGCAGGTGCTCATGAACCTGGCAGTGAACTCCCGCGACGCCATGCCGCACGGCGGCAAGTTTTCGATCGAGACGGGTTTTGTGGAATGGGGCGAGAGCCAAGTCCAATTACGTCCGGGGGCGCACGCGGGCCCCTACGTCATGCTGGCGGTGAGCGACACCGGCGTGGGCATGAGCGAAGAGACGCGCGGGCACATCTTCGAACCGTTCTTCACCACCAAGGAAGTCGGTAAAGGGACGGGGCTGGGGCTGTCGACGATCCATGGCATCGTGGAGCAGAGCGGCGGCTGCGTCGAGGCCGAAAGCGAGGTGGGGCGCGGGACGACGTTCAAGATTTACATGCCCAGGGTGATGGACGCGCAGGCCGCTTGTGGGAAGCGGGAAGCCGTTCCGGCGATGGGGGGCAAGGAGACGGTGCTGGTGGTGGAGGACCAGGCGGAGGTCCGGAGATATGCGGCTGCCGCGCTGAACGTTTACGGCTACCGGGTGATGGAAGCGGCGAATGCCGACGAGGCGCTGCTGCTCTGCGAGCGGGAGTGCGAGCGCATCGACCTGATCTTAACCGACGTGGTGATGCCGAGCATAAGTGGGACGGCACTGGCCGATCAGCTGAAGAAACGCTGGCCCGGAATCAAAGTGATATTCATGTCGGGCTACGCCGACGACACCATGGTGCATCATGGGGTTCTGGAGGAGGATGCGAGGTTCATCCAGAAGCCGTTCAGTCCGGACCAGTTGGCCATCAAAGTCCGGGAAGTGCTGATGACGCCGGATGCGCCGGCTCGCATCGTTGTGGCGGACGACGAAGCCGGAGTGCGCAGTTTTCTGCGAACGGTGCTGGAGGATGGCGGCTACGAGGTGATGGAAGCGGCCAATGGAAAGGAAGCGCTCAAAGCGGCGCTGGCCGGACGGGTGGACCTGGTGATCACGGACCTGGTGATGCCCGAACAGGAGGGGCTGGAGACCATACGGGCTTTGCGCAAGGACGTAGCCGGCATCGGAATCATCGCGATATCGGGTGCGTTCGGTGGACGGTTTCTGGAAACGGCTCGCGTGCTCGGCGCCCAGGCGGTGCTGAGCAAGCCGTTTAACGGTGAACTGCTGCTTGCCAAGGTGGCAGAGGTGCTGGAGTCGCGGCGGTGAAGCGCGGGTGGCCACAACGGTTCAGAAGCGCCGCGATTTATTCACAAGTTTGCCACAAGCCGGTCCCGGTAAGTGCATGGACTGGCGGGGCGAAAAACTTGTTGAAAAGGGCCGGCGGAGGTGAAATGCGGCTGGCTTTTCGAGCGGCGCTCGCGCTACAAAGAGAGAGTCCATTACGCGGTTGCGCAGCCGGGATGGCAAATCTCGGGGGAGGTGGTCATCCTGGTTGCGCAGGCGCAGGGACTACGGTGTTCTTCTGGGCCCGGCCTTCACAATGTCTTCGGGGCAGCCGTCCGTCATGAGCTTGAAATTCTCGATGAACCGCGCGGCCAGGGCCTGGTACTTGTGGTCGTAATCCTGCTGGCTCGGCCACGTGTTCGCCGGATTGAGGATCTGCGTCGGAATGCCCTCGCACTGGGTGGGCACTTCGAATCCGAAGACCGGGTCCGCGCGAAATTCGACCGTGTTGAGCTTCCCTGAGAGGGCCGCGTTCAAGAGCTTGCGGGTGTGCTGGATGCTGATGCGCCTGCCGACGCCGAACGACCCGCCGGTCCATCCGGTATTCACCAGCCAGCACGTGGCGCCGTACTTCAACAGGCGCGCTTTCAGCATTTCGGCGTAGGCATACGGACGGTGCACCATGAAAGGGCCGCCGAAACAGGTGCTGAAGGTGATTTCCGGCTCCGTGCCGAGGCCGATCTCGGTGCCGGCGATCTTGCTGGTGTAGCCGGAGATGAAGTGGTAGATGGCCTGGTCGGGAGTGAGACGAGAGATAGGCGGCATGACGCCGCTGGCGTCGCACGTCAGGAAGACCACGTTGCGCGGATGGCCGGCCATCTTGGGCGGCATATAGTTCTCGATGTAATCGAGCGGATAGGCGCCGCGGGTGTTTTCGGTGATCAGGTCGTCGTTGAGGTCGAGGCGGCGCGAGATCGGATCGACCACCACGTTTTCCAGGATGGTGCCGAAGCGGCGCGTGCAGGCATGGATCTGCGGCTCGGCCTCGGGCGAGAGACGAATGACCTTGGCGTAGCAGCCGTCCTCGAAGTTGAAGATGCCGTTTTCGCTCCAGCCATGCTCGTCGTCGCCGATCAGTCTGCGGGACGGGTCCGCCGAGAGCGTGGTCTTGCCGGTTCCGGAGAGGCCGAAGAAGAGCGCCGTATCGCCGTCCGGCCCGACGTTAGCCGAGCAGTGCATGGGCAGCACGCCCTCCAGCGGAAGCAGGAAATTGAGCACCGTGAAGATGGTCTTCTTGATCTCTCCGCCATAACTGGTACCGCCGATGATGGCCAGCCGCTGGGAGAAGTTAATGAGGATGAAGGTCTCGGTGCGGGTGCCATCGATGATGGCGGAGGACTGGAACGAGGGCGCGCAGATCACGGTGAACTCGGGCGCGTGCCGCCTGAGCTCGTCGGTGCTTTTGATCTTCATGAACATGTTGCGGGCGAACAGGCTGTGCCAGGCCTTCTCGCTGACGATGCGGATGGGCAGGCGGTAATCCGGATCGGCGCCGGCATAGCAATCCTGCACGAACACGTCGCGGTTTTGCAGGAACCCCTGCATCCGCGTGAGCAGCGCGCTGAACTTATCGCCGCTGAACGGCCGGTTGTACTCGCCCCACCAGACGTGGTTTTCGGTGGAATGCTCCTGGACGATGAACTTGTCGGCCGCGGCGCGCGCGGTGTGCTTGCCGGTGCTGACTACCACCGGACCGAGATGCGAGATGCGCGCCTCGCCGCGGAATACGATCTCTTCGTAGAGCGAAGCGGTCGGCAGGTTCCAGTAAATGCGGTGGAGATTGGTGAGGCCGTGGTTTTGCAGGCCATAAATCGCCGCCAGCTTGCCAGCCTCGGGCTGCGCGGGCGATGGAAGATCGAGATAGGGGTTCATCGCCAGTCCCTCACTAGTTTGCGGTCGCCGAGGTAAAGCTCGTTGGGCGCCTGCGGGTCGAGCGCCCACTTGATGCGCTCGACGCCTTCGGTGATTTCCTTGATGGTGCCGCAGAAACTCATCCGCAGGTGGCCCTCCATGCCAAAATCGCGGCCGGGAACGGTGACCACGCGGACCTTATCGAGCAGCATGTGGCAAAGCTTTTGCGAGTCCTTCTCGTAGGCGCTGAAATCGGGGAAGCAATAAAAAGTGCCACCGGGTTTCACCACCCTGACACCCGTGAACGCGCCGAGGCGCCGCATCATCACGTTGCGATTGTTCTCGAGGGTGAGGCGCAGGCTCTCGACGGACGACTGCACGCCGTTGAGCGCGCCCACCGCGGCCCATTGCGAAGGCGCGGCCGGCCCGGAAGTTTCCTGCGACTGGATGTTGGTCATGGCGCGGATCACGTCTTTGGCGCCCACCGCCCAGCCGATGCGAAAACCCGTCATGGCGTACATCTTCGACACGCAGTTGATGACCACGAGCTTGGAGCTGTCGAGGGTGAGCGCGTGGCTGAACTCGTAAACGTTAGTGGGCTTGCGGTTCTCGAAGATCAGCCGGTTGTAAGTGTCGTCCATGATCAGATAGAGGTCGTGCTTTTCGCACAACTCCACCACGCCGGCGACGAATTCGTCGGAGTACACAGCGCCGGAGGGGTTGTTGGGGCTGTTGATGATGATGGCTTTGGTGTAGATGCCAATGTTTTCGGCGATCTCTTGGACACTCGGCTCGAAGCCGCCATTGAGCGCCGCCACCGGCACGGGCACACCCCCTGCGAGTTTCACCATCTCCGGGTAGCTGACCCAGTACGGCACGGGGAAGATGACTTCCTCTTTGGGATCGAGGATGGCGTGCAACAGCACCATGATGGACTGCTTGGCGCCGCTCGACGCGATCACGTTCTCCGCCGCCGCGGTGCGGCCGTAGTGCTCTTCGGTGTAGCGGATGATGGCCTTCTTGAGCGCTGGAATGCCGTCCGCCGGAGTGTACTTCACGTCGCCGGTGCTGAGAAGAGAAGCGCAGCTCACAATGGCGTCGATGGGCGCTTTGCTCTTGGGCTCGCCGCCCCCGAGGTGGATCACGGGTTCGCCCTTGTCCCTGAGCAACGCTGCGGTTTCATTCAGCTTCAGGGTGGGCGACTCGGATATGGATTTTGCCAGTTGGCTTAAACTCATGCCTTACACATCCTTAGAATATAGAGATCCCCCACGGACTCTGCACGAGGGATCAACGCCAGTATACAAGATGTTACGGTCGGAAACCAACTGGACCGGCTGGCAGTTACAATGGTGAAATTATGAACCGGCAGCCCCACATCGTCGTGGTTGGAAGCGCGAACGTCGATCTGACCACGTTCACGGATCTGTTTCCGCGTCCCGGCGAGACCATTTTCGGGCGCGAATTCCATCTCGGCTTCGGCGGCAAGGGCGCCAACCAGGCGGTAGCCGCGCGGCTGTGCGGCGCGAGGGTGTCGATGGTGGCGCGGGTCGGCGACGACCTGTTCGGGCCGGCCACCATCCAAAACTTCACCGCGCGCGGCATCGATGCCAGCCACGTCCGGATCACGTCCGGCGTGTCGAGCGGCGTGGCGCCCATCTTCGTGGATAGTTCCGGCCAGAACCGCATCCTGGTGGTGAAGGGCGCCAACGACCGCCTTTCGCCCAGCGATGTGGACGCCGCGTCGGATCTGCTGCGCGGCGCGGATTCGATTGTGCTGCAGCTCGAGATTCCCATCGAGACGGTGTATCACACGCTGCGCTTCGCTCGCGCCCATGGCATCCGCGCGATTCTGAACCCGGCGCCCGGCCAGGCGCTCGACCTGGCTCAAGTGGCCAACGCCGATTACGTCATTCCCAACGAAACTGAGGCGGAAGCGCTCAGCGGAATGCCGGTGCGAACCCTGGACGACGCTCGGAACTGCGCTTCCAAGCTGCTGGCCGACGGCCTGCGGCGCGTCATCGTGACGCTCGGCGCCAACGGCGCGCTGTGCGCGGGAGCGGATGGCGTTAGGCACATTCCGCCATTTGCGGTGGAACCGGTGGACACCACCGGGGCGGGAGACGCTTTCATTGGGAGCCTGGCGTGCTTTCTCGGGAGCGGCTGCGCGGAGGACGAAGCCATCGCCCGCGCCAATCTCTACGCGGCTCTCTCCACCCTGGCCGTGGGCACGCAGAAGTCCTTCGTCGCGCTCGACCGTTTCGAGGCGGAATGGGCGGCCCGGTGATCTACCTGCCCTCGCCGCCAGACGGAGGTTTTTCAGCGCTGCTGGCGCCGAAAAGCCGCCGAAAGAACGCTTTGGTTTCGTCCATCACCATCTCATCCAGAAGAGCTGTCTCCTTGACGGCGTCGATTTGACCGGGAAGAGCGGCAGCAATGCGGTTACGCTCGGTTTCGAGGCGTTCCGCGGCGATTACCATATCGGACCACGCGGCGCCCCACTGAAAGTTCTGGGAAAAGCCGCCAACGATGACTAAACTGGCGGCGAAGAGCGGTGTCAGGACGGCAAAACCGGTTTCCAGCCACGTACCCCTCACGAAGTACGCCGAGGAGAGGGATGAGAGCAGTGTCACCACGGCGCCCAGCACCACCGTGAGATAACGGGTTGTCTTGTAGGCGCGCTGGTTGTCCCGACTGGCCTTCCAGTAGTACGCAATGCGCTCTTGATAACGGTCCAACACGCGTTTCCGGGCGTCGGCAGCCTCACTTGGTTGGCCAGTGCCCATATTTGCCTCCCGCCGACAGTGTAGCGCGGTGCCGGCGGGTTTGGAGCCTAATCGATTGATTCCATTGAGACAACCATCTGTGACCGGCACTTGTGAGAGAATACGCCCAAAGGATATGCAACACTTGCTACGGCCACACTTCACAGTTTGCCTGTTGTTAGCGGCCTCATACGCGCTTGCGCAAAGAGGGCCGGCTACGGAACCGCCAGCCGCTCGGGCGGCTGAGACGCCTGCAACTCCCATTCCGGCGGAGACCAGCTCGGTCACCGAGCATGAGCTGTCGCTGGACGGCAAGACCATTCACTACAGCGCCACGGCGGGGACCTTGCTGATCGACGGCGACGACGCCAAGCCGTACGGCATTGTCTTTTACGTTGCGTACACCCTGGTTGGCGTGGGCGATCTTCGAACCAGGCCGGTCACGTTCCTCTATAACGGCGGACCGGGCTCGGCGAGCTTCTGGCTGCACATGGGTTCGGTGGGGCCGGTGCGGGTGGTGACGGCCAGCCCGGAGGCTACCGGCGCCGCTCCTTACCAGGTGACGCCGAACCAGTATAGCCTTCTGGATAAGACCGATCTCGTGTTTGTGGACGCCGTGGGCACGGGGTTTTCGAGGCCGGTGGGAACTGCGACCATCAGAAACTTCGCTGGGACCGACCAGGACGTACAGGCGTTCGAGAGGTTCATTCACCGCTACGTGACCGTGAACCACCGATGGAACTCGCCCAAGTTCCTGTTCGGCGAATCTTACGGAACTACGCGTTCGGCGGCGCTGGCGGATGCGCTCGAAACCAGCGGGATGTCCTTGAATGGCGTCATTCTCATGTCCACGATTCTCAACTACTTCACCATGGCTCCGGGAGCCGATACCGTCTTCATTGGGAACCTCCCCTCCTATGCGGCCATCGCCTGGCAGTACGGGAAGATTGCGCATAAACCCGCGGACCAGAAGGCGTTTCTGAACGAAGTGCGGGCCTTCGCGCGGGGTCCTTATGCGGAAGCCCTGGCACAGGGCCACAACCTGCCGCAGGCGCAGGCGGACTCGATCGCCGCCAAGCTGGCCGGATACACCGGTCTGACGGTCGAGTACATCAAGGAAGCCAATCTGCGGGTGAGTCCGGCGCGTTTCCGCAAGGAGCTGATGCGCGACAAGCGGCTCATTATCGGACGGTATGATGCGCGGTTCGAAGGAACGGATCTGGACGCCGCCGGCGAGAATCCGGGCTATGATCCCTCGAGCACCGGCATCACGGGCGCGTTTGTATCGGCATTCCAAGAGTATCTGGACCACGAGCTGAAGTACACATCGAAGGAGACTTACTTGCCCAGTGGACTGAACATAAACCAAACCTGGGATCACACCCACCGCCCGCCGGGAGAAGGAGGAGGCGGCGGACGAGGGCAGGCGCAGCCCATGCGGGATGCCTATGTGGCGGGAGACCTGGCGGATGCCATGCGCAAGAATCCACGGCTGAAGGTGTTTTCGGCCAACGGGCTGTTCGATCTGGCGACCCCGTTCTTCATCACCGAGTACGATTTGGCGCACATGGAGCTGGAGCCGAAGCTGCGGGGGAACATCGAGTTCGGATATTACCCGTCGGGGCACATGATCTACCTGAACGTGGATGCGCTGAAGCAATTGAAGAGCGACCTGGCTGGGTTCTATTCGCGGGCGATGGAAAGCGGGAACTGAGGAGGACTGCCGGCCTGACGCCGCAGGCCGTCCCGCTTTCCTGATAGGATTGCTTCTGCATGAAGATTTCACGACGCGCCTTTCACACGGCGATGCTTTCCACGCCGGCATTGGCCCAGGCGGCCGCTCAAGCCGGTCCGGCAAGCCCGCAGAAACTGGTGCTGCCGGCCTGGAACAGCCCACCCACGGCGGGCGACCCTTTTCAATTTCCGGGCGCTCCGTCGCCGCGCGAGCGCTGGAACGTGCCGGGCCCTCCGCGGAAGTACTTTTCGGAATGGTTGCCCGCTCTGTTCGAACGAACGCTGGCGATTGACGAGTGGAAGGGAGAGAAGAGCCAGTTGCACTGGATCTTCACCGGCCCGATGGGCGGATTCACCGTGGAAGTTGGAGCGGGCAGACTCCGTCTGGTCGAGCGCTACTTCGATTCGCCCGGACTTAGCAAGGTGCCGCCCGTCGCAGAGAGGCCCGCGCGGCACCCGGAAGGACTCTGGGAGGAATCGAGCGTGGAAGTGAGCGGCGACCTCCGGGCCATCAGCGTGGTGCTCGATCACCGGCTCGGCGTTCGCGTGGCGCTGAACGGCAAGGAAGCCCTCATCGCGCATTGCACCCTGGACGTCAACCGGCACCAACTGGCGTTTTCGGGAGAGGACGGCGGCGTTCGGGGGCGCCTGTTGCCGCCGGCGATTGAGTCCGCCGCAGTGCGCGTGGACGCTTCCGTGCGCTTCCAGCAGATGCTGGGTTTTGGCGGGACCACCACTCCGCCCGCTTACGCCGAGCTCAGCCCGGAAGGCAAGCGCGTCTGGTGGCGCAAACTGGCGGAGTACAACCTGCTGCTGCATCGCGAATACCCCACGGGCGCTCTCTTGAACCCGGAAATGACCAATTGGGACCGGCCCGAGGACGCCTCCCCGCACTACTATGGCGACAACTTCCCGAATTGCGAGACCAGCGACTTCGATTACATGCGCCAGGTGCGGCGCCTGGGCGGAAAAGTGATTTTCGAATTCTGGGAACTGCCGGTGTGGGCCCGGCGGCGCGACAGCTCCGGAAAGCTCACCGAGCTTCCCGACCTGGATGCGTATGCCAGGGCCATGGTTCGTTATTGCCAAGTTTCGCGCGAGAAGGCCGGCTCCGTGCCGGACATTCTGGGCATTCAGAACGAGGTGCAACAGCCGCCCGAGGTCTGGCAGCAGATGACGCTGACTCTGCGCAAGGCGCTGGATGCGGCCGGGTTCGGCGCGGTCAAGATCCACATGCACAATCCGCCGTATCTCTCCGGCGGGATTGCCGCGGTCAAAGCCTTTCGCGAGAAGGATGCGGTCTGGAAAGCTATCGATTACGCCACATCAAACATGTACGATTATCAGAATTTCTTTTACGATCCCGACGGCTTCGACGCGCTCCTTCGCGAGATGAAGCAGGCCATTGGCGGAAAACCGTTCCTGGCGGCCGAGCTTTGTGTCAACAATGCAGCCTTTCAAACCCGCACTTACCGCACGGCGTTCGCCATGGGCCAGCTCTATCACAAGCTGCTGACCACGCTGGACACCTGCGGCATCATGTATTGCTGGACGCTGCTCAACGTGGTCCAGCCCTCGTACGGGTGGACTCGCACGCTGATGGCGCCGGACGCCGAACATGGCTTGACGCCGGCCGCGACCAGCCATCAATTGCGGGTGTATGGGGCGTACTCCCGGCGAATCCGCGAAGGCATGACACGCGTGCAGGCGGCCAGTTCCAACCAGCAGCTTTTGGCGACTGCATTCAGCGGAAACGCGGGCCCCCGGACCCTGGTGATGCTAAACCGGTCCACGGCTGCTCAGAGAGTCTCCGTGACGTGGCCCGGAGAGCCGTTCCGGTATATGGAAGTTGTGAGCCAGCAGCAGGAGAATGCCGTGGAGGCGATGTCGGCCGGCGAAGTGACCGTACCCCCGGGCGCGATCGTTACCTTGACGAACGTCGAGCTGGGCAGAACGTCAGCCTAACTTGACCGGCAGTTCTTCCATGGGACCCATCCACTGCTTTTCACGATCGGCGTCGATGCTCAGCTTGTAGGTGCGTTTCACATCGGCGACTTTCACCCCGCGAACATCGATCTTGTTCAGGTCGTATTGCCCCAGACCCGCCTGGGAACAATAAACCAGGCTGCCAACCCAAGTGGGATCGACGCCCATGGCTTCCACGCCGACGCGATCCGCGGCGAGGTAGTCGGTGGAGGCGATCGCAATGCGGTGAGGCACCGGCGTTCCGGCGTGCGGGCCGTTGCCCTCCATGCCTTCGAACGCATCGACCACCGCCGCGCCCCAGAAGGGCCTCAGCTTTTGCGCCGTCAGCATCATGTTGACCTGCATCATGCGGATGCCGACGTGGAACTTGCGCTTGTCGCTCCAGCGAGGCGTTACCTTGGGAGCCGCCGAAAGCGGCGCGCCCAGCACCATGTTCTTCACCGACATGGTCACCAACTGGGCGTTGTGCGTCTTCATCACCGAGCAGCAGATGATGTACGCGTCCGGGTCTTGCAGCCGCGCCGCCAGGCGCACCGGGACCACGTGCGCATCGTAATCGAACACCGGAAGTACCTGGTATTTCGCCTCAATGTTCAGGTCCACCAGGCTCACGTTCTGGCTGCGATGCTGTTCGACAATCTTCTGATAGCCGAGAGCCTCGAAGTTTGCCAGAGCATTGCCGCAGGACTCGGCGATGATGACCGGCCCCTTGTAGCGCGGAGCGAGGTAGTCGAGGATGCCCATCAAGGCCTCGGGATTGGTGGTTCCGAGCGCTACCGTGCTGACGCAATTGGGCTTGAGGACAACGTATTTCTTGGTTTTCAGGACCGGCTGGATCTGGTCGTCAATGGCCACCAGCGCGTCGGTAATGTTCTTGCGCCGGCTCTCCCCCTTGACGAGCGCGACCGTGGACCGGGCGGTGTAGTAGGGGTAGGGCTGATCCGTGCCCGTCCACACATCCATGTTAGGCCTGGGCGGCTGTTGTTGCGGCGGTTGCTGCTGCGATTGTTGCGCCGCGGCAAGCAGGACACCGCGTGCCCCCACCAGAGCACCCGCTCCGGCGGCGATGCTCAGGAAATTGCGTCGTGAGAATGGCATAAGAAAATCACCTCTTTTGGGTCCGAAATGTCAGTATATACCCTGGCGGGCTTCACGGTGACCGCCGGCGGGATAGGAGATAGAGGCGTTGGAAACCGCGTTACCGGATAAAATGAAGTCTCAATGGTTGACTTGGGTCCGGCGACGGAAAATGATATGGTGCTCGCGTTCCTGCGGGCCGAGATCAATTCGTCCCGATATGATGACCGAATTATTCGTGCCCTCGGTCAACTGGGCTACACGCGTTGCCTGCTTGATGAGCCGAACCTGGCAAACAGGACCGAGAACCGCGCGCGGAAACGGCTTTTGAACTTTCGAGGTTATGAAACACGTGAGGCCCTCTTTGCCGGTTTTCCCTCGGATGCCGTTTGGCGCAAGGTTACCCTGGAGCAGCATGATTTTTCGACGCTGCGGTATGCGAATCACAAAACCTGGAATGATCTGTCCGATGGTACTCGTCTGGTTTCCGTCGGCGCACGCAATTTCCGTGAGCGGCCCGACGATCCGGAGACCTATCAAATCAACGGCATACTAGAGGCTCTACGAAATGGCGCCCGGTTCCCCGAACTCATCGCTGCGCAGCACAACGACAGCGACGGACTGATCTTGATTGAGGGTCACTCACGAGCGACGGCCTACGTCATGGAACGGGTCTTCGAAGGCGTCGAGGTATTCGTCGCGTCGTCTCGGCTGATGCCGAGATGGGCATTCTATTAGAGTGGCTGGTGTATACTAAGCTAGCCTCTGGTATCTTATGGCTCAAAGTGAAGCAGGGCAATCTGCGCTTTTCAAGGCGCATTGTAACGGGTGTCGGCAGACTACCAATCACAGGGTTTTGAAATCTCACGTTGATACGGGTTCTGATGATGAGCAGGGCTTTGCTTGGCGGACAGAATATACCATGCTCGAATGCTGCGGTTGTAATGAGGTTGTGCTAAAGAGAGAGTATTGGTTTTCCGAAGATCCAGGCTCAGTCATTGCGTTTTTTCCGCCGTCCGCCTCACGGTGGCCTCCGAGGTGGCAATGGTCGTTGCCTACTTCAATTCGCCTTCTGTTGAGTGAAGTCTATATTGCGCTACAGGCAAACAGTCTTTCATTGGCAATGATGGGTGCGCGGGCAATTATTGAAACTGCGATGATCACCAAAGTGGGCGACCATGGAAACTTCAACTCGAATCTTCTGGCCATGGAGGAGGCAGGACACATTAGCAAGAATAATCGTAAATTTCTCGAAGTTGCGATTGATGCTGGGAGTGCATCTGCTCATCGTGCTCATCGCCCGGATGCCAAACAGATAGATACCGTTATGGATATTGTTGAAAACCTTCTTCATTCGCTGTTTGTTCTTGAGAAACAGACGACTGCACTCAAGGAAGGTATCCCGGCACGCCCCGTTGTGAAGAAAAAGAAAACGTCAGTGTAAATGTGTTCGCCCGGAATCTAGCGCAGCTTGATTCCTGTGCTGCTTTTTTCGCAGCCGCACTTTGCGGTGCCATTCCGCCCCCCCTCATATGAGGGGGGCGATTCCCAGCGCCTTTATCTCCTATCCACGGTGACCTACCCCAGCGGCAGCGATCGTCCGACCACCGGCGATGAGAATACGACGCTGGTGGTGGGGACTCCGTGCTCCAGAAGCTTCTCGACCAGACCCTCGAGTTCCACGACGGAATGCGCCACCACCTTCAGGATGAAGGCGTCGCCGCCGGCCACGTGATGACACTCCACCACATTGTGGAAGCCTTTCACGGCCTTCAGGAACGGCCTGTACCTGGCGCCGTCGCAGCTCATCCGGATGATCGCCAGAATGGGCAGCCCTAACGCTTCCCGGTCGATGTCCACGCAGTAGCCGGTGATGACGCCGGCATCCTCCAGGCGCTTCAGCCGCTCCGCGGTTGCCGCGGGCGAGAGCCCGATTCTGCGCCCCAGCTCCGCATAGGAGAGCCGCGCATTTTCCTGCAAGACCGACAGTAACTTTCGTCCGGTTACATCCAGTAGCGCGCTTGATTCCATTGCCATATAGGAAATATACCATTGATTATATATTCGCCAATCGAATTGAGCGGCGTTATCATTAGGTTAGAATGCTGCAACTCGGTGGACAGCCGCTGGCTTTGAAAGAGATGGCGGAGATCGCCTCCGGAAAGGTCCGGCTCGAACTGGCGCCGGCTGCCATGGCGCAAATGGAAGCTTCCCGGCGCGTCGTCTGGCGGGTCGTCGAGGAGCATCGGCCGGTTTACGGAATCAACACCGGTTTCGGCAAGCTGTGCGAGGTGCGCATTGCCGACGATGCCATAGAGAGCTTGCAGCTCAACCTGGTGCGCAGCCACGCCTGCGGGCTGGGCCACCCGCTTTCCCCGGAAGAGACACGCGTGGTCATGGCGCTGCGGGCCAACACGCTGGCGCTGGGGTATAGCGGCGTCCGCCCGCTGATCGCCGAAATTCTGGTCGCCATGCTCGACCGCGGCGTGCTGGCCGTGATTCCCGAGAAGGGATCGGTGGGCGCGAGCGGAGACCTGGCCCCGCTGGCGCACCTGGCGCTCGCGATCATCGGCGAAGGCGAGGCCACGTATCAAGGACGGCGTTTGCCGAGCCGCGAGGCGCTGCGCCTGGCGCGAATCGAGCCGGTCCGTCTGGAAGCCAAGGAAGGCCTGGCGTTGCTCAACGGAACGCAAGCGCTCACGGCGGTCGGCGGCCTGGCGCTGTGGCGCGCGTGGCGTGTGGTCGGCCTGGCCGATGTCGCCGGCGCGATGTCGCTCGAAGCGCTGCTGGGAACTCCCGTGGCGTTCGACCAGCGCATTCACGCGGCGCGCCCCCAGGCGGGCCAGGCAGCCACCGCCGCGCATCTCAGGAGCTTGTTGGAGGGAAGCGACGTCGATCCCGCGCGGCGCAGGGCCCAGGGGGCACCCCCGGCCCGCGTGCAGGACGCCTACAGCCTGCGCGCGATGCCGCAGGTGCATGGGGCGGTGCGCGGCGCTCTGGCGTATGTGCGCACCGCGGTCGAGACCGAGACCGGGTCAGCCACCGACAACCCTCTGGTCTTCGCCGAAACCGGGGAGGTTCTTTCCGGAGGCAATTTCCACGGCGCGCCGCTGGCGCTGGCCTTCGATGCCGCAGCCATTGCCATGACCACGCTGGCCGGCATCGGCGAGCGGCGCATCGACCGCCTGGTGAATCCCGACCTCAACGACGGCCTGCCCGCGTTTCTGGCCTCGGATCCAGGGGTCTCGTCGGGTTTCATGATGGCGCAGGTGGTGGCGGCATCGCTCCTGAATGAGTCGAAGGTGCTGGCGCATCCCGCCAGCGTCGATAGTCTGCCGACTTCCGGCGGACAGGAAGACCACGTTTCCATGGGAATGACCGCGGCGACGAAGCTGCGCACCATCGTCGAGAATGGGGAGTACATGGTCGCCATCGAGCTGCTGGCGGCGGCGGAAGCGCTGCGCTATCGCGAGCCGTTCGAGCCGGGGCCGGAGATCCGCCGCGTGGTGGAGGTGGTTCGCTCCATCGCGCCGCCGCTCGAGGAAGACCGGCCGCTCGCGGGCGATATCGAGGCCACCGCCGCGGCCATTCGACAAGGTAGATTTGATGAGTGGGCGTTTTCGGAGTTCTAATGCACGGGCCAAGGCAAGCTAAAGCATGCCCCACCGGGCGCGCCATGACCTGCAAAGGGTGGCAGCAGGAGGCTGCGCTGCGCATGATCCACAACAACCTCGATCCCGAGGTGGCGGAAAATCCCGACCAGTTGATCGTCTATGGCGGGACGGGGCGCGCGGCCCGCGACTGGCCGTCGTTTCACGCCATCGTCCGCGCGCTCGAATCGCTCGAAAACGACGAGACGCTGCTGGTGCAGTCGGGAAGGCCGGTGGGCATCTTCCGCACGCATGCCGACGCCCCGCGCGTGCTCATCGCCAACGCCAACCTGGTGGGCCACTGGTCCAACTGGGATGAGTTCAACCGCCTGGAAAAGATGGGCCTCACCATGTACGGCCAGATGACCGCCGGCTCGTGGATCTACATTGGCAGCCAGGGAATCGTGCAGGGAACCTACGAGACTTTCGCCGCCGTGGGCCGCAAGCATTTCGGCGGGCCGCTGGCCGGCAAGATGGTGGTGTCGGGCGGCATGGGCGGCATGGGCGGCGCGCAGCCACTGGCGGCCACCATGAACGGCGCGTGTTTCCTGGGCGTCGAGGTGGACCCGCAGCGCATCGAGCGCAGGCTCGAAACCGGCTACTGCGACCAAATGGCCTGGAACCTGGACGATGCTCTGGACATGTTGCGCGAGGCCCAGGCGCAGGGGAATGCGCTATCCGTGGGGTTGGTGGGGAACTGCGCGGACGTGCTGCCCGAGTTGGTCCGCCGCGGCTTCGTCCCCGATGTGCTCACCGACCAGACCAGCGCGCACGATCCGTTGAACGGCTATGTCCCCAACGGAATGACCCTGGAACAGGCGCGCGCTCTTCGCACGCGCGATCCCGAAGAGTACCTGGCGCGATCGCTGGAAGCCATGGCCGCGCACGTCGAGGCGATGCTGGCTCTGCAAAAGAAAGGCGCCGTGACGTTCGACTACGGAAACAACATCCGCGCGCAGGCCAGGAAAGCGGGCGTGGAGCGTGCCTTCGATATTCCCGGCTTCGTGCCGGAGTACATCAGACCTCTGTTCTGCGAGGGCCGTGGGCCATTTCGTTGGGTGGCCTTGTCGGGCGACCCCGAGGACATCTACCGCACCGACCGCCTCGCTTTGGAGCTTTTTCCGCATGACGCGACGCTGGCCCGCTGGTTGCCCCTGGCGCGCCGGCGCATCCAATTCCAGGGCCTGCCGGCGCGGATCTGCTGGCTGGGCTACGGCGAGCGCGCGGAATTCGGCGTGGCCATGAATCGCCTGGTGCGCTCGGGCGAGCTGCGCGCGCCCATTGTCATCGGGCGCGATCACCTGGACGCCGGTTCCGTGGCATCGCCCTATCGCGAAACCGAAGCCATGCGCGACGGCTCCGACGCCATCGCCGACTGGCCCTTGCTCAACGCGCTGCTCAACACCGCCGCGGGCGCGTCGTGGGTTTCCATCCACAATGGCGGAGGCGTGGGCATCGGCTACTCGCAACATGCCGGAATGGTGGTGGTGGCCGACGGCACGGATGAAGCCGAGCGGCGCTTGGAGCGGGTGCTGACCACCGATCCGGGGCTGGGCGTGCTCCGCCATGCGGATGCCGGTTACGAGGAGGCCATCCGCTTCGCCAAAGAGCATAAGCTCAAGCGGCCCATGGAACAGGCGGAGTGATGCGACAACTGGTGGAGTGCGTTCCCAACTTTTCCGAAGGCCGCGATGCCGGCAAGATTGACGCGATCGTCCGGACCATTGTTGCGGTTCCGGAAGTGGTGCTGCTGGATCGCGAGTCGGACGCCGATCATAACCGCTCCGTGCTGACCTTCGTTGGGCCGCCCGCGGCGGTGGCCGATGCCGCGTTCCGCGCGGTTGAAAAAGCGGCGTCGCTCATCGACCTGACCCAGCACCAGGGCGCGCACCCGCGCATAGGGGCCGCGGACGTGGTGCCATTTATTCCCATCGAGGGTGTGACGCTGGAGGATTGCATTGAGCTCGCCGAGCGCGTGGGCAGCGAGATTTGGAGCCGTCTGAAGATTCCCGTCTACCTCTACGAAGCGGCGGCCAGGCGGCCCGAGCGCGTAAATCTCGAAAACATCCGGCGCGGCCAATTCGAGGCGCTGCTCGAAGAGATGGGGACGGTGCCCGAGCGCCACCCGGATGTGGGCGACCCGGTTTGCCATCCCACCGCCGGGGCCACCGTGGTGGGCGCGCGCAAATTCCTGATCGCCTACAACATCAACCTGGGCACCGCCGATGTCGGCATCGCCAAAAAGATTGCCAAGACCATTCGATTCTCCTCCGGCGGTTTCCGCTACGTGAAGTCCATGGGGATAGCCCTGGCTTCGCGCAATCTGGCGCAGGTCTCCATTAACCTGACGGATTTTGAGCAGACGCCCATGCACGTGGTCTTCGAAGCTGTGCGCCGGGAAGCGGAGCGCCATGGCGTGCCGGTGGTGGGAAGCGAGATCGTGGGCCTGGTTCCCAGGAAGGCGCTGGAAATGTCGGCCGAGTATTTTTTGCGCTATGAGAATTTCCGGCCGGAGCTGGTGCTGGAAAACCGCATCGCCGATGCCATGGCGTCGCGCCGCGGGTTGCCGGAATTTCTGGATGCGTTGGCTGCTCCCACTACCACGCCCGGCGGAGGCAGCGCGGCGGCGGCAGCGGCGGCCATGGCGGCCGCGCTGGGCGCCATGGTGACGCGGCTCGCGAAACTCGACAGCGGCGGGTTCGAAGAGGACCGGCAATTCTTCACCGCCGCCGTCGAGCGTGACGCCGAAGCCTTTCAGCGGGTGATGTCGGCATACAAGCGTCCCAAGGAAGAGCGTGAGACGTTTGTCGAAGAGGCGCTGCACGGCGCCGCCGAAGTTCCCCTCGAAGTTCTCGAACGCGCTTGCGCCATGTTGACGCGGCTGGGAGAGCTTCAAATCCCGACCAGGTTCGCGTCCGATCTGGCGGTGGCGAAGGCGCTGGCGGCGGCGGCCAAGACCGGCGCGCTGGAGAACGTTCGGATTAATCTCAGCGCCGTCCAGGACCAGGATTTCCGTGCTTCGGTGGAAGCGCGCCTGCGCGTGTTGAACCTCGATGAGTGAGCTGGCCGTCTGGAATTGCAGCCAACTGGTGACCCTGGCGGGACCGCCGCGTCCGCGAGTCGGCCCCGAAATGCGGGAACTCGCCATCGTTCCCGACGGCGCCATGCTGATTCGCGATGGCCGCATTCAAGCCATCGGGTCCCGCGCGGGGATGGAGCGAGTGCTTTCCGCCGATGCCGAGGTCGTCGACGCGGGCGGCCGCATCGTTCTTCCCGGGTTTGTCGACGCGCACACTCATCCCGTGTTCGCCGGCACGCGGGCCGGTGAATTCGAGCAGCGCGCGGAAGGCGCCACCTACGCGGAAATCGCGGCCCGAGGCGGAGGGATCAGGTCTACCGTGCGCCTCACTCGCCAGGCCGGCGAGGCGGAACTTCTGGTGGCCGCGCGCCGATACCAGGAGTGGTTTCTGCGCGGCGGCGCCACTACCATCGAAGCCAAATCGGGATACGGCTTGTCGCTCGAATCGGAACTCAAGATTCTGAGGGTCATCCGGCAACTCGCGGCGGACGGGCGTTTGCGCTACGTTCCCACGTTCCTGGGAGCGCACGAAGTTCCCGATGAGTACCGCGGCCGTCTCGACGCTTATGCCGACCTGGTGGTTCACGAGATGCTGCCGCGCGTCGCCGAGGAACATCTGGCGGAATACTGCGACGTCTTCTGCGAACCCACGGTGTTTCCGGCCGCCAATGCCCGCGTGATTCTCCGCGCCGCGCGGGACCTCGGATTCGGTCTGCGCATTCACGCCGATCAATTCACTCGCGACGAGGGCGCACTCCTCGCCGCAGAGCTGGGCGCCGCCACCGCGGACCACCTGGAATGCACGGGCACGGCGGGCCTGGAAGCGCTCCAGGCCGCCGGCGTTCAGCCCGTGCTGTTGCCGGCGTCGGTCTATCATCTCGGTTCCACGCGTTATCCGGCGGCGCGCCGGATGATCGATCTCGGACTGCCCGTGGTGCTTGCCACGGACTTCAATCCCGGATCGTCTCCCACTGCCTCCGTGCCCATGGTGCTCTCGCTGGCTTCGACACAAATGAGAATGACACCGGCGGAATCCATCGCCGCGGCCACCATCAACGCCGCCTATAGCCTGCGCCGCGGCCACCAGCTCGGATCGCTCGAACCCGGCAAACTCGCGGATTTCGCCATCCACGATTGCGGCGACTACCGTGAGCTTCCCTACTTCTTCGGGCGTGAGCCGGCCTGGGCCGTATATGTCGGCGGCACTTGTGTTTACCGCCACGTGATACAACTGTCTTGAAAGGCAGCGCCGTATGGGAATTCGTCCTGAAGATGCCCTCGAATATCATTCCTCATCTCCGGCGGGGAAGGTGTCGGTTACCCCGACCAAACCCTGCCAAACGCAGCGCGATCTGAGCCTTGCTTATACGCCTGGGGTGGCTGTTCCGTGCCTGGAGATCGAGCGCGATCCAAGCCTCGCCTATAAGTACACCGCCAAGGGCAACCTGGTCGGCGTGGTGACCAACGGCACGGCGGTGCTGGGCCTCGGCAACATCGGCGCGCTGGCCGGGAAGCCGGTAATGGAGGGCAAGGGAGTCCTTTTCAAGCGCTTCGCCGATATCGACGTTTTCGATATCGAACTGGCCACTGAAGATTCCGATGAAGTCATCCGCACCTGCCAGGTTCTGGAGCCCACGTTTGGCGGCATCAACCTCGAAGACATCAAAGCGCCGGAGTGTTTCTACATCGAAGAGCAGTTGAAGAAGACCATGAAGATTCCGGTCTTCCACGACGATCAGCACGGCACCGGCATCATTTCGGGCGCCGGCCTGCTCAACGCGCTGGAAATCGTCGGCAAGAGGATCGACGAGGTCAAGGTGGTGTTCAGCGGGGCCGGCGCCGCGGCCATCGCCTGCGCCATGCACCACGTCAGGCTGGGCGTACGGCGCGAGAACATCGTCATGTGCGACGTCAAGGGGGTGGTCTACGAAGGCCGCACCGAGGGCATGAACCCGTACATGGCGCGCTTCGCCGCCAGGACCGAGGCGCGCACCCTGACAGAAGCCCTGGCCGGCGCGGATGTCTTTTTCGGACTCTCCGTCGGCGGCATCGTCTCGCCGGAAATGATCCGTGGCATGGCTCCCAACCCGATCATCTTCGCGCTCGCCAACCCCGATCCTGAAATTCAGTACGACGTGGCGAAATCCGCGCGCCCGGACGCCATCGTGGCCACCGGCCGCTCGGACTACCCCAACCAGGTGAACAACGTGCTGGGGTTCCCGTTCATCTTCCGCGGCGCGCTGGACGTGCGCGCCACCACCATCAACGATGAAATGAAGCTGGCCGCCACCCGCGCGCTGGCCTCCCTGGCCAAGGAAGACGTGCCCGATTCCGTGCTGCGCGCCTACGACGTGGAGCGCCTCGAATTCGGGCGCGAGTACATCATCCCCAAACCCTTCGATCCGCGCGTGCTTATTTGGGAAGCCTCCGCGGTGGCGCAGGCCGCCATGGATTCGGGCGTGGCGCAGCGGCCGGTCGATATCGGCCAGTACCGCGAAGAGCTGGAGCGCCGCCTCGGCAAGGCCTACGGAGTAGTGCGCAACATGATCAACAAGGCGCAGAGGCACCCCAAGCGCATCGTCTTCACGGAAGGCGAAGAGGGCAAGATTCTGCGCGCCTGCCAGATCCTGCTCGACGAGAAGATCGCCATCCCCATCCTGCTCGGCAACGAAGACAAGATCCGCGCCAAGGTGGAGGAGCTGCATCTGCACCTGGAGGGCGCGGAGATCGTCGAGCCCGCCAAATTCGCGCGGCTCGACGAGTACACCGAAGAGTTTTTCAGCCTGCGTCAGCGCAAAGGCGTCACGCGCACCGAGGCCGGGCAACTCATTCTCAACCCCGTCACTTTCGGCAGCGTGATGGTGCGGCTCAACGACGCCGATGCCCTCATCGGCGGCCTCACCACCCATTATCCCGATACCATCCGGCCCGCTCTCCAGGTAATCGAAGTGCGGCCCGAGTTGCGGATAGTGGCCGGCGTCTACGCGCTCATCACTCCCAAGGGAGACCTCTATTTCCTGGCAGATGCCACGGTCAACATCGAGCCGACTTCCGAAGACCTGGCCGAAATCGCCATCGAGGCCGCGGAAAAGGCGCGCCGTTTCAACCAGGAGCCGCGCGTGGCGATGTTGTCTTTCTCGAATTTCGGCAGCACCCGCCATCCGCTGGCCGACAAGGTCCGCCGCGCTGTGGACCTGGTGCGGCAGCGCGCCCCCGGCCTCATGATCGACGGCGAAATGCAGGCCGACACCGCGGTGGCCCCGCAAATCCTCGAAGAGACCTACCCGTTCAGCACGCTCAAGGGCGGCGCCAACGTGCTGATCTTCCCCAACCTGGAGGCCGGCAACATCGCCTACAAGCTGTTGCAGCGTATCGGCGGCGCCGAATGTATTGGACCGCTGTTGACCGGCCTCTCCAAGCCCGTGCATGTCCTACAGCGCGGCTCGGAAGTCAACGACATTGTGCATGTGGCGGCCGTGGCCGTGGTAGACGCGCAGGAGGTCGGCAAGCCCTACCGCACTCTCGGCGCCTCCGTCCGCCGCTAGTAGTGCATCGTCCAGATAGTTCTTTATAATATAATGCTGGGATGTGCCCCGGACCGCTCCTGCAATCTCTCTGGACTCGGAGACGCGTTCGACCCTAAACGGCTGGGTTCAAGCCCCTTCCACGCCGCAAGCCATGGCGATGCGCAGTCGGATCGTGTTGGCTGCGGCTACCGGGCTCTCCAACCGGCAGATTGCGGTGGACCTCGACGTTCCTGAAGTCACGGTGGGAAAGTGGCGCCGATCGTTTGCCGTTCAAGGATTGGAGGGACTGCGCGACGCGGCGCGCTCCGGCCGGCCGCCGAAGCACGATGCGTCCGTCTGGCAGAAAGTGCAGACTACGGCCTGTCAACAGCCAGAGTCCCAAGGACGCTGGACCGTTCGTACGCTGGCGCGCGAGGTAGGGCTGCCGCACAGCACCGTCCACGCGATTTTGAACGCCTCGGAACTCCAACTACACCGAATTCGGACGTTTACCTTCAGCCCCGATCCCGATTTCGAGGCCAAGCTCCTCGACATTGTCGGCTTGTATTTGAATCCGCCTGAGAATGCGCTGGTCGTCTGCGTGGACGAGAAACCCGGTATCCAGGCGCTGGACCGAACGCAACCGCTGCTGCCGCTACGCGCCAAACAGCCCCGCAGTTGGACCAACGAATACGTGCGGCACGGAACGCAGACGCTCCTTGCCGCCTTGGAAATCGCCACCGGCAAGGTGGTCGCACACATCCGCAACCGGCGCACCTCCGTAAATTTCCTCCGCTTCATGAACGACGTGGTGCGAGCCTATCCGGATCGGGAACTCCATGTTGTGGCGGATAACCTGAACATCCACAAGAACGAAGCGGCCCGTCGTTGGCTCGGCCGCCACCCACGAGTGCAGTTTCATTACACCCCCACACACGCCTCCCGGGTGAATCTGATTGAATGCTTCTTCAGCATCCTCAGCAAGCAAGGGCTGGCGCATAGCGTGCAACGATCCAAGCAGGATCTGAAGGACCTTCTCGTGCGCTTTCTCGCCAGCTACAATGCCACCTGCTGTCCGTTCAGCTGGACCAAAGGCCCAGAACATCTCCAGCGCATCATCGCGACCACCAAGGGCTACCAAGCGGCTCATCCCCGAAAGCCGCGCCGCCGAAGAAGCAAGCGGAAGAAAAAAGCGATTCTATAAGGAATTAATGGGACGATGCACTAGTCGCTTTTTGCTCTGTCGCTAATACCCATCTCCGAATTAACAGTTTCACCCCTTCCCGACTACCGCCGGCAATTCTTCGCCAACGGACGGGCAGGGCACCCCAGACGATCTGCTCCCTGGAGGAAGACAGATGAGATTATGCGAATCGGCCTGGTACTTGCTTTAGGGCCCGCCAGCCCGACCACGGGCCGCGCTTGACGGGGTTGCGGATCAACTGTACAGTTCCGATAATTGAAATGAAGAGTATTATGAGAACCGACACCGACAGCTCCATAGTCGTCTCCGCGCTGCGAGCCCGATCCAATTTCGGGAAGCTGTTGCGCAGCGTCGAGGATGAGCGCCGCTCGCTCGTCATCGAAAAGCGCGGCACCCCCAAGGCCGTGCTCCTCAGCTTCCGCGACTATGTGCGGCTTGCCGCCCCGGAGCCGGAAGTGCTCAGGGCAATAGGCGAGGAGTCGCAGCGGAAGGGCACCGATAAGCTCACCTCCCGCCAGATTGACCAGGTCGTCAAGGCGACCCGCGCCGACCGACGCAAGCGCGGATGATTCCGCTCAGGCTTGTCGTCCACACCAACGTCGTGGTTTCGGCACCCCTGAAACCCGACGGTATGCAGCGCACCGTCGTTCTGCTCGCGCTCACCAAACCTGCCAGGCTTTACGTGACGGAGGCTATTCTCGCTGAATATGAGGAAGTCCTGGCGCGGCCCGAACTCAGGATTCGCAAGGGCATCCATCAGCAACTTCTACAACTCATCCGGAGCCACGCCCATCGGGCGACTCGGACTCGGTCACTTCAGGTGACGCCCGACCCGGATGACAACATATTTCTTGAGTGCGCGGATGCGGCGTGCGCCGACTACCTGGTCACTGGCAACGCGCGGCATTTTCCGAAGTTCTGGAAGAAAACCAAGGTGATTACGTCCCGCGAGTTCATCAGCATCGTGGCGCCGCATCTCATCCCCTGAGCAACGACAGCCTGGCAATCCGGGTACAATCGCATTTCTTAATACGAATGACAGCGCACGCCCGGTCTGATAAGCATTTCGAATCAGCACGGTTACCTGGTGGTACAGATCGTAGACGGTCCGAACGGAAATTTGACAAATGCTTCCTGAAGAACTCAAGCAGAATGTCACGGTCTACGGCTCCGCTGTTCCCGGAGCCGGTTCAGGTCATCATCGCGGTACCGATGGGGGCGTCCGTAAAGCTCGTAGGGAAGGGAGTCCGTTCCAGTACCGTTTACGAACCCATCCTGAGCGTCGAGCAACTGGGGCAGCTCCATGCCTCACCTGCCCAGAAACCTTTTAATGGCGACGCCGGCAAGTTCCGGCTTGGCGTCGAAGCCATGCGTCTCGGGCTTGCCTACGAATACGACCCGTACTTTTCTCTCTCGATTGCCCGCGTAGACCCTTTGCCACATCAGCTGGAAGCGGTCTACGACTACTTCATCAAACTTCCACGGATTCGCTTCCTGCTGCCTGACGATCCCGGTGCCGGAAAGACAATCATGGCGGGCCTGCTCATCAAAGAACTCAAGATTCGAGGCCTACGAGTCCGTCCGAGAAATACGATTTCCCTGGCATCGGCAAACAGAGTCGGCGCATAATGTTTTGTGCCCTTTCGGCCGTACCTGCCGGATCAGGATTTCCTGCTGCCCCCGAGCCTGCGCGAGTGGCT